>DDHB01000008.1 GCA_002337925.1 Sporomusaceae bacterium UBA1887
TATCAAGACAAAAGTACATAACTGTGTGTTTGCCTTTTAATAAAACCGAAAGCAAAAGGGTGCTGCCGCAAGCGTTAGTCCGGCAGCACCTTCGTTATCCTACTACCCGCTGCCCCCGTTTAACAACTGTTTTCACCTGATTCACTCCCCAGTGATAGAAGAGAAAATTTAAATCCGGAGCATTCCAAATCACGATATCACCTTGCTTGCCCGGCTCGATGCTGCCCACCAGGGCGGACCGGTGAATTGCCGCTGCTCCATTGAGCGTAGCGGCAGTTAACACCTGTTCAGGCGTCAGCCGGTACTTCAGGCACGCAATATTCATAGGAATCTGAAGTGACTCATTGGGGCAGGAGCCGGGATTAAAATCACTTGCCACAGCTACTGCAATGCCCTGCTCAATCATCTCTTTTGCCCTGGCGAATGCTTCGCCCAGATAAAAAGAAGTACCTGGCAGCAGAACGGCAATCACATCTGCTGCTGCCATAGCTGCCAGCCCTTTATCGTCAGCATGAATTAAATGCTCGGCAGAGATTGCTTTCACTTTGCCTGCCAATTCCGCTCCACCGAGAGTAGTAATTTCTTCGGCATGAATTTTCGGCATTAAGCCGCAGCGCTTACCGCATTCCAATATCTGCTCCGATTCAGCTACCGTGAACACACCAGTCTCACAAAAGACATCACAGAACTCTGCCAGACGCTCTTGGGCGACATGCGGAATCATCTCTTCACACAACAGTCGGACATATTCTGCACTGCGCCCTTTATATTCCACCGGCACAGCATGAGCGCCCATAAAGGTCGATACAACATCTACAGCATGCATGTCACCCAATTGCCTGATGGCGCGCAGCGACTTCAACTCGGCCTCTGTCGTCAGGCCGTAGCCGCTTTTTACTTCACAGGTAGTAGTCCCATGAGCAAGCATAATATCCAGCGACTTTATGCCCTGTAGAATCAACTCATCAACAGAAGCTTTCCGGGTCTGCTCTACCGTATGCAAAATCCCGCCGCCCTTAGCCAGTATATCAAGATAGCTTAGCCCCTTGAGTTTAAAGGCCAGCTCTCGCTGCCTCCACCCGGCAAACAGCAGATGCGTATGGGCATCGACCAGGCCAGGAGTAGCCAACAATCCCTGTGCATCGATAACCGTATCGCCGGCTCCCCCTGTCCAGCCTTTTCCAGTCCCCGCTTTACCGATTTCTTCAATCAGGCCATCTTTCATCATAATATAAGTATCAGCGATAAACTGAATCTGTCCCTGGGACTCTCCCTTTTGGGCCACAGTTCCTGTGGGAGTTGCCAGTAAACCAATATTTTTTATGATTGTTGCCATATTCGTCTGTCCTCCTCAGCACTCAAAGGCTCTTTAAACAGCCAACTTCCCTATAGCCTCTTCTACTCCTCTCACCAGTGAGCCATTTACCATCAACTGATAGATCGTTTCAATATCCGGTGCTGGAATCCGGTCTTCATCCAGGTGAGGAACTACTTCACGAATAATACGGCAGGCCGCACCCGTTCCCGTGCCCGGAACCAACGGCAGGAGAAAATCAATCCCCTGTGCAGCCGACAAGCACTCTACTGCCAGTATATACCGTACATTTTCGAGAATCTCTCTTCCCTGACGTGCGGCAATTGTCCCCATGCTGACATGGTCCTCCTGATTAGCCGAGGTTGGTATCGAGTCAGCACTGGCTGGATGGACGAGCACCTTATTTTCCGATACCAGCGAAGCGGCCGTATACTGGGTGATCATTAAACCTGAATCCACACCCGGATAGGCGGTCAAAAAGGGCGGCAGCTCGCTTAAATGGGCATCTAGCAGACGGTTGATACGCCTTTCGGAAATGTTGCCAATTTCCGCAACAGCCAGCTTAAGATAGTCCATGACTAAAGCTACCGGCTGACCATGGAAATTGCCGCCCGATATGACGTCTTCATCATCGGGCATAATTAATGGATTATCGGTAACCGCATTAATTTCAATTGTCAGCGTTTCCTCCACACGGCGCAAAGCGTCCTTTGAGGCACCATGTACCTGCGGTACGCAGCGCAGCGAATAAGCATCCTGAACTTTAGTGCAGTTAGCATGGGAGGAGATAATGCCGCTTTCATCTGTAAGCTGCAAAATATTTGCTCCTGTTGCAATCTGCCCTTGATGAGGCCGCACCTGGCTGATCCGGGGATCAAAGGCAGTCCGGGTTCCTTTGAGGGCCTCCAGCGAAAGAGCTGCCGCAATATCTGCCGTCTTCATTAAATCTACGGCATCATACCACACCAGGCATCCTACCGCTGTCATGACCTGCGTGCCATTAATCAGTGCCAGCCCTTCTTTACCGCCCAATACAATAGGCTGGAGATTGACTTTGGCCAGCGCGGCCGCACCGCTTACCAGCTCACCATTTACAAAAGCCTGCCCCTCTCCCATCATAACCAGCACCATATGGGAAAGAGGAGACAAATCTCCACTTGCTCCTACCGAGCCCTTGCAGGGTACAGCAGGATAAACGCGCCGGTTCAGCATTTCCAGCAGCATGGTTACCGTTGCCGGTCGAATACCGGAATAGCCTTTGCTCAGAGAATTAGCCCTTAGCAGCATAGCCGCCCGGACAACATCTTCCGGCAGCTTTTCACCCACTCCGGCAGCATGACTCAAAATGAGATTACGCTGCAGCTTCTCCCGCTGATCCTTAGAAATAAAGACCCTGCTAAAATCACCAAATCCGGTGGAAATCCCATAAACAGGATTCTCCTCTTCCAATACCTTATCAACAATAGCGCGGCTGGCAGCAAGCTGCTTGATTCCCGCCTCACTTAGCTGCACATCCTCATAATTTCTTGCCACTCTAACTACTTCATCCAGTGTAAGATCATATCCATTCAACAGTATCATCTATAACTCTCCTCTATAAGCTCAATTTTTATTTAGCAAAAGCCTTATTAACAACGGCTTTTATTAACTCTTCCTGCGGAATAAACGGCAGTGTGATGTGGCCCGCCCCGGCATACTGCTGATTAAATTCTGCGCAGGTACTAATGGAATTTTCATTACGGGCCCAGGAGCGGCGCGCAACGCCCCCCATTACATCCCACAGCATCGCTGAACGGATAATGGCGTCCACCCGCTCACTGCCGTCCAACACCAGTCCAAAGCCGCCATTGATGGCTTTGCCAATGCCTACACCGCCGCCATTATGTAGAGCCACCAGACTCATCCCCCGTGCAGCATTACCGGCAAAGCAGTGAGTAGCCATATCGGCCATAATATTACTGCCGTCTTTAATATTCGCTGTCTCTCTAAACGGGGAATCGGTACCACTCACATCATGATGATCCCGGCCCAGCATAACCGGCCCAATTTCACCATTTCTCACCATTTCGTTAAATGTAAGGGCAATTTTTTTCCGGCCTTCAGCATCCTGGTACAAAATACGCGCTTTAGTCCCGACAACTAATTGATTCTTTTGTGCATCCCGGATCCAGACATAATTGTCACGGTCCTGGCCCCGCCGCGTGGGATCAATAGAATGCATTGCCGCCTGATCGGTCTTAATCAAATCTTCTTCCTTTCCACTTAGGCAAACCCAGCGGAAAGGACCATACCCATAATCAAATAATTCAGGTCCCATAATATCTTCCACATAGGAAGGGAAAACAAAGCCCTCTTTATCATCAATGCCATTGCGGGAAATTTCCTTGACACCGGCATCGTATACAGCCTTCATAAAGGCATTGCCGTAATCAAAAAAGTAGGTTCCCCTGCTTGCAAGAATAGCAATCAGCTCAAAATGACGCCGTAGCGACTTATCTACCAGTTCTCCAAACGCTGCCCGGTCACTGGCCAAGAGTGCTGTCCGTTCAGCAAAGGTAACGCCCTGAGGACAATAGCCTCCGTCATACGCTACATGGCAGGAGGTCTGGTCAGAGAGTAAATGAATCGTAATATCCTGCTCTACGGCATATGCAAGCAAATCAACAATATTGCCATGATAGGCAATGGATAGAGGCTGCTCTTTTCTCATGTATTCTGCAGCAATACGGAATACTTCCCCGCAGTCGTCCGAAACCTGCTGTACCCAGCCCTGGTCTAATCTTGTCTGAATACGGGAATAGTCGACTTCTGCGATAATCCCAACTCCATTGGCAATTTCCACTGCTTTAGGCTGAGCCCCGCTCATGCCGCCTAGGCCGGAGCTGACAAATAATTTCCCTCTAAGATCACCATCATCTGCTATACCCAGTTTGGTTCTGCCTGCTGTTAACAGCGTATTGAACGTTCCATGAACGATGCCCTGAGGCCCAATATACATCCAGCCTCCTGCCGTCATTTGTCCGTAATTGGCTACGCCCATCTGTTCGGCAACTTCCCAGTCTTTCTGGTTATCAAACATGCCAACCATTAAAGCATTCGTAATGATGACCCGTGGCGCATCCGGTTTGGACGGAAATAGGCCGACAGGATGACCTGACTGAATCACCAGCGTCTGATCCTGAGTTAATTCTTCAAGATATTTTTTTATTAAACGGTATTGCAGCCAATTCTGGCATACCTGACCGGTTTCTCCGTAGGTAACAAGCTCATAAGGATAGAGGGCAATCTCAAAACTTAAATTATTATCAATCATGACCTGAAAAGCTTTACCTTCCAGACATTTCCCCTGATACTCATCAATGGGGCGGCCTGTTATCATCTCTTCCGGGCGGTAACGATACGCATATATGCGCCCGTATGTGATTAATTCCTCCAGGAACTCAGGTGCCAGCTGTTCGTGCAGCTCTTCCGCCACATACCGGAGCGCGTTTTTTAGCGCAATTTCCGTCTGCGACCGGGTCAGCCGGAATCCCCGGCTTGGCGCCCGGCGAATACCGGGAGCAAAATGCGGCACAGGAGGAAGCTGATTATCCAGCTTAATTGTCATGGCACCGGCAATCATTTCGTTGTTCATCATACCTTTTATCCATCCTCTCATTTCTACTTCATAAGGCTAACCAGTTCGTACTTTTGTCATTGCAAAAGTACCAAAAATGCTAGGCCTGGTCTTCCAAAAGACTTGGGAAAAAGTCACCTTACTAAAATCCGTTAAACTCGCTTTGCTCAAACAAAACGGATTTCTTAACGTAAGCTGACTTTTTCCCATCCTGCGGACCGTCTTTTTCCAGAAGGGCCAAAAAGAACGGAAAACAGGGAATACAGCTTACGACTTTTATGCACCATATGGCACGGGGACGGTTCCAGTGACACAAAATTTCTGCACCAAATATTCTATCCCCCGTCTTTTGTTCTTTGTCTCCGTATTTCCGACCGTTACAAAAATTGCCGCCCCGCAGGGTGGAAGCAGTCCTCTCTTGCGTAAAGAAATTCCGACTGTTTGAGCGCAGCGAGTTTCGGAATTTTAGCAAGAGAGGTCTGCTTCCAAGGCCATTTTTGTACAGGTCTTGACTTTTTGGGTACTTTTGTGTCAAGACAAAAGTACCGTCCAGCAATAAAAAAAGAGACAAAACCCTTACGGGTTTTGCCTCCTATCGTCTTATAGCTCTAGGCAAAATTCTATACATTTATACGGGGTTTATCCCCAGGCCGAATACCTCATGCTCATAGCCTTTAATGGGCGCGCCCATGCTGCCATACAGCGCCACTGCCACCCAGTCCCCGTCACTTTCATCTCCGGGAAGTCTCGGACCGCGGACAATGCTGAACAACAGCCCTGCACTGCGCATAATATTCCCGAGGCCGGTCTGCCCCCGGCATATTCCGTGATAAGCCTCCAGAATACAATGATACAGGGCATGCTCTTCCCGGTACTGATCATTAATCAGTCCTTCTCTTTTCGCAGCAGTTTCGATGGCTGCAAAAATCTTCGCCGAATCCATTGATCCGACCCTGCCTTTATATAGCTTATAGCCACATTCACGTCCCTGCTTTAGCATAGCTTCTTCAGCCTCTCCCGAATGGAGTGCCAAAAAAACCGCCATTTTTCCCAGGCTGATAGTTTCTGTCTGCCTCACAAAATTCCGCCCTTCCCGATTAAGCTGTCTAAAATCAGCCTACTCTTAGCCAGCGTTTCTCTCGCTGCCATCTCATAGCTCTAGCCTGATTTTATCTCTGCCAATCTTATTCTTAATCATATTTTACTTGCTTTTTAATGTCAAACATATTTACAGCTCAACAGACTACCGTTTACTGTAACCAGCCAGGAAAGTCAAAATCCCGTATAGAGCGGTACGAATGGTGCTTTGACGCTGATCCCGTACCGGATCAACACAAACAACATCCAATCCTTTTACCTTGGGGTTTTGGCCNNTGGCCTAACAAAAAGAGCGCGTCCAGCAGCTGCCAGGAAGTCATGCCCGCAGGGGCCATCGCCGGTACGCCCGGCGCATAGGCCTGATCCAGAACGTCCATATCTACTGTTACATAAATAGCTTCTGTACCGTCTCCGGCAATATCCATTGCTTTTTGTACCAGATTATCGATTCCTTCTTTAGCTACCTGCCGGGCGGTAAACTGGGTAATTCCTTTAGACCGGGCATATTCGCGATACGGTTTGGAATTAGCAAAACTGTGAATACCAATCTGGGCAATATGCCGTCCCTCTATTGTCTCAGATTCAAGCAAACTGCGAATCGGCGTCCCGTTGGATGGGCCTCCGTCTTCGAGATTGCGTACATCCATATGAGCATCAAACTGCACAATGCCAACCTTTCCGGAGAAACGCTGCTTAAAAGCCTTTACGGATGGATAAGTAATGGAATGATCGCCTCCCACCAGTATCGGAAAAAGCTGCGGGAATGCCGCATAAGCATTTTTCATGCCTTGTTCGATATTCTCATGGCACCGGGATAGATCAGTCACATGCATTTGAATATCACCCATATCCCGAGCCAAGAGCTCCTGTAGATCTACATCGGCATCAACATTGTAAGTCGTAACTGTCTTGAACAATTCCCGCATCGCATTCGGCAGCATCGATGCACCGGAAACACTGATCGACGTTTTTGATAAAGGTACTCCGATAAATCCTATATCAACAGGCTCTGCACCATCCCAGGGTGTCAGCCAGCGAGAGACCTTCGTCTCATAGCGGTCTACCCAATTAGAGCGCAAAATTACTTCAGGAGGATTTAAGAGATCGATCGTCTTCATTTACATTTCCCCTTTACATTCTGATGGCAAACAAAAAAAGGCAAAACTCAACAGAGTCTTGCCTTCTCAACATCTCATAGCTCTAGGCCTATTCAAAATCAGTGTAACCGATTAAGCAGCATCACGTCAAGTGTGAATATCCAGTTAGTGACTATGCATCTGATGAGGAGCGCCTGCAGCATTAGGGTCCCATCCCATAATAGCAGGGTCCACCATGCCAAATACCATTGCAATATGAGCTACAACGAGAAATACAGTAAGAAGAATAAAGTGAAGCTTCATTTTCTCATTATCCGTTTTCCCTTTACCGATTATCCCTAATTCCAGCAGCGCTATACTAAATAGAGGAACAACGCCGCTCAGGTAAAAACCGACTGCAATAATATCTGCTGCGCCGCGCCACTCAATCGTAGGTACAACGGCAAACATCAGATTCAAAAATATTCCCAGGAAATAAAATCCCAAGCCAATACCGATCCGTTTATTCCAAATCCGCCAGGCTCCAGCTCTTTCACGCAGAAAAACGGTAAAAAACTCAGTAGCTACCAGCGCTTCGGCCAAGGCAACAGGAATTACCATATAAATAATCAGATTCCACGGCTGATTATCAGCAAGCAGGGCCATATAGTGAGTCATATTCATTTTAATCATCACTCCTTCTATTGATGGCCCTAGTATAACAAACAAATATGAAGAACTTATGAACGTGCCGCTTGTTCCCGCGAGGCCAGAGATTTCAATTCACGGAACATAAATATCCCAGTTAGCAGCGCCGCTCCTACATCGGAAATGGGGCCTGCCAGCCAAATCCCTGTAAGGCCCCAAAATTTCGGCAAAATATAAATCAGGGGAATAAGCAAAATGATTTGTCGCAGTAAATTAAAAACAATGGCATAGCCAGCCTTACCGACAGCCTGAAAATAGTTAGCGCTGATAATCTGAAATCCGATGATCGGCAGCATCAGCAAAAATAACCTCAGCCCATCTGAGCCAAGCTGAACTAGTTCCTGGTTGCCATTAAACAACCGGATAATATGCACATCCAAAAGCTGCACACAGATAAAGCCAAATAGGCATAGTCCGGTAGCTGCCAAAATTGCCAGTTTAACGGTAGCAATAACTCGCCGGTAGTTTCCTGCCCCATAATTATAACCAATAATCGGCTGCGCACCCTGGCTGATTCCCATTACCGGCATAAGCATCAGCATCAGTACCCTGTTGATAATTCCAAAAGCGGCAATAGCTAAAGCACCGCCATAATTTAAAAGACTAAAATTTAATACCACGATTACCAGGCTATTCCCAATCTGCAGTAAAAAAGGAGCCATACCTATTTTAGCAATACTGATTACTACTTCACTGCGAACAGCTAAATACTGTCTTTTTAACTTCAGTGTCCCCGAGCCTTTTATAAAATAAGTCAGCACCCATACCGTTGCCACTGCCTGCGAAAAAACGGTTGCCCAAGCTGAGCCTTCAATCCCCCAGTGCAGTCCAAAGATGAACAGCGGATTGAGTATCGTATTTAAAACAGCTCCGATAAGCATGGTCAGCAATGCTGTCTTAGGGTCTCCCTGGGCACGAATGATCCCGTTTAAGCCAAAACTGACATGCATAAACACACTGCCTGCCAGGATAATTGTCATAAAGCTTTTGGCATAAGGAAGCACATCCGGTGTTGTGCCAAGCAGCAGCAGCAATGGCTCCAGATACCATAGAGCACCTGCGGTCGTAATGATCACAAGTCCGATAACCATTGTCAACGCATTGCCTAAAATAAGTTCTGCGCCAGCTTTATCCTGTTCACCCAGGCGTATTGAAACAAGTGCAGCTGCTCCCAGCCCCACAAACATTCCCACTGCCATTAGAATCATCATTAAAGGAAAGGCAATCGTAACTGCAATTAAGCCAATCTCGCCTACGCCTTGTCCTACGAAAATACTGTCCACCACATTATACAAAGCATTAACTACCATTCCGATAATTGCCGGAACGGAATAGTCCCATAATAACGTTCGTATCTTCTGCTCTCCTAAAGCAACTGATTTATCCATACCTACCTCCGGGGGGCGTATCTACTTTTACGCGAATGACTTATTCTACCACTAACAGCAGGGAATTATCAAATTCCTTGTTATTACCGGAAATTAACACAACAAGAAGGACTGNNCAGTCCTTCTTGTTGTGTTAATGTTTATTGATTGCCTTGAACAGTAACCCGCTCGATCGCCTTTTTTATCTTTACTGCTAAGCCCGACATTTTACTTGTTGGAACAGCACAAACTGAAATGCGTATCCCCTTGGCAAGCGGAACAAGGAAGACATTTGCTTTATTCAGTACCTGGCAGACTTCTTCCGGCTTTTGGCAGGGAATAGTGAGGAAAAACCCGGAACGGTACGGCAAGAACTCCAACCCTGCAGCTTTAGCCTCTGAACTGAATAAAGCGGCCCGTGACTTGATAATATTCAGCGCAGCTGCGCGCTCTTCATCACATTGTTTAATCAGCTCTGGATTAGCATAAATAGTCGCCAATACTTTGGAAGCACCTCGATTGATACTCGACCAGCTAGCCCGGCAGGTAATTTGGTTCGTTTCAAAAAACTCATCCGCAATCTGAGCATTTGGTGACACGCCGATCATGGCACCAACCCGCTGACCATAAAGTGTAAAGCTTTTAGACATGCTGAAGCAAATAATAGGCAGAACATTTTCCGGCAAATCAGCTAACAGCGGAAAAAAGGAACGGCTAGCACTCTGGTCCTCCGTATAGTCCAAATAAGCCACATCAATCGCCAGAATAATAAAGCGGCCTGGTGCAGCTAACCTCTTCGCACTGTTAAGCACTGCTTTCCACTCATCATTTGTCATTGAATAACCAGTAGGATTATGGGAGGGCGTATTTAAAATAACAACCAGCCGCTCCTGCTTTGCAAGAAGAGCTGTCATTTTTTCTTCCAATTCTTCAAGATTGAACCGGTCACCGGCAAAAAGTGAAAACGTTTCAAACTTACGCAGCGCATCTTCAGCAATCGATTTGTACGGTCCCCAGCACCACTCACTGGAAAGAACCGCATCACCAACTGATGTATAATTCGCTACAATATTATGCAGCGCACCTGTACCTCCGGGCGTTGCTACTGCCTTTATATGAGCAGCAGGACGAAACTCACGAAAAACATGCTGTACGGCAGCCTCCAGGAAATCAGGAGCGCCTTCTAAGGGTGAATAGGCCACTACCTCATTCATAGGAATACTGCGGTATACGGACTCAACTGTCGGAAGACAGTAAATTGTTTCCGTCTCATCAAGAAATGTACCTGGTGCCCCATTAACAACTACTTCTCTGCCGTAAGCCTCTTTAGCCTGTGTAGCTTTTGAAACAACTGTGAAAATCTTATCAGGGGTATATTTACCCCAGGTATGCGGCGCTGCAATTGGCATTTGTTTACTCATATTTTCTCCCTCTCTCTGGAACCATTCATAAATAAAAAGAGTCAAATCAATTGATTTGACTCTGGAAAGACGAGCGGACGCTAAAATACGGCAGCACAAGAAAACGGTGCAGCGTACAAAGTTCTCTGTCCTTTTGCCTGAGAGATTTATCAGCAGAATCTGCTGGGTTTCCCCTTCGGCGCTCTCCCTGTAAGAGAGTCTCTCCAGAGTTCCGTCCCTTTGCGGTTTTACTCAATAATGGAGTGCCTGAAAGTTTCACTTCTTCGGCGGGCTTGTTCAGCCGCTCTCCCGCAACATTCATCCGGATATATACATTTGTCGTTTGTGAGAATACTCTTTGCCATTATTATAAAATACTGTCTGAAAAAATACAAGCAAAAACAATAATGGAGACAGTCCCCTTTTTTAGACGCAAAATGCACTCTGCCGGACAAAGTATCCCCGGCAGAGCGCATTATTTTTTCAAACTACAGCGAGTTTTTGTATATTTGCCATACTGTTTCCTTGGTTGCCGCTACCGGGGCCATGCTGAGCAGCAATTCCAGACTTGGCGTCTCAAAGGCCAATTGAGTCAACTTATCCAAATCCTGTTCGGTAAAACCTTCTGTTGCCAGGCTGCCACTAATGCCAACTTCTTGCAGCCACTTTTTGAGACCGTCATAAGCTTTGGCGGCTTCATCAGGTGCTCCGGTCAAGCCTGGAACAATGGGAGCAAGAATATCCGCAAGGATTTCCGATTTGGCAGGATAAATCTGCTGTACTACTGCAGGCAGCAAAATACCCAACCCTAAACCATGCGTTAATTCCGGCTTAACCCCGCTCAGCGGGTGTTCGAGGGCATGCGTAAAATGAAGCAGGCCATTATCGAAGGAAATACCGGCTAACAGCGATGCATAGAGCAGGAAGTAGCGAGCTTTTAAATCCTTGGGATCACGTTTTGCGTCCTCCAGATACGTATGGACTAACTGGATTGTTTCCCGTGCCAGGATGATAGCAAAAGGATTGGCACCAATAGTGGTAGCCGCTTCTATTACATGATTAACCGCATCAACCGATACATACACCGTTTGATCGGGAGGCAGCATTGTCATTAAGGCTGGATCATCAATCGCATACAACGGATAAATGCAGTCATAGGCAATTGCCGGCTTATATTCTTTTTCCGGTATGGTCACAACCGCAAAGCGATCTGCCTCAGTACCGGTACCATGCGTTAAATTTATAGCAACAATGGGAACAGCCTCTTCAGGGCTAAACGTAAATTGATATAAATCTCTGGCTGTTTTATCAGGGTAAGCAAGTAAAATGGCAACACTTTTCCCTGCATCAATCGGACTGCCGCCGCCAATAGCAATAACAGCCTGAGCTCCAAAAGCAAGAGCCTCTTTTGTTGCTTCGTCTACTTGATCAACAGTTGGATTAGGCGTAATTTTACTATACAAAATATACTCAATGCCTGTTTCCTCTAATGCTTTTTTGACGACATCCCAGGCACCTGTCTTAATGTGCGATCCCTTACCGGTAATAATGACGGCCTTGCTGATTTTTTTTGCTGCCAGAGCTATTGCAATATCCTTAGCCTTTTGAATTGCCCCAACACCTAAATAAACCGTTGTTCTCGATCGGATCTCCATTACTTTGTGAATATCAATTTGATTTTCCCACATGAGTAATCCCACCCTTTCAACACGTCATTGAACATCTACTAATAATTTCCATGCACTTCAAATTCAGTATACGAAACGGTATCGCAAAAAGCAATCATTATTTGTGAAAAAAATAACTTGATTAAGTAATTTTACCTGCTGTATCGCTATTTTTCTCACGAAGTTAAACATTAACGTTATTTCTTAACTTTACATCTCTGCTCTTTACCAATATAATGAAATTTATTAAGAGTTTGTCGATAATAACTATCATTATCCAATGAATTTCATTACATTGTATGTAGCAAAGGAGTTTAGCATGAAGATACGCAGTAAATTAATGGTTGTAACGATTGTCCCTATTGTGTTATTTACCTTATTCAGCTATTTCTATATCATTCCTCAGGCACGCAGCAGCATTTATCAGGAAAAAGATCTACAACTGAAAACCAATGTGGAAAGTATTCATTCTCTTATCGGGTACTATGCTTCACTAGCCGAAAAGGGTGCACTAACGCCACAAGAGGCGCAGTCTAGAGCAATAGAAGCTACGACCAAGATACGTTATGCCCAGAACAGCTACTTTTGGATTGACAACACTAATCTGGTTAATGTTATGCACGGCGACCAGCCAAAACTTGTCGGCCAAGACCGGAGCAACGTAAAAGATAGTAAAGGAACATATACCGTTCGCGAATACATAGCAGGTGCACAGCAAAATAAGGAGTCCGGTTATTACCTTAATTTATGGTATGCCAAGCCAGGTGTTACCGAACCATTACACCGACGNNATTTGTACCGGTATCAACATTGATGATGTGGAGGAAACGGTTGCAACGGTAACCAACTCTATTTTACTTGCAAACCTACTACTAAGCCTTATTACAATAGTCTTCATGTATTGGTTCTCAAGGCAAACGATCACTAAGCCACTACAAAGCATTATTGATAAGTTACGGGAAATGGCCAATAACGGCGGTGATTTGACCAAAAAAATCGACATCCGGAGAAAGGATGAATTAGGCCAATTAGCCTCGGTGGTAAATGATATGACCGACAATTTGCGGCAGTTAATCAAGCAGCTCGCCTTTTCTGCCCAGCAAGTATCCGCTGCAGCAGAAGAACTAACGGTCAGCGCGGAGCAATCGGCTCAGTCGGCCAACCAAGTGGCAGAGCTGACCGCACAAACTGCCGTAGGTACACAGCGTCAATCACAAACTGCTGCCGGAGTATTAACAGCAGTTGAAAATATAACTGCAGGTATTCAGGACGGTGTAAACAGCGCTCAGGAAACGGCGGACATTACCAGCCACACGCTGACAATTGTTACAGATGGTAATCAGGCGATTGTAACAGCAATCGGACAAATGGATAACATTGAGCGCAAGACCGGAGAATCAGCAAAAGTGATTGCCGAATTAGGTGAAAGCTCATACGAAATCGGTAAAATTATTACCGTTATCGCCGGGCTTGCCAATCAAACTAATTTACTGGCACTTAACGCAGCTATTGAAGCCGCACGCGCCGGCGAACAAGGCCGTGGCTTTGCCGTAGTTGCCGATGAAGTCCGCAAGCTCGCAGAACAGTCACAAACAGCCGCTCAACAAATCACCGGCATTATCGATAAGATCCAAACCCGGACAGATTTAGCCGTCACCTCAATAACCGAAGGTGCCTTAGAAGTCAAAAAAGGCGCACAAGTTGTCCAGCAGGCTGGCATTGCCTTTGAAACAATAACACAGGAAATTGGCGGCGTCGCCGAAATTGCCAGATCCTCTGCTCAAACACTGCAGCTTCTCATGGGAGATGGAACCAAGGTTTTGAGCGCTGTGCAGAATGTTGATGCGATTAGCAGCGAAATTCAGCGGCAGACACAAACGATTGCCGCTTCCCTTGAGCAACAGTCTACCGCCCTGGAAGAAATAACAGCATCAAGCCAAGCCTTAACTGCTTCCTCCAGCCAATTAGAACAAGCTGTGGGACAATTCACCGTTTAGTTATCTCGTTTCCTTTCGGCCCTTCTGGAAAAATGCGGGCCGCAGGATGGGAAATGCTTAGTTTACGTTAAGAAATTCGTGCTGTTTGAGCGCAGCGAGTTTCACGAATTTTAGTAAACTGAGCATTTTCCAAGCATTTTGGAAGACAGGCCTAGAATTTTTGTTACTTTTGTTTCGATGACAAAAGTAAAAGCCGGGATTTTTGCGATACCTCTTGTCTCTTCCTTGGCCGCTCTCCCTTACCGGTAGACACACTTAAGACAAAACGTTATAATATATCCAGCAGCAGAACAGATTCCGTTCGCAAGAAAAATACATTTGTGTTTTTTTAATGGAGGAGATAGAATGAGTACGAAAAAGACAAAATTAGCGATTGTGGGTATTGGCAATGTAGGATCAGCAGTATTGAATACCGCCTTATCCCTAAACCTGGCGGCTGAGATTGCCGTCATTGACATCAAAGAAAATAAGGCTTTAGGTGAAGCACTTGATGCCAGCCATGGAGCGCCTTTCAGCCTCAGCCCCAACAGCTACGTCCATGCCGGAGGATATGAGGAATGCAAAGACGCTGATGTCATTATCATTGCGGCAGGCCCGAGCATTATGCCCGGCGAGCCGGGTGACCGTTTATCGCTGGCCGGGAAAAATGTGCAGGTAATGAAAGATGTCATGACTTCCATTACCAAGTATACCAAGGAAGCCATCATCATCATGATCACGAATCCGCTTGATATCACTACCTATTACGCAGCCAACTTCTTTGATTACCCTAAAAACAAGCTTTTTGGTACAGGTACATCCTTAGAAACAGCACGTCTCAAGCAAATACTCGGAACCTATTACAAAGTAAATCCGCAGAATGTCGAAGGTTTTATGCTAGGCGAACATGGCAACTCTGCCTTCCCCGCCTGGAGTCTTATCAGCATTGCCGGTATTCCCAGCGAACAGTTCGAGGAATACTTCCAGCCTGCTGAACCGCTTGACCGTACTAGTGTCGGTCCTGCTGTCGTCAACGTCGCCTACGAGGTACTCAACTACAAAGGCTGCACAAATTACGGCATTGCCATGGTCGCCTGCCGGATTGCACGGGCAGTTTTTTATGACGAACACAGCATTTTCCCTGTTTCAACCACACTGGAAGGCGAATATGGAATCAGCGGCGTAGCCTTAAGCCTGCCCTGCCGCATCGGCAGATCAGGCATTGAAACCAGACTGGCCGTTCCACTTCGCGCCGAGGAAATAGACAAATTAAAACAAAGTGCAGACAACCTTGCCAATGTTTTAACCTCAGTCGGTCTTAAATAACATACGCGCTGTTTTGTAGTACAAATAGTCCCCTGCACTCAATGCTTGCAGGGGACTAACTTTTGCATTTTTTCTGCCTGCAGGGTATCGGCAGCCATACGCAGAAGTAAAATTGTGGAAACAGGGAAAAGGAGGCTGGCTATGTCCGAGCATTTTATTGATGCCCTTGGAGATTTCTGCCCGATCCCGAACCTCAAAGTTCAGGCCGCCATGAAGCAAATGCTGCCGGGAGACCACATCGTACTTCTCACCGATCACAGCTGCACGGTGTCGGTTATTCAGGCAGAAATGCGCCGCAAGCGATATTCCATGGAAGTGGAAGAAGTAGACAACGGAATCTGGCAAATTACCATTCGTAAATAACCAGGCTAACAAAATCCATTGGCAGGCGATTTCATCAATTTAATAAACTTTGCAGCAACCGACCGTTGTGGCTTATTTTTATAAACTACATAGCTGCGTTGCGCAAAAGAGAGCGAATCTATTTTCAACTGACAAAGAGCTTTATTATAAAGCTCTTTTTTTACTGCAATTCTCGGTAAGATTGAAATACCATGCCCCGCTTCCACTGCCGCCTTAATGGAATCACTGCTGGTAAGCTCCAGTACAATATTCAGCTGCCTCAGCTCAATTCCGGCTTTGCGAAAAACCTGTTCAACCGCCCACCTTGTAGCAGACCCTTCTTCCCTCATAATCAGCGGTGCTGTAAATAATTCACCAATGCTGAGCTGCTGCTGCATGTGCCAGGGCTCCCGGCCAGGGGCAATAACGATCATTTCCTCTAGATGTATTTCATCGGCAAGTACGCTTGAATCAGGCTGCTCACCTTCAATAATACCGACATCCAGTAGATCTGAACGAATATCCTCCAAAATCTGACGACGATTTGCCAGTTTTAATTTGATAGAAACTTCCGGGTACTTCTGTTTGAATATAAACACGCTGCAGGGAACAGCATAGCCGCCAATGACACTGGTAGCACCTACTGAAACATGCTGATCACAAACTGTTTGAAAGCGCTGCATTTCATCTTCCATTTCTACTGCTGCCTTCGTAACCCGCAAGGCATGCTGATACAAAATACGCCCTGCCTCCGTCAAACAGAAATTGCGTGAATCACGCTGAATTAGCCGGGTTTTAAACTGGGCCTCCAGCTGTTTTACATTCTGGCTCAAAGCCGGCTGGGATATAAAAAGCCGCCCAGCAGCTTTGGAGAATGAACCGGTATCAACGATTACAATAAAAGCTTGCAACAGTCTTACATTCATATCTGTCTCACCCGTTTTATATAAGCTAACCTTATACTATCATAAAAATCTGAAATTTCACAGTTTTCAAGGAAAGTAGTACAATAAAGCCAGATAGTGGTGAAAAACTTCACAAATAAAAAGGAGGGTTGCTACGTGACGGAAACACAAATCGTTACCAGACCAAGGCCACTGACAGCGGCCAGGAAGAAAAGCCAGCTTGGGTATACAGCTGTCGCACTCATTGTAGTTATTGCTGTGGGAATCTATTTGTCCCAATTTAAAACTCTGTCCAGCATTATTTGGTTCTTAGGCATCGGCCTGGGAGTTGTCCTGCAAAAATCCCGTTTTTGCTTTACCGCTTCTTTACGAGACCCCATTTTGACAGGCAGTACATCCTTAACACGGGCTACCATGATCGCCTTTGCAGTTGCCAGCTTAGGATTTGCGGCACTGCAGTTTACCACGCTGCTAAAAGGCGGGCCGGTAATCGGCGGTGTACAGCCCGTTGGCATGCATACGGCAATCGGTGCCGTACTGTTTGGTATCGGTATGGTTATATCGGGCGGCTGCGCTTCAGGAACATTGATGCGCATGGGTGAGGGCTTTGCTATGCAGTGGCTGTCTTTAACAACCTTTATCCTGGGCTCAGTACTTGGTGCAATCCACTTCGGCTGGTGGACCGATAATTTTTTTAATGCCGCTCCTAAAATCTACTTACCCGAAGCCCTTGGATGGGCAGGTGCCTTTTTTGGACAACTGGCGCTTCTAGGTGCCATCTATGTTTTTGCTACCTGGTATGAATACCGTAAAGTCTAAAATCAATGATTTATAAGGAGGATTTATCATGGCTGAATTTACAATTGATGCATTAGGCGAGGCTTGCCCCATCCCTCTGTTAAAGTGCCAAAAAAAATGGCCTGATTTAAAAACCGGCGACATCATGATTGTCAGCATTGACCATAGCTGTGCACTAAAAAACATCCCTGAGTGGGCTCGCAAAGCAGGTCACAATGTTGAAGTCACAGAAGTAGAAGACGGAGTCTGGGATATCTACATTGAAAAAAACACGTAGGAGGCTGAAGGCATGACAACACGTGCGGCTCAGGAACTGGAACTTCTGAAAAAGACAGTACTCATAGATGCCTGGCCCTACTGGCTGGGAGCGTTGCTATTAGGTCTGCTCAACATTGTCATATTTATTTATATGGCCTCCCCTTGGGGGGTAACTACCGCTTTTGTGTTCTGGGGAGCTTGGATTTATCAGGCATTTGGGGGCCATCCGGAAACCTGGTCGTTTTATACGCTGCAGCCGTCAATGATGGCAGCATTAAAAGGAGGCTTCTGGGCTCACGGTGGATCAATTATTAATCTGGGGCTGATTGTGGGTGCTTTTTTATCTGCTGCCGCCGCTTCTCAATTTAAAATAAAGAAGATCAAGGCAGGCCGTCAGGTTGTTGCGGCCCTGCTTGGCGGACTGCTTATGGGTTATGGTGCCAGGCTGGCATTTGGTTGTAATATTGGTGCCTACTTCAGCGCTATTGCCTCCATGTCCCTGCATGGCTGGGTTTTTGGTATCTTCATTCTGGTAGGAGCTTTTATCGGCAGCAAACTGCTAGTTAAATATTTTATGTAGGTGCGCTATGACAAAACAACAAGAGCATTATGATGTCGCCATCATCGGCGGCGGTGCAGCCGGCTTAACGGCAGCACTTTACTGTGGCCGGGCCCGGCTTAAAACGGTACTGTTTGAAAAAGCCCTGCCGGGAGGATTGGCTACCTATACCAGCGAAATTGAAAACTTTCCGGGATTTCCCGAACCCATTGCCGGTACCGACCTGATGAAGCTGTTTGAGAAGCAGGCAAAGCGATTCGGTGTTGTAATGAAATTAACGGCTGCCAAATCGGTCGCATTGTGCGGTCAGGAAAAACTGATTAGCACCTTTCGTACCGACTATACAGCCAAAGCCGTAATCGTTGCCAGTGGCGGCAAGCCGCGTTTAACCGGAGCAGCAGGCGAAGAACGCTTTCTTTTTGACAAAGGAATTTCTTTTTGCGCTACTTGCGATGCAGCTTTTTATACAGGCAAATCAGTATTAGTGATTGGCAGCGGCGATGCGGCAATCGAAGAAGCAATTTTTTTAACGAAATTCGCAAAGCGGGTCCAGGTTTCCGTTATTCATGACACTGGTATTCTTGATGCTAATGAAGTGGCAAAAGAGCAAGCCTTCGGTACTCCCAATCTAGAATTTATCTGGAATACCATGGTGCAGGAATTTAGAGGCGAAGAGCGGCTCAGTCAGGTTGTCTTAAAAAATATTAAAACCGGTGAGTTACAGCCGGTAGATGTAGATGGCTGCTTCCTGTTTATCGGCTATCTGCCGGATACGGATCTGTTCAAAGGACAGATCAACATGTCCACACAAGGGTATATTCTAACGAATGACCAGATGGAAACTAACCTGGAGGGAGTCTTTGCCGTAGGTGATGTGCGCGATAAGGCACTGCGTCAGGTTGCAACAGCTGTGGGCGATGGCGCTGTCGGCGGCGTAGCTGCCGAGCGGTACTTGGCGGAAACAGCTTATCTTGAACAGCAATTATTTGCATCCAATAAGCCTGCCATCGTCTATTGCTGGAATTCAACGGACCCTGCCTGCCGCACATTCATGACAGAAATTGAACGGCTCAGGATTAAGTATGGTGATACGATTAAGGTTGTCACCATAGACATGTATAAAGCAGCAAAACTAGCAGCAAAACTCGGCATCACCCAAGCCCCTGCCCTCGCACTTATTAAGAACCGGACTGTATGCTACCGGACAACAAATTGCTGTGAAGAAACTGCAGCTGCTATCGAGCAGGAAATGCTTCAGCATTAACAAGCACAAAAAAGATCGCATGCTCATCCTTACCGGTGAAACTGCGATCTTCTTACTTGTATTCATAAAACTAAACAGAACGAACTGGAACTTCCTCTGGTTTAGGTGCATCGGGTTTAGCTATTTCCGGCTTTTTAGCAAGTTCTTCTTCCAGCTGCCGTATACGGGAGTGCGCCTTATACAACTGGTACTTCATCTTGACCTGAACATACAATTGCAGCATTAACGCAGATAAAAAGCCTAATGCCGCCGCCCCTAATATAACAAGTACCAGTGAAGCATCCAGACTCATCGTAAGCAGGTTAACACTTACCATCGTGCTGTTTTGAACAGCAAACAATGCAATAAGAAAGGCAAAACCTATAGCAAGAACAAGCAAAACATACGCCATTTGAACCCCTCCCTACTATTTTTCTATCATGGTTACGACCTCTGTTGCTGTATACTTCGCTGCAAATCGCAATATCCCTACTACAGACTGCGGACTAGTGTCTTGGCAAAGTTGTGAATTAGAATTAGGCAGTGCGGAAAAAGATACGCTNNAGCTAAGATTTAACTTGGTCAATACACTAACTTGCTGCTATAGATTTTCCCCTTGATCTTGGTAGCAGGAAGCGCCTCCAGCACTATCCGGCCCTTTTCCCCGTGAATTTCCACATAAGAGCAGGTATCCTGAATATCGATAATGCCGATATCGGCAGCGGTAATTCCCGCTATACTGGTAATAGCCCCTAATATATCGCCAGGTCTCATTTTTGTCTTTTTACCGCCGTTAATACGGATTCTGGTAATCTCTTTATTCAACTGATTGCTTTTAAGGGGTTTTATTTCGCTTTTTTCCATACGCCCTGCTGCAAAACTCGCTTTTCCGGCAGCAACTTCCGCTGTCGAAGGGTAATCCCGGCGGCTTATTTTGTAGTCAACATATTCTTCTAAGGCTGCTAAGAATGCAAGTTCCCGCGGTAAAGCAAACGTGACTGCCAGCCCCTGGCTGCCAGCCCGCCCGGTCCTGCCTATGCGGTGCACATACGTTTCTTTATCCAACGGGATATCAACATTAACAACAAGCCCTACATCATCAACATGAATTCCTCTTGCTGCCACATCAGTTGCAACTAAGAAACGGACCTCGCCTCGCTTAAAGCGCTCCATGGTTTGCAGGCGTTCCCGCTGCTCCAGTCCGCCATGCAGACTCTCACAGACAAACCCTGCTTTTCTCAGGCTCTCGGCTACAGCATCAGCCCGCTCCCGGGTGTTACAAAAAAGAATAGCACTGTCCGGGCGAACTATATAAATTAGCTTATGCAGCAGCTCAGTCTTCCCGTGCTCGTCCACTTCATAATAAAATTGCTCAATCTGTTGTGCCGCAGGCTTGAGCGGAGCTATGTCCACTCTTACAGGGTCGCGCATATATGTACTGCAGATCTCGCTGATACGCTCCGGCATAGTTGCAGAGAACAGCAGCGTAGTTCTCACCACAGGCAGCATGTTAATAATCGCTTCAACCTGATCAATAAATCCCATATCAAGCAGCTTGTCAGCTTCATCAATAATCAAGTAGTTAATGTCTTCCAGTTTAATGTTTTTTCTCTCAATATGATCAAGCGTTCTTCCCGGTGTTCCCACAATAACGTGAACACGCTGAGCCAGTTCTCTTTTTTGTCCTTCCATAGACTGTCTGCCAAAAACAGCCGCACAACGAATTCTTTTAAATCTGCCAATATTGGAAATGTCTTGTTTTACCTGTACTGCCAATTCCCTGGTTGGCGTAAGCACCAATGCTTGTGGATTTCTCCGGTCTATTTCAATTCGTTCACAAACCGGGATGGCGAACGCAGCCGTCTTGCCGCTGCCGGTATCAGCTTTGACAATACTATCCTTACCTTCCAGCACTAACGGTATTACCTGCTGCTGAACATCCGTCAGCTGCTCATACTCTAAGCCGCTTAATGCTTTCCTTACTTCTTCACTGAAATCATTAATGCCAATCTGTTTATCATTCATTATTGCTACCCTCATTTCGCTCCATCTTATTTTATTAGAAAAGAATTGCTTGCACCAAGTCCTTTAGGACGTCGGTGGTTACAACATTACGTTTTTTATTATGAACGACAAGGAACTTTTGAAAACTTTTGTTCATATACTGTTGACAAGAGTGTATGAAATGGCTATAATCACGTTAACAAGTTAAATATTGTATCGGTAATGACGGAAAAAAGTAATTATGTGGTTTTCATTCAGAGAGCTAGTGGTTGGTGCGAACTAGCTGAAGATGCATAATGAAGTTCCTTCCTGAACTGCGGGCTGAAGAATGAGTAGGCTTTGCCGTATATCTACGTTACAGATTTAGAGTAATCTTAGGATTAAATACAGGGTGGTACCGCGGCTTCGCCCCTCATGCGGTACCACTTTTTTATTTTTGCTAAGGTTAAATTGGGTGGTACCACGGTAACTATCGTCCCTCTTTTTAGAGGGGCGATTTTTTATTTAAATTTAGGAGGTTTTATGATGAGTATTCCATTCATTATTGTATGTATTTATATTGCGGCGTTGTTTGTGATCAGCTACTTCGCCCAGCGCCGTTCTTCAGGCAGTGCAGCCAATTATGTTCTTGCCGGACGGCAGCTTACAACCCCACTGATTACCGTATCGATTGTTGGCCTGGCAGTAGGCGGGGCCTCCACTATCGGCGTTGCCGAGCAAGCTTACAAAGTTGGTCTTTCTGCTGGCTGGTATACAACGGCCTGGGGACTGGGAGCTATTGCTATGGGTATGCTTGTAGCTAAAAAATACCGGGAGCTCAATATAACGACTATCCCCGAGCTATTAGGCCGCTATTATGATAAAAAAGGGATGATTGCCGGCGTTGCCTGTCAAATTGTGATCCAGCTTGTAGTTATGTCTTTGCAATACATCGCAGGCGGAAGTATTCTCTGTGCGTTAGTTCCTGAGGTCTTCACCTTTACTTCCGGCGTACTGACGAGTGCCGCCGTATTTATCGGTATTACCACGATTGGCGGCATGTGGTCCGCCAGCTTGTGCAATATCTTAAATGTATCTTTGAAATATATCGGTATTATTCTTGCTACAATCTTCAGTGTGCGCCATGCCGGGAGCATCGACAATATTAGCGCCCTTCTGCCTCAAAATGTGCCCTACCTTAGCTTTTTTGACGGTGTCGGCATTATCGGTATTTTCAGTTGGATTCTCGTACTGGTCACCGTTAACCTGTCACTGCAAAGCATTATCCAAATTTCACTGGGAGCCAAAGATGTGCAAACTGCGCGCCGCGGCTTCATTATCGGCGGTCTGATGATGCTGCCTATCGGTTTTGTCAGCGCCTTGCTGGGTGTCATAGCCAAAACTATGTTCCCTGATGTAAGCCCCGCCCTTGCACTGCCAATGACCATTATGTCGCTTAATCCGGTATTGGCAGGTATTACACTGGCAGCGTTATGGGCTGCCGACGTGTCTACGGCTTGCAGCCTGCTGCTCAGTTCAGCCACTCTTTTCTCACAGGATATTTACAAAAAGTTTATCAATCCTACTGTAAGCGATCAAAAGTTCCTTGCCGTTACGAAAGTCTCCGTACTTGTGTTAGGACTACTCACCTTATTATTTGCCATGACGATAAGCGGTATTATTAACACCCTCATGATCGGTCTCAGTCTTACTGCCGCATTTAGTACCATTGTCCTATTCACCCTGTTCGCACCTTCGCTCTGTAAAAAGAACTCTGCCTTCTATACCATTTTAACCGGCTTGGCTGTTCTGGTTTTGTGGCAGACCTTTCCCGCCGTCCGTATATTCCCGCATGTTATTTATCTCGAATGGATTGCCTGCCTGGGCGCCTTCCTGTTAACCTATGTTTTAGACAGCTCGCCTATAAGAACTCCCCAGACAGCAGCCAGCGAACAATAATCTACTAGCAGTCAGTCCATAAAGGGGAACCCCTTTATGGACTTGCTTTTTTTATAAGTGTGGTATAGTATAGGGATTACTGTATACCCGCCGGGAAATACTGATAACTAGAGGAGTGATCATTAATGGGAAAAATATCTGACAAAAGCAGTTATAAAAACCAAAAGAGTGCTGCTAAAAGCACGCAATTTTTTACTAACAAACAAGCTGCAAAACAAATAAAAAAGAAATAACGAACCAGGTGGAGGCTTCCACCTGGTTTTTCTTTATGCCAAATTAATTCTCAATACCTAACCGCGCCTCGACACCCTGATTGTAATAGTGCTTGATTTCTCTCATTTCGGTTACAAGGTCCGCCCGTTCAATAAGCTCAGGCGATGCCCCGCGGCCAGTGAGCACCAGCTCTACCTCCTCTAGCTTGCAATTGATTATCTGTTCAACCTGTTCCCAGCTTACCAGCTCAAAAAACATTGCTACGTTGATCTCATCGAGTATCACCACATCATATTCACCGTTACTAACAGCATGCTTGGCTCTTTCAATTCCTTGAACAGCTACCGCAACATAGTCGCTGGGCGGCTTGCCGGGAGGAAATACAACAATCTCACTACCCCATTTTGCCAGCTCTTCTGCCGTCATACTGCCCTCTTTTGCTACAAAGAAGGGTTTCCCCAGTGTCTCCAATTTCAAAAGCGGCGAAATTTGCGGCAGAATATTATGCTCACTATATACTTTAGATTTCATAAACTGCAAAAACAACACCCGCTTACCGGCTCCCAATGCCCGAATAGCCAAGCCGATAGCCGCCGTCGTCTTTCCTTTCCCGTTGCCTGTATATACCTGTATGTAGCCTTTATCAGCCATCATTAACCCTCCAAAATTGATTTATGACCTTATCATCTCCGGGATGAACAAACGCAAATACTGATCCAGACATGCGAGACTCCTGAGAGTAGATGCCTTGGGGTATTTATGAGTCAGCTTATAACAGATTCTGGACGGGGGAGACTCAAGCAGCGGTTGAATCATAAACTTTCCCGACAGAACAAACGAACTGGCAACAGACTTTGGTACGACTGCCCATTGCCTGGCATCCTCCATGAGTGCAAAAATCAGCCCCGCCACATCAACTGCAGCACGGGAAGAACGCAGCGGATCCCACCAACGGTCATGCCATGCCTGAAAGGAGGGGCCCCAATTCCAATATATTTCATTCTCCGCACTCAATTCGGTGGGATGAATTGCTTGCAAGCCGGTGTTTTCAGGAGCAGCAAGCCGGATTAATACCGATTCGTCCAGGAAAAATGGTTCCACTGTAATATTAGGAACATCTCTCTCCATTTTTACAAAGGCAACGTCGATTTCACGGCGTTCCAGCGTATCCCATAGCTCGATGGAATGTTGAGTACGAAAAGTAAGACGTATTGAGGGAGTATGCTTCATAAGCGCCCGGTAAAGCGGTGGAAGAACATACGTATTGAGACTATTAGAGCCGCCAATGGCCAGACATAGCTCAGGCCCGCTCGCCTGCAGCTTCTCCGTATCCCGCTTTAATGCGCTCCACCTTTCGGCAATCGCAACAAAGCTTTCGCCAAAAGGTGTCAATGCGACTCGCTGTACTCCTTTACTTCGCTCAATCAGCATCGCCCCCATCTCTGCTTCCAGCGTTTTTAACCGGTAGCTTACTGTAGCCTGCGTCAAATGCAGCAGCTCTGCTGCATTTTTCAGGTTTTGGGTTTGGACAATAGCCAAAAAAGCTTCTATTCCTGCTCCGTACATACATCCTCGCTAATAATGAATTCTTCTATATATTATACTCAATTAATTTGTTTTACATCTGGTCTTTCTATATTTAAAATTAACATGTATCTAACAGATAAGCAACATAATCTGCAACACTGGAGGTTCTATCTATATGAAGCAACCCGATTCCGGCCGCAAGCCGGTCATTCTTATTTCTTTACTGACTGCCGCCTGTCTGCTTGGCGACTCTATGCTGTATGTGGTTTTGCCCATCCACTGGCAAGAGGCCGGTCTGACCTCCCTTTGGGAAGTAGGCATTCTCCTGTCTGCCAATCGTCTTGCAAGACTGCCGCTAAATCCCCTGGTTGGCTGGCTGTACGGAAGAATGAGCAGCCGAAGCGGTATTTTATTCGCTGCTTTACTTGCTACAGCTACAACTTTCGCCTATGGTTTTGCCCAAGGCTTCCTGTTTTGGCTGCTGCTGCGCTGTATTTGGGGACTGTCCTGGACTTTCTTACGCCTGGGTGCTTATTTTACCATTCTCGATGTTGCTACTGCAGACAACCGGGGCCATTATATGGGGCTGTATAACGGATTGTACCGCCTGGGAAGCCTGGGAGGCATGCTGCTGGGCGGTGTTCTTGCCGACCAGTACGGTATAGCCCTGGCAGCCACTTTTTTCGGCGCTCTAACCTTCCTGGCAATCCCCTTTGCCATTCGCCTAATTCCCTCTTCCCAGCATCACAGTCAATCTGAGCCGGCTGCTAATACGGCCTCTTCGCTAATGAACCCGAATATCGTCTGGACTTTATTCACCGGTATGGTACTTGCTCTCATTTATCAGGGTGTCTTTACATCGACGTTAAGCTACTTAATACAGATTCATTACTCCACAACAATCGTGCTATTGGGTATCTCTGTCGGTGCAGCGTCATTATCCGGCGTGATTCAGGCCCTGCGCTGGGGCTGGGAGCCCTGGCTGGCACCCTGGTTTGGCAAACTCTCCGACGGCAAGTATGGGCGCACAACCATTCTGACAGCAACACTGGTGTTAGCCGCGATCGCCTTTGCCCTGATTCCTTTATCCCTGCCGATGGAGCTTTGGCTGATGCTCATCGTGTTTATCCTGCTTACCGCCACAATCCTGACCACCGTTATTGATGCAATTGCCTGCGATGTTGCCTGCTGTTTTTCACAGAAAACATTTATGACGGCCTATTCCTTTGCCATTGACGTAGGCGCTGCCTTAGGACCCATGCTTGGCTATGCCCTCAATGATCTCTGGGGACCTTATGCAATCTATTTAGGAGTAACGGTAATGCTGACCCTGCTTGCGGCAAAGTGGCTGCTCTGGCCGTTAAACTGTACTTCCCCCGGCTAAGAATGGTACTGATCATCGTCCCACTTCCCAACCTCTACCCGGTTGCGTCCAGTGTGCTTCGCCCGGTATAACGCCTGATCGGCAGCCAGAATTAAATCCGCTTCTGTGATTTTGTGGCCCTGTGTCCCGCTTTCAACAGTGGCTGCGCCAATACTGATTGTTAAGGATATTCGTTCCCCTGTGGGATCGAATATTTTTTTTGCCCCCTGATCGCGCAGCTTCTCTGCCAGCGCATGAGCTGCAACGGCAGGTGTTTCCGGCAAAATAACAGCAAACTCTTCTCCGCCATAACGCGCAGGCAAATCGGTTGCCCGGAAGAGGCATTTCAATAGCTTGCCCATTTCCTGCAGCACACGGTCACCCACCGGATGACCATACTGGTCGTTTATTCTTTTGAAAAAATCAATATCCACCATTAAGAGGCTGAGTGGACGACCATAACGTCTGACTCTCAGCAATTCTCTTTTTAATGTATAGTCAAAGAAACGTCGATTGGCAATTCCCGTTAAATTATCGGTTAAGCCGATTTTTTGAATACTTCCGTATAAATAATCGCGATCCAGCCCCATAGCCACCTGAGTAGCAATAGTGGTCAATGTGTCCTCTGTATGAGAATACCGGTTTGCTTTCCGGTCATAGTCCCACAGAAATACAATTACCCCCTGCAGCGTCTGCCGGAAAAACAATGGTAAAACACTTACCGTTTTTCCTGATGCCAGCGTCAGCGGTACCAGCACCGGCTGCAAAAGCTTGGCAAAGTGTTCGTTATCCGATGAATCCTGCCGCAAGCCCGCTAGCTGTCCTTTAGCAAACAACGCCTCCAGACGCCCAATATCTTGAGGTGCAAAGTCCTGGGAATGAACGGCCCGAACAATAGGAGGATTCAAGTGACGCTGGACTACAAAAGCAGCAAAAGCATCTGCCCATAAAAAATCATTCAGCATTTTGCCAACTTTGGCAAGCAGCATGGTTGGCGAAGGCTGGTCGGTGACTACCCGTACCACTTCATGAAGCAATGCCAATTCATCCGATTTCCTTGCAGAATCCTCATTCAACCGGTCTATTTTGACAGCAATAGCCGACTGCTCTGCATAAAACCTAGCCAATTTCTTGTGGTTCTCGGAAAACCCGGCCTGACGTTTACTGAATATCTCAAACGTTCCCGCAAGCTTTCCTTCAATGATAATCGGCACACCGATCATTGCCTTCAAACCGGCCCGCGCAACTTCCGGGCGCAGCCGGGGCAGGAACTCATCTATGTCATCGAGACATATCATTTGTCCCTCAGCATACTTTTTCCCCATAAATTTATTCTCTAACGAAGTCTCTATGGGCTGAAAGCTGCTCTTGTAAGCGACAACCCAGAACAACTGCGGCTGCCCTTCCAATAAGCTCAGAAAAACGTGCTCAGAGCCAATTGCCTGTGCTGCATCATTCACAACTTGCTCCAGAAAACCGGTCAGTTTGCCGCCGCCAGTTATGGCTCTGCTAATATCCGCCATCTTATCTTTCTCAGCCTGCCATTGCTGCTCTACCCGGCGGATCTGGGACTGCTGCTTGTCCAGCGAAGCTCGCCGCAACCGTTGAAGACGAGCAGAGGCCCGGACCGGAAACTGCACCAGCTTTTCCAGCATACTTACAAAAAGCACGATTCCTGCAATACTTTGATAAATGAATGCAATAAAACTGATCGCGGCCGTCTGGGCAGCAGCGCTTGAAGCCATAACTGCAACAACACTGCTGCAGCTGCAAATCAGCAGCACTTGCAGGCCATTTTTACGAATACTGCTAACCTGTTTACGACTTGTCAGCTGCAGCAATAACACTGTCAAAAGAATGGGAACTCCTGCAAACAGCCAAATGCGGTCCCCATACGCCGAACCGAATAAAACACAAAAGCCGATTATTAAAAGAAAAATTCCGGTAAGCACTGCACCCAGAATCCGTTTTCTACTCCTAATCAGAGCAGCTGCTAACGCACCGAAAGCCAACAGGTGAAAAGACACCCGGAGTAGACTGGTAGTACCAGCAATTGCACTGCCCGCCATCATAGCGGCTGCTAGCCCCAGCAGTACAACCCCCTTGTCTTTTTTCCGATCATAAGCAGCGACTGCAAACAAACAATTGATTGCATGAATCGCAATAACAAAGGCACGCAAGGTAAAAAGCCAAGTATCTCCTGCTTCACCTGCCTCCATAACGCCATACCGCTTTCCCACATCATCAGTAGGGTATAAATAAATAACGAGCGGAGCCAATAGTACTGTAAACAATCCGTACAACTGTACATTGGAACGGCTTTCTAGAAAAAAATCCAGCCTTCCTTTAGCCATGAATATAAGTCCCCCCGCCGCATGTTACCTGCTGCCTGCTCAGACTCTGACTACTTCCGTTATCGTTAACTCCCGTTCTATTTCCAAGTCAATAAACTGACCGTCCCTGGTCTGCACAACCGGCCTTTGAGAAATAAAGCGGCCAAGATAAATTACGGCAGCTTCCCGTCCGTCACTAAGGCGCACAATGTTACCAATAAACTGGTCCCGGATATTCGTAAGAAATACACTGGCAACTGAGGCATCCAGCCTTTCAAAGGCTTCCCGGATCAGAGCCTCTACTGCCGCAAAAGGAGTCAAATAATTCTCTTCCATATCCTTATTTGTCAGTAATTCATATCGATCCGCTACGGCAATAACCCGTGCAAACAGATGAATCTTATCCCCCGTAAGCTGCAGGGGATAGCCGCTTCCGTCTGCCCCTTCGTGATGCTGCAGCACTCCGGCAAGAACATGAAAGGGCAATTGATAAGCTGCACGTTTGAGCAATTGGTAGCCCTCTATGGTATGCTTATGCATTAAATCTGCCTCATAGGGAGTTAATTGGGTAGTTTTTTTATTCAGAATCTCCTCAGCGATCTGTGTTTTTCCCACATCATGGAGCAGCGCCGATAGGATTAAATCTTGCAGCAACTTAGTGGAAAAGCCCAGCCATCGCCCTAAGACCCCGGCAATAATGGCTACATTTAAAGAATGTCTTGCCGTATGATTGTCCATTCCCTGCAGCATGTGCAGCAAGTTAATTGCTCCGGGCATATGTGACAAATCCGTAATAGAAGTATTGGCAAGCTCGCGCACTTTAATCAGCGGAACTACTTTTAAATAGCGAATTTGCTCAAAGGCAGTCTGCACATCCTGCACAATATCCTTATAGGCAGAATAAAACTGCGCCTGCAGAGAGCTGTCAGTCGGCTGTCCAAAAGCTGCCACCGGCAGGCCAGACTCTTGCGGCAGAGGATTTCCTTCATCACCGAAAATATCCACTACGAATATATTCCAGTTCTCCAGGCGGTCAATTAATTTTTCGGTTAATACAGTCCCCTCTGCCAGTACCACTCGTTTGAGGTGATCAATAGCAGGTTTGGCCAGTACCATCCCAGGCTCCACATCCTGAATACGATATCTTCTGATTACCATGGAAGGATTCACCCTCATCCCATATGCAAGTGCTCTTTGTGGTCTCTCGGATACTCCCACGGCAAAACCCTGCTATCTTACTTTTCCCCATCTATAAGGTTAATAGCCCGGGAAACATTCTCCCAAGGCTACATATATACCAATTTCATTATTTATATTCTATAAGCTTTCGCCGTCAAATTAGTAACTCCTTGTACCAAATCATGTACCAAATCATTTTCATTATTGTCTACCCCAGAATAAAGCAAAGACCCGCTTACCCTCGGAAGCAGGCCCTGTAAATCAATATGTTAAGGATGCAGCGATGTAATTTTTCCTACTCTATAGCAAGGTACTGTAGAGCTGCTATCCTTGCACAAACAATATTCTACATCTTTTTCTAAGCCTAAGCTATAGAGACGTTTGCCATTACGGCTTTCACTGAGTATTGGCAATACAGCCTCTTGAGCACCATGATACATTGTTTGCACGCCCCGAGCAGCATCAGTAAGCTCATATTGCTTATCTTTCGTAAGCAGCTTAACCAGTAAGCCCGCGCAAAAAGCATCCTCTAACGAAAAAAGCCCATCAGTCCCGGCACAGACAAGTAATATGCTTTTGTTTTGCTCCTGAGCAGCCCGGCAGACTGCACTAGCATTAATAAAGGAGCCTAATAAGGTTAAATAAGCATTTTCAGTCGATTTTATTGCTATAGTACCATTCGTTGTAGTCATAATAATCGTTTTACCTTGCACTTGCTCTGCAGCGAATTCAAACGGAGAATTGCCAAAATTAAAACCGTCTATTTTTATCGACTGCCGCTCTCCTGCAAATAAAGGCCCCTCTATCTGCCCTGCTGCACGATAAGCCTCATCAACACTCGCTACCGGAATGAGCATCGCACATCCATTACCAATAGCCGTGATGATGCTCGTCGTTGCCCGGAACACATCCATTACGATACATACGGTATCCGACAGATCTGTTTCACGACCATCATTAGGTAAAAGCCTAACATCCAAATGCATTATCAGTTTACCTCCTCAGCTCTTTAGACTGCCCGTCTTATCAACATTCACCTGCTCAGGGCGAGCCCGGTGTTATTTATTTGTGGTTATCACATCATCGGCCATAAGACAAAAATACTTACTGTCCATAAAGCATGAGAAACGATGCATGCAAAAATACTTCCCGTTTTCCAGTATAACAATCCCCAGAACAAACCGGCAATCCACGCTGCCATCGTAAGCATGAAGTTACCCGATAAAATATGAACAGCTCCATAAATTGCTGCAGCTGCAAGCCATCCCTGCATCTGTCCAAACTTATTCATTGCCCAGCGCTGCAAGAAGCCCCGCCAAAACAACTCTTCTCCCGGGCTGGTGATAAATAGCAGCACCAAGGATATGCTCAAGGTTTCGCCTTCGTGGCGGATATTATAAATAGAGGTTATTTCCGGTCTGGCAAAATGAAAGATTTGTTGGGAAAAATAATTTCCCACAGCATAAATTCCATACAATATGCCGGCAGAAACAATACCGATCAGTATGTTTCTAGCATTAATTTCTCGTTTATCCAATATAAATCCGGAGAATTGAATGGCTAAAGCAGTGAGAACAGCTGCTGCAATACTCATAGAAAGCCAAAAATTCAGCAGCTTGACGGTAAAAGTCAAATACCAGAACACAAATGCAAGAAAAATTGTTATGTACGCCGACCGGTCTGTTGGAACTCTAATCACTAAAGCCACCACCTGTTAACGTATGGCGCCACCAGAAGTCCTGTTATCAACAGCAGACCAAATTGAAAGTGGAGCCCCGCTGAATCTGCCTCGAGTCTGCCAAGCTGCTCATAGGCGCCCTTACTTGCTGCATGAGCCCGTCTAAGAACAGCAACTACCATGGGAACAAGCAATAAAGGCAAAATTGCCGTCCACGGTAACACATCCTGCCAAACAAGAACGATAAGGCACACATATGCTGAAGCATACAAGAAATCATAAAAAATCACGCTCTTTGCAACCCCCAAACTCAATGCTACCGTTTTAATACCCGCTTTTCGGTCTTCTATGATATCCCGAATATCATTGGCATGCAGAATGCCGGTTACCAGAAAACCAACCGGTATGGCTGCAACTACTGGTATCATATTAAACTTTCCCGTTTGAATAAAATAAGCTGGCCAGGTCATTAGGGGACCCATGAGAAAAAAAACAAAGAGCGGTCCCAAGCCCTGATACTTATACGGAGATGCACCGGCTGTATAACAATAGCCGCCAATAAATCCGAGAACACCTACGGCCAGCACTTCCGGGCCACGCAGATAAGCAAGCAGCAACCCCGCTAATCCGGCTAATAAAAACGCAATGAATCCGGCCCTCTTCATACCATCAGGCGTTAACATTCCTGTAACAAGCTGCGGGCACGTTCTTGCTGATTCAACTGTGTCAACACCCGCCATATAATCACCATACGTGTTAATTAAGTTGGTTCCTGCCTGCATGCATATCCCGCCGAAAAGAGTCAAAAGAAAAAGACCCATATCGAAATTTCCTTCCGACCAGGCAAGGGCTGTTCCAAGTGCAATAGGAATGAAAGCCGCTGTAAAAGACCACGGTCTCATTGCTATAAACCATATTTTAAACATATTATTCCTCCATCACGCTCTTTTGCAGGCTATATCCCCCTAAAGAACAGCTTACCTAAACTAACTATATCGCATCCACGAACAACAATCAAAAGAAAAAGGCCTTTTACATTACTGCTCCAATGTTGCCCCACTCCTGCGGCCATTGATATTAAGCAAGACACTCGCCCCAAGGATAAGCAGCATACAGCCCGTAAATAAAAATACCGCTTTGATTCCAATCCAGGAGCTTATTACACCGCCAATGAGCGGGCCTGTCATCGAACCCAGCTGATTTGCCGTTGTCGTAAGCCCAAAGATACGCCCCCTGCAATCTTCGCCCACGCAGGATACGGCAATTGTATTAATAGACGGGTACGCCCCTACAATGAATAAGCCATAGAGGAATTGCAGCACACTGAACCAGTAGATATCTCCGGCAAAAAATTGTCCCAGATTGAATAATCCCGCTCCCACAAAAGCCATGACCATTATTTTGCGAAAGCTGCTGCGCTGCCCTGCCCGTCCCCATAAAGGAGCAGCAATCGCACCAGCTATCCCTGCGAGGCTAAATACAAGACCCGCCGTTAGCACGATTCCCTCCGTCTGTCCCTGCAGTTGAGCAATATACAAGGTAATCAGGGGCTGCAGCACCATACTTACAGCCTGCACGAAAAAAAGCAGCAGCAGCATTTCAAGCAGATTACGATTGGCTGCCGCCATTTTAAAATCGTCAAATATACTGCTCTCACTGGGAGTAAAGTGTCTTTCCGGTTCAGTAACAAGTATTTTTACTCCTAATGTACCGATGGCGATGATTGCGGCTGCAATTACAAAAGATGCTCTCATACCAAAAAAGTGAGACAGCGTTCCGCCTAACAGCGGCCCCAATATCCCGCCAATCAGTACCCCCGTCTGCATGAAGCCCAGACTAAACCCCATATTCTCTGCCGGACAGGTGGAAGCAACAATTGCCATTGCCGCAGGAAGAAAGCCATTTGCAAAGCCTTGTAGAATCCTGACTATCAGTAATTCAAACGGATTCTGTACGAATGCTCCAAGAAAGTAGACAATTGCCAGACTAAAACCCGCCCGGATTACCATCCGGCGTTTGCCGCCTTTATCTGCTGACCGTCCCCAGAAAGGCGCCATAATGGCAGCGACCAGGAATGTAGAGGAAAAAATGACTCCAGACCACAGGGGCACAGCATCTCCCTGTACTCCCAAATCCATCAGATACAGCGGTAAAAACGGGACAACCATTGTATAGCTTGAGGACGACAGCACTACCGCGACTGCCAGCGTCCATAAATTTCTGCGCCAGTTCAAAAAAACGCTCCCTTTCAAATAACCGGTATACTACCACGTTCGACTCTTACTCCGCCATCCCTCCCTAAATACTACAAGCCAAACATCTGAACTTTGCATTTGCTAAACTACACAAAAAAGACCGCCGCCAGTAAAAAACCTGGCAGCGGTCCTTTTAAAGCTAACCTTGTTTAACCTTTTTGAGAAAAATCATTCTCTTTTGGCGCCATGGCACTATTTTTACGACTATAAGTGAAGTAAACGATCATCCCAATTACATACCAGGCCGCAAAAAACTCCATTGTTTCACGCGGCAGATTCGCTATTAAATAGCCGCACAACAACACAGCCATCGGCACAACAATCTTCACGGCAGGGCAGCGAAATGGTCTTTCTGCATCCGGCTGAGTCTTGCGCAGCACCCCTACACCAACAGCAACCAAAATGAAAGCAAAAAGTGTTCCCATGTTGCAAAGCTCGGCAATGATATTGATCGGCAATAAACCACTCAGCACGCTTACCACGCCGCCGGCAACCAAAGTAATAATGTGAGGTGTACCATACTTAGGATGGATCTTCACCAGACTTTGCGGAATCATTCCATCCCGGGCCATCGCTAAAAATATGCGGGTCTGACCATACATGAAAACCAGCAATACAGTAGTGATCCCACAAATAGCACCGATTGCCACCAACGCGCTGCCAAAATTCATCCCAATAGCCCGAAGCGCGTAAGCAACCGGCTCACTGTTATTAAGCGAAGAATATGGTACAACACCTGTCAGTACGGCCGCAACGGCGATATATAATATTGTACAGACGATCAGTGAGCCGACAATGCCAACCGGAATATCCCTGTTAGGATTTTTACACTCTTCCACTGCGGTGGACACGGTATCAAACCCAATATAGGCAAAGAAAACAATCGCTGCACCTGCAGATACACCACTCCAGCCGAATGGCAGGAAGGGATGCCAGTTCAACGGTTCAATATGCGGAGTGGCCAGAAATAAGAAGATAGCAATGCAAGCCAGCTTAATAGCAACCAGGATCTTATTCAAATTAGCGCTTTCTCTTGTTCCCAGCATTAGTAAATAGGAAAGGAATGCAGTAATTAAGACAGCAGGAACATTTAAAATGCCTCCATCAGCTGGTACGGCGGTCCAAGCTTGAGGTAACACGATCCCCATCGATTTCAGTAACCCAACCATATAACCTGACCAACCGGCTGCGACCGCTGCTGAACCGATCGTATACTCGCAAATTAATGCCCATCCTACAGCAAAAGCAACAATTTCCCCCATGGAAACATAGGTGAAGGTATAAGCGCTGCCGGTTACCGGCACCATAGATGAAAGCTCAGAGTAAGCTAAAGCGGCAAAAGCGCAGGCTAAACCGGATAATACAAAGGAAAGCATGATACCAGGCCCTGCATATTTCGCTGCAGCCACACCGGTAAGTACAAAAATACCCGTGCCAATGATGCATCCGATACCGAGTAGAACAAGATCTGTAGCACCTAATGTTTTTCTCAGCCCCTCGCCTCCCTGCGTCCCCCTGACAAGATCGGCAATACTTTTTTTACGAAACAGACTCATCCCTTTCCCCCCTCAAAAATAATTAGAAAATTCAGTAATTATTAACTATTCTCCCGCCCGTGCCCACAGTAAGCACGAGCAGGAGACAGTACCAATGTTATGGCAGCATTGTCTTTTTCACCTTGCCGATTAAAGCAATTCGTTCTTCAGCAAGGAGATCCGCTGCTTTATAGGTTGGAATATTCTCCCGTTTGGCGATAGCAATAACCTTTTCAATCGTATGATAAATACCGTCTACTTTCCGTAAAGCACGCTCCCGGTTATACCCGCCTTCCTGCAATTCATCAGCTACATTGATGACGCCGCCGGCATTGATGATGAAATCAGGAGCATACAAGATTCCTCTCGTCTGAAGAATATCGCCATGCCGCGTTTCTTTCAGCTGATTATTAGCAGCCCCGGCAATAACCCGGCATTTTAATAACGGCAGTGTTTCATCATTAATTACAGCTCCAAGTGCGCAGGGAGCAAATATGTCACAAGGAACGCCATATATTTGATGGGGAGCCACAGCTTCCGCGCCAAAATCATTAACAACAGCGCGGATATTCTCTTCGCTAATATCGGTCACAATGAGATTAGCCCCTTCATCGTGAAGATGCTTGCAAAGCGTGTATCCTACATGGCCCAGCCCCTGGACAGCCACTATTTTGCCTCGAAGCGAATCACTTCCCCAGACCTCGGCAGCACAAGCTTTAATCCCTTTCCAGGTTCCGTAAGCTGTAACAGGCGAAGGATCAGCAGTCCCGCGGCCAGTTACGTGAGGGGTTTCCAGCCGGATATATTCCATATCCTCTACAGCAGTTCCCACATCTTCTGCAGTAATATACCGCCCATTCAGACTCTGTACAAAACGGCCGAATGCCCGGAACAGCGCTTCGCTCTTATCTGTCTTGGAGTTAGCGATAATAACGGCTTTTCCGCCGCCAATATTTAAGCCTGCTGCCGCATTTTTATAGCTCATTCCTCTTGCCAGACGCACTACGTCCGTAATTGCATCATCTTCACACTCATAGTGCCACATGCGGGTCCCCCCCAGGGCCGGTCCAAGAGTGGTGTCATGAATACAAATAATTGCTTTCAGACCTGAGGCCGGGTCATGACAAAATACCAGCTGTTCATACCCATGCTGTTCCATCTTTTTAAAAATTTCCATACAAGTCCCCTCCTAAAAGTAAAAAATTGGATTACCTAATTCTAATCGCAAGAAATATGCCAAACGAAAAAGGAACCACAAAGCGAGTGGAATCATCTGGTATAAAAAGAATCACTGCAATTTTTNNAAAAATTGCAGTGATTCTTTTTGCACTCAGACTTTAGCCTGCGCTGCCTGTAATTCCGTACTTCTCCAGCTTATAATATAAGGTTCTTAACGAAATGTTAAGACTACTGGCAGTTTCAGTACGGTTACCGCCACGCTCCGCCAGCGTAGCCGTAATTGCACTCCGTTCAGCTTCCTCGACCGTTTGAGCCAGCGTCCGGCAAGCCATGGCTGCATCTGGTAAAGCTGATTTCTCTCTTGTTGCAGCCGCCGACAGCGGCGGCAAATGGGTAGTCAAAATGGTATATTCGTTAAAACGCATATTGATTAATGTCCTGCCCAGGACATTTTCCAGTTCACGAACATTGCCGGGCCAATCATGAGCGGCCAGTACGGCTGCAGCCTCTTCCGCAATCGACTGCACGCTGCGTCCGTATTCCCGGTTAAGCCGGGTCAGCAAATGCCGGATAAGCTGCGGCAGGTCACCGGTTCGCTGCCTGAGCGGCGGAATACTGATTGGGAAAACATTAATACGATAATAGAGATCTTTACGGAAATCGCCCTTTTCCACTGCTTTTTCCAGATTTTGATTCGTAGCGGCAATGATGCGCACATCAAGCTCTAATGCACGAACTCCGCCCACCCGGATAATCTCCCGTTCTTGCAACACTCGCAGCAATTTCACCTGAATAGAAGGCATGATCTCGCCAATCTCATCAAGAAACAGTGTACCGCCGTCCGCCTCTTCAAACAAACCCTTCTTGCCATTCTTGAGCGCACCACTGAAAGCTCCAGGTTCATAGCCGAACAATTCACTTTCGAGTAAGGTTTCCGGAATGGCTGCACAATTGACGCGGACAAAGCGACGTGCTTTGCGCTGACTGCCGCTGTGAATGGCATGGGCGAACAACTCCTTCCCCGTACCGCTCTCGCCTGTCAGCAAGACAGTTGCAGGAGTAACCGCTGCCCGGCGGGCATTTTCCACTGCCGCCTTCATCGCAGCTCCCCGGGCTACAATATCCTCGAATGTATACCGTGACTGGCGCTGCTCGGGAAGATATCTTCCCTCCTGTATTTCATGCACCACTGCGACACTTCCCCGCAGCCGTCCATCAACAATCAGCGGCGCGGCGCTGACCATAACCTCCCGGCTGGCAGGCCCCACCTTCAAGGGAACACCCCACACCGCTTCCATGGATTGCATGGCACTTAAGTGCACACTCTCTCCCTGACGGATGTCTATTGTGGGTGGCTTCCCTAAAACTTCTTCCTGACGCATGCCAATAAGCCGAGTATAGGCAGGATTTACTAATATGATTTTGCCTTGATCATCTACGACTGAGATGACGTCCTGTGTAGTATTAATAATTGCTTCGAGCAGTTTTTTCATTTCCTTAACGCACGTTATCTCTTCAGCCAACTGGCGCATTTCTGTCATATCCCGAAATACCGCTACGGCACCTACGATGCGGTTCGCTGCATCCCAGACCGGCATCCGGCTGGTAAGAATACTGGCACTGCCTGTTTCCTGGCGCTGATTCAGCTCAGGCTTCCCAGTCTCCAGTACACAATGCAGCCGCGATCCGGGGATTTTTTCTTTGGCATATTCACCATATGCCTCCTGCGCAGTTATTCCCAGCAACCGCTCTGCCGCAGTATTAATGAGTACAATGATCCCCTGCTGATTGACTGCAACAACGGCATCATGGGTTGAATTGAGAATATCCTGCATTTCCCGGCTACTGATACTCCACTCGTTTCTAGTGATTAATTTTCGTACTTTCGCCACACACAGCCCCCCCCCAAGCACTCCATTATCCATAAAATTCCATTCATTCAAAACATTCTTCTTGTTTCCATGAAATTCCTCTCCTGGTAATGGACACAAATAAAAAATTCGCAGATGTTACCATCCGCGAATTCTACCTTGCTATTGTTTTACCGTTTCTTTATAAACCTGTTTACCATCTTTCATTTCCATGATGACAACCCCTCTGACAGCATCATGAGTGGCGTTTAGCGCCATATCGCCGCTTACACTCTTGAAGTTCTTAGTTGTTGACAGCGCTTCGCGAATTTTTGCGGATTCGGTACTATTAGCCCGCTTAATGGCATCAATGAGCAAATTAGCGGCATCATAGCCCATGGCAGCCATGGAATCCGGCAGCTGACCATACTCTTTTTTATAGGCTTCAATAAAAGAATTAGAAACAGGGTTTTTGTCTTCTACTGAGTAAAAATTCGTAAAGTAAGTATTATTCAGGGCCTGCGCTCCACCAAGTTCCGCCAATTTGGGTGAATCCCAGGCATCACCGCCCAGAATGGGAACAGTAATTCCCAGTTCACGGGCCTGTTTGATAATCTTGCCTACATCTTCATAATAACCTGGAATATATAATAATTCAGGGTTTTGAGCTTTAATTGCTGTCAGGGTCGACTTAAAGTCCTGGTCTTTTTGCAGATAAGCTTGTTCAGCAACAATTTGCCCCCCCTTGCCGGTAAAGACATCTTTAAATACCCGTGACAACCCTTTGCTGTAATCGCTGGAGTTGTCAATCAGGATAGCGGCTGTCCGCGCTTTGAGGCTAGTAAGCGCAAAATTAGCTCCTACTGTTCCCTGGAAAGAGTCAATAAAACAAGCCCGGAAGGTATAGTCCTTTACTTTGCCGGTACGCTCGTCCACCGTTACCTTGGGATTGACAGTTGCAGCCGCCACAAAAGGAATTTTGTTATCTTCGGCAACTACCGATGCGGCAATGCCACAGGAACTAACAGTAAAACCGGTAACCGCTACAACCCGGTCCTGGGTAATAACCTTGGTCATTGCATTAGCAGACTCTGAAGGCTCGCCTTTGTTATCAGCCGTAATGATTTGCAGCTGCTTACCCAGCACACCGCCGTTGGCATTGATTTCTTTAAAGGCTAGCTTAGCGCCATTAGCTGCTGAGGTTCCATAGGATGCCGTACTTCCGGTCAGTTCGTACACCATGCCAATTTTAATATCCCCTTTGCCTGCGCTGTCTGAGCAACCTGCCGCCAGACCAGCCATACAGATCAGCAAAACCAGCAAATATCCGGTCTTGGCAAATCGCTTCATCATGTGACCATCCCCCTCTAAAATAACTTGTTATCGAATAGGCCTAAAGATTTCCTTATTGGCAACTATTTTATTGCAAATTAACTGCTATGGCAAGTCCTTTTCTTTATAGCAAAAGTCTGCCACTTGTGTACTTAGTGGCAGACCTTTATATTTTTCTACTACAGCGTCCACTTCGACAGCACATCTCCAGGCTGCCGGAAATAGTCGCTGTAGTCGTGAATAAGATCTTTAATATCCAGACGGACCTTATTTAAATGCAGTTGAATGGTTTTGCGCCCTAAAGCAACGTCCTGCTCACGGATTGCCCTGACCAGATTTTTATGCTGCTCCAGAACGACAGCTACGTCGTGGCCACTCGCAATGTTTAGCAGACGGACCCTGTTGTAATGGGCATGCAGCTGCTGCATCATTGCCCAAATGCGGGCTTTTTTACAGCCCTCAAATATTGTCCGGTGAATATCATCATCAATCTCGTAAAACTTTGCATAGTTTTTTTCCTCCAGGCACAATTCCTGCAAAGCAATGTACGATTGTAACTCAAACAGCTTATCACCGGGGAACTCCTGGCAGGCCAGCTCAACGATCGCGACCTCAAGCTTTTCCCGGAGGAATTTGGATTCTTCCACACCTTCCAAATCAATGAGCGATACATAGGTTCCCTTTTGGGGAACAATCTCCAGCAAATCTTCCTGGGACAACTGAATAAACGCTTCCCGTACCGGAGTGCGGCTGACATCAAGCATTGCCGCGATATCTTTCTCCGACAAGGCATTACCGGGTGGAAAACTGAAATTCATAATGTTGGTTTTCAGAAAGCGATATACATACTCACGACTCGATTCCTGAAGTATCCGGGGAACTGTAATAACACTCATGCCTTTACCTCTTATACTCCTGAATACGCCATAAATCCGCCATCTACAGGTACAACAATTCCTGTTACAAAGCCCGACATCCGGTCATCTGCCAGCCATACCAACGTTCCCAGCAGATCTTCAGGCTGGCCAAAGCGCCGCATAGGAGTATGAGTAACAATCTTTTCTGCTCTGGCTGTATAGGAGCCATCAGGATTTGTGAGCAAGGTGCGATTTTGCTCAGTTAGGAAAAAGCCTGGTGCAATTGCATTAACCCGTATGCCTGCTTCCGCCATATGTACGGCCATCCACTGTGTAAAGTTATTAATCGCTGCCTTGGCAGCACTGTAAGCTGGCACCTTCGTCATGGGGCATGGTGCACTCATGGAAGAAATATTAATAATCGTTACGCCTTCTCTGCCTGCCATCTGTTTGGCAAAAATCTGGCTAGGGATGAAGGTTCCCATGAAGTTCAGCTGAAAGACATAGTCAAAGCCTGCTATTTCCATATCAAAAAAAGTTTTTACACCTGCATCCGGACAGGTAATATCCTCTAACTGCAATGTTTCCTTGCTGGTTACGCCACGGGGATCATTCCCGCCTGCACCGTTAATCAGTATGTCACAAGGTCCCAATTTTTCCGTGACTACAGTTTGTGCTGCGATAACGCTCGCCTGATCAAGCACATTACAAGCAATGCCTAGCGCAGTTCCGCCAGCCTGATTAATTTCTTCTGCTACCTTGAGGGCTTTTTCCTCACTGCGGTTAAGCACTGCTACTTTAACGCCCAAGCGCCCAAGCTCCCGCGCCATAGCCCCGCATAAAATTCCGCCGCCGCCAGTCACCACTGCTACTTTTCCACGTAGATTCTCATTCATCATTCATTCCTCCATATCATAAATCCGCTTTATTTTTGCAGCTTCTCACTTGTATTGCATCCACGCTGTCTGTCTTATACTCAGATAGCTTATTTTTACATATTACCATATTAGTATGCAAGTACCAATTGCGCCATTGTTAACTATACACTGTTTTCCCCGGATTTTTGGTGAAATCCTCCATAACGAGGCTAATTTTCGTAATTTTTCAGATATTCTGCTACAGCATACACTCTCTGTACAACTCGCGAAGGCATTCTCTAAACGAAATTTGTTAATACTAGTAATATTACTGCTCTTTAGGGGAGGTCGAACGAATATTTATGGAATTATTTCTCATTGTATTAGTTCTCCTGGGATTGATCGGCCTGTCCATGATCTTAAACCGCTTTATTCCCTTTGTCCCTGTACCGTTGATTCAAATTGTATTAGGCGTTGGCATTGCCTATCTGCCTTCCGGTATACACTTGCCGTTAAATCCCGAACTATTTTTTGTATTATTTATTGCTCCCCTCTTATTCAATGACGGAAAGAGGATGCCAAGAGAACAACTATGGAATTTACGGCTGCCAATTATTTTGCTGGCCTTAGGTCTGGTATTTGTTACGGTATTTATTATGGGCTATGTCATACATTGGATGATTCCTTCTATTCCACTTGCGGCAGCTTTTGCCTTAGCTGCTATTTTATCACCTACCGACGCCGTTGCCGTAGGCGCCTTGGCGGGACGAAGCGCCCTGCCGAAAAGCCTCATGCATCTTCTTGAGGGAGAAGCCTTGATGAATGATGCTTCCGGTCTGGTTGCTTTCAAATTTGCCGTTGCAGCAACAGTAACCGGCTTTTTCTCCTTGTTTCAGGCTGCAAGCAGTTTCACCGTAATCGCCCTGGGCGGGCTGGCATGCGGAGTAATACTTTCCTACCTTTTAATACGGCTGCGCATGTTTATTCGCCGGTCAGGTATGGAAGATGTAACCATGCATATGCTCATCTTGCTGCTAACCCCCTTTATCCTGTATATGGCTGCAGAAGAAATTGGCGTATCAGGAATTCTGGCTGTAGTTGCCGGCGGCATTACCCATGCCGTTGAGCGGGATCACTCTGAATCTGTAATGGCCAAATTGCAGGTAGTATCAACAAGCACCTGGTCGGTGATTTTGTTCATTCTTAACGGTATTGTTTTTTTAATCCTGGGCTTGCAAATTCCCGCTGTTACTACCGTCATATTCCGTGATGCCACCATAAGCAATACAGACGTTATTGTTTATATTGTCGTCATTTCACTGTGTTTGCTTACACTGCGCTTTATCTGGAATTATGTATTCCTCAAAGAGCGGTGGATATCTGAAGAGAAGGAGGAACCACTGCCTCACACGCATTCAGTCATCTTAATCACCATATCCGGCGTGCGCGGCACACTGACACTTGCCGGTGCATTTTCTATTCCGTTTGTTTTACAGGACGGCAGTGCCTTTCCAGAGCGCTCTTTGATTATTTTTCTCGCAGCAGGCGTCATTTTGTTCACACTGATTGCTGCAAGCATTCTCCTGCCGCTTCTCGCAGCCAAGCACGCAAAGCTGGATTCTCCCGATCATGCCTCAATTGAATACCTAGCCCACAAAAAGGTGATCGGGTCAGTAATGAATGTATTAAAAGAAGAAATGAACTATGAAAACAAAACTGCTACGCTGTCGGTCATTTCCCGCTATGAAAAACTCTACCACATGCCGCTCCAAAAAGAGAACTCATCTGCACTAAAGGCACGGGCAACGGAAGCAAACTTGCGTATGATCTGCCTCAGGGCAGAGCAAGCCGAAACGGAGCACCTGCTGGAAACAGGACAAATTTCTGAGGATACGGCGTATCATCTGCAAAAGCATATTAAAGAAGTAGAAGCTGCATTATCAAATCAGATGAAACTAAATCTTTTTCTAATCACTTCCTTACTAAAACGGCTTATGGCACAACTAACATCACACAAAAAGAAAAACCTTAAAACAAAAATCCAGGAGATGCGCTTTGCCAGGATTCGCATGTCCAAGGCTGCAATTGCAGCCATCCGCGAGCATATCAGCGAAGATACAAAGCAGGCTTCTACTGAGCTGATCAACAATTACTATAAGTCTATTGAGCGGCTAAGCATGCAAGCCCAGTATCCCCAAGGGAAAGAGCTGCTGGCAAAACAAAAAAAAGAACTGCAGCTAAAAGCCATTCAAATTGAACGGAATGAAGTGCAGACTCTTTTTGAAAACGGTGAAATTAACCGCGATATTGCCAATAACTTGCGCAGATCAATTAATTACTTCGAAGCGACCATTCTGGAAGAAGAAATCAGCAGTTAAAGAGACTCCACAAACCAAACCCGGCTATGCAAGCTCCGGACAACCGGTTAATCCAACCCATACTTCTCTGGTCAAGCGATGTGCGAAGCATATTTACCATTCCACTCAGAAACAGCCACCAANNTCCTAAGCCGACAAAAATGGCCGCAAAAGAAAGAATGGTCATTGGATTGGTCACCGTTAAACCAAAAGCGGAAATATAAGCACCCGCAAGCCCCTTGTTTCCGGTTGTCCCAGTTGTTTCAGCCGGAACTGAAAAAAATGTGCTGCAGCCTAAATACAGCAAGAATGCGCCGCCAAACAACCTCAGATAAAATTGCTGTTCCAGGAGAAAGGCGGACACTGCCGTCACGCCAAAAGCGGCAATGCAGCCATACAAGGCATCGGCTGTTGCGGTTCCCAGACCGGACACAAAACCGTTTAGCATCCCCTTCGACAACGTGCGGCGAATGCAAAGTACCCCTATCGGCCCTACGGGAGCCGCTATGGAAAGTCCCAGTACGATACCCTTGGCAAACATAGAAAGTTCCATAACGACTACCTTCCTTCAGTCTTGATTGGCAATATGGGAGTTTCCTTTACCGTAGATAAAATTACGGTTGTTCTTGTTTTTACTCCAGGCAGGGATTTTATTTCCTCACTGATTAAGCGCTCCAAATCGCGGGTACCGGAACAGCGGACCTTGATCATATAGTCTTCTGCTCCCGCAATGTGATGGCACTCCAGTACCTCTGCCAAATTCATCATTAAGTGGATAAAATCAGGCTTCACTTCTGCCCGCTCTAAGGTAATCGCGATTATGGCAGCAAGGCCGCAGCCGATCTCTTCCGGATTGATCAATGCCGAATACCCTTTTATTACCCCGTTTTCTTCCAGCCTGTGCACGCGGTCGGCTGCAGCAGGAGCTGACAAGCCCAGCAAAGCCCCTAATTCGGCCCAGGTGGTTCGCCCATGTGTCATCAAACGTTCAATTATTTTGATATCATTATTATTCATAGTAATTTTCCTTCGTTTCCAATGTTTTAATATTATAATACACAACAATCGAAACGAGATAAAGCTTTTTCTCTAGAACTGCATACACTCCGATCCACTGAAGCAGCGCCCGCATATGATATAAGAGACTAGATAGATGAACAGGCGGTGATTCAATGGCTGGGAGCAAATTGCTGACTGGTCAAGAGCTTTGTGAAATGACGGCGATTCCCGGTCAATTACTGGACTGTACGCAGATTCAAGCCATCTCCTCTCTTAGAACGAATAACGGCAGTACTAGTTTTCAAATACCGGACAATCCCGATTTTCTTTCTTATCCCATCCGCATAGACGCACTAAACCGGTCTATTGTGTTAACCTCTAAACCCTTATCCCGAAAATATGAAAAACAAATTGCAACGTTTCAATCGACCAATGCACAGCTATTACAATTTTTAAAATCAGATGCATTTACCTATGAAGAGACAGGCAATACTGCGACAACCATGTTTTTTGATAAACAAGACAATACCCTAGTCGCATATTGTTCAACTAAGTGCTCTGCCCTAAAAATGAAAGGCGAAAAAATATTCAGCCTTTGTCCGTGTGTCGAAATAGCTGTTTTATGCGTTGATGACCGCTATCGGTTTAAAGGCATCGGTCAGGCAATCATTAAACATACTCTTCAAGACATAATTAAAATAAGAAAAATAGCCGGTGTACAACTTGTTACGCTTTTCTCCCTGCCTGATGCCGTCGAGTTCTATGAAGCGCTTGATTTTCACAAACTGGAAAAAGACATGAAGATTTTGTCTGCTCCGGTTCACAAGATTTGTGTTCCCATGTATTTGATTCTGCCAGGCAGCGAGCTTAGTTTGAAATAACATGCGGGCAGGCGAACAAAATTAAAGGCTGCAGAGCAATAAACTCTGCAGCCTTTAGTTTGCTTAACTATTGATTTGTTGTTACTTTACCATGTCCATGCCTAACTGCAGGGCTTTTTCATTAATCGCTTCTGTTCCCTTCGGCACTTTGGATAATACGGCCTTTGTCAGTGACTCCACAGTGACAACCCCCGTAATTTTAGCAATGGCGCCAAGCGCAATAATATTGGCAAACAAGGCTTTCCCCAGTTCCTCTTGTGCCGTATGGGTAATAGGCAGTTCATAGACTTTACTGTATTTCTTTTCAGGCAGCTTTTCTACGAACAAGCTGTCTGTAATCAGAATACCTTCTTCCGGCAAATCAACAGTGTATTTCTTACAGGCTTCCTGACTCATCGCCAATACAACGTTCGGTACAGTAATCTTAGGGTAACGAATCACTTTATCCGAAATCAACACTTCCGATTTACTTGATCCACCCCGGGCTTCAGGACCATACGATTGGGACTGGATCGCATTCTTACCGTCCATAAGCGCTGCTTCCGCAAGAATAATACCGCCGAGAATAAGACCCTGTCCGCCTGTTCCTGATAATCTTAGCTGTTGCATGCTATTTCGCTCCTTTCTGTGCACGGGCAATGACTTTTTCATATTCTGCCGTGTATTCAGGAGCAGTTTTCTTATAGAGAACGCCTATCGGGAATTTCCCCTCTTTTTGTTCGTCGCTCATTTTTTCATAGGCTGCCAGCATTACGCCGTTATCCTTTTGCCATTTCATCATATTCGGCGCAGCGCCCATTTTGTTCTGGCGCCCGTAAGAAATCGGACAAGCGGTGATTGCTTCAATAATGCTGAAGCCTTCATGCTGAATACCCTGGGTAATGACATCAACCAGCGTTGGCGTATGATAGGTGGTTGCACGGGCAACAAATGTAGCTCCGGCTCCTTTCGCCAGTTCCGTTACATCAAAAGCGCGGTCAACTGTCCCAAAGGGAGCTGTCGTTGCTTTTGAGTTGGTAGGAGTAAGCGGCGAATATTGACCCCCGGTCATTCCGTAAATGTTATTGTTGTAGAGCACTACAGTTAAATCAATGTTGCGGCGGGCAGCATGGATAAAATGATTACCGCCGATAGCCGTAGCATCACCATCACCTGTTACTACGATAACTTTAAGCCGTGGTTCGGCCAGTTTTATGCCGGTTGCAACCGGCAGCGCACGGCCATGGGCCGAATNNGATCAAGGTAACCCGATGCACGGCTGGAGCACCCAATCCCCGATACAACGGCTATGCCGTCTTTATCCAGGGCAAGCTTATCGATTGCTTTGACGATGGCACCGGTTACAATTCCATTGCCACAGCCGGGACACCAGATATGAGGCAGCCGGCCCGCGCGAAAATATTTATCAATTATTTGTTCCATTTCCATATACTAAGCTTCCTCCTTACCGTTATTTATCTGCATTTTTCAATAGCAGCCAGCAGTTCGTTTGGTGTAATGGCCTCACTATTGTACTTTGCATGAAGTGTTACTGGAATTTTACCAGCTACAGCCCGTTCAACTTCAATCACATATTGACCGAAGTTCATTTCTGCAACAATAAGGTGCTTTACTTTCTCGGCAAGCGCCTTGACCTGTTTTTCAGGGAAAGGCCACATCGTAATAGGACGGAACAAGCCAACTTTTATCCCTTTCTCACGTGCAGCATCAACTGCGGCATAAGCCGTCCGGGCTGTTCCACCGTAAGCAAGAACAGCAACCTCAGCATCCTCCATCAGGTATTCCTCATAGAGAACGATGTCTTCCAGATTGTTATTGATTTTTGCATGGAGCCGATCCAGGCAGGCCTGCGTAGCAGCCGGTGAACCATCAGGGAAGCCGAATTCATCATGCACCAGTCCGGTTACATGCCAACGATAGCCTGTTCCGAATGGAGCCATTGGCGGAATAAGATCCGCATCAGGCTTGTATGCGCGGAACTCTTCAGGAGGTACGGAAGGAAGCTTACGCTGGGGTTTTGCAATTTTATCATAAGATGTAGGAAGATCAATGCGTTCGCGCATGTGTCCAATAATCTCATCAAGTAATAATATGACCGGAATGCGATATTTTTCAGAGAACTCATAAGCCTTGATAGTAAGATCAAAACATTCAGGAACACTGCCGGGAGTAAGGGCAATGATCGGATGATCACCATGTGTTCCCCAGCGGGCTTGCATCACATCACCCTGAGCAGGTGCAGTTGGTTGTCCGGTCGAAGGACCCACGCGCTGTACATTAACGATTACCATCGGAATTTCGGCAATACAGGCATACCCTAGCAGCTCTTGCTTTAAAGAAAAACCAGGACCGCTGGTTGCTGTCATAACCTTTTTCCCCGTAAGGGCAGCACCGATAATTACGCCGATACCGGCTATTTCGTCTTCCATCTGAATAAATTTACCACCAATAGCTGGTAATGCCTTGGCAAGAGATTCAGCCACTTCAGTAGAAGGAGTTATGGGATAGCCGCCAAAAAAAGTAACACCGGCAGCAATGGCACCTTCGGCTACCGCTTGGTTACCTTGCATAAGTTTTGTTTCGTAAGACATCGAATTCACTCCTTTGCTATTTTTGTACGAAGATGGCAAAATCAGGACAGCGCATCTCACACTGGCGGCATTTGATACAGTCTTTTTCATTCACAATTTCTACTTTTTCCAGTTGATTTACGGTTAGAACCTTTTTAGGGCAGAACTCCACACAGATGCCACACCCTTTACAGCGATTCATGTGAATTTTTAAGCTCATTGAAATCACCTCTCTTTTTCTATAATAAAACCGAGGGCTTAATCGCCACCAGCCACCTAACAAGCTAGTCTTTTTTGTACGGCACAAAAATAAGTCAGAATATTTCAAAATAACTGAAATTTAAAACCCTTTTCAGACAATCTCTCTGTACCGCAGACGTTATGCACTTGTTTTTTCTTCCGTTACGATTATACCAAAAAATCCAACATATTAAAAATATCTATTTCGATTGCTATATATATTTTTTTCGACTAAATAAGAATAGTTAAAAGCAACTCATCTTTCGATTGCCATTTATTGAAAATTATAAAATAACTGACAATTTATCTTGTAAATGGACTCCGCAGCGATTGACACCTGCACTAGCTTTCATTAGAATTATATCAAGATCTTAATTATAATAAAAATATCATTTTTGTTTGTTATCTATATCTTTTTCGAATGATAGAAAGAAGGACTACTATGGATTTCCGTCAATTGAAGTATTTTCTGGCGGTTGCCGAAGAAGGCCAAATAACAAAAGCGGCGCAACGGCTGCATGTGACGCAGCCTCCGCTCAGCCAGCAGCTAATTCTACTCGAAAAAGAGCTAGGCGTTCAGCTCTTTGAACGCGGCAAAAAACATATCCGCTTAACAGAGGCTGGTAACATCCTGCGTAACAGGGCCGAGCAAATGATGGAATTAAAAAAAGTAACTCTCAATGATTTGCAGGAATCAACAGCAGGAATCAGCGGCCGGTTAATGATTGGAACCATCCCATCTTCGGCCGGATCGCTACTGCCTGGACTCATTCAAAAATTTCATCAGCAATATCCTAAAGTTACTTTTCATGTTCGCCAGGGAGAAACGTTAAAAATCCTTGAACTGCTCAATGTGGGAATTATTGAAATTGGTATTGTTCGCACGCCCGTTGACTACGAGCAGTATGATTATATTTTATTGCCGGAAGAAGATATGGTAGCAGCAGCACTCCCGGCTATGCTGCCCGCCTGTACGGAGCCCCTGGAAATCAGCCAACTGGCCGACAAACCCCTGCTGGCTCACCACCGCCATGCCGCACCAACAATTGTCGAGCACTGCCGTCAGCAAGGCCTTGATCCCTCCTTGCTCTGCACCAGCGATGATATTACCCTATTATTGCTATGGGCCAATCTGGGCTTAGGCGTTGCCATTGTTCCTGAATCAGCTGTGGATATTCTGCCGGGATCATCCTTAACCTTTCATAAATTACGAGGGCCTTACCTTAAAACAACAACTGCCGTTCTCTGGTCAAAAAAGCACCCCCTCTCTGCAGCAGGATCGCATTTTATTGAGTTCTTTAAATAGCTTTAGCTGATAGAAAAGAAAAACGCAGACTAAAAGTCTACGTTTTTTCATCTATTATTTTTCATTTGTCTTTGCCAAGAAAATTGCAACGATAAAAAAGAAAAGCATCTCCATTTCCAATCCTCCCTTCTCCAATTAGCTGAGAATCGAGAGAAAACAAGAAGCTATTTATTTTAAAATCATTAGCCAACAGCCAAGGCAACTAATCCAATCATCATGGTTCCTGCACCGGCTAGTCTGAGTTTAGCATCACTTTCTGACAACAGCTTGGCACCAAGAATAGCCCCGATCAATATGCTGACCTCCCGGGCAGGAGCAATATAACTCACAGGGCTGAAGACCATTGCTGTTAAGACAAGAATATAGGCTAATGGCGACAATATTGCCACTCCCAGGGCTTCTTTTTTATGAGCAGACCATTGTTCTTTGACTTTCGCCCAGTTCTTTATAGAATACGGCGTGAGCAGCAGCACCCGGCCTAAATTTGTAGACCAATCCATCAATAACGGTGGCAGCAAATAGGTACTAACAGCAACTTTATCTACAACTGTATATCCGGCAATGGCAGCACCACAAAACAAGGCATAAATAATCGATTTTTGTGCACCTGAGGCTTTTTGACTGAAAGGATTACCTGTAATGACAAGTATGCCGATCCCGATAAAAGCAGCGCCTGCCAAAGCAAGCGGTGTCGGATGTTCTTCCAAAAAGAAAATCGCCGTCAAGACAGATAGGAGCGGACCGGTCCCTCTGGCCAGAGGATAGATGACCGAAAGATCCCCAAAGCGGTACCCTTTATCAAGTAAAATGAAATACACTGAATGGAGTGCAGCACTGCCTGCTATCAATGCAAGATGCATTGGACTGATAGACGGTTTTTCCACCAGTACAATCCACAAAGCCAAAGGAAAATAGATGACTGCCGATAAACTGGCAAAAATCCAGATAAATGCCGTACCTCCGCAAACTTTTTTGGCTAACAGATTCCACGCTGCATGACAAAATGCAGCTACCACTACAAGCAGAAGTGCAAAACCAGTCATCTTTTGTCCCCTCTCAAGAAAAGCGCTTCCTTCAAGCTAATTTTAATATACGAACGCCAGGTTAGTAAAACGCAAAGATTTGCAATAAAATAGCTAATAATTCGATATTTTAGGAGGGATGACAAGTGGATGTATTGGGTATGGAAGCATTTCTCGCGATTGTACAGACCCGCAGCTTAACAAACGCAGCCGAACTACTGCATCTTTCTCAGTCAACGGTGAGTTATCGCTTACAGGTACTTGAACGTGAAATGGGCGCGACGCTCATTGAACGCCGGAAGGGNNCTTTAGCAGAACGCTGGAGCTTGCTAAAACAAGAAGTTGAGGTTTTGCAGAGCCGTGGTCCCCAAACCAGTTTAGCAATAGGCGCTGCCGACAGCCTGAGTGTATATGTACTGCCACCATTGTATAGGATGATAAGCCAGCAGTGTCCTTCTATTCGCTTGAAGATTCGAACGCAGCATACGATGGAGTCTTATGAAAGCGTAGAGAAAAGGGAAGTCGATGTTGCCTTCGTAAAAGCAGAAAGAGTGGCTCCAGGCATGATAGTTGAGCCTTTCTATGTGGATGAAATGGTATTAGTCCGGCTTAATACCGCAGAACGCTCTCCCTCTGCGGTCATCTCGCCCTTGGAATTAGACTGCCGGAACCAGCTGTTTTTCAGTTGGGGGCCAGCGTATCAGCTATGGCACGACCGATGGTGGAATGCTTTCACGCCAGCCAATTTGCAGATTGATTCGGCGGCACTGATCTTTTCTCTTATGTGGAATGCCCAGCAGTGGTCGATCGTTCCAAGATCAATCGCCAATGCCCTAGCCCAAACAGATAAATTTGTTATCCAGAGTTTAACAGATCCACCGCCCCCCAGAGTTTGCTACCAAATAACTCACAAGCACCTTGATTCGGCAAAAAAGTCCGCTCTTTCCCTATTAAACCAATTCGTTACCTTAATCTACCGCAATAATTAAAATTAAGAAAACATACTCTTTCCACAAATTACCGAAGCAAAATAGCCTTGTTTTGCTCCGGTTTTATTTAATTTGACCGGCAGATCCTGCGATAACATAAATGTAGCCCGAGTTGTGGCTTACCAATCTGCTTCCAGCTTCTGCACTCAACTAAGCAACTTTATCAGTAAAGGAAGTAAGCCAGATGCTAAAAAAGACAGTTATTCTGATGCTCCTTATCTCCTATGTTTCCATTTCCCAGCCAACTCCCGCTCATGCCGGTTTTTTCTTAGTCAACATAATTAATGGTATTTTTAAGGGAAGCCCGAAGAATACTTCCGCACAGCCTAAACCGTCAAACAATCAGACGGGTACCTTAGTAAAGTTAGGAATGCAAAACAGCCAGGTCACTACAGTACAGCAATACCTGATTAAAGCCAAATACCTGACAGGAAAAGCGGATGGCATATTCGGCTACCAAACACTGCAGGCAGTCAAGCTGTTTCAGCAAGAAGCGGGGTTACTTGCCGACGGTATTGTCGGTGTAAAAACCTTGAGCGCACTAAGAAACTTCAAAGGAACCCGGCAGCAAAACAACCCAGTTCCCCGCAAGCCTGCTTACACTCCGCCAAAATCCAGCAATGACATTCCGGCTCATCTCTATGCTATCCCAATGATGGTCACCGGTTATACCCGTTATGACCCGGATTGTACCGATTATACATATCGCGGCACCTATCTGCGCAGAGGTTTGTGTGCTGTTGATCCAGATGTAATTCCGCTGGGTACCAGACTTTACGTCCCTGGCTATGGCGAAGCGTTAGCTGATGATATTGGTGGTGCAATCAATGGCAATCACATCGATCTTGCCATGGACACGCGCGCTGAAGCTTTTGATTGGGGAAGACGCCATGTGACCGTCTACGTATTGCCCGAAAAATAAAACTGCTGCTTAGCACAATCAGCAAACACACCTCATATTATGTTATATACATTATAAACTGAGGTGACTACATGATGAATGAAAATGATGAGTTCATAAACTTTAGTTTCTCTGTATTGCCAAGCAACACTTCCGGAAGTGTTGCAATCCCATTGACACTCTCACCTACTCCTACAACATTAGCTACTCTTACTATGAGATCCGGCTGCGATTGTAATTGCGCTGTAGCGTTAAATGCAACGGTTGGCTGGCTGGCAGTAGCCAACGGCACCGGCTTGGAAAGAGTAGATGTATTATTTAAAATCTGGCGGGGTGTACCATTAACTAATTTGGTATTTAGTGCTCTTGACAGCGCAGAAAGCGGCTTTGACAGCAGAAAGCTTACCAGCTTTAATCATGTTGATACCCGTTTCGGTTCCTCCAGATTCTACACTTACTATCTCACCGCAGAGCTTCCTAATATCGGCAGCGCAGCTACCGTCATCGGACCAATCACCTTCACTGCAACCGAAATCGAAGGAGGTTAAAAACCTGCAAAAAAAGGCCGTAAGCACCCTGCTTACGGCCTTTTCACACTTAACTGAATAACATCTTCCGCTCCAACGGGCTTGCTAATGTAATATCCCTGTGCATAGTCGCAGCCTAGCCCCTGGATTAGCTCCATTTGTTGTTGGGTCTCTACGCCTTCGGCAACTACTTTGATACCGATGCCATGTGCCATTTGAATTAAGTTCCTGAATACTACCTGTGAACGTTCATTGCGATTCAGATCACGAACCAATGACTTATCCAGTTTTAAAATATCCAGCGGCAGACGTGTCAAATAATTTATAGAGCTATAGCCTGTACCAAAGTCATCGAGACAAATTTTAATTCCCATTTCACGTAACAGCTTAATTTTTGTTTTGATCAGGGGGAACGATTCAACTAACACAGTTTCGGTTATCTCTATTTTGAGGCTGTTCAGGGCAATACCTTGTGTTGTTACGACTTCTTCAACAATTTCAATGAAATCCTCCTGCATGAGTTGAATAACCGAAACATTCACCGAGATAAAAATATCACGGGCACCGAGCTGCTCAAGCGTTTTAATCATAGCCGCAGCATGATTGAGTACCCAGCAGCCGATCGGGATAATGGTCCCTGTCGCTTCTGCCAAGGGGATAAACTCTACTGGTGAAACGTCACCCAGCTCCCCTGACTTCCAGCGCAGCAATGCTTCAAGTCCAATGATTTGATGGGTCCTCACGCAAATCAGCGGCTGATACACTAAAGAAAACTCATTCCTGTCCACTGCTTGTTTGAGACTCTGTTCCATCAGTTGGCGGGCCGTAATATCACTCAACAACTTGGCTTCATAAATAACATAGGCATTTTTTTTGCTTTTAGCCTGATACATGGCGATATCTGCGTTTTTCAACAGCTCCACTACAGTATCTCCATGGTGCGGGTAAAAAGCCACCCCAATACTGGGAGTTGGCGAAATCAACACTCCTTGCACCTGCACAGGCTCGGCAATGATCCCCCGCAACTCGCTAAGCAGCTTTTCAACCTGCTTTTCATCTGCCTTACGCAGAAAAAGGGCAAACTCATCACCGCCAAAACGGGCTCCAAAAATGTCCTCCCCAAATAAGGATCTGATTCTGTTAGCAATAATCACCAAAAACTGATCACCGGCATCATGTCCATAGTGATCGTTTATGATTTTAAAATTATCCATATCCAAGAATAATACGGCTCCATTGTCCGGCCGATCCGCTTTCTGCAATTCTTCCCTCATGGTCTGCTGAAAAGAAAACCGGTTGGGCAAGCCGGTAAGATCATCATGGTACGCTTGCTTTCTCAACTGTTTCTCCGTAGAAGTGATCTTACGAAAAGCAATGACCCCAATAAAAATAAATGTCAACAATGCCACCATAACAAGCATCAGCATATTCTGCTTTGCCAGCACAATTATACGGACAATGCCGCCGGTCTTGTCTGCCACATCCCGCTCATGCAGGGCTACAATCATTTTCAGGCCGTCATTTACGCGTTCCAAGTAGAGAAGACTGTCTTCCATCCGGTCCCGCGCCTCAAAGATTTCATCACGCTGAAAGGCACTCATTACTTGTAAAACCGACGTCCTATAACCCTGCCAGTTCTTCCCTACATACGTATGCAGTGCCTCCTCATCCTCCCGATGATTGCGGTCATTCATATACTTTTTCTCAATTTGATCTATTTGAGCAATAATTTGCTTTTCAATATACTGGCGTTTATCTTCGCCCTCAGAGATGATCAGCCGTGATACCAGCCAGGGAACTTTATTGACCTCTCCCTGTACTTCCACGACTTTACTTAACTGTTTAACATTTTCGTCTTGAACGGTTTTTACGCTATATTCAATATTAGACAGCTCATCCGCAACAAAACTCCGAATATAAAATGTGAGCGCAAACATGGCAGTGAATAGTAGAGTAAGAGCAAGTTTGCTTGAATTCATAAAGCTTCTCCCCCAAGAATGGTGTTGCAGTATGCCGCCTTATTAAGGCTGCTGAGGTTTACATTGTTCTGCAACATTTTGCATTATCCTGCCTATTTTCTACAGTACTGACTTGACTTCTCCTAATGGCTGAAACTGCTTTAACAGCTAAATAGGGGTACTACTTCATTTCCTCAAGTTTTACAAGTAAATTCCATCACGAATAATATAAACTAGGCAAATATGGTCTATAAGTTAAGAAAGCGGCTTCACAAAAAATTAAAATGAAAAGATATCATAGCCAAAGCTATTTAATAATACTTGGCGATTTATCATATCAATCATCATTTTTTGCAGGATAGCGCATAGTAAATTCCGAATATAACTAAAATTCAAGTTGAGAAGGTGGTGAAGTTTTGTTTCAAAACAATCATTGCAACTTAATTGAAACTGGAAACGTATTGCTTACTCTAAACTGTGTGCTTTTTCACCACCGGCCTGAAGCGCTCCTAATGTGTACAGGGCACGGTATCATACTTACAGCCAACCCTGCTGCTTGTACCATGTTCGGTCTTACAAAACAGGAACTTATCAAAGCCGGCCGACAAGGCTTGATAGATCCTGCCGATCCCCGTGCAGGACGATCTTTACAGCAGTTAGAAAAAAACAACTGCACTACCATCGAACTTACGCTCATGCGCAGTGACGGCTCAAAATTCCCTGCCATCCTTTCCTCGGCAAAATTTGAAGATAGAACAGGGCGCATAATAACGATTTTATCAATCCTTGATATGACCAATCACTATAAGGTGCAGGAAAACTATGGACTTGCTATTGAACAGTTGAGAGCAATCTTTGAAAACGCAACAGATGCAATTGCGATTTTTGATTTAGACGGAATCTTAGTACAAGCAAACAAAGGCTTCGAAGAGATTTTTGGCTGGCCGCTTGCCGAAGTTCTCGACCAGAGGCTGCCGGTTACACCACCAGATACAATGAACCATGCAGAATATATGGTCAAAATGGTCTCTGCCGGCGAAAGTATTAAGGACTTTGAGACAACGAAAATTTGCAAAGATGGAACGCGTGTCGATGTCAGCATTTCGATGTCGCCATTGAGAAACTCTTATGGAAAGATTCATGCCTTAGTGGCTATCGTCCGTGATATTACCGACAGGAAAAAAATGCAGGCAATAGCAGAGCGAGCGGAAAAGCTGCACCTGGTTGGGCAAATGGCGGCTGGCATTGCCCACGAAGTACGCAATCCAATGACAACTGTCCGGGGATATTTGCAGATGCTGCAACGCCGCCCCGAAAACGAATATATAGCAAGTCAATTACATTTGATGATTGAAGAAATTGACCGTGCTAACTCCATTATTACTGAGTTTCTGAGCTTAGCGAAAGATAAACGCGTTCATCTTGAAACAAAAAATATCAATCAGCTAATAGAAACCATCTATCCCCTAATCGAGGCAAACGCATTAGAAAAAGACAGGGTCATTAAAATTGAGTTAGGCCATACTTCCTCTTTGCTGATTGATCAGCACGAAATTACCCAGCTCTTGCTGAACCTTTTACAAAACGCAATCGAGGCGACAGATAAAGGCGATACGATTAAAATCCTAACCTGGGAAGAACAGGATCAAGTATACCTGGCGATTGAAAATACCGGCCCCATCATACCGCCGGAAATTATTAATTCACTTGGCACACCGTTTTTCACTACCAAAGATTCCGGTACCGGTTTAGGCCTGGCAGTGTGCTATAGTATTGCCGAAAGGCATCACGCTAACTTAAGCGTCGAGTCACAAGAGAATCGCACGCGTTTCACCGTCAAATTTACGGTTCCATGAACAACGGCAAGGCTCAGAAATCCTGAACCTTGCCGTTAACTTTACTCTCCGCTGCCAAAGCCAAACTGAACTACCTTGTTGCGCCCTGAGCGCTTAGCCTCATAAAGGGCTTTATCCGCTTGGGCTAACAACTCTTGCGGCATACCATGCTGAACAAAACAAGCTAAGCCGAAGCTGCAAGTTACCCGCCCAAAAGCAGACCGCAGATGAGGCAGGTTTAATTCTTCAATGTAGAGCCTGGCCTTTTCGGCATATTGAAATGCCTGACTACAGTCGCCCCTAATCAATACGACAAACTCTTCTCCTCCGTACCGGGCTAACAGACATTCCTCATTCAGAAATGTATCCTGTAAAACGGCCGCTACCTGCACCAGGCATTCGTCACCCTGCAGATGACCGTAGTGGTCGTTGTACTCTTTAAAAAAATCAATATCCATGATAATAACTGCCAGTGCATTTTTCTCTTTTGCCACCTGCCGGCATGCAGCTACAAACTCTTTATTAAAGCGCCGCCTGTTTGCCACCCGGGTCAAAAAGTCTGTATCGGCCAATTGGCTGAGACGTTGGTTAGCTGTTTCCAGACTAACGGTGGCAGAGAGCAATTCTTTTTCCTTGTTTTTTCGCCATTTGTTCTGCCGATACAGAAACATGGCAAACACAATACTAGCAGCCAAAAAAGTAGCCACTACAGCCAATAACAGCCATTGAATCTTCAACTGCGCATTTTTGAGCGTAACATCTTTATGCAGTAATTCTATTTCTTTTGCTTTTCCTTCCAGCTCATGCTGATTTTGTAAAATCAGTATTTTTTGGTGCAAATCAGAATTGAGAATCGATTCTTGCAAGGATATATATTTATGTAGATATGACAGTGCCTGCGGTAAATCCAGAGAGGCTTCAAAAATCTTTGCTTTTTCCCAGGCAATGTCCCGTCGTAATCCTTTTTGCTTAATCTGCTCTGCTGTAAGCTCTGACCGGTCGTAATAATCAAGTGCTTTTGCACTCTCTCCTTGCTCGGCATAGATGACCCCGGCACGAAATAGCGTATAGGCAACACCATGGGTATATTGGATGGACTCGTAATGAGCCAACGCATTCAGCGTATAGCTTTCCGCAAGCGTGAGCTGTCCGGTCAGCTTGTACGTCTCGCCAAGGGACAGCATGGAATAAGCAATTCCCTGTACTGACTGAATGCTTTCAGCCAGCTGCAAGGCTTCTTGAAAAACAGCCATTGCCGACGGAATATCCCCTTTTGCCCTGTAAACAAGACCAAGATTATTTAAGGTATTTACCCGCCCACTTTGGTCGTTTTCGGGTTTTAGCAGCAATGCCTCGCGAAACAATTCTATTGCTTTATCATAATTGCCCAGCTTGTGATGTACCCTGCCCATATTATTAATGGATTTGGACATTCCAACTTTATCTTCAATTGCTCTGCGAATCTCTAAGGCTTTCACATAATGCTGCAGCGCTCTGTCAAACTGACTTTGCTCAAAATAGACAGTGCCCAGATGATTTTCTGCATCGCCTTCTCCCTTAAGACTGCCAATGCGCCGGGCAAGCTCCCGGCTTTGCTCCAGATAATCGCGAGATTCAAGCGCATTACCAAGCCGCATATGTGCCAGACCGGCAGTAAGCAGAGCAGACGTTAAAACCTCTTGATTATCCAGCTCTTTTGCCAGACTCTGCGCCTCATTGCTAAGTTCAATTGCCTTTTCGGGCCGGGTATAAACACTTTCGGCAGCTTCCCGCTCGATCTCGGCTAACCGATTTTGAGCCTCATGCCCAATAGAAGCTGCTGCAACCTGAAGAGACACTCCTGCCAGAAATAACAGGACAAAAAGCAGTACTTGTCTTGCTGCCACCCTATATAATACTTTCATAACAACTATCTTTTTGCCTCTCTTTTTAAGCTGCCTTCAAAAACTAGTAGATACATTCGACAGCAATAGACCTACTCCTCTCGGCAAGGGTTGTATCACCATGCGGAATTTTTAAGCGCACAGGGGCGACATCCGGCAGCAGAGGTACCTACAAAGCGCTATTGTGCATCCATCTGTCTTTATCGGCGTACGCGTTGATTTTTATACAAATAATCCATTTGTCTGATCTGACATTTTATACTAACATAAAACCAGATCCGTATTTACTATTATTAACTTCCACTGTGGTTTTTCTTAAGTAAAGTGCTAGAGGCAACTGGGGGATAACATGGATATTATTATCGGCATGTTTGTTACATTCAGTATATTGCTTTTTTCTATTTATAAGGGGATTTTTGTGGGTATTCCTTTATTAATTGGTTTATGCATTTTTGCTCTTCTTTCTTGGAGAAGAGGATTTTCGTTAAAAGATATTTGTAGGATGTCTTTTAACGGAGGAAAAAAAGCATTTGTAGTTTTAAAGATATTTATATTAATAGGGGCTATAACGGCAATCTGGATGGCAGCAGGAACGGTCCCTGCAATTGTCTACTACGGAATCAAACTTATGAATCCTAACTACTTTATCCTATATGCGTTCCTAATAAGCTCACTAGTATCTGTTCTACTTGGCACGTCATTAGGAACAGTCAGCACAGTAGGCATAGCTTTAATTGTCATGGCAAAAGGCGGTAATGTTGATTTAAATTTAGCAGCGGGAGCTATTATTGCCGGAGCCTACTTTGGAGATAGATGTTCTCCCATGTCTTCCAGCGCCAATTTAGTTGCAAATTTAACGGAAACAAATATTTTTACCAATATACGAAATATGGTTTCATCATCCATCATCCCGTTTACTATCTCGATCATTCTATATACTATTTTTTCCTTCACTCAGCCATTAAGCTTTGTGGAAAGCAGCATTGATAGGGAAATCTTAAACAGCTTTCATATCGATTGGTTAGTTTTGTTACCAGCAATTCTTATCGTAGCTTTTTCAGTATTTAAAGTGAATGTCAAAAGCTCCATGCTCTGCAGCATTTTCATAGCAGTACTGCTTAGTATTTTTATTCAACATGATAGCATGAACGATATTATCCACTATTTGTTCTTTGGTTTTTATTTGCAGCCCGACAATCTACTCTATTCCATAATTAAAGGCGGCGGCATTATTTCCATGTGGAAGGCTTCACTGGTTGTATATGTTTCTTGCGCTTTAGCCGGAATATTCGACGGGACAAATATGCTGAACAGCGTAGAAAAAGTCCTTGCCAGGGCGAGAACACGGGCCGAGCTTTTTGCTTATACCATTATCGTCAGTATTTTAACCGCTGCTTTTGGCTGCAATCAGTCGATGGCAATTGTTTTAACCAATCAGCTTGTGACTAGCACTTACCAAGAAAAAAACTTCGATAAGTATACATTAGCGCTTGATTTAGAAAACACCGGAATTGTACTAGCGGCCCTTATCCCCTGGAATATTGCGGCATTTGTCCCTACTACTACCATGGATGTGAGTCCCGTCGGCTTCATTCCTTATGCTTTTTATTTATATCTGCTTCCACTGGTATGTCTTATACGATTGAAAATTGCAGGAAATGAAAAGGAGAAAGCCTCAGCCTGAATGACAGGTTGAGGCTTTCTCCACTCTATCGGTTATTAGGATAATGAAAGTGAGATTTACTTAACTTTATCTTCACGTATCGGAAGATTAACCAGTGCAGCTAACGCTGCCAATCCAATGTCAGCATACCACATCCACAGGTAATTGCCATCATGGGCCATAGAAAGCCCACCAAGCCAGGCACCTAAAAATCCGCCAATCTGATGGGAAAGCAGCGTCAAACCAAAAAGAGTCGCTAAATATCTGGTTCCGAATAGTTTTCCTACCAGACCGGCTGTTGGCGGTACTGTTGCCAGCCAGGTAAACCCAAGTGCCATGGCAAAAATATAAAAGGTCAGTTCCGTTTTAGGAGCCAGAAGATAGAGTCCGATCATTACCGCCCGGCTGCCGTACATGACAGCAAGAATATACTTCATGCGGAAGTGAGAGCCAAGTTTACCGGCAAACAAACTGCCTGCGATATTAAATAAACCAATAATTGCTAAGGCTGCTGCCGAAACATGTGCCGAATGCCCGCATAACGCAACTTCACCAGGTAAATGGGTCACCAAAAATGCAATATGAAAGCCGCAGGTAAAAAAGCCTGCGTGCAGGCAAAGGTAACTACGATCCTGCATCGCAATACGGATTTGCTCCATCAGCCCTATTGAGGCTTGCTCTGTAGCAACTACTGCTTCCTGAGATTGCTTACCGTTGAGCAATGAGGCAAGCGGAATAGTGAGGAGCGTAGTTGCCGCCATAGTGAACATGGCAGTAATCCAGCCAAAGCCACTAATGATTGCTTGTAACAGCGGTGCAAAAATAAATTGCCCTAACGAGCCTCCCGCATTGATAAAACCACCAGCAAAAGACCGGTGTTCAGGCGGAAGCTGCTGAGACGTGGCACCAATTAAGATGGAGAAGCTTCCGGCACCAGCTCCGGCTGCACTTAAAATCCCCATCGTCAGCACCAGTGACCACTCAGAGTTGACGAAGGGAGTTAACGCTAATCCTCCGGCAAGCATAAAAGCTCCCACCACAAGTACACCGTAAGAGCCTTTTTTATCGGCAATTGCACCAAAAATAGGCTGAGCTAACCCCCACATAAACTGCCCCACTGCGAGGGCAAAGCTGATAGAAACGATCCCTAAGCCTGTCGTCGTATCAATGGGTGAAACAAAAATTCCAACAGATTGCCTTGCCCCCATCGTTATTGCTAGTATTGCGGCTGAGCTTAGCATCATCAGCCACGCTGCCCTGGATAATTTAGTTGCCATACATATCTCCTTTATTAAGCGCCTCTAGCTTCGCAAGCAATTGCTTAAGTTTGGCCAAATCCTCTTCACCCAAATATTCCTTGATTGATTGCTGCGCCTCTTCCCACAGCCTCCATCCCAAGCCTACTGCAGCTTTTCCTTCCTCTGTAAGTACGATTACTTTGGTGCGGGTATCTTTGCCTGGATGACTTTCTATTAGTCCAGCATCAGCCAACGGCTTCATATTGCGATTCAGCGTAGTTCTGTCGATTCGCATTGTTTTCGCTAACTGGCCAATAGTGGCCTGCTCCAACACTTCAAGATTTCTGAGTAACGCCAGCTGATTTACGGTGAGCCTGCTCGGTTCTAAAACTTCATCATAAAAATGAGTAAGCGCCCGCGAAGCGCGTCGCATGTTCATGCAAGTGCACGGACTAGAGCGTTTTGGGTAAACTTCATGAATGTGCTGCATACTACCACCTCTCTATCCTGAAAAATCCATTACGTGTATATACACATTTTATAATGAGTATACTGATTCTCTTACACTACGTCAATATTTATTAAGGTTAAGTGGGACAAGGGACCTGTCCCCTTGTCCCAGATACACCAATAGCAGTTCTATTTCACCGAAACAGCAAATAATGCGCAATATTCCTCAATGAGCATTGCCGCCCGAGCCGGGTTGAAAATACCGCAGCGGCAGGGCTTTGCCAGTTCAATACCGGCCTCTTCCGGTGTCATTTCCCTTTTTTTCACTTTGCGGATGAGGCGGCGCACCAGTCCCTGTGCCACCATGCCATGACCACACATCGTAGTTACCTGTGATATCTCTTCTTCAGGCATTTTTTCCGTTTTTCCCAATATTCCTAAAGAGTGCTCCACGGCATGCGGTTGAATCCCGGCCTGTGCGCAGCACTCAAAGAGTTTTTCAAATAAGCCTGATACCGTAAGGGACATGCCCAGATCGGCCTTTTTTACTTCCGCCAGCAACGCGGTCAAGTCCTCTTGATTTGCCAAAACAGCATGCGTGCTGCTTGTCGTCAATTTCTCATAAAGTTCCTCGTAATCCGCGACATACTGGTTGCCAAGCTTGACATCACCTAAGTTAACGGGGTTGTGTGCATGCGCAATTTTTAAGAACTGTTGTAATTTAGGTCCGGCCCCTTCATGATTAAAGCCCCTGGCCGGCATAGCATGCATAGGAAAGTCATTCTCCAGATTTTCCGGCGTACCTCGCCGGTGTAATGTATGTGACACGCTTTACTCCCCCTTTGCCAGCGGTCTGCCAAGACCTGTGTTCATTTTCCCGTTTGGCCGGTATGGCCACTGCAATTCGTGTAGTACAGGCAGCGTTGGCACCAAGTTATCCTCTTCCAGTATGGTAATAAGATCGACACAAAATACACAGTCCACTTCAGCGGCAACCTGGCGGATGGCCGTCAAAATAGCAGCCATTTTTTCGATAGGCACGATCATTTCAATAATCGCAGAAAGGACTTTTTCATCCCGGACCTCATCCTTATATATGCCGGTATGTGGATCAGCCATCAACCGGGTGCAGGGGTTATTCGGTTCAAACTCCGCCCCAAGTCTGGCGAGAGCAACAGCTACCTTCTCAATATCACGAAAGCGTGCCCCTACATTGGGGCGTCCCATTTCACAGGAGATGCCTACAAAGCCGCGCTTGATTCGTCCTGTAACCTCATTGGTTTTGATCTCTTCCGTCCCCCGCCCCGGTACCTTGGTCTCACGGTGCTCGACAGTTGGATCGCTAAAAGCTGAGCGCACTGTGCGAGGCCATTCATACTGCGGCATAAATAAAGCTCCAGTACAACAAACCGCCGCCCGCAGGCAAACCCCACAGTCCACACATTCATCCTCATCGATCTCATAATACAGCTTTCCCGTTCGGGAATCACGCCGCCGCGCCGCTATCTTGCCGAGGGTGCAAAACTCCGTGCATTGGCCGCATCCGGCACATTTAGTTTTATCAATTCGCATAACAGCCCACCTCACAATTCCAGCAATTTAGCATAATGAAAAGAATTTCCCGGCACAATAGGCTGCTGCCTGGTAAGAACTCCAGCCAGTACTCCTGCCTGCCGGATGTCGCCCATCAGCAAAAAGCCTTTCAGCCGGTTATTGGCAAGCACGAGTTTTCTATAGGTATTTCCGTCCTGACGGGACAAAATCTCCTCCCCGTCACGAGCATAGATCGTACCGGCAGACACGAGCGGTATTCCGGCGATTTCAACGCTGTTTTGGGTAAGATAACCGGGATATCGCGTCTGCACACCTGCCATATTTCTGGCGGCGATGATCCCCTGTTCAACCGCAGCGGGCCAGCCAGCCGACATCATCTGCTGCCCAAATACATCAATCACTTCTGCTGCATCACCTGCGGCATAAATATCCGCCTGCGACGTCTGCAGAAATTGATCTGTAACAATGCCCGCTCCCAGCGCCAAACCGGCTGTCCGGGCAAGCTCCGTGTCAGGCCTGACCCCAATAGCGCAAACAATCATATCGCAGGCTATCAATCGCGAACCAGCATGAACGCCCGTCACTCGACCGCCGCTTGTTTCCACTGCCTCCATACGGGTACTCGTAAGCAGTTCCACGCCTCCCGCTCTGATGGCAGCCGCCAGAATTTCTGCGCCTGCTTCATCCAGCTGCTGTGGCAGCACCCGGTCCAGTTGCTCAAGGATAGTCACGCGCAAACCGCGCTGGTGAAGAGCCAGTGCAGCTTTTATCCCGATCAAGCCTGCCCCGATTACCACCGCTGCTTTGGCCCCCGCAGCTGCCAGCAAAATATCTTTTGCCTGTTCTATTGTCCACAATGAAAATACGCCCGTCGCTTCCATCCCCGGCAATCGCGGCAGCACTGGGCGGGCGCCGGTGGCCAATAACAACTTGTCATAATACAACCGCTGGCCTGCTGTCAATTCCACGCTGTGATCGTCCGGGCTGATCCGGATGGCCTGCTCGCCAGTCAGGCAATCAATTCCTTTGTCCTGAAACTGGGCCGGTGTTTGGAGCAGTGCATCCTGGGTTTCCCGTTTGCCGCTGATAATATCCGGTAGATCAATCCGGCTGTAGAAGCCTTCATGTTCATTACTGATCATGGTAACTACCGCTTCATTCTCCAGTTGTTTAATTTCGTTTGCCGCTGCTGCACCAGCGGCGCCCTGTCCGATGATGATATATTTAGGACTTGCAGTCGTTTTTTTCATTTTGCAGCGCCTTTGCTCAAAGTTTGCAGAAGCTCCGCTACCTCCGGTAACGGCAGAAGCTCCCCACCCCTGGAAGCTTGATCAGGGATAGCGTCAAAGCCCAGCTGGGAAGGAATTCCGGCTGCAGCGAAGCCAATCGCTGTAGCCAGTACTTTGTTATGATTGATTTCCGGGAAGAGAGCGCTTACCGGAACATTGTTTTGTTGCAGAAAGGCAGCAATCCGGAGAAACTCGCCTGCATCATGGCAGGAACCGATATGAAGTACCGGCGGCACTTCATTTTTCCAGTCAGCCCGGCACATGCCTGCTTTGGCTAAAGCCGTTCCGGCGCAGCCGCCTGTTATCACCAAGTACCCCGCCTCAATAAGTGCAGCAGCAATTTGAACCGGCTGGGCATCCTGCGTATCGGCCACGCTCCCGCAGCCTCCCAAATACACGACACCCTGCAGGCTGCCCTGTCTAAATTGTTCCGCCACGCGCTGAAACAGCTCAGCACTGTTATCGATCGTAAAGCCGATATAAGCTTCAGTGCTGCCCGCGGGAACAGCAGCCGCTTTGCTGCTCCTGTTCTTATAGGCCTGCCAGGCTGATTGAATAACTGCCGGATAGTCTACTGTTTTTGCTGCCGTTTTCACCACCGGTATGTTCCGGCTGTCAGCCAGTTTAACAAGTGACGGCATGACACACTGGCTGCCGATGACGATTAGGTCGACCAGACCGGTTAACAGTGGCACTTCCTGCGAATCATAGTTCGTCAATAGTGGCAATGGCAAACTACTATTGAGTTCATTCCCACATAAGCTGCTAAGCTGAACAGGAATATCCGCGTCCTGTGCAGCAGCCTGAATTCCTAAGACGCACTGCCAGTCCACATGCCCATGAAACACAATGTTAACAGCGTCAGAGCGCAGACTATCCAAATTCACACCGACAACAGCAGGCACTCCGCTACCGCCAACAGCACTCCGGCTCTGGCTAATCTGCTCCAACACGGAGTTGGTACAACGCCCAATCATCGCCAGCCGTTCTGGGACATCCTCAAAAGCCAGCATTTCATCATCAGACATTACCACTTGTCTGATGACCTCATCATAAAAGTTGCATCCCGGTTCATACTGTGCCGCCAGCTTAGTCAGTGCCAGAGTGCCGTCGCTTGCTTTACGCAGAAAACTCCTGGCTGCCAGCTCCTGTTTATCCCGGCCGCAGATGGTTTGCTGCTGTTCTGCCGAGAAAGGGTTTGTCCGGCAAGGCCCTTCCTGGCAGTCGGTACAGCAAATCGCCAGCCGGCCAAAGCCGCATTGCGGCTGCATTGCCTCTGCCCGGTCCCAGATCAGCGGTGTCCTGCTGCGGTACGCGACAGTCAGTACTTGATTGACTGCCAGATCCAGAGATTTCTTATGTACGTTTTTCATCGTTTGTCATCCTCTCCTGCGAATGCAAGACTGATTTTATTAGTCGTAGTATTTTCCAGCGCAAACAACGCAATATTGCCCCGTTTTTTCAGCAGTACTTTTTGAAATTCAACCGTGTCACCCTGGCTGAGCGCACCGGTAGGACAGGCATTCACACAGGCTGGCTCTTCCATGTGAATACAGGCATCGCACTTAACAGCTACCTTATAGGCGCTGTTTGGCGTAATCACGCCAAACGGGCAAGCCATGACACACATCCAGCATCCCCGGCACTTTTCCTGCTCAACGAATACCGCCTCTGTTGCTTCATCCCGGCGCATGGCACCCGAAGGACAAGCCCTGAGACAGGCGGCATCCTGGCAATGGCGGCACTGCAAAGGAAAGCTCCGGCCTGTATCGCCAAACACTCCCACCCGGGCAATTGGCAGCGGTGTTTCCTGCACAGCTCCAAGCAGCGTTTTACTGACTGAATCACGTTCTATCGCACACTGCAGTTCACAGGATTTGCAGCCCAGGCACTTTTCCCGGTCAACCCAAATTTGTTTCATATTCTGCTCCTCCCAGTCGTACTAATATTCTTAAGCTAATAATAGAAAAGTCCTTGATTGAGGAAACCAAAATCTATCGCTCAACCAAGGCGCTTTTAAGTTTATATTGCCGGATAACTTACCAGGCTGGCAATATCGATCCGTTAAAATGTTCGATCAAATATTTTTTAATGTCTTCAGAATGATACGCTTTTATCAATTTTTGGAAGACAGGCTTCTCTTTGTCTTTTTCCCGGACGACCAACACGTTGGCATAAGGTGAACTTGCGTTTTCCAGCGCCAGGCCGTCACGGGCTGGCACCAGCCCTGCCTTAATTGCATAACTGGTGTTGATTGCAGCAATATCCATGTCCGCAATCGCTCTTGGAATAAGCGCAGCCTCTAGTTCTTTAATTTTTAGTTTTTTGGGATTATCCACAATATCTAAAACGGTTGCGTCTGCACCTGCTCCCGGTTTCAACTTGATTAATCCAGCCTGATGTAAGAGCAACAGCGCTCTCCCGGCATTGGATGGATCGTTGGGAATAGCGACAGAAGAGCCCTCTTTCAGCTCGTCCAGCTTTTTCACCTTGTCAGAATAAATGCCCATTGGCAATATAACTGTTTTGGCAATAGATGCCAGCTTATAGCCCCGGTCCTTTACATGATTATCTAAAAACGGCTGGTGTTGGAAAGCATTGGCATCAATTTCACCCTGATCGAGAGCCGCATTAGGCTGCACATAGTCATTGAATTCAACAATCTCGATTTTTAGTCCATCACGTTCTGCCACTTTTTTAACTTGATCCAAAATTTCCGCATGAGGGCCGGAAGTAACCCCAACTTTAAGGACTTTCTCCTCTTGTTTAGGACTGCCGCCGGAACCACAGCCAGCGGCGAACACTACAGCAATAATGGCTAGCGATAAGGCAAGTAACTTTTTCAATGAAATCCGCTCCCCCGTATATTAATAATAGTTGGAAAACCAGAGGTGAACAGCACAAATAGAGCTGTTCACCTCTGGTTTTCCAGTCAGTTAACTAGTTTACATTTTATAAGCTATATCCCAGTTTGTCAATCGTTCAAATTCTGGACTTTTGTCCTTCCGGCGCAACCATTCAAGATGTTCTCGTTCTCTCTGCAACGGTTAGGCTCACCTTGTGGTTAGTTATGCCGATATTTTCATAGTCCTCATTTATGACGTGTAAAGTTGACATTATAAAAAACTAAGGGCACAATAACTCTATAACAAGCAATAGACTTTATTGGTAAAAGGAGATCGCGATGAATATTCAAGAAGGTATCAAAAGCAGAAGAAGTGTCCGTAATTATGATGAAAGAGTCATTCCCGAAAGTACATTGACTGAGCTTATTACGCTGGGTACAAAAGCTCCCAACGGCTCGGCTAAGGAACCATGGGGCTTCGTAATGATTCAGGATAAAGCCGAAATTGACAGTTGGTCAGAAAAGATCAAAACCTATCTGCTTGAAAATTTGGATCAGTATCCATACCTTCATCAATATGAAGGCTGGCTGAAAAACCCCAAATTCAGTGTTTTTAATCATGCCAATACCGTGCTGATTATCTATGGAAATACAGATTCTCATTGGTATCGTTACGACTGCTCGCTTGCTGCGGGAAACATCATGTTAGCAGCGCATGAAATGGGGATCGGCACTTGTTGGATCGGCTTTGCAGAATATATGTTAAATACAAAAGAGTTCAAAGAGCAATACGGCGTACCTCTCAACTATGAACTTGTATGCCCGATGTCCATGGGATATCCTAAAACAAAGCTAGCGTCCTCCAAGCGAAAAGCGCCTCTTATTTTTACCAAAGCTTAAATTGAACTAACATCGCGTAACAGCACAAAAACGGCAAGGCTCAGTACTCCTGAAGCCTTGCCGTTACTCATTACCAGCAGAAGAAAACTGTACAATTTGATTACGGCCATTTCGTTTTGCGCTCAGCAGAGCCTGGTCAGCCTGCACGATTAAGGTATCTATATCTGCCAAGCTCTCCGGAATCACCGTGGCAGTCCCGATACTCACGGTATACCGGGGAATAGACGTATCCTTATCCAGGCTCACTTCTAGCGCAGCTTTCAACTCATTCCCCATGGCAAGTGCATCTTCAGCCGTAGTATTCGGCGCGAAAATGATAAACTCTTCACCGCCGTATCTGCCAAATAAATCTTCCTTGCGGATAATGGATTGGACCTCTTGACTAAAATGGATCAGTACCCGGTCTCCGGCGTCATGACCATACGTATCATTGATCACTTTGAAGAAGTCGAAATCAATCATAAAGATAGTTGTCGGCTTCTTTTGACGGATCATCAGGGAAAGCAGCTTTTCAGATAGCTGAATAAATTGCATACGGTTATAAATGCCTGTCAAATAATCACGGGTAGCCGCCTTTTTCAGCTTTATATCCGTCACTTCACGACTGATAAGCAGATAGGCCATTGTGCTGATCAACGTGTGCATGTATATACTGATGAATGATATCATTTGTAAGGACGAAGCGGCAAACAGCGGATAATCCGCCCCCCGCGGCAAGGCATCCAGCGCCCGGACAATCTGACTAACGGCTAACACCACGAAAAAAATGGCCAGTGTTTTCCGTAAGTTCGTGGTATTCTTACAACCATAAAGTCCCGCCGCTGCCGCCAGCGAATACACTGCCAAAATCATAGCACTGACAAAAACCCGGGTACCTGTGTTGGCACCAGCCAGATAAAGCAGTGTGAACCCTACTGTAATCCCTGCTGCTACCTGTATCCAGCGTTTCGTCACGCTCGCAACCGG
>DDHB01000025.1 GCA_002337925.1 Sporomusaceae bacterium UBA1887
ATTGCCTCTGGTGCAGTTCACTACCTGCAGCGGCTTTTGTATTACACTTCTATATCCACACTTTGCCGAAGCACTTGCTGTTTACTAGCTGAGCTTTGCACAGCTGCAGCAGTTGCACCATTGCTCTGCTGACTGCCCACAGCAGAAGTCTCTGATTTCTGTTGGAGCTGCTGAATTTGCGTATCAATCGTTTGCATTTGTTTTTGCAGCACTTGTATCTTTTTCTGTTTTTCTTCTGCCTTAGTCTCTTTATCTTGATTAATGTCGTTAATTTCTTTTTGCAATTGCTGTTTTTGCTTTTCTAATGCTTTTATTTGGCTTTGATTACTTTGACTTACCTGTCCTGTACTAGCCTGTCCCGCAGAAACCGCAGATATTGCCATACCAATCCCTTCCTTTTCGTTTACTATTCGTAACTACTTAATTATAAGAAGTATAAACCATTATTCTTTGGTTTACATTTGAAAAACGTCCGTACTTAGTTTTCTCCCGTTTTCCCAGTCAGCGTAGCATCAAATATTGCAAGTAAGTCACCAAGAAACCGATCGGCAAAGCGCAGCTCTTCTTTACTATAATTAGCGAAACAAGCACTGAATTGTCCCGCCGCCCGTTGATGCAGCACATCATGAATGTGGAAAATTTTCCTGCCTAGAGTTGTTAAGCTGAAGTAAGTTTCTTTTTGATTATTTGGCAGTCGCCGTGCCTCAATCATATTCTTTTGAATAAGCTTTGTTGTTATTTTAGAAATACCACCCTTGGTTATCATTAATTTTTTAGCAATCGCGGTTGTGTTCATTGCCTCATTTCGTTCAACGCAGTCTATCACATGAAGCTCGGCTAATGATAAACTCATATTCCGGATTTCAGCATCCTCTTGCTCATTCAAAACCGCCTGTAATATCTTCTTTTCGTATTCTTCCGTATTGCTCAAATTATAGGCCAGCGCTTCAATCCCATGTATCAGGTTTTCTACCGTTACGTCCTTATGTTTCACAATACCAACCAACTTTTCCTATATTTTTATATGCTTTTATTATACAAGATTTCTTAAAAAAATAACATTTGACAGCGAATTCATTTCCTTGCTATAATAACATTGTTTCCGAGGAAACAATATATAAAAAGGCGGTGTAGTCTATCATGAAAATTGATTTATCTGTTGTCATTACAGAAGAAATTCTCGAAAGTATATTGAAGCGGGGATCGAATAAGCAAATACCACCAGTTGCTCAGTTTGGTCATATCGGAACCCATTTTGATATCATGGATAAAACCTTCCATTTAGACAATACCGAAAGAACAGGAAAACTATTTGATGTCAGTTATCTTAAAAACAGAGCTGTTGAAATAAATGATATTGATGCCACAAGGATTCATGAGCTTGACTTTGTCATGTTTTATACAGGCTGCCTAAAAGAACGAGGCTATGGCAAGCCAGACTATTTTGTCAACCATCCGGAGCTTTCGGAAGAGTTAATTGCCTTCCTCGTCGGCAAAAAAGTAAGCCTTATTGGTATTGATGCTCCAGGTATCCGGAAACCTGCCGAACATCCCAAGGCTGATCAATATTGTGCTGATCATGGAATTTTTGTCATTGAAAACCTGGCAAACCTGGATGTACTTGCAGAAAAGGCAAGCAGCACCGACTTTCTGGTTCACACCTATCCGGTAAATTATGAAGGCTTAAGCGGCTTGCCTTGCAGAATAATTGCTGAGATATAGCGAAAATAATAATAAACCTATTANNTAATAGGTTTATTATTATTTTCCGTGGAAAACCTCTGTCAAAGACGGCGTATACAAGATCAATACGCTAGTATTGATCCACTGGGAACAAAAAAATATTTACGTAGCATCAAATCACAATATTGGGTAAAACTAAAAAAAAACTAAGGGGGTTAATCCATGTCCTTACAATTTACCGAAAAAGAGATGCAATTATTACAGGATCAACAATCTCACGAGAAAGTATGTATCGAAAAATATCAGAAATATGCTTCTCAAGCTAGTGATCCGCAGTTAAAACAGCTATTTCAGTCTTATGCACAACAGGAGCAACAGCATCTAAATACAATAAATTCAATCCTAAGCGGGCAAGTCCCAACAATGAATCAAAATCAGCAGCAACAACAATCAAGCCAATCCCAATCTGGCCAGGCAACGAATCAAACTGCATCATCTTCCGCTAGCGCTAACCCTGCTGATACCATGCTTTGCAAAGATATGCTGATGACAGAGAAGTATGTTTCAGGTGCCTATGATACGGCGATCTTCGAATTCACAGACACCAATATACGGCAAGCTTTAAATCATATACAAAAAGAAGAACAGAAACACGGTGAAGGACTATTTAATTACATGAGCAGTAATGGTATGTATAACGTTCAATAGTTAGTATATTAAAGCAAAAAACCTTTGCAGAATAACTGCAAAGGTTTTTTTGGTGGAGATAAGCAGGATCGAACTGCTGACCTCTTGAATGCCATTCAAGCGCTCTCCCAGCTGAGCTATACCCCCACGACCTGTTGACATAGATTATTATAAGACATAAAAAATCAAATGTCAACAGAGCTAACGGCAACAAAATACGAATTTTTATTCTTTTTCTTCAGACTCTTGAGAGGTTTCCAGAAGGTATGTCCAACCTTCGCGCTGTTCAATGAATCCACCCTTTAATAGTCTGCCAAGAGCTCTATTAAAAGCACTTTTACTTAAATTAAACTTTTCCTTGATTAATTCAGGTGCTGATTCATCACTATACGGCATTTTCCCACTCCGCTGACGAAGATATTTGAGAAGCGCCTCTGCGTCCTGATCCATAGCCTCTTCTTTTACCGGGCGCATCGATACATTCAGCCTTCCGTCTTCACGGATAAAAGTAATTCTGGCTGTAATGGTTTCTCCTACCTTGGGGCGGGTAACAACTTCGCTATTATGAAGAAACGCAATAAAACGCTCTTCGGTAATCAGAAAAGCCCCTTCTTCAGTAAAGTTATATACCGATCCTGTAACCAAGTCACCGATTGCGACACCGACCGCCGGTTTAGAGGCCAGCCGCATTTCATTCTCGACTTCCATCGTTACCGCTAAGCGGTCTGATTTATCACGATATAATTTTACCCATACTTTATCACCCGTACGCAGACGGCCACGCATACCGGCAAACGGCATAAAGACGCCTCGTTCCGCTCCGATATCAACAAATGCACCATCACGGGTAGTATTAATAACCGTAACGTGCGCAACCTGGCCTTCTTTCATCTTGGGCAATTTCATACTGGCAGTCAAACGTCCTTTGGGGTCCTTATACAGATAAACGGTAATCTCTTCGCCTATCTTTACATCCGTAAGCTGCTGTGCTTTATGTAATAAAATATCATCCGAAGTATTGCCTGTACCGGCATTTAAAAATGCTCCTAAATCAGAGACGCGTGCTACTGGCAGAGTAACCACGTCACCTGCTTTCCACTTACTATTCGCTATCATTATCTTCTCCTATGCTTCGTAAACTTTCCGTTTAGCATCATTCCATAACTGCTCCAAATTATAAAAACGACGATCTTCTTCAACAAATATATGGGCTATACAGGAACCAAAATCAAGAAGTATCCAGCGGGCTTCACGGTATCCTTCCCGATGATAGGTCTTAACTCCTTGTTCGCGCATTTTTTCTTCCATATGTTCGGCAATAGCCTGTACCTGTGTCGTAGAGTTTGCGCTGCAAATAACAAAATAATCAGCTACCATGGAGATTCCCTGCATATCTAAAATAACGATATCCCGTGCTTTTTTGTCGCTTGCGGCAGCAGCTACCCATTCAGGCAAGTTTTTATGGACCTGGGTCATATTTACCTCCTGGAATTCAATTCATATACTTGAATTTTCCCAAATTATATCCTATTCTATTCTTTTTTGCAATGATCCTTTCCTGCACAACAGGCTACAAAATCAAACAGATTGTTTTACTATCATAAAACAATCTGTTCTTGCCAGTTTTATTAATTTATCGCTGGTTGTGCTGACCCAATACCACTAACCTTAGTTGTCCGCTTTAAAAACATACGTTCAACTACCTGTCTTGTTTGTTCTTTATCGGGTATCCAATAGCTCAAGCCATCAATAGTAGCAAAATCACCAGGCACCATTTCCGTTTTCAATGCACTTGCCGGTTCACTTTTAATGCTATTGGCGACCTTGACCATTGTAAAAATACTCATATCAGTTTTCACATATTCCTGCAAGGCTGAAGTCAGCGAAGGAAGCTTAAAGACGGTACCGACTTGGAACATTTGATCGGACAGCGCTTTCAATAAGCGTTGCTGACGTTGAACACGGCCGATATCACCAAGCTCATCATGACGGAACCGGACATATTGACCAGCTTTATCACCATTCAGATGCTGATAACCCTTCTTCAAATGAATATCAAGATCAGCATATGGATCCTGATAACTCATATCCTGCTCCACATACAAATCAACACCCCCCAGTATATCAATCACTTTAATGAAGCCTTGCCAATCGGCTGCAACATAGTAATGAATCGGGATGTTTAGAAAGTCCTGCACCGTACGAACAGACAACGGCGCTCCTCCATACGCATAGGCATGCGTAATCTTATCATAACCTTTATGACCAGGAATTGTTACCTTAGTATCCCGGGGAATCGATAATAAATTAACCGTACCATCTTCCGGATTTATGCTGGCAACAATCATGGTATCCGAGCGTTGTACCTTCGATTCATCATCGCCATCATCAACACCAAGAAGCAATATATTGATCCGTTTATTTAACTTATCCTCCGCCAGCGTTGCAGTTCCTTGAGGTTCGCTGGCGACAACAGGCCGTTCCGTAAATTGATTCCAGACATATACGGCACCAGCAGCTGCTGCTGCTAAGAAAGCAGCTAAAACCATCACTACTACCAGGACGCGGGACCAGCGGATTCTACGACGCGCTCTACGCATTGCGATTCCTCCTCTCCCTAGCTATCATTCATTTTTAATTGAGTTCAATAAAATAAAATTGCGGCCTTCTACTGAAGCAGTATGAATTAAGCCGCCTTGTGCAATAACAAATCGAAGCGTTTGATCATATGCAGCAAGCACTGCCTGATCTAAATCAGTTTGCGCTAAATTCCTTATTTGGTCAACACCGGGAAAAGAACGATTCGGTTCAATATAATCAGCTAAAAACACTACTTTATCAAGTATTGTCATAGCAGGACCACCAGTAGTATGCAATTTTACCGCCTGTAAAACCTGTTCATCCATTATGCCAAATTCAGCTTTGGCAAGGTACGCACCAACTGGTGCATGGAGCAAGGATGGGTTGGCCATTTCAACATCACTGATCACTATACCAAAGGATTTCGCCATTTGCAACAGGTTATTATTGGATAACTCCCGGGCACAATCATGGATGAGACCGGCAAGCCTTGCCTTTTCTGGCTGCGCTCCGAACCGTTCAGCCAGTACACGAGCAGTCTCACTGACCCCAAGAGAATGGCCCAGTCTTTTTGAAGTTAATTTCGCTGCTAAGCTTTTAATAATATTTTCCATGTCAATCACCTGCACGCTAGGTTCGCTATTTTTACTAAAAATCCTCTTTTTTACTCTAAAATAGTATTTTATACAACAAAAAACCCCTCATTACGAGGGGATTTATGTTACATCAACAATATAAGCCTATCAATTTTGGCGTGGTTTAGCTTCGTTTACGACAATTGTACGTCCGCCAAATTCAGTTTGATTCATAGCAGAAACCATTTTTTCGGCATCGCCATCTTCCACTTCCACAAATCCGAAGCCTCTAGAGCGGCCGGTTTCTTTGTCTGTAATAATACGGGTGGAAATCACTGTTCCATGAGGACTAAAGGCATCCGCCAGAGCAGTATCAGTTGTGTTCCAGGGCAAATTACCAACATATAGGGTCGTAGCCATTGGGGTTCACCTCTTTCGCGAATTCAAGATTACAGCTTCATTATTTGCTATTTCCCTATTATTATGCCTGCCTTTATTTGGAACGATACTGATATAGGTTTTCTTTCAAAATATACCGCTCCACATTTTCCGGGACGATGTACTTAATCGATCTGCCTTCTCTAATTCTCTCCCGTATATCCGTAGATGAAATTTCAAGCTCAGGCGTTGCAAGATGATGAATACGCTGGCTGCCAATTTTACCAAATCGTTCGATTATCGAATCAACCATGCTATTGCACCCCGGCCTTGTAGCGCCGACAAAACGGCACAACTGCAGCAATTCTGTAATATTATGCCAAGTAGGCAGTTCGTGAATGGTATCCGTTCCTGTTATAAAATAAAACTCCGTTTGTTCACCATATTGTTTGATTAGTTCCTTTACCGTATCAATTGTATATGACGGTCCTGACCGCTCCATTTCAATTGAGGACACATAAAAAAACGGATTGGAACAAGTAGCCATTACGGTCATATTATAGCGATGCAGCATGGGAGTAATTAACGCATCCGATTTGTGAGGCGGATGGCCTGCGGGAACAAACAGAACCACATCCAGACCATATTCCATTCGAACAGCTTCGGCCGTAACTAAGTGACCAATATGAATAGGATCAAAGGTCCCCCCCATAATTCCTAGCTTTCGTATGTTCTGTTCCAAGTTTACCTCTCCCTTACCAGTCTCATAATGCTATTATAGCAGAATATGGTAACAAAAGCGGCCTAAAAAAGCCATGCCGCATTTATTGGGCATGGCCGGCTACTAACGGATAATTCCAAGTCCAATGCGAATAACAGCCATCGCCGCAGCCATAATAATAGCTGCACGAAGATAATCAAATAAATCATGTCTGGCCTTTTCCGTTCGCAAATAATTTAATATGGCATATACATAGCCCATAAAAATCCCCTTCTGGCTTTTCTCTTTAGTATGCAGGCTAAGCAAATTATTCATACCGCAAAGCATCTATAGGATCAAGCAGTGCCGCTTTACGGGCAGGATAAATACCGAAAAATAGTCCTATCAGCACAGAAAAGCTAAAGGCTAATACAATTGACGCAATCGATACCACCGTGTCCCAGCCTGCTATTGCAGAGATAGCCAAAGAGGCTCCCATACCAAGCAGCACACCTATTACACCACCCGTTACACCGATAACAATTGCTTCAATAAGGAATTGCAATAAAATATTATAGTATGTTGCTCCCAGCGCTTTTCGAATACCAATTTCACGTGTCCTTTCCGTAACGGAAACCAACATAATATTCATAATGCCGATACCGCCTACTAATAAAGAGATGGCAGCAATATTACCTAGCAGCAGAGTAATCGTTCGCGTAGTTTCTTCCGCTGTAGCCATTACTGCCGCAAGATTGCGGACCGTAAAATTATCAGGGGTATCGCCAGTTAAACGGTGGCGGCTGCGAAGCAATTCAGTAATATCATCCTGAACTTGATTAATGGTATCTGCATTATCGGCTTGAACACTGATTGTATGTAAATAAGTGATCCCCATCATTCGTTCCTGAGCAGTTGTTAAGGGGATGAGAACTACATCATCCTGGTCCATACCTCCGGCAGATTGTCCTTTTGCCTCTAATACACCTACTACTTGAAAAGGCGCTTTATTAATGCGCACTGTCTGACCAAGCGGATTAACTTCACCGAACATATTATCGGCTGTTGTTTTCCCCAGAATAGCCACCCTCGTTCGGGTATCGAGATCTTTAGACGTAAAGAAAGTACCTGTTTCAATCGCAAAATTACGAACGTCTAAATACTCAGGAGTTACTCCCTGCACATTAGTAAACCAGTTTTTATTGCCGTAGACGAGTTGGTATTGCTTACTGACGCTCGGTGCAACAAAGCTTACGCCCAAGACTTCTCTCGCAATTGCCTGTGCATCCTTATTCGTCAAGCTATTATTCGAGCCTGCTGCAAGGCGAACTCCCGATGAAGACGTGGCCCCAGGGGAGATAATCAACAGGTTACTGCCGAGGCTGGCGATGGAGGTTTGTACTTTATCCCGAACCCCCATACCAATTGAAACCATAGCAATAACTGCACCGACACCGATAATAATTCCTAACATCGTTAAAACTGAGCGCAGCTTATTTGCTTTTAGGCCTTCTAAAGCGATGGTAATACTCTCCCAAAACATGTCGAATCACCCCTGTTTCCGGTCATCACGCACAATATGTCCATCCCGTACCAAAATAACACGTTTAGCATGATCTGCAACTTCCGGTTCATGCGTAACAAGAATAAGGGTACGACCTTCTTGATTTAATTTATTAAAAATAAGCATGATTTCTTCACCAGATTTAGTATCCAAGTTACCTGTAGGCTCATCAGCCATAATAATGGTTGGATTATTAATGAGCGCTCTGGCTATCGCAACGCGCTGGCGCTGACCACCTGACAATTCATTCGGCTTATGCTCAATACGATTGCCTAACCCAACTAATTCTAATGCGGCAGCTGCACGGTCAAGCCGTTCCCGTTTGGCAATATTGCCATACACCAGTGGCAACGCAACATTTTGTAATGCAGACATGCGCGGCAGTAAATTGAAATTCTGAAATACGAAGCCAATTTTCTTATTGCGGGTTTTCGCTAGTTGATCATCAGTAAGAGCAGCAACCTCTTGATTATCTAAACGATACGAGCCAGCGGAAGGACGATCCAAGCAGCCGAGGATGTTCATTAAAGTTGATTTCCCTGACCCCGAAGGTCCCATGATAGCGGCAAAGTCACCTGCTTGTATTTGCAGCGTCACACCTGCAAGGGCATGAACCTGCTGATCCCCCATCTGATAAACCTTCGTAATATCTGTTAACGAAATGCTCATTCTCTACCTCCTGCGCCTTAGTGTCTTGACCAAGTTAAATCTTAGCTTAGCCAGCGTATCTTTTTTCGCACTGCTGCGTTGTCGTCGCCTTACATATTCCCGATATGCGCGGACTCCTCCGCCTGCATTGCAAAAAAATTTACACTGTCTAATTCTAATTCANNTTAAACCGGTAAGGACTTCTACTTTATCATCACCAATTAAGCCCGTAGTAACAGTTACATTTAGCGGCTGTCCGTCTTTAAGAACTTGAACATAGCGAGTACCTTTATTCTCTTTAATCACGGTTAAGGGAACAAGCAGTGCATTTTTCACCTCACCGGCATGGATAGTGACCCGGGCCGTCATCGTTGGCTTTAGGCCCTCTGCTGTGTCTACATCAATAATAACGGGATAATACACAACATTTTGCTGTATATTTGCTTTCTGCGATATATTGGAAACCGTACCGGTAAAAATACGGCCTGAGTAAGCATCTACAGTAAAGGTGACCTGCTGGCCTTCAGTAACTTTGCCAATATCTGATTCATCAACCTGTGTTTCAATTTGCATTTTAGACATATCCGCAATTGTCATCAGCACCATTGGTGTTGAAATCCCCGGAGCCACAGTCTGCCCAGCAGGGACAGGCTTGCCGATTACAGTACCTGCAATCGGTGCTTTAATAATTGTATCTTCTAATTGAGCTACCGCATCATCGCTGGCGGCCCTAGCTACTTCATAATCCATCCGGGCAGCATCCAATTGCTGCAAAGCAATCGCTCCGGAAGCACCTAATCGCTCAAGGCGAACCAAATTAGCCGAAGCATTATTCAGTCTTGATTGGGCCTGCATAACCAATGCCCGTAAATGGGTGTCGTCAAGTACTGCAAGTACCTGACCTGCCGTCACCTGTTCATTTTCATTGACACCAACCTGTCGGATAAGACCGGTGATTTTCGAGCTGATATCTACACTATTTACCGGCTTGATCGTACCTGTTGCTGCGACATACGAAATCAGTTCTCCCCGTTCGACAACTGCTGTCCGGACACTTACAGTGGGTTTGTTCTTATTTTGATACCATGTATAGCCTAGCTGAGCGGCTCCTGCTACAACAAGAATAGCAATCAGCCATTTTTTATACTTCCAAATTTTCTTTCCTAATGTAGCCATTGGGGTCCCTCCATCCAAAATTATCTAACACTCTCTTATTGTACGGTGTAAGGACACTACCGTCAATGAAGTTTAATTGTATAACATGCCTTTGCTAAAATAAGAAATGAGCTGCCTGCACAATTACAAACAGCTCATTTCTTATTTTATTTTTTAGCGAATTTGACCATCGCCATAAACAATATATTTAATACTGGTTAATTCCGGCAGACCCATAGGTCCCCGAGCGTGCATCTTTTGCGTACTAATACCAATTTCAGCACCAAAACCAAACTCAAAACCGTCAGTAAATCGGGTGGAAGCATTAATATAGACAGCGGCTGCATCCACTTCCTGCAGAAATCGGCGGCCATTGGCATAATTGCTAGTCACAATCGCCTCAGAATGGCGGGTACTGTAGGCAGCGATATGGTCCAGTGCAGTATCCATATCCGGCACGATTCGAATGGATAAAATAAGATCGTGATATTCGGTAGCCCAATCCTCTTCGGACGCAGGCTGGACAGCCTCGTGATATTGCCGGGTCTCTGGACAGCCGCGCAATTCCACACCTGCCTGATGATAGTCCGCAAGCAAGGCTGGCAGTAAGGCTGCTGCTGCCTTCTGATGAACAAGCAATGTCTCCATTGAATTGCAGACTGCCGGACGGGAGACCTTTGCATTAAAAGCAATTTTATGAGCCATCTCCACATCTGCACATGCATCAACGTAAGTGTGACAAATCCCCGTACCCGTTTCAATGACAGGAACTGTGCTATTTTCCACAACCATCTTAATGAGTCCGGCTCCACCGCGAGGAATAATAACATCTACATATTGGTTGAGCCTGAGCAAAGCATTAACTGCCTGGCGATCAGTCGTTTCAATTAACTGAACAGCACCTAAGGGAATTCCCGCTAACCTGCATGCTCCGTTTAAAATCTGTGCAATAGCGGTATTGGAATGAATCGCTTCCGAACCACCGCGTAAAATACAGGCATTCCCCGACTTGAGACATAAGCCTGCAGCATCAACAGTAACATTGGGACGGGCTTCATATATGATACCAATTACACCCAGTGGAACACGCATTTTACCAATATCCAGACCATTAGGGCGACGCTGCATACCAAGTACTTCGCCTATGGGATCAGGCAAAGCAATGATCTGTCGCAAGCCATCTGCCATTGCTGCAATACGCGCTTCATTTAGCATCAGCCTGTCAATAAGAGAAGCCGTCATCCCCTTTTCCCTGCCATGCTGGATGTCAATTGCATTGGCAGCAAGGATTTGGGCACTATGTTCCTCCAAAGCATCAGCCATAGCGGCCAATCCCTGGTTTTTTACAGCAGTTGAAAGCGTAGCTAATTTGCGTGCAGCCTGCTTCGCCTGGCGGCCCTTATCAGTCAATTCTGCCAAGTACTCCATAACACTCTCCTCCTCTATACCAATACTACCATATTATCCCGGTGAATGATTTCATCATAAAGTTTACTGCCTAGCTTATCAATGATATCCTGCGTCTGAATACCAGCAATCTTACGCACATCATCTGCTCCATAGTTTACCACACCGCGAGCTATTTCTCTGCCTTCAGCAGTTAAAACCCGAATTGTGCTTCCCTGTTCAAAATCGCCGTCAACTGTGGTAATGCCAGCTGGCAGCAAGCTTGAACCGGTAGTAATAATTGCCTGTTCACAGCCCTTATCAACGATTACAGATCCACGAATACGGGCACCAAATGCCAGCCATCGTTTACGGATATGAAGCCGGCTTTCTTTCGATAGAAATAAAGTCCCTACATTCGACCCGCTCAGGACCTCCCGTACTACGCCATCACGAAATCCCGAGGCAATAACCATAACAACGCCGGAATTAACGGCTATTTTAGCTGCTTGTATTTTGGTGTACATCCCGCCTGTGCCACGCATCGATCCCGGTCCCCCGGCTAAATCCTCAATCTCGGGTGTAATATCACCGATTTCTGGAATAAGGGCAGCTGTCGGGTCGCTTTGTGGATTAGCAGTAAAAACACCTTCCACATCAGACAAAATAATCAGCAAATCGGCGTCAACTATACTTGCCACCATTGCCGAAAGAGTATCATTATCACCAATTTTTAATTCATCAACTGCTACTGCATCATTTTCGTTAATGATTGGAATTACGCCCATACTTAGCAGTGTCAATAGTGTGTTGCGGGAGTTAGCGTAGCGTTTTCGGTTAACAGAGTCTTCCCGGGTCAAAAGAACCTGCGCAACAATTTGGCCATATTCACCAAAAATCTTTTCATACGTATGAAGGAGTATTCCTTGCCCTACAGCAGCGGCAGCCTGCTTTTCCGGTATCGTCTTCGGCTTTTCTTTCAGTCCCAGACGATCCATTCCAGCGCTTACCGCCCCTGAAGTCACTAAGATAATTTCTTTGCCCTGGTTAGCTAAATCAGCCAGTTCCCGAACCAATCTTTCAATGCGTTGAAAATTTAATTTTCCTGTCGAATGGCTCAGCGTACTTGTTCACACTTTGACAACAATTCGCTTTGCTGTAGGAATATTGCTTCTGGTAAGCATAGCCCTCTCCCCTTATGACGGTAGCTCTATCCTGCTTTTTTCTTCATTGCGCTTATATAAGAGTCCATTACGGCCAATGACTTGTACCAATTCGGCCGAAGTTTCTTCTGCTAAATAAAGAAGTGCATCTTTCGGCTCTTCAGGACAATTGCGCAGAACGCGTACTTTTATAAGTTCACGAGCTTTTAAAGCCGCCTGAGCACTGTCTGCTACTGTATCAATAACACCGGCTTTACCAATCTGCACTACCGGGTCAAGCACACTGCCCATTGCCCGTAAATGTCGTTTTTGTTTTCCTGTCAGCATATGTAGTCCCAAACTCTCCCTTATGGTCTAAATTCAAATTCCATATCTTTAATGCGGACTGTGTCCCCTTCTTTTATGCCCCGTTCTTTAAGCGCTTCATCAATCCCCTGCTTACGCCAGATATTTTGAAAGCGCCGCAGTCCTTCATCATCATCGAAATTCGTCATTGCAACTAATTTCTCCAGGTTTTTGCCTTCAACAACATAAGCACCGTCATCATCCCGGCGGATACTATATTCCTCATTTGGAGTAGGTTCATAAACGACTACCTCTTCCGTAGCTTCCGGTTCTTCTACGTACTCGGCAAGCATTTTCCAAGCCCGTTCCATTAATTCCGGCATTCCCTCGCCTGTAGCGGCAGATATCGGGAAAATCTCACGACCTTCTGCTTTCATAAACTCCGCTACCCGGTCAAAGTTTTCCTGCCCCTCGGGCAAGTCCATTTTATTTGCTGCAATAATTTGCGGTCTGCGAGCCAAGCGTTCATTATACTGCTGAAGCTCATGATTTATTTTCCGGTAATCCTCAATAGGATCACGGCCCTCCATACCAGACACATCCAAAACATGAATCAGGACACGGGTACGCTCAATATGGCGAAGAAAATCATGTCCTAAGCCAACGCCTTCGTGTGCTCCTTCAATAAGGCCAGGTATATCGGCCAGTACAAAGCTCTGCCCCTCTCTAAGACTTACCACACCAAGTATCGGACTTAGCGTAGTAAAATGATAGGCAGCAATTTCCGGTTTGGCAGCGGAAACACGAGCCAAAATACTCGATTTACCGACACTGGGATAACCAACTAATCCCACGTCAGCTAATACCTTTAATTCCAGATTCAGCCAGCGCTCTGCACCAGGCTCTCCCCGTTCAGCAAAAGTTGGCGCCCGGTTGACACTGTTGACAAAGCGGGCATTCCCCCTGCCACCGCGTCCGGCTCTTGCTACTACTACTTCCTGACCAGCTTCTGTAAGGTCAGCTAAAATCTGGCCTGTTGCTTCATCCCGGGCAACGGTTCCCGGTGGAACAGCAATATACAGCGGCTCTGCTCCCCGCCCATGCATATTGCTGGTTTGACCATTTCCTCCGGCCAAAGCTTTAAACTGCCTTTTATAGCGAAAGTCTATTAACGTGTTGAGATTCTCATCAACGACTAACACTACATCACCGCCGCGGCCGCCATCACCGCCACTTGGACCTCCTTTGGGAACATACTTTTCCCGCCGGAAGCTGGACATACCATTGCCGCCGTCACCAGCTTTAACAAAAATTCGTGCGCGATCAATAAACATTAAAATCATCCTTTAATGTGGAATCCAAAAAATACCTGATTTATCTTTAATATGTACGAGTTGGCCAAATTCTAGTCATGCTCCAGCTTTGAGCTGGCCTGTTATTTCTTCAGCTCTAAGAGTGAGTTCCTCTGTCCCAAGACCTTTAGGGTCCTTTGACAACTCTTCAATATATATAAGCGCCTTATCCATTTTGCCTAATTGAATCATGGCATGAATAACCTGCAGATGATTAATAAAATCATGGCGTTGCATTTTCAACAGCAAGAGTACTTCTTCTTTGACTTCAAGTTTAGCCATACATCGATCAGTCCTTCCTTATTATCGACACAATGTTATCTTCTTCGCTTAATATAGTAAAAATCCTACCAAAAGAAAGCTAAGGACGATAAAAAGGATAAAAAAAGGATAAAAAAAAGCAAACCTGCGGCGGTATGCCGCAGGTTAAGACTTTATAAGCATTAAATAGCAGTCTCTTCTACAGGATATACGCTAACTTGACGGTCAACGCGACCCTTACGTTCAAAAGAAACTTTTCCTGCGATTTTAGCGAACAGCGTATCATCGCTGCCAATGCCTACATTATGTCCTGGATGGAACTTAGTACCACGTTGACGGACGATAATGCTGCCGGCAGTTACAACTTCTCCTGCCTGGCGTTTTACACCAAGGCGTTGAGCCGCACTGTCACGACCATTACGGGAGCTACCAACACCCTTTTTATGTGCAAATAACTGAAGGTCAAATTTAAACATCTCATTCACCTCCTGTGTTCTTGAATTTGAACACTTTTAGGATAAGTGCTGGCAATTTCTTGAAGGCCAAGTAACATGGTCTCAAGAACAGCCTGCGTTCGTTCATCCGGCGGACCGGTTAGTTCCATTAGAAGTTTTCCACTTGTGATATCAAGTGTAAATTGGCGCTTTAAATACCGTTCCAACCCTAAAACAGCAGCCTGCGTCAGTGCAGAAACACCGGCACAGACGATGTCATGTCCTTTGGGAGCAACATTGGCATGTCCGCTTACACGAAAACCAATAATGGCTTCGTCTGCTTCACGCATAATTTGCACTTTAATCATTAAGCTTCGATCTTTTCGATAACAACTTTAGTGAAAGGCTGACGATGGCCTTGACGTCTACGATAGTTGGATTTGGCTTTGTATTTGAAAACAAGAATTTTCTTTCCTTTGCCATGCTCAACTACTTTACCAGTAACTTTAGCACCCGCTACTAACGGTCTGCCAATTACGACTTCGCCTTCTTTAACTACAGTCAGAACACGGCCAAATTCAACCGCTTCTCCTTGATTAGCTTCCAGCTTCTCGATAGTTACTACATCGCCTTCAGTTACACGGTATTGTTTACCGCCTGTTTCGATAATTGCGTACATGATTACACCTCCCTTGCTTATATACTCGCCGAATACGGTATCCTTGCGGAATTTCAAAAACCTCTCCGTGCGGTTTGGGACAGTAAGTATAGGTACTTACAGCATGTAATTGTAACATACTGCCAAGTTATTGTCAATCATCTGGCTACTCTTTACCGGAGAGGATTGAAAAAGTTTCAGCGTGCAGAGATGGTACCGCTTCGATGGTAATCGTCCGGGCTAACTCTTGCTCAAGCCGCTCTTTTTCCCCTTTGCGCTGCAGCACTTCAGCGATCCGGGGGTGAACCTGTACGATCAAAGCCCCTTTGACATGCTGCCGCCCAACTAAGTGACGCAATTTACGCAGAACCTGAATGACTACCGTCTCGGCGGACTGTATCCTGCCCCGTCCTTCACAGCAGGGGCATTCATTATACAAAGACTGATCCACATTTTGTCTGGCTTTCTTGCGTGTCATTTCAACAAGCCCCAGACTAGTAAGACCCAAAATATTTGTTTTTGTCCGGTCTTGTTTTACTTTTTGTTCAAGTACCGCCAATACTGCTTTTTTTTGTTCTTCCTTGTCCATGTCAATAAAATCAATAATAATAATACCGCCAATATCACGGAGACGGATCTGCCGCGCAATTTCTGCTGCAGCCTCTAGGTTNNTGTTCGCCCTACAAACTTTCCGGTATTAACATCAATAACCGTAAGTGCCTCGGTATGATCAATAACAATATAACCGCCGCACTTGAGCCATATTTTGCGTTTAGCAAGCTGCTCAATTTCTTCAGCAATGCGATAAAAAGAGAATATATCCTCCTGCCCCTGATAAAGCTGCACCTTCGATACCAGTTCAGGTGAACTGAAATTCAGCAAATCACAAACCCGTCCATGCGCTTCCTTATTATCAAGAATAAACTCAGCCACATCAGGCGACAGGTAATCGCGAACAATGCGAATGACTAAGTCAACATCACGGAATAAGAGTGCCGGAACTGCAGATCGCTTCGCTCTGGCTGCTAGTGCGTTCCAAAAATTCAACAGATATGCAATGTCTTTGGAGATATCTTCTTCACTTTTATTTTGAGCAACGGTGCGGACAATAAGCCCCATCCCCGGCGGACGTACTTTTTCAGCAACTTGGCGAAGGCGTTCCCGCTCGGCTTCACTGTCAATACGCCGTGAGATGCCTACGTAATCCACCGTAGGCATTAATACGACAAACCGTCCCGGAAGAGTAATTTGCGTAGTTACGCGCGGCCCTTTTGTCCCCATAGCATCTTTTACAATCTGTACAACAATATCCTGGCCTGCAGTTACGAGGGGACGCCTTTCAGCTGTATCCGGAGTTGAATGAGAAGGCAAATCTCCCAAATATAAAAACGCATTTTTATCTCGGCCAATATCAACAAAGGCCGCCTGCATTCCAGGCAAAATATTTTTGATTCTGCCTTTATAAATATTACCAACAATATGGCCGCTTTCGCTGCGTTCAATAGAAATTTCCGCTAAGTGTCCATTCTCGACAAGCGCCATTCGCGTCTCTTCCGCCATTATATTGGCAATAATGGTTTTTGTCATGCCCCTCCCTCCCTCTACAGCGCTATACTACTTCCATCGGCGTAATCCGTCGCTCACCATCTGTAATAAATAAATCCAGTCTATCAATAAACGCACTTTCTTTTTTTACAGATAACCCATACATGTCAACAAGAGCTGCTAATACTTCACTTGGCTTAACACTGCCCGTAGGTGTCATGCGTATGCACACTCCGAGTTCAATTGCCGATTCCTTCAGAACGGCGGTTACTTCACAGTCCATAAACTGCTTTATATCAATTTCGCGCCGCCCTTTAGGTGACTCTCTTACATAAATAACACTTTCAGCTTTGTTAAAAGCATCAACACTAGCCTTAAGTTGGGCTTCATCAGCACCTTGTATGACCGGTACAGTTAAACAATAGACGGATAAATTAACAACCGCCATAAGTGCCGGCGTCCTATCAGCAACATATTTCAATCGTCTAAGCACGATGCCCTCTGGGAACTGCGCCTCTAAGCGCTCTTTAATTACAGCAGGTTCAAGGGGTTCTGATAAATCCATATCCATGTATTCAATTCTGCTTGCCACACCTACACTTAAGGCTGATGCATAGGCAACCTTCATGTGAGGGTTAAACCCCTCTGAATAGGCAACAGGCAGCTTAGATCGACGCACGGCACGTTCTATGGTACGAGCGTAGTCCAGATGTGATAAGAAGCGGATTTCATCGCCTTTGCTGATTTCCAGCCTTACTTTTGCCATTATGCTCTTCCCTCCCAATCAATTACCGACACACCCAATTCTGGGCAAACGCCACATGTTCCACATACATCCCGGCGGCAATCAATTGTAGCATCCTGAGCCACTGCCCGTTCATATTCCGGGAGCAGATATTCTTTATGTATAGCGGCTTCCAGATGGTCCCACGGCAGCAGTTCCTCGTTCGAGCGCTCACGGTTTGCATAAAATACGGGATCCAAGCCAACCTCTGCAAACGCCTGCATCCAAACATCATAGCGAAAATGTTCAGTCCAGCCGTCATATTTTGCACCATTACGCCAGGCAGCAAGAACAACCTGACTGAGCCGGCGATCGCCTCTGGCAAATACACCTTCCAGGAAGCTTGTCCGTGAATCATGATAATTGTAGGATATGTTACGGTCTTTAATTAATGACCTGAGATATTGCTGTTTGCGCTCTATTTCAGCAGTTGTATTTTGGCCAAACCACTGGAAAGCGGTATGAGACTTAGGTACAAAAGAGGAAACGCCTATTGTCACTTTTGCACCGCGCTTCCCTTTTACCTCCCGGTACAGATCTAATACTTTATAAGCCAAATCGGCAATTCCCTTAATGTCTTCATCTGTTTCTGTCGGCAGACCAATCATAAAATACAATTTGACTGATGACCAGCCAGCCTGGAAAGCAGAGCTTACCGCATCTTCGAAGTTTTTCTCCGTTACACCTTTATTGATTACGTCGCGCAGGCGCTGTGAACCGGCTTCAGGCGCAAAAGTAAGTCCGCTTTTTCGCACTTGCTGCACTTCCTGCGCTAATTGAATTGAGAAACTGTCAATTCTGAGTGATGGCAAAGATACACTAACTCCTTGATCTTTGAACTGTTCAATTAATTTAGTAACCAATTCATGCAGACAGGAATAGTCAGCCGAGCTCAGTGAAGTTAACGAAATTTCACTATAGCCGGTGTTATCGATAATCTGCTGAGCCAGCTTCAACAAAGTCTCCGGTTTACGTTCCCGCACGGGACGATAAAGCATGCCAGCCTGGCANAACCGGCAGCCACGGGTACAGCCACGAAACAATTCAATTACGGCCCGGTCATGGACGACATCCAGATAGGGCATCACCGGCTTTGTCGGGTAATCAATTGTTTCCAGATCTTTTACCACACGCTTCACTATTTTAGCTCTTGCTTCGGGCCGGTTAGGAGTTATGCTTTTCAGCGTTCCATCCTGATGATAGACCACATCATAAAATTCCGGCACATATATCCCTTCAAACTGAGCCATTTGCGTGAGCAGCCCCTGTCTGCCTCCCGGCTTACCCGCTTTCTTCCAGGAAGCCACGCATTCGGCAATTTCTTCTATTGCTTCTTCAGACTCACCAAGTGAAAAAAAGTCAATAAAATCTGCAATAGGCTCTCCATTAAACGAACAGGGTCCCCCGACTATAATAAACGGATGCTCCTCAGTTCGATCGGCTGATAGCAGTGGTATTCCGGCTAAATCAAGCATGTTTATGATATTGGTATAACTCAATTCATATTGCAGCGTAAAGCCAACGACATCAAATTCACTGACCGGACGAAAACTTTCCAGCGTATGCAGGGGAATATTAGCCGCCCGCATTTCAGCTTCCATATCCACCCAAGGTGCAAAGACACGCTCCGCTGCCGTATCAGAGCGCTTATTAAGAATATGGTAAAGAATTTTCAAGCCCAAATGGGACATACCGACCTCATAAACATCAGGAAAGGCCAGCGCAAAGGTTACATCCACCTCTTTATGGTCTTTCTTTATACTGTTCCATTCGTGCCCGGTATAGCGGGAAGGCTTGGACACCCGGTGTAGTATAGCAGGATCCAACTGAATCATTACGTACCTCCATGTGCAATAACTAGTAAATAGTATTACCAGAAATTAGAATATTCAAAAATGATATATCATTGATGTAAAAAACATCATAAGCTTTATGAATGTTCTATGATAAAGAAAAAAATCCTGCCCGAATGTGCAGGATTACTATAAAATATCAAATAGTGTTGCCGAAATGCCCTTCGTTGTCAGCGCTTCCCATAATTCAGTTTCCGTGACTTGGCCCTGAACAGCCAAGTTTTCATCTACTACAATGACAATGTAGTATTGTTCAGGTTGAAAAAGCCGCATTACTTCCTTGATACGCATTGTACTTACAGCTGTATAATGAGCAGTAGGCATTATGCCCTTAGCAGTAAGCAATTCTTTTTTGTGAGCTAAGACGCGCATGACCCGGAAACCCGCAACCTTTGCCTCTACTCTCGCGGCAGTAAAAAGAAAAATACCGGCACCGATAAAGGTAACATTGATAGTATACGTCAAGAAAAATTCAGCAATGGAATAACTGATTAAACAAAAACTGACGGCCATGCTTATTTTAACCACAGCTGCAGTAGCCTTGCCATAGTCCCAAATCTGGCACAGCCACGCCCGGAGAATACGGCCTCCATCTAAGGGCAGCGCTGGTAAAAGATTAAAGCAAGCAAGCATAATATTTACCTTCAGGAAAAAGCCCCATTCTTCGTGAAGGTAGGCATACTCGGTCATAATCATATGCGTCATTGCCGCTAAAACCAAACTGCATAACGGACCGGCAACAGCAATTACCATATCCTGCATGGGAGCAGCTTCATTAAGGCGCTCGATTCGTGCGACTCCGCCAAAAGGAAGTAATTCAATTTCCCGCACCTTAAACCCCAGCAGGAAAGCAGTGCCGGCATGAGCAAGCTCATGACAAATGATGGCAAAGAAAACGATTACTACCTTCCCCAGCATTCCTACCATGGCAAATAAGCCCAACAGCACTAAAAACCAGTTGTTTAATATAATTTGGATTCCTGCCACCTTTCCGGTGTGCAAACCTTCACTTCCCTTCTTTATTTGGCAAGTTAGTTGGGAAATCTCCCTTAAGCCGGCTCATTGGATCAATTGGCTTACCTTTTTCCCGTATTTCAAAATACAAAGCAGGTCCTGCCGTCATACCTGTTTTACCTGATTTTGCTACGATCTGCCCCTGGCTGACCATATCTCCGGCATTTACTAATGTCTCCCCAAGATGCCCGTAAAGCGTGTCAATCTCTTGACTATGCTCAATAATCAGTGTTTTACCAAACTGAGCACTCTCTGATATTGCTTTTACCTTTCCTGACGAAGCAGCTTTTACATTTGTACCTGGAAACGCCTCAAAATCGATACCCTCATGCATCATTTCCTGCTTTAATACAGGATGAGTCCACCAACCAAAGGGAGCTATTACTTTTCCTTCAACGGGCTTTGACATATAAAGCAGTGGATCGGCAGGCTTAGAAACTGTTGTTTGAACCCGTTTTAACACCATCGTATTAAAGCCTTGCGGCGCATAAGGGGCTAAGCGTTCCGCTATATAACCAAAATCCGTCTCAAAAGTTAATACATAGCGAATACCACCCGTCACTGTTTTACCAATTGCAGTATCCGAAACTTGAGCAATATAACCAACCGTAAAAATGAGTGCTGCAACGACAAGCTTTTTCAACCAGGTGTAATCGGGTTCTTCGTCATATTGCCAATGATAATCCCGGGCCGACTCACCCCACCGGGTATCTTTTTTCAATTTATTTAACAGCTTTGCCATGATTCATCCCCCCACATGCAATGGTCGCCCTTAGTAAAAAATATATGATCAATACCGGTAAATAGACCAAAAAAGTGCACAAGCATAGCTTGTGCACTTCTAAAACTTCATTATTAAAACATGATTTTTTGCCGTCGCATATAAATATTCAGCAAGATTCCAATACTGATAAGATTTGTTGTAAGCGCGCTCACACCATAACTCATAAGTGGTAAAGGAATCCCTGTAACTGGCATAATTCCTGCGGTCATACCAACATTAACCAAAACATGAAACGTCAGCATTGATGTAATACCGGTCGCTAATAAGGTACCAAAATTATCTTTTGCAGATGCAGCAATTTTAACTCCCCGATATAGCAAAACCAGGTAAAGCAGTAAAATAATTGCCGATCCTATAAAGCCCAATTCTTCGCCAATAACAGCAAAAATAAAATCAGTATGATTTTCCGGCAAAAAATTCAACTGACTCTGGGTACCGCTGAATAATCCCTTCCCAAATAACATTCCTGACCCAATAGCAATCTTAGATTGAATGATATGATAGCCCGATCCAAGTGGATCGACATTAGGGTCGATAAAGACGGTCAATCGCTGTTTTTGATAATCCTTTAAGAAGTGCCAAAAAATGGGCAAGATGGCTGTCCCGGCACCAAAAATCATCATCAGATGGCGAATACTGATACCCGCAATAAAAATCATTCCAAACAAAATCGCCATAAATACAAGCGATGTTCCCAAATCAGGCTGCTTAAGAACCAGAAGAAAGGGTATACCTACGTAAATAAACACAGGCAATATCTCCCGAAAGGAATTAAGCTGGCCAATCCTTTTTTCAAGCATACTCGCCAAACAAATAATCATAATCAGTTTGGAAAACTCAGAAGGCTGCAGGCTTATGGGGCCAATTTGAATCCATCGCTGCGCCCCTAGAGCCGATGTTCCTACAAACATAACAGCTAACAACATCGCAAGGTTCGTCCAATAAAAGAAATTAGCGTATTTGGACAACACCTTATAATCCATATGCAGCATAAGAAAAATAACAATTATATTGGCAATAGCAAAAATCCCCTGCCGCTGTACATACCAATATCGATCTTCACTCGGATTATTAATATGCGTGGCACTGCCAATAATGATAAGACTTATCAAAATAAGCAGGGCTGTAACTGCAATAACAACAAAATCCAAATTCTTCAATAAACGCCGGTTGAGCATAATAAGCTTCTTCTCCGTCTATCTACATTATCTAGGGCTTGCCTGATAACTAGCAGGCTGACCAATGGCGAGCGATTTTTGCGCCAGACGAGATAAAATTTTGCAGGAATAGCGGCTCCTATTTCAAAAAAATTTAATGAAGTATGGCACAAAAAGCGCCGTCAGTGGGTGGTCAGATAGTTTTCAGACACGCCCTAATTCATTATAATCATATTTTACCGCTTAGTCCAGTTTTCTTTCAGAATAAGAAGGCACAGACCCTGTCGTCTGTGCCTTCTACTTTACTCATTCATCGTTATATTGCGCTTCATGCGGTTAACAGGAATATTCGCAACCAAAGCAACCGAGGAGTTAGAACTTGTCAAATTAACTTCCATATCCTTTTCATTGATCTCCATATAATTCGAGATCACTTTAATCATATCATCTTTTAAAATTTCCATAAACTGCGGCGAGACGTTGACCCGGTCATGCACCAGGACCAGACGAAGCCGTTCTTTGGCAATATCCTTCGATCCACTATTTTCTTTGGAAAACAATCGGTGAATTAAATCAAACATACCTATTCTCGCCTCCTTTAAAAACCAAATATTTTTTTCAGTCTATGTAATAATCCATCTTCAACTTGCATTTCCATGAGCGGCACGTTTTCACCGGTTAACCGGCGGACAATATTTTTATATGCAGTACTAGCAAGGGATGTCGGATTTACTACAGCTGGTTCTCCGCGGTTAGTAGATACAACAATGTATTCATCTTCCGGAATAATTCCCAACAAATCGATTGCCAGTATTTCAATAATATCATCAATGTTCATCATATCACCTTTTTTCACCATATGAGGGCGAATGCGGTTTACGATGAGTTTAGGGTTGCTTTTTCCTTCCGACTCCAACAGCCCGATAATACGGTCAGCATCACGAACTGCCGAAACTTCAGGAGTAGTAACAATAATCGCCTTATCCGCTCCGGCAATGGCGTTTTTAAAGCCTTGCTCAATACCAGCCGGGCAGTCAATAAGGACATAATCAAACTCTTGCGCTAAATCAAGGCATAATTGTTTCATTTGTTCCGGATTAACAGCATTCTTATCCCGTGTCTGAGCAGCAGGCAGCAAGTATAAGGTTTCATAGCGCTTATCTCTGATCAGCGCCTGCCTTAAACGACAGTTGCCCTCTGTAACATCAACTAAATCATAAACAATTCGATTCTCTAATCCCATAACTACATCCAGATTACGTAAACCAATATCAGCATCAACTAAAACTACTTTTTTTCCTTGCAGGGCAAATCCTGTCCCCAGGTTCGCAGTTGTGGTAGTTTTCCCCACACCGCCTTTGCCGGACGTAATTACAATAACTTCACCCATGATAGCTATTCCTCCCCTAAAGTCGCCGGCTCAATAATGATATGATGATTATCAATACGTGCAGTTTCCACATAGGTCGATATATCCAGATAGTCCGGTGCCCGGGCAATAAGTCCGGCAATACGCAGTTGGCTGGCAATCAGCCGTTTTGCTGTAATGGTGGCTTCCTCATTACCATAAGCACCGGCATGGGCTACACCCCGACAAGTGCCTAAAATAGTAATATTGCCACCTGCGATAACCTCTGCTCCAGGATTGACGTCTCCATCAATGATAACCGATCCATCGTGAATCAGCTTTTGCCCTCCCCGCAAGGTACGCGGTACAATAAGCGTTTCATGTACATGACGTTCAAGCTGAGCAGGAACATGCTCGGGCACCTCCAGCTCCTCTTCCGGTGCATAAGTCTCGTTGCATTCTGCACATTGCAGCCCATAATGGGCTAATAACCCAGCTAATTCCTCCCGCTGTTCCCCATTTAAAAAACTGAGGGCTGCAGGTACCTTTACCGTAGTGCCGGCAGTAAAAAAGTCTGCCGCTTCATCTAATTTTGCTTTCAGCTGATTAAGGATATAACCGAATTCAACTGACTGATTAATGATTAATCGAATACCATCGCGGCTTCCTTTAAACATTACTGCGTCATGCATGCTTGTCTCCTAAATTTTACCACAAATCATCTCTTATTTGTCAACTAAAATTCGCTATTTCATCCAACTATTCCTGCAAAAATGCAAAAAAAGAGGAATTACCCCCTTTTTTTACACCTGAAATATACACTTACAAAGCGGTTTGTGTTTTATACACTCTGCTTGCCTCTGTTTGCTGCTGGTTAATGTTAAAGGCTGCTTCCAATATCTTCTTCGCAATAGGTACCGCCGATGACGCACCATAGCCACCTTGCTCAACAATAACGACAACAACAATTCTTGGATCCTCATAAGGACCGTAAGCAACAAACCAGCCGTGATCATCTCCGTGAGAATTCTCCGCAGTACCGGTTTTACCGGCAATAGATATCGGAAAGCCCCGAAAAGAATCACCTGCTGTACCGCCTTCTTGTGCTACTTCCCGGAGAGAATCACGAACCAGATTGAGTGTTTTGCTGGAAATATCAATTTTACCAACTTCCTCAGGCGCAAAAGTTTTTGTAACCGAACCGTCGGGAGCAGTGATTTTACTGACAAGGTATGGCCGGTAACGATGGCCCCCATTCGCAATTTCACCTAACATAACAGCGATTTGCAACGGTGTAGCCAACTGGAAGCCCTGTCCGATAGCAGCATCGAAGGTTTCTGATAAATACCAGTCTTCTTCATATACCTTCTCTTTGTAGCGCCGGTTGGCTACAAGTCCATTGCTTTCTCCTGGCAAGTTAATGCCGGTATAAGTACCGAGGCCAAAAGCACGGGCATACTTCTCGAGATTATCAATTCCCAGTCGGTTGCCCATTTCATAGAAATAAACATTATCCGACTTAGCCAGAGCTTCCCGGAAATTAATCCAGCCCAAAGCTTCCCCACCGGCATTCCCTTTTGGAATAATCCAGTGCGTGCCTGTATCCAAAATCTTTTCTTCAGGTGTTACTTTCCCTAATTCGAGAGCTGCGGTACCAGTAACAATTTTAAAAGTAGATCCTGGTGGATATTCGCCCGAAATAACTTTATTATCCATTGGATGGGAAGGGTTTTCATTAATCAGCTTCCAGTCTTTTGTGGAAATACCTACAGCAAACAAATTAGGATTAAAGGTAGGCCTGCTGACCATTGCTAAAATTTCACCGGTTTGCGGGTTCATAGCTATTGCTGCAGCCGCCTTCGCATTAACAAACTCCGTCTTTGTCTGTAAGTATTTTAATTGCTCGTCAATAGCAGCTTCAGCTGCTTTTTGAATACGGTAGTCTACAGTAAGTGTAAGACTACTGCCCGGTATAGGTTCTTTTTTCCCTAATTCCTGTACAGGTCTTCCCGTCACATCAACTTCTACCTGGCCGCCGCCATCAATTCCCCGCAATTCTTTATCATAAACCCGTTCCAAACCAAACTTGCCAATAATATCCCCTTGTTTATACCCTTCAGACTTTCTTTTTTCCAATTCTACATCATTTATTTCGCTTACATAACCAAATGCATGGGCCGCCAGTTCATTGTTAACATAGTTGCGTATAGGCTGTATTTCAATTGCCACTCCCGGCAATTCACTACGCCGCTCTTCTATCTTCGTTACGATATCCGGCCCAATATCAGTCTTAATGCGAATTGGTTCAAAAGCCCCATTATTCTGTTGAATTTTAGTACGAATATCGGTTTCATTCATTGCCAAAATAGCAGCTAATTTCCGGATGACATCATCTGGAATTGGACCGCTTATCGGCACTAAAGAAACAGTAAATCCAGGACGGTTAGATACGAGAGCCACTCCATTGCGGTCATAAAATACCCCGCGCGGTGCCATAATAGGTATTAGGCGAATGCGGTTGCCGTCTGCCAACCTTTCATAATATTTGCCTTGCACTACTTGTAAATAGCCCAATCGGCTAACAAGAGCGACAAAAACAATAAAAACGATCAGACCAAGGACATCGAATCTTTGATTCACTCGTTTTGCCAGCATGACAACAACCCACTCTCTCAATGATTAACAAACAAGGATAAGAGCAACCATATGGTTGCTCTTACGCCCTCAAAACTCAAGCACAATAAGCATTAACTTTACGTATTGCTTTAGCAAAGATCTGGTGCATAGGAATTGCCATAGCCATATTATATAGGGTTATGGGAAGAACAGTGTGCACGATCGACGTAGCAATATCTATTTTATAGCCACTCAACATAACAAAGCTCATGACAATTGCACTATTTAAAAGTGTTGCTAGCAAAAGTGCGAGTACCGGTAGTAAAATGTTCTCCTTAAAGACTTTCCGCTCAGCTAGACCGAACAAATAGCCAACAGCCATTTTTGCCAATAGATTGAGACCAAAAACATTACCGGATGCCAAATCCTGCAGGAGACCGGCAAAAAAGCCAGCTCCTACTCCAGCTTCTTTACCATAAAGCAAGCTGGCTGACACTACCACGATTAGCAGCAAATCCGGACGGATTCCCTGTATGGATAGTGACGGCATAACAACAGCCTGTACAATCAGTGTAATAAAGATAAAGGCTCCCCAAACAATCGCCCTCATTGCCCTCTCCCCTTTGAGGACTGGGCAGGATTCTGCTCAGGATTTAGAGGAGTTGGCGTCGAATTCGGCAATACAGGTGCTGCCTCACGCGAGCGGATGATAACTAAGACCTCTTCTAGTCTATCAAAATCTACAGCAGGGTTCAAGACGGCATATTTTAACAAGCCGCCTTCTTCATTAACGATATCTGTTACTTCCCCCACTAGTAGTCCTTTAGGATAAATTCCGCCAAAGCCGGAAGTAATAACTTTATCACCCCTGATAATATCTGCATCGCGTGACAAATTCACCATATGTGGCGACATCGGTCTTGCGCTGTTGCCCTCCACAATGGCTGCCACTCTCGATTCGGGACGCTGGATAAGCGAACCGACTGCACTTCTGGGATCAAGAATAAGCTGCACTTTCGAAGTAGTAGCAAATACTTGTATTACGTTTCCCGCAAGGCCTTGTGGAGTAACTACCGGCATATCTTTTGACAAACCATCATTAGAACCTTTATTAATGATCATAATGTTTGTCCAGGCTCCCGGATCACGGGCAATCACCGCGGCAGTTACAAAATCAAACTGAGGAACTCCTTTTTTGTAGTCCAGCATTGTACGTAAGCGAAGGTTCTCTGCCATAATTTCGGTGACATTTAACTCGCTCTGTCTCAGCTGATCTATTTGTTCCCGCAGAACCTGATTATCACGGTATACCACAAAAAGCTGTCCCGTCGAACTGGTAACACTCTGTAAGCCATAAGACATTCGGGATACTAGTGCTTCCACCGGCGCTAGAGCGGTTGTCACAAGCTGTTCAACAAAGGTGAGTCGATAAATACTGCGGCCCGCAAAATTCGCCAGCAAAAAGACGGTTAATACAGCCATCACCAAGATGACCGCCTTTTTGTTTAAGAATCCCACTTTACAGGCCCCTTTCTCCTAATTTTTTAGGTGTCATAAGTACCCGCTTCAATAGATCAAGTGTTTCGAGTGCCCTGCCTGTACCAATCGCAACACAGGACAGTGCATCTTCAGCAATATGCACCGGCATACCGGTTTCTTTATTAAGCAGTGTGTCTAATCCACGAAGCAATGAACCACCACCGGTCATTACAATGCCACGATCCATAATATCAGATGCAAGCTCAGGAGGAGTTTTTTCCAACGTTACCTTAACTGCCTCAATAATCCCAAAAACCGGTTCATTTAATGCTCTTTGAATTTCAGTTGCCCTGATAGTCAGTGTCTTGGGCAGACCTGTAACCAAATCCCTTCCCCGGATATCCAACGTTTCATCAACAACAGGAGGAATTGCAGAACCTATCGATATTTTTACTTCTTCTGAAGTTCTCTCACCAATCATTAAGTTATAGGTTCTCTTAATATATTGAATGATTGCTTCATCCAACTCATCCCCGCCTATTCGAATAGAACGGCTGGTAACAATACCACCTAGTGAGATAACAGCTACTTCAGTAGTACCGCCACCAATATCGACAACCATATTTCCTGTAGGTTCATGAACAGGTAATCCTGCACCAATCGCAGCAGCCATTGGTTCTTCAATCAGATAGGCTTCTCTGGCGCCAGCCTGAATAGTCGCATCAATAACAGCCCTTTTTTCTACTTCGGTAACACCGGAAGGAACACCCACAACTACTCTGGGACGAATAAATGACTTTGTATCAATTGCTTTGCGAATAAAATACTTTAACATGGCTTGGGTTACATCGAAGTCAGCTATTACACCATCTTTCAAGGGACGAATAGCAATGATATTCCCCGGTGTACGGCCAATCATCTGTTTGGCCTCTTCACCAACAGCAAGCACCTCTCCGGTATCACGCTGAATAGCCACTACTGACGGTTCTCTTAGCACTATACCTTTTCCTTTTACATGGACCAGCGTATTAGCCGTCCCAAGGTCTATGCCCATATCACGAGAAAATGATCCAAAAAAATTCACCATAAAAAAACATGACTCCTTTCATAAAAGCAGCCGACGTGTATGATTGCTTTTCAATACTGTTATAGTATACCCTTTTCTTTTAAGCTAACATACTTACCGTCTCCGATAATTACATGATCTAATACAGAAATATCTAGTAAATGACCTGCTTCCACCAATTTTTTAGTCAAAGAAATATCTTCAGCACTAGGGGCAGGATCACCACTGGGATGATTATGAACAAGAATAACAGAAGCCGCACTATAATTGATCGCTTCACGAAATAATTCGCGAGGATGAACGATGCTGGCATTTAAGCACCCCACCGAAATAACCGGTGTACTAAGCACATGATTCTTTGTGGATAGCATAATAGCAACAAACAGCTCTTTCGGCTCATAGCGCAACCGTGGCATCATTAGCCAAGCTGCATCCTGAGGTGAGCGAATAATAACCTTGTCACCGGCTCCGAGCATAGCCATTCGCTTTCCCAATTCAACAGCTGCAGTAATAGTAACCGCTTTTGCAGCTCCAATACCTTTAACCCTGCTGATTTCTCTAGGTGTTAATCGGCCTAGAGCAGTCAGGCCACCATTCTCAAATTGTTCAAGAACGCGTTCTGCCAAACGCATAACCGATTCATTTGCTGTCCCTGTACGAATTAAAATAGCCAGTAACTCAGAATTACTAAGCGCTTGTGGACCCTTTGCAAGCAGTTTTTCACGGGGCCTTTCATCTTCTGGCAGTTCCTTCATCATCAAAGGCTTTACAGATGTCATAGCAACACTACACCAACCTTAGACATAAGTCGGGCCAGCGTTACCAGAGGCAGGCCCACTATATTCGTGTAACAGCCACAAATGTTTTCGACAAGCAAAGCTCCAACGCCTTGTATTGCATAGGCGCCAGCTTTGTCTTCAGGTTCACCGGTGGCAATATATCGTTCAATTTCAGTTGCCGTAAGCGTACGGAATTTGACAGTGGTTATTGAGCAATCCGTCATAATCAGATTATCACGAACTACGGCCAGCCCCGTAATAACCAGGTGTTCCTTACCGGACAAACTGGTTAACATGCGGCACGCATCGTCCCTGTCAACTGGTTTTCCAAAAACCTGTCCATCAAGAACGACTATAGTATCAGCGCCAATAACAATATCACCGGCATTCGCCTTTGCCGCCACAGCACATGCTTTGCCTTTCGCCTGTGCAACAGCCAATTCATCCGCAGGCAGATCTATTGTATTATCTTCAACAAAATCACTTGCCATTATTGAAAATGAGCAGCCAATTTGTTCTAATAATTGCTGCCGGCGAGGAGAAGCGGATGCAAGTACGATTGCCATGAACATTCCTCCTAGAAGCGTCGAAAAAGAGCAGCTGCAGCTACCATGCCGAGAAGGCTGATTAAATTCGGGTAAAGAGCAAAACCAATTACAAATTTAATGACATAAAGGTTAATGGTAACCGGAAGCAAATCAAAAATCAGAAATTGCTTTACCAAGTAAGGTGCTACGCCAGCGAGCAGGGTTGAATCAGCAATAATTTCACCGATAATACCGCCTAAAACTGCGCCGGTAATCAAAAACAGCGCCAGCATACCAAAACCTTTGTTACTACCGCCTCTCATTAGTATACCTCCATCTCAGTTTCAAACACTGGTGCTTCATCAGACTTCTACAAGAAGAAACAAAAATCCTCTCCTAATGAGGATTTTTATGTTTTTATCATTGTTTTTCGACTAAAAAAAAAGCGCCTGATCGATTTAAAAAAGCTGCAGCACATAAGCCGGTAGCAATGCCTGTCGGTAAAGCAAAAAGCGTCAGCCACGGCAAGTACCATAATACTCCATAATTGGAAACCAGCTTTGATGCAATAACTAATTGAAGACTGTTATGAACAAAGGCGCCTAGTACACTAATTCCGACAATAGAAAGGCTTGGGCGCCAATGCTTCCAGGCAAGACCCATTACCAGTAAACTGCCAACAGCACCGGACAAGCTCATCACAAAGGTCGGCCCTAAAAATACGCCACCGGCTACTGAACCAAGAAGCACCCTGCCAATTACCACATACAGCGCATGACGCCAGCCGAAATAGATCAGGGCAATCAATGATATTACATTTGCCAATCCCAGCTTAGCCCCCGGCACAGGAAGCGGCAAAGGCAGCCAGTTTTCAATGATATGAAGCACTGCGGCGATTCCAATCAATAATCCTAGCAGAATAGTTGATCTGGCTGACATTCTTGTAACCTCACAATACTTTTTGCAGCTGGGCTCTTCTCCCTTCTATTGTACCTCATCCTTCCTACCATAACAACGGACAAAGAAAAATGCAGCGCTATTTTTTCAGCGCTGCATTTTTCTTAAATAATACCTTCAATATGTAGCATCATTTGTGCAATAAAAGTAGCAAAGACAAATGTGCCTGTATAAACAGCTAGTGCCACAACCACAATCCGCCATGACATCTTCTTAAACATAGCTAAATCTTTTCCCACCGCTAATCCCGCATAGGCGAGAATGGGCGTGCAAAGTGCCAAAAAATCAATTTTCCCGGTAAAAGCCAAGATATCCTTGGCAAAAGGCGATAGCGGAGAAGTTGAAGTTATAGCAATAATAGAAATCCAAAATACCATCGGAAGTTTCAAGGGTATGATGCGTGCGAAAGCAATGCCAGCTAATGTAATTCCCATCATGATCAGATAACCGATGACGGCATCGATGAGAGGCATCTTATAACCAATGGTATTGCCTGCTACCGTCATAATTCCCATTAGAGTAAAAATCTTTATTATTTCAGTCCACTTCATTTTGCAACTTCCTCCTTATCTGAGGCTGTATTCTGCCTGCCTAATATAGGAGTAAGAACTTTGTATAAGTAATTAGTAATAGGCAGCGACACAAAGAGACTAAAATAAATACCAACAATAGTAGTTAATAAATTGCTTGCTCCAGCATAAAGCAATATCTCATTGGCATATTCCGGAAAAACGGCCTTGATAGCACCCGAAGCAGCCGCCATCATACTTCCTGAACCAACGCCTGCTCCCATTGCAAGTGCAAAAGGATGGAAGATCTTCAAAGCTGCCAAATATCCGGCTAGCAGCCCCAGCCATACGGCGCCAAATAAAGTCCCGCAGATATAGACCGACATAACGCCCCGGCCTTCAGGTGAATCAAGGCCATATTTTTCTGCGATAATCGCAATATTAGGCTCCCGATCTATCGAAAAAGTTGCTCCCACAGCTTCTCTGCCTAAGCCTAATAAAATTGCAATTGGCAGCCCCAAAATAACAGTACCAAAAAAATGTCCAACTTCCTGCAGAGAAAGTGCTAAGCCTGATTTCACCAGTTTATCCATTGATGGACCAATAATAACTCCTAGTTTGGCAACTAATATTAATGTAGTCATACTAAGCACAGCTGAGGCTTTATTCATTTCCTCCAGTTTGACCATCTTTAATCGCGGCCAGCTAACAATTCCGCCTAAAATCATGGCATAAAGCATCGGTAAAAATAATAGCACTCCAGGCCCCAAAGGCACCTTTTTCGTCCCGATAAGTTCACAAATAACTACAATCAGGAACGCACAAATATGAATTTTTCCATTTTTTAATACACTCATCCGCTTCCTCCTTAATGGCTTATTATTACAATTACATCTACTTTCCATGAAGACAATAGTACTATGCATAAACACAAGTGTCAACATTATTAAAGAATACTTTCACAAATAAAGTAATTACTGATTTTTCTAACGAAGGAACCCGTTATATATATAGCGAAGTAGTTTTATCATTATTGTTTTAGAGGTGACTGTTATGAACATAGTAGAGTTAAAAAACCTTGTTTGCCAAGTAATTGATAAACATGCTGACAAAATTATTACATACGCTCAACAGGTAGAAGCACATCCTGAATTAGGTTTTAAAGAAACGAAAACAGCCCGGCTTACGGCCGATTTCCTTGCCGACCTGGGCTACTCCTGCCAGGAGGGCTTGGCGTTAACCGGCATTAAAGCCAGACTCAAACCAGATACGGAGGGACCTAATATTGCAATTTTGGGAGAGCTGGATGCTGTTATTTGCCCGGACAGCGCTAAGGCCGATCCGTATACAGGAGCGGCTCATACCTGTGGANNCTCGGTGTACTAGTGGGTACGGCCCTGGGATTGAAGATAGCAGGTATTGCCGATGCTTTGCACGGCAATGTAACTTTCATGGCTGTGCCGGCTGAAGAATACATTGAGATTGCTTATCGGCAAAAATTGCGGGACGAAGGCAAAATCCACTTTCTTGGGGGAAAACAAGAATTAATTTATCGGGGAGAGTTTGACGATATTGACATGGCGATGATGGTGCACTCTGCTAAGAACGCACCAAAGGCCTCCATCTCTATTGGACAATCAAGTAATGGATTTATAGGCAAAACTATTCAATATATGGGGAAAGAGGCGCATGCTGCCGAAGCTCCGGAACAAGGCATCAATGCATTAAATGCGGCCATGATGGGTTTAATGGGGATTCATGCCCTTCGGGAAACTTTTCAGGATCAGGATAACGTTCGAGTCCACCCCATTATAACGAAAGGCGGCGACTTAGTGAACAGTGTGCCTGCTGACGTCAGACTGGAAACATATGTACGGGCAAAGACCATGACGGCCATTGATGCTACTCATCAAAAGGTAGACCGGGCTTTAAAAGCGGGCGGTGATGCAATCGGAGCTCAAACAATAATCAAAACCTTGCCCGGTTATCTTCCGCTCCATTGTCCGGAAGCAATGAATGATCTTTTTTCTGCTAACGCCCGCCATTTTATACCTGAAGATCATATTATTCAGGTAGGGCACTTTGGGGGATCAACTGACATGGGCGATGTTTCCCATTTAATGCCAACCATCCANNCCATCCATCCATATGTAGGGGGTGCAACGGGTTCCCTCCATGTGCGCGATTTTACTGTTGTCGACTATTACGCAGCCTGCATTCTGCCTGCCAAAATTATGGCAATGACTATCATTGATCTGCTTGCCGCTGAGGCAGAGCAGGCACAAACTATTCTGACTAACTTTAAGCCCTTATTGACCAAAGAAGAATATATTAACCTGTTAGACAGTTATTCCATATAACACAATAACACAAAAAAGAAGGAAATCGGCCAAGCCGATTTCCATCTTTTTTATCGCACACTACTCTTACCCGGCGACTCCTGTTTGCCGGCAAGAAACACAAACAGCCTCCACGCTAGCTTGATTCTCAGATCCCGGAACAAGCCCTAAAACTGCAGGCCTAATCGCTTTTGTAGGACATTTAAGCAAACATCGGGCATCACTGCATAGGGTATGACAAATATCCGGATTCACAACTGCCAGGTTATTTTCCATTTTTATTGCACCATGCGGACATTCACGCATGCACAGAGAACAGGCTATACAGGCTACCGTACAAGCTTTGCGAGCCACTACCCCCTTATCTTTGGAGTTACAGTTAATACGAACACTAGCTGNNTTTCGGACAAACTGTTTCGCATTTGCCGCAGCCAGTACATTTAGACGGATCAATGATTGGCAACCCTTCTGCACTCATTGTCATAGCATCAAAGGGACAGTTTTGAACACAAGTGCCTAACCCTAGGCAGCCATGCTTACAAACCTTTTGTCCGCCAAACATCAAATTTGCTGCAACACAATCACGAACTCCTTCATAGTGGTAGGCTTTCACGGCTTTACCTTCACTGCCGGCACATCTTACCTGTGCAATACGAGGTTCAATTTCCGCTGCTGCTTTACCAGTCAGCTCTGCCACAGCTTTGGCAATTGGCTCTTTACCAGGTATGCATAAGTTAGGAGAAACCTCTGGATTCAATACAACCGCTTCTGCATATGCCTGACAGCCAGCATATCCGCATGCTCCACACTGCCCTTTAGGAAGCACATCTTCCACAATATGAATCAATGGGTTAATTTCAATAGCAAACTTACGGTTTGCATAGGCTAAGATAAAGCCGAAAACTAATCCCAAAGTTGTTAATACTACTAAAATCATCACTGAAGTACCCATTTCTCTCCTCCTCCAACACTGCAACGAGCGCTATAATGGAATCATCCCCGAAAACCCGAAGAATGACAATGCCAGCATTCCTGCCAAAATAAATGCAATCCCTAAACCATTCAACGATTTAGGTACATCGGCATATTGCAGTTTTTCCCGCAGGCTGGCCATTAAAACAATTGCCAGAGCAAAGCCTGCTCCCGAACCAATCGCATGGACCACACTTTTGGCAAAAGTAAAATTGGATTCTGCATTTAAGAGCGGCACGCCAAGTACGATACAATTAGTGGCAATCAGCACCAAATAAATTCCCCACATATTGTATAAAGCAGGAGCATGCTTTTTAATAATCATTTCCGTAAGCTGTACAAAGCTTGCAATTAATACAACAAAAACAATTGTTGTCAGAAACGTCAGCTTAAATGGATGCAAAACATACGTATACACTACCCAGGCCAAAATTGAGCTTAGCGTCATAATCGACGTAACAGCCATTCCCATCCCAATGGAAGCATTCAAATTCTTTGATACACCAAAGAAAATACATAGTCCTAAAAAGCGGGTCAAAACAAAGTTGTTTACAATAACAGCGCCCATAAAGAGTGTAAAATACTCACCCATTATCCTTCACTCCTTTGTACACCTATTGTCGGCATAATAACAGCATTATTTTTAGCTGCTTTTTGTTTATCTTGATACTCTGTGAGCAAATTAAATCCGCCTATCATCAGCCCCATAAGCAAAAAACCTCCTGGAGCAAGAATCATGATCAATGGCGGATCATAAGTTGCCCCGAAGATTTGTATTCCCCCTATACTGCCTGATCCAAAAAGCTCACGGATAACGCCAATCAACAGCATCGCACCGGCAAAACCCGCTCCCATACCCAATCCATCAAAGAAAGAGGGAATAACAGGATTTTTAGCTGCAAAAACCTCTGCCCTGGCTAAAATAACGGCGAATACCACGATTAATGCCAGGTATATCCCCAATTCGCTGTACAGAATAGGCATATATGCTTCCATTACAAGCTGCACCAATGTCACAATAGTGGCGATCGAAGTGATATATACCGGTACACGGACTTTAGGGTTAACCCAGTGCCGGAAGATGGAAACCACTACATTATTCGCAGTGATAACAAACATAACTGACAACCCCATACCAAGCGCATTAATAACAGTCGATGTAACCGCAAGGGCCGGACAAAGACTAAGAGCAAGCCGGAAAATGGGGTTTTGTTCAAATATTCCTTTATAAAAAATATCCCACAATTTCATTATTTCCACCTCACTTCTTTTGCGCGGCATATGCAGCTACCTGTTCAACCGCTTCCCGGATTCCTTTAGTGACAGCACGTGATGTGATTGTCGCTCCTGTCAGAGCTTGAATATTCTTATCGGGNNTTCCATTTCCTGTGCTGCCTTCCCCGCAAATCGCTGACGAAATTTAGGATCAGCAGCTTTGTCACCAAGTCCTGGAGTTTCATTATGGGCCAAAATTTTATAATCAAGCATTTTCCCCTCAGGAGTAACTGCGGCCAGCATGCGAATCGTTCCGCCATAGCCTTTGCTATCAGCAGGGACTACATATGCTAATGTTTTACCGTCTTTTTGTGCAGCATACCAGTCCATTTTACCCTCGATTGCTTGGAAAGTCTGAGCATCTGCTACTAATTCCTTCATTGCCCGGTTTTTGAGGTTAACTCTCTCCTGGGCAGCGATAGGAGCAGTGATGGAATAGGTACCGGCAATAATAGCGCCAGATAAAAGACAGGCAATTGTCAGGTTGATGCCGATTTTAAATATACTGTTTTGCTCATCTTGTCCGTGTCCGTGTACTGCTTCAGCCATCCTTTCTACCTCCTAGTACCGAATTTAACCGGCTGCACCAGCCGATCGATCAGCGGTGTTACTGAGTTCATCAGCAATATGGCATAACAGACGCCTTCAGGATAACCGCCCAATAGACGGATAAGTACCGTTAATGCACCTGCACCTACAGCGAAAATAATTTGACCTTTGATTGTAATAGGAATTGTCACCATATCTGTAGCCATATAAAAAGCACCTAGAACGAGTCCGCCCGATAGCATTGCCAGCAGCGGATCTCCTGTAAATAAACCGCTAGTACCCCCAAACAGCCAGGTTAGTCCCGCAACTGTTCCAATCATACATACAGGCACCTGCCAATTGATATAGCCTCTGTAAATGAGATACAACCCGCCAATAAGCAGTAAAATGACTGAAGTTTCTCCTGCGCTGCCACTGCGAGTACCAAAGAAAAGTGCTTTGTATAAAGAAGGCTGATCGCCAAAAACCTGAACTAATTTCTCATATCCCTGCAGTTTTAATATGCCAAGGGGAGTGGCTGAGGTTACCCCGTCAATATGACTTGGCATGGAAGGCCATGTCGTCATAGCAATTGGCCACGATGCCAGCAGAAAAGCCCGCCCGATTAAGGCTGGGTTAAAAATATTATAGCCTAAGCCGCCCATGGTATGTTTTGCGATACCAATTGCAACTAATGAACCCAGTAGGGGCACATACCACGAAACGGTAGAAGGAATATTCATTGCCAAAAGCAAGCCAGTTAAAAAAGCACTGCCATCAGTAATGCTTACCGGCTTATTTTGCCACTTTTGAATCAAATATTCGGTACCTACAGATGCAACAATACAAATCATCATGGTTAGCAATGCAGGCATACCGAACTGCCACACTGAAAACAGCGCCGCCGGTGCCAGTACCGCATTGACTGTCCACATAATTTTGGCAATCGATTCGTCACAGCGAATATGAGGCGATGCTGAAACGGCTAGGATACCCGCCTCTACTTTACCTTCTGTACTCATTCGCCCCACCTCCTATTTTTTTGCCGCTTGCGCGGCATTTTGGGCTTTGGACAGTTTAATATACTGAACAATATTTCGTTTAGCAGGACAAACATATACACACGAACCGCATTCTACGCAGTCAAGCAAATTAAATTCCTCTTTCGCTTCCTGAAAACGGCTGCGTTCTCCCAGTAAGCTAAGCATACTCGGCACTAAGCCCATAGGACAGGTAGCAACACAGCGCCCACAACGAATACAGGGACGCTCAGGACCTACATTGACATCTGCTGCACTCAGAGCCAAAATACCAGAAGTTCCTTTTATAATGGGAGTATCCAGCGTTCGCTGCGCTAACCCCATCATAGGACCACCCATGATGATTTTAACGGGTGTTTCTTTGAAGCCCCCGCAGAGTTCAATGGCATGAGCAAAAGTTGTTCCTACCCGCAGCAATAAATTTTGCGGCTCAGCAACAGCACCACCCGTTACAGTTGTTACTCTCTCGATTAGCGGAACCCCATTCTGCACTGCATCGGCAATAGCTACTACTGTACCGACATTCTGGACAACAATTCCCACATCCATCGGTAAGCCGCCAGATGGAACTTCGCGGTCAGCAATTACTTTAATCAGCGTTTTTTCTGCACCTTGGGGATATTTTGTTTTAAGGGCAACCACCTGAATCGATGTTCCCTCTGCAGCTTGACGCATAGCCGCAATGGCATCAGGTTTGTTTTCTTCAATGCCAATAACGCCCTTTGTGACCCCCAGAATTTTCATTGCTATTTGCGTTCCGGTAAGCACCTGTCCGGCCCGCTCCAGCATAACACGATGATCTGCTGTCAAGAATGGTTCACATTCTGCGCCATTAAGAATAAGCATATCTACTGACTTCTCGGCTGGCGGAGCCATTTTGACATGCGTCGGGAATGTAGCTCCTCCCATTCCGACAATCCCTGCCTGACGGACAAACTCCTTCAATTCGCAGCAATCAAAGTCCTGCCAATTACGGGTAAGAGGCAATCCTTCCTGCCATTCATCTTTGCCATCGTTTTCAATGACAATAGCAGGACATGTACCAAAAACCGGATGAGGATATTCAGAGATCTCGACAACTTTTCCTGAGATTGAAGCATGTACCGGAGCTGAAACAAAGGCCTGGGCATCTGCGATAATCTGACCCTTTTTCACCAAATCTCCTGCTTTGACAACAGGAGTACAGGGAGCACCAATATGCTGGCGTGTGGGAATAATGACACGTGCTGGAATAGCTACTTCCTGAATGGACCTGCTTGCAGTGTAAGCCTTGCGGTCATTCGGATGAACGCCGCCTCTAAAACTTTTTGCCATACTGTCACCTCGTTTGCATCTGTTAATTATAAATGCGGGTTATAATTGGCTGCATCCTGGCATCGGATCGAATAGAGACATCCACATATTTGATATACATGACTGCCAGTCCGAACGACATTACACCGCCAATTATCTCCGGCAATTGCGCATCATATCCGGCATGAGTTGCTAGCCATCCACCGCTGGTCCCACCAATGAAAGCTGCAAGTAAGGGCAGCACAAAAACGATAAATGCTGCTTTTAACATACCAGCTTCACGGATTTCGAATTCCACGCGCTGCCCAGGCAACGCACCTAAGGGGTTTTTCGCATCCAGCACAAGTGCTGAATTCCCTGGGCAAGCGCCGCAGCTTTCACAATTATTATGCCGGCTTGTTTTTACCTTTGCCATTTTTTCGGAAACCTCCAGCACGACACCCTCCTGGCGCTTAACCATAGTTCTCCCCCCTTTGTCTTATATTTTATTAATATCATATTCTTGTACTACACACCTTAGTAACATTCTTTATCCTTTCTTCTTCCACATGTCATTTCCTGCTAATTTACGGTAAATTTACAACTTTGGCAATATTGATTTATTTTATGTAATCATGTGATTTGTTAGAAATAAAAGAAAGGGAGAGTGCTTTAAGCGCTCTCCCTTTCCCTACATATAAATGATTTCTATACTGTTTTATTAGCAAACAAAATAGTTCAAATAAAGATAGAAAGTACTATACTAACAGCTAAACCCGAGTACAAATATCTGCACCCGGGTTTAAGCTTACTAGTCTTTCTCATTCAAAATAATATTACGCACTGCTTCTTCTTCCGAAATACGTACTTTATTCGGCAAGCGCTGATTTAACCCATTAAGCAGCTCTTCACTTGCCTTAAAAAAGACTTTGCGATTTTCCGTCTTACCTTTCTTCATAAACCGGTATGCCAATGTCCATACTTTCCGCCCGTCAAGTGCTGAATGCAGACGGTAGGTATGGCGAAATTTAACGGCGCCCACAAGCTTAGGAACATAATCATAAATACCGAAGACATCTTTATATGGTATCTCATGCACCTGAGTGCCAAATAAGCTTTTTTTCGTGATTCGAAATACTTTTTTATCAAGTTCATAAGTGAGTTTTGATTGTGCTCTGTCAACTAATACAAAAATAATCATCAATTCAGCAAAAACTTCTAAGGGCGAGAAAAAGCCAATATCAATATACCGATACACACTAAAACCAATCATGGAAACAAGCATGATCACACTAAAAGAAATAGCATAGGTATTTTTGGGGGTGACAATAGACTGATCTACAATTTTCTCCATATTTCCTCCTGTATAACTAAAACTTACCGTTATAGTATACAGCATTCAGCATAATGCGTACAAGATGTATAAAAATAAAAAGACCGGGAATTTATTCCCGGTCTTCATAGTTGCTATTATAAGTTGAGTAATCCAAAGAAGATATAGCAGACGATTGCGCCAACCACCGACATGGATAAACCCCAAACTAACAGGTTGCGGAACAATTTAGCTTTATCTTCATGCTCGCCTGCGCAGGCAATACAGAGAGCGCCCAGCGTGGAAAGAGGAGAAGTATCAACCAAATGAGCACCGATATTGATAGAAGAAATCATAGCAATTGGGTTACCGCCACCAACTTCTTTAATCAAGCCAGGAACCATTGGCAGGAACATCGGCATTACTACGCCCGATGAACTGGAGTAAGCCGAGATAGCACCTGTAATCAAACCAAGCCAAGCGTTAACTGTGGTAGGAGTGGAAATAGCGCCAATTACTTTAACCAATGCATTCAGTCCGCCCGCTTTATCCATAACTTCGATAAGGACAGTTACGCCGCACACCATGAGCATTACGCCCCAAGGCATTACTTTGATAGCAGACTTGCTATCGCCCGAGCCAGTCAGCATCAATACACCAGCTAACATAAAGGCAATTGAACCAACATTACTCAAAAGGTTAAGAATTGTTTTCGAGAATAACGCTTTTGTAGCAGGCAATCCAGGAAGAACAACCAAGAGGATCAAAATACCTACCATTGAGAGAGTAAGAATTTGATGCTTGTTGAAAGGTTCTGGTTTCGGAGCTAATTCATCAATATTGAGAGTTTCGCCGCGTTGTTTCTTAATCCAGGCCCAACCGCCAAGTACGAAGAAACCACCGATATTAACCAGGCCTTGAGCAAGTTCCGAGTTAAAATGGATTTTCCAGGCCAAACCGCTTAAATCCTGGATACCCAGTCCGCCTGCCATTTTAGCGATAATACCATTAGATATAATACCTGTTGGAGCAAAAGGTGAGAAAGCAGCGCCGTTTGCAGCACCGACAACGATGAGAGTCATCAGGAAAGCCGGCATGCCGATCCGAGTAGCAATAGCCATTGCAACTGGTGCCATCAAGGCTGTTCCGGCAATGTTACCAGGTCCGATAGTTGTTACAAAAGTAGTAAGAATAAATATAATTAAAGGCATAAATGCAGTGTTGCCTTTGCAAAGGCGTACGGAGTAAGCTGTCAGCTTTTCCATAGTACCATTTGTTTGGGCCATACCAAATAAGAATGTAACACCTACGAGAATCATAAAAAGACCGGTAGGGAAATAACCCATTACTTTAACTGCTGTTGTTTCACCCCAGATACCACCAACAATGATTGCGAAAGCGATACCAAGAAAGCCGACATTTAGATCTTCATTTACACAACTGATAATTACGACGATTAGTAGGGCAACAATTGACATAATTGCAGCCAATGATATTTCCATTTAAAATTCCCCCCCAATGTAATTTGCGTTGAATTACCATGCGGTACAACGTTCTTCACACTTTCTCTCAGGAGACTGTTACGGTAACAGTACAATAACTCCTCTCCTTAAAGCATCCCCCCTCTCAATAACATAATAGTATCACTAAACACACTATTATGTAAATAATAAATAATCGGAAAATTCAATCCAAAAAAAGGGACTATAGGGATATGTAATCCTACTATGTTTAATATATACATTCTCTCTATGTCTCTATAGATATAAGTTATTCTATCTTAAATTTAAAAATCCTTCTTTTGCTAAAAAAAGACAAAAAAAAAGAGAGGCCTTAGCCTCTCTCTTTTTGATCGCTTATAGTCCAAGCAGACCAAAAGCTACATAACAAACAAGCGCACCAACCACTGACATGGACAAGCCCCACAACATTAAGTTACGGAACAACTTTGCTTTGTCTTCATGTTCAGCAGCACTGGCGATACAAAGAGCACCTAGAGTTGACAAAGGTGAAGTATCAACCAAGTGAGCACCGATATTGATAGAAGAAATTATAGCGACAGGATTGCCGCCCCCTACTTCTTTAATCAAGCCAGGAACCATTGGCAGGAACATTGGCATTACAACGCCTGAAGAGCTGGAGTAAGCCGAAATGATACCAGTGATGAAACCAAGAACACCATTGATGGTAACAGGATTGGAAATAACACCAATCATTTTAACCATAGCAGTCAAACCGCCGGCTTGGTCCATAATATCAATTAGTACAGACATACCGCACACCATGACAATTACGCCCCAAGGCATAGCTTTTACTGCTTTTGCATCGTCAGCAATTTCAAAGAGCAGGAAGATTGCACCGATACCGAAAGCAACGGCACCAACATCCCATTTCAAGAAGATAACGGAAACAACCAAAGCTACGATACCAGCCAAAGTCGCCATCTGCTTTGCAGTAAATGGTTCTGGTTTAGGAGCAATTTCATCAATGTTCAAGGCACTGCCGCCACGTTGCTTTTTCATCCAGGCTAAACCGCCGAAGATAAAGAAACCACCGAAGTTAACAAGACCTTGCACAATTTCGGAATTAAAATGTACTTTCCAAGCAAGACTCGATAATGATTCTGCCGGAATTCCTAATTGGGGAGCCATTTTGGCAATAATACCGTTAGAGATGATACCGGTAGGTGCGAAAGGCGAAAAGGCAGCGCCATTAGCAGCGCCTACAATCAGCATTGTCATAGCCATTGCCGGCACACCAATACGTCCGGCGATAGCCATACCTACAGGAGCCAATAAGGCAGTCGAAGCAATATTGCCAGGACCAATAGTTGTTACGAGAGTGACGAGAAAAAAGAAAATGATAGGGATTAATGCTGTATTACCTTTAGCAAGGCGTACTGCATAAGCACTAAACTTTTCCATCGTACCGTTTACCTGTGCGCAGGCAAACATGAAAGTAACACCAACGAGGATCATAAATAAGCCAACGGGCCACCCTTTAAAAATTGCGGCTACTTTTAAGCCAGAAAACACAATACCAACGAACAGAGCAGCTGCAATTCCAAGAATACCTACGTTCATTTCTTTGAAGCAAGAAATGATAACAATGATGCCTAACGCGATCATCGACGCTAATGCAGGGGTACTGATATCCATGTTGTCTCCTCCTTGTAATTATTTTGTTCCAACTAAGCTACAATTCTTGAGCCAGTAAGAGGACTCTACTTTGTGACAAAACACGTAGTGGGCGAATCGCAAAAACACGGCTTAATATTGGAAACTAGGTTTTATGGTTAATGCCGAAGCATTAATCATCAATTTAGTCTTCGTCTTCTTCCTCTTCTACAGGAGCAGGGAAAGCGGAATGAAGAGCTTTAGTAGCCATAATGAATACACCAATTACAACAAACATAGTCGGCAGAGCGACAAACAGCATTGTAACTGCAGAGCTAGTAGCGTGACTCATCTTATTTACCTCCTTTTACTTCGCCAGCGCCGGAATAAGCGCTAGAACCAGACCGCCGGCTACAACAGATGCAACCTGACCGGCAACGTTAACGCCAATTGCGTGCTGAATGATGAAGTTTGTAGGATCTTCTTTAAGAGCCATTTTCGCAATAACACGGCCCGACATCGGGAATGCAGAAATACCGCAAGCGCCGATCATCGGATTAATTTTAGTTGGGCTGAAGAGATTGAGCAGTTTCGCGAACAATACGCCGCCAACAGTGTCAAATACGAAGGCTACAGCACCAAGAGCCATAATTAAAGCTACATCAAACGTTAAGAAACGCTCTGCGCTCATCGTACCACCAACAGTGATGCCGAGCAGCAGTGTAACCAAGTTAGCAAGTTCATTCTCAGCGCAGCTGGAAAGATTCTCAGTAACACCAGATTCTTTCAACAGATTGCCAAACATAAGTGCGCCAATCAAAGCAACCGAAATAGGAGCTACGATACCGGCAATAATGACGATCATCAGAGGGAACAAGAACTTCGTGGTTTGAGAAACAGGTTCTTCCCCTTGGAAGCCCATTTTGATTTTCCGTTCAGCTTCAGTTGTAATTGCTTTGATAACTGGAGGCTGAATAACAGGAACAAGGGACATGTAAGAATAAGCAGCAACAGATAGAGGTCCAAGCAGCTCAACAGCATAACGGCTAGCTACATAAATAGTAGTCGGGCCGTCAGCAGCACCGATAATACCAATCGAAGCGGCATGCGGGAAGCTAAAGCCTACAAGGGTTGCTCCAATAGCAGTCGTGAAGATACCGAACTGAGCGGCAGCTGCAAACAGCATAACCGACGGACGGCGGATAAGTGGAGCGAAATCGCACATTGCACCAATAGCAATAAAAATAAGTACAGGGAATAGTTCATTGGCGATACCAGCTTTATAAAGAACGATGAGGAATCCTTCTTCGCCTGGTACCTGTGAAACAGCTGAGGAAAAGGGAATATTTGCAAGAATAGCACCAAAACCCATAGGCAGCAATAATGCAGGCTCATAGTCTTTAGCTACTGCCAACCAAATAAGGATTGACCCGATAGCCCACATGACTACGTGTGTAAGTTTCAGACCGATAAAGCCCTGCAGCAGTTCGTCCAGCCAAGGATATTGCAGAAACAATGCTTCCATTGGTAGTTTACCCTCCCATTAAATAACTATTGATATAGTTATTTGTTTTAATAATATTTGTACATGTTGGAGACAGTTAGGATTTCAAGTGCTTTGCTAACTTGAAATCCGTATCTCCGGAAAATTAACCTTTGATTACAGCTAAAACCTGACCAGGTTTTACGCTTTCACCAGCAGCAACGTTGATGGATTTTACAACACCGGCAGCAGGAGCGCCGATTTCGTTTTGCATTTTCATAGCTTCTAACAGCATGATAACGTCGCCTTTTTTAACAGTAGCGCCTTCTTTAACAACTACTTTGCTTACTTTGCCAGGCATAGGAGCAGCAATAGGAGTGTCGCCAGCAGCAACTTCAGCAGGAGCTGCTTTAGGAGCAGGAGCGGCTGCAGGAGCAGCGGCAGCTACAGGAGCGGCTGCAACAGGAGCTGCGGCAGGAGCAGGAGCAGCTGCAACAGCAGCAGGAGCTGCAGAAATAGCTACACCCTCTTCTTGCACCTCAACGTTATAAGCTACACCATTAACATTTACTTTNNACAGTTCAGCATCATCCATCATGGAATTTACACTGGCTGTAATGGCAGCTACAATTTTAGGATCGATTTCTCCGTCAACTGTGACACTTGACGGCTGTTCATCAGCGGCAGGAGCAACCTTTTCTTTCTTCTTCTTTACTGGTTGAGCCGGTTTTCCGCCGCCGAACAATGAATCAAAAAAACCCATTATCCCATTCCCCTTTCTTTTGGGTTATAGCGGAATATTGCCGTGCTTCTTAGCAGGGCGTGCTTCACGCTTGCTAGCCAGCATATTCAATGCAGTGATAATACGAGGTCTAGTTTCTTTTGGCTCGATGACAATATCAACGAATCCACGTTCAGCTGCTTTGTATGGAGTTGCAAACTCTTCAACATATTGAGCTGTTTTTTCAGCTGCATCAGCTGCTCCGCGGAAAATGATATTAGCTGCGCCAGCAGGTCCCATTACAGCAATTTCAGATGTTGGCCATGCAAGTACCTGGTCAGCACCTAAGTCTTGTGAACACATTGCTAAGTAGGAACCACCATATGCTTTACGGGTAATAACAGTAATTTTAGGTACAGTTGCTTCCGAATAAGCATACAACATTTTGGCACCATGACGGATAATGCCGCCATACTCTTGATCAGTACCAGGCAGGAAGCCAGGAACGTCAACCAAGTTAACCAAAGGAATGTTGAACGCATCGCAGCAACGGATAAAACGCGCTGATTTATCAGATGCGTTAATGTCCAAGCAGCCAGCCATGACTTTCGGTTGGTTTGCAATGATACCGACTGTTTGTCCGTCGAAACGGGCATAGCAGGTCAGGATATTTTGCGCAAAGTGAGGTTGCACTTCATAGAATTCGCCGTTGTCAACGATTGCTTTAATAACATCTTTCATGTCGTAAGGCATGTTGGAGTTATCAGGCAGCAAGCTGTTGAGTCCGTCGTCCATACGATTAGCATCATCACCTGTTTCATATACAGGAGCCTCTTCCAGATTGTTGCTAGGCAGGAAGCTCAACAGATAACGGATCTGNNAGCGAAATGAGCTACACCAGAAACGCTGTTATGAGTCATCGCACCGCCGAGAGCTTCAGAAGTTACTTCTTCGGCAGTAACCGATTTAATAACTTGAGGTCCGGTAATAAACATTTGGCTGGTGTTTTTAACCATGTAGATAAAGTCAGTTAATGCAGGGGAATATACTGCACCGCCGGCGCAAGGTCCCATGATTACTGATATCTGAGGAATAACACCGGAAGCTAAGGTATTGTTAAGGAAGATTTTGCCGTAACCGGCCAAAGCATCAACCGCTTCTTGAATACGGGCACCGCCGGAATCATTAATTCCAACAATAGGAGCACCCATTTTCAATGCCAGGTTTTGTACCTTGACAATTTTGGCTGCATGCATTTCGCCAAGCGATCCGCCTTCAACAGTAAAGTCCTGCGCAAATGCGTAGACCAAGCGACCTTCAATAGTACCATAACCGGTCACAACGCCTTCACCTGGCAGTTCTTTTTCACTCATACCGAAATTGACACAACGATGAGTCACAAATTGGTCTAATTCGACAAAAGTACCTGCGTCAAACAGCTTTTCAATACGCTCGCGAGCAGTCATTTTACCGGAAGCATGTTGCTTCTCGATACGCTTTACGCCGCCGCCAAGCTTAACCTTCTCTTGCTTCTTCTTTAAGAGAGCAATTTTTTCTTGAACAGTAGCCATTCTACACCTCCATTTAGAATTCGGACGCGAGTCCAAATTATACGGTATCACATTACCGCATTTTTTGGTAGTTTTTGATAATAAATTTAATTATTTGCGTTCGGATAATTCGAGTAAGATACCGCCGGTAGCTTTTGGATGAACAAAAGCAATGCTGGCGCCGCCTGCACCATAACGGGGTTTTTCATCAATTAAACGAACACCTTTTTCTTTCAGATCAGCAAGAGCAGCTTCGATGTTATCAACGCGCAAAGCTACATGCTGGATGCCTTCGCCATTCTTCTCAATGAATTTGGCAATAGGGCCGTCAGGAGAAGTTGATTCAAGAAGTTCCAATTCGCTGTCGCCGCAAGGGAAAAAGCTTACTTTTACTTTTTGTTGATCTACTTCTTCATCTTCAGGAAGGTGAGTAAGTCCCAATTGTTCTACATAGAACTTTTTAGCTGCAGCCAAATCTTTTACTGCAATACCAATGTGGTCGACTTTTAATACTTTAAATGACATGTAAAATACCTCCTTAAAATTGCTTATTTATCGTAAAACAGTAGCTAAAATACTGTTTACAACACTATAAGGGTCCTTATCGCGATTATGTACACTTTCCACAAGGCGGTCAAACTCACCGGTTGTAGTAACTTTTTGCATGACATAACGACCAATTTGTTCATCAACCATAGCAATAAGTTCATTTTTAGTGCGTTTTGTGCGACGATTAGTCAGTTCTCCCGACTCCTTAAGGTACGCGATATGGTCTTCTATTGTCTGTGTTAGTTCAGTGACACCTTCATTTTGACTTGCAACAGTCCGCTTAATAGGCGGACGCCAAGCTACCTGTATAGGATTCAAGTCCAGCATCATTGAAATTTCAATATTAAGTTTATCAGCACCGTCACGATCTGCCTTATTGATAGCAAATACGTCACCAATTTCCAGTATACCGGCTTTAATAGCCTGGATATCATCGCCTAAACCAGGTACAAGCACTACAATTGTAGTATCTGCAGCTTTTATGATATCAACTTCTGACTGACCTACACCTACAGTCTCGATAAAGATAATATCCTTACCGGATGCATCCATTATTTTCACGGCTTCTGCGGTTTTGCGCGACAAGCCACCTAAACTTCCTCGTGTGCCCATACTGCGAATGAAAACACCTTCATCCAGAGTAAGGTCATTCATGCGAATCCGGTCTCCCAGTATCGCACCACCTGAAAAAGGACTGGTAGGATCAACAGCGATAATTCCGACTGTCTTCCCTTGACGGCGATATTCCTTCGCCAGCTTATCAGTCAAAGTACTTTTCCCTGCACCGGGCGGCCCGGTAATTCCGATGACATGAGCCCTCCCAGTATGAGGGTATAACTCTTGCATAATAGCAACAGCATTGTCGTATTCATTTTCTACGGCCGTTATTGCTCTGGCTAAAGCCAGACGAGATCCGGCAAGTAGTTCTTTTGCTATATCCATTAGGTTTTCACCACCTCATGGCTTTGCGCTGCTCCTCAAACAAGGAGCAGCGCCATAGCCGGATTGGGATAGTATCCTATTTTACGTTAGCTTTGATAAACTCAATGATATTGGCGGTAGGAGTTCCAGGAGTAAATACTTCAGAAACACCATTTTCTTTCAGGAAAGGAATGTCAGCATCAGGAATAACTCCGCCGCCAACTACCAGTACGTCGTTCATGCCTTTTTCTTTCAGCATGGAAACGATTTTCGGGAACAGGGTATTGTGTGCACCGGACAGAAGGCTCAGTGCCACTACATTAACGTCTTCTGAAAGAGACGCTTCGATAATTTGTTCAGGGGTTTGACGAAGACCGGTGTAAATTACTTCAAATCCGGCATCACGAAGGGCACGGGCTACAACTTTAGCTCCGCGATCATGTCCGTCAAGACCTGGTTTTGCTACAAGTATTCTAATACGTTTTTCCATTGTTGTCCCTCCTTCTCTCGCTTACAGCGTCGCAGGCGCTTGGTATTCACCGAACACCTTACGCATTACGCCACAAATTTCACCAAGGGTTGCATAGGTTTTAACCGCTTCAAGAATAAGAGGCATAAGGTTAATATGCTCATCCTTGCAGGCAGCTTCCAGAGCAGCCAGGGCTTTTTCAACAGCAGCATTGTCGCGACGAGCGCGGAGGTCAACTAGTTTTTTCCGTTGGAATTCGCCAACAGAGGCATCTACGCGGAGCAGGCCTTCAACTGGTTTTTCCTGGATTTGGAACTGATTGACACCAACGATAATCCGTTGTTTGCTTTCAACTTCCATTTGCCATTTATAAGCACTTTCTTGGATCTCTCTTTGAATGTAGCCTTGTTCAATGGCCACAACAGCGCCGCCGATTTCATCAATTTTCTTGATGTATTCCCAGGCTTCTGCTTCAATTTTATCAGTAAGAGCTTCAATGTAGTAAGATCCGCCTAGTGGATCAACAACATCAGCTAAACCGCTTTCATAAGCAACGATTTGTTGTGTTCTAAGAGCAACACGTACTGAATCTTCAGTAGGCAGAGCCAATGCTTCGTCTTTGGAGTTAGTGTGAAGCGATTGAGTACCACCGAGTACAGCAGCAGCTGTCTGCAGAGCAACACGAACAATGTTGTTTTCAGGTTGTTGAGCAGTTAACATGGAGCCAGCGGTTTGGGTATGTACGCGAAGCATCCAGGATTTTGGTTTTTGTGCATTGAAACGCTCGCGCATAACTTTAGCCCATACGCGGCGGGATGCACGGAATTTAGCAACTTCTTCAAGCACGTTGTTATGCGCGTTCCAGAAGAAGGAAAGGCGACCAGCGAAATCATCAACGTCCATGCCAGCTTTGATAGCAGCTTCAACATAAGCAATGCCGTCAGCGATGGTGAAAGCGATTTCCTGTGAAGCAGTTGAACCGGCTTCACGAATGTGGTAACCGGAAATGGAGATGGTATTCCAGTTGGCAACATTTTTTGAACAATATTCAAAAATGTTAGTGATAAGACGCATGGAAGGCTTAGGTGGAAAAATATAAGTGCCGCGAGCAGCATATTCCTTCAAAACGTCATTTTGGATAGTACCATTCAATTTATCAGGTGTTACGCCTTGCTTTTCAGCAACTGCGATGTACATAGCTAAAAGTACAGATGCAGGAGCATTGATCGTCATTGAAGTGGAAACTTTACCAAGATCAATTTGATCAAAGAGGATTTCCATATCAGCCAATGAGTCGATGGCAACGCCAACTTTACCTACTTCACCTTCGGACATTGCATGATCGGAGTCATAACCGATCTGGGTAGGAAGGTCAAATGCGCAGGAAAGACCAGTAGCACCCGATTCAATCAGGTAGCGATAACGTTTGTTGGACTCCTCTGCAGTAGAGAAACCAGCATACATACGCATGGTCCAGAAACGGCCACGGTACATAGTAGGCTGTACACCACGGGTGAACGGGTATTCACCGGGTATGCCCAGCTCGCTTTCATAATCAAAACCCTCAATGTCAAGCGGGGTGTACAATCTGTTGTGAGCGAGGTTTTTGCGCTCAGGATTTTTGGCAAGCGATTTTTCCACTTTTTCAGTGTAAGCTGCCACTTTAGCTTTTAGGGATTCGTTAGCCATGTTTGTAGTGTCCTCCTTTACGTTACTTTTTCATTGTTCCGGTTTGTACAAACCGGGTATGCCAAGAAAGGGCTTCTTCCAACAGATGCGGCGTATGCGCAAAATTGGTAGCTTTTTCAGCTCTTTCTAGGTAATCAAGAAGCATAGGCTGATAGTCCGGATGCGCACATTTGTCAATTATTACACGGGCGCGTTCTTTTGGACTTAAGCCGCGAACGTCAGCTAAGCCGCGTTCGGTAACAAAAATATGGGTGTCATGTTCTGTATGATCAAAGTGGGATACCATCGGTACAACGGACGAAATAGCTCCGCCTTTAGCAACCGAATTAGTGCAGAAAACGGTTAAGTAAGCATTACGGGCATAATCGCCTGATCCGCCAATACCGTTCATCATTTTGGTACCCATGATGTGAGTGGAGTTAACATGTCCATAGATATCAAGCTCAATAGCCGTATTCATTGCAATAACACCTAAACGGCGGGCAAGTTCCGGACTATTGGAGATTTCCTGCGGACGAAGAATGATCTTTTTGCGGTATTCTGCCAGGTTGGCATAAAGGCGCTTCAAGCCATCCGGTGAAGGAGTAATTGAAGTTCCTGATGCAAACGTAAGCTTGCCAGCATCAATCAGATCGAACATACCATCTTGAATAACTTCAGTAAATACACTGAGATTTTCAAAAGGAGAATCAACCAGACCGCATACAACTGCATTCGCTACTGAACCTACACCGGATTGAAGCGGCAGAAGGTTTTGCGGCAAACGACCTTGTTTGATCTCATGTTGGAAGAACTCAATCAAATGACCGCTCATTGCTTTAGCATCGTCATCAATCGGAGCCAGCGGGCGCACTGCATCAGGCAAATCGCAAGGTACAATATATGTAATCTTGTCGAAACCGCATGGGATGTAAGGAGTGCCGATACGATCGTCGGATTTTACCAGAGGTATAGGCTGACGATGGGGTGGATCAAGCGGAATGTAAATATCATGCATACCTTCTAATTCAAGAGGCTGGCTTGTGTTAATTTCAACAATAACAATATCAGCACTTTGAACGAAAGAAGCTGAGTTACCCAAGGATGTAGTCGGAACAATATGTCCCTCTTCTGTGATAGCGCAAGCTTCCACAATAGCGACATCCACTTTGCCACCAAGGAATCCGTAACGGGATTGCTGGGCAACGTGGCTCAAATGCATATCAATGTATTGAATTTTGCCGCTGTTGATTTGTTTGCGAATTTCATCATTTGTTTGGTAAGGAAGACGTTTGTCAATCCCATTAGCTTGCGCTAATGCGCCATCCAACTCTTTACCAACTGAAGCGCCTGTCCACAAGTTAACTTTAAAGTTTTCTTTTTTAATGCGTTCAGCTAAAGCAAGTGGAACAGCTTTCGGATAACCTGCGGGAGTAAAGCCGCTAGTACCTATGTTCATACCAGGCTTAATGATGGCTGCAGCTTCTTCTGCACTAACAATTTTTGCGTGCAGAGCTTTGTTGCGTACTCGATCGCGAATATCGATCATCGCACTCTCTCCTCCTGTATTAAGTATTATATAATTCCATGCCACCAGAGCATTGCTCTGTTGCAGCATTTCCAAAAGAAAAATGGACATAAGACTACTTCGTATATATTATCTTGCTCAAAGAGAATTTCATACAGTCCTGCGAAGATTTTGCAATTGCGAAAAACTTCTCTGCAAAAGATTAACTTTTTAGATTAAGGAAGGCTCGGAAAATAAAAAACACCCAAAGTCAATTTGTGTACGTGAAAATATACACAAAGCAAACTTGGATGTGCCTACTTGTTACTCTTTTGCCGTTTGGGCACAGAGCCATAAGCAATCGTGTTTGTGTAAGCACTTCCAATCTGGCATCCATTGCCAGAACCGTCCATGCGGAAATTTTTTAATAATTCATTGCTTTCCGAGATATCTATATTCTCTATGACTGTATATATTCCTTCTATAAGTTGACATTTTTTTTAAAAAGTTTTCATATTTTTTATATTAAACCGAAAAAATTTAATATAACTTTGTCGAACAAACCAAAAGCATCCAAGGCTCTGATAGTTTTTACACCAGAATTGGATGCCTAGCTTATCATCTACTCATAAGAAATCTCATAAGTCGACATAATGCGGAGCTTAATTGCTTTTTCTTCAAGCAGGAAATAGTTAATTGCTTCCTGACATTGACATATTCTATACCACTTGTCGAATTCCTGCTTATTTATTTTTTTTAATCAATTGATTGCCGTGATAAGAAATAGGATAAACTGCTTAGCCCTACTGATAAATCTTCGCTGATAATACGTACATGGCTAGGTACATTTAGTCGTATAGGCGCGAAATTCCAAATACCCTTTACGCCTGCCGCAACAAGCCTGTCTGCAATTTTTTGAGCTTGTTCAGCAGGAACGGTAATAACACCAATATGTATATTGCGTTCTTGCAATACTGCTTCCAACGCACTTGCGTGTTGTACTTCCACGCCATTAATGGTAAGTCCCACTTTACTAAGATCCACATCAAATATCGCTGCCAGGTTAAAGCCCAGTGAAGAAAAATTCCTATAATTAGCCAAAGCCCAGCCAAGATGTCCAATACCAATAATACTAATATTCCAATTGCGGTGTAAGCCCAGAATTTCGCCGATATTACGGATTAATTCGCGGACAAAATAACCTACACCTTTTTTGCCAAACTCGCCAAAAGAAGCCAGGTCTTTACGGATTTGTTCAGGTGTTACTCCGATGCGGCGTCCCAATTCTTCAGAGGAAATGATTTCAATACCTTCTTCTTGAATATGGCGCAGCGTGCGAAAGTATAGCGGTAAGCGGTCAATGGTAGCTTTGGAAATAACAATATGGCTTTTCAAAGCAGCACACTCCTTCATTTAGTGGCACGTTCTACACGCCAAAATCATATATCTATATCTTATTCTCATGTCACAGTAAAAATCCTGCCGCCCAAAAGGCGGCAGGAAAGAATTTGGATTATTTTTATACTTTTCCGACAATACCTTTATACCTTATTGCCTTTTCTGCTGTTGATAGTGCGTGTGGAGGATATGATGCGCTTTTTCTCCATTTGGTTTCCCCAGCCATGTATCATAAAGTTCCTTAATGGCTGGATTATCATGAGACTTACGGAATTCATGACTTTGATCACATTCATAAATCAAGTCAATTCTCTTTTGCCGTATATCTGCCGATATGGGAACCGGCTGCCCGCCGCCGCCAATGCAGCCTCCGGGACATGCCATAATTTCAATGAAATGATAATCTGCTTCGCCGCGACGAATTTTTTCTAAAATAAGCCTCGCATTAGCCAGTGTATGAGCTACCGCAACTTTAACAACAGTACCATCCAGGCTCACCTCGGCTTCCTTCATCCCCGCAAGACCGCGTACGCCATGAAAATCGATGCATTCCAGCGGTTTCCCTGTTACAACTTCGGACACCGTCCTAAGTGCTGCTTCCATTACCCCGCCAGTTGCCCCAAATATTACCCCCGCTCCGGTTGCAATTCCCATGGGAGCGTCGAATTTTTCCGATGGCAGATTAACAAAGTCCATGCCCGTTTCACGAATCATACGGCCAAGCTCCCGCGTTGTCAGAACATAGTCTACATCCTGGCCGCCTTCCGTAGCCATCTCTTCCCTGGCTGCTTCCGCCTTTTTAGCCGTACAAGGCATAATAGAAACGGATACGATATCCTTAGGATCTATTCCTGCCGTTTCAGCGTAATACGTTTTTACCAGGGCGCCGAACATTTGCTGTGGAGATTTCGCAGTCGACAAATGATCGAGCAGATCGGGATAGAATAGCTCAATGAAGTTGACCCACCCTGGGCTGCAAGATGTAATCATCGGCAGCTTGCCACCATGAGTCAGGCGATGAATAAATTCGTGTCCTTCCTCCAAAATTGTAAGATCAGCCGAGAAATCCGTATCAAAAACACGGTCAAAACCCAAGCGACGCAAAGCAGCAACCATTTGACCGGTAACAATCTGACCATGCCCCATGCCCAGTGCTTCCCCCAGCGCCACCCGCACTGACGGCGCAGTTTGCACAATAACGTGCTTGGTAGGATCACTAAGAACCTGCCAAACGGCATCAGTATCATCTTTTTCTACAATAGCGCCGGTAGGACAGACAGCCGCACATTGCCCACAATACGTGCAGGCAGCTTCATCAAGACCTTGGCTAAACGCAGGCGCCACCGTAGTGTTAAAACCGCGGCTGACAAAACTATAGACATGTACCCCTTGCCGCTCACTGCAAGCCCGGATACACCGTCCGCATAAAATGCATTTTTCCTGATCCCGTACCAAAGAAGGATTAGAAGCATCGAGCGGATATTTTTTCCGTTCTCCGTCAAATCGCACCTTTCGGATACCCAAATCACCGGCAATAGTCTGGAGTTCACAATTTAAATTACGTTGACAGGACAAGCAATCTTGCGGATGATTCGCTAACAGCAGTTCTACCACCATTTTACGGGCTTCCCGAATGGACGCCGAATTTGTCCGCACCACCATGCCCTCATTCACCGGATAAACACAGGAAGCAACCAGCGTCCGTGCACCTTCCACCTCTACCATACAAACCCGGCATGCCCCTTCCGGCCGCAATTCAGGATGATAGCAAAGGGTAGGAATATTTACGCCGATTTGGCTTGCTGCTTCCAGAATAGTAGCGGTTTTGGCAACTTGCACCTTTTGTCCATCTATTGTTATATTCACCTTTTCCATGATATCACTCTCCTTCTGGCCGGCCTTAGCCTTTAATAATTGCTTTAAAGGGGCACTTAGTTACGCAGGCACCGCACTTAATACATTTAGCAGGATCAATTATATGACGGCCTTTGATTTCACCGGTGATCGCCTGAACAGGACATGCTTTTTTACAAAGGCTGCAGCCTTTGCACAATTCGGTTACGCTGAAACCGGATAGTTTTGTGCAGGCACCAGCCGGACAACGCTTGTCATGAATGTGAGCCTCATATTCATGACGGAAATAGCGCAGTGTACTGAGTACTGGATTCGGCGCAGTCTGCCCCAAACCACAAAGTGCCGTTGTTTTAATATTTTTAGCCATCGCCTCTAATAAGGCAATGTCATCATGGCGGCCATCCCCATCCGTAATACGGGTAAGCACTTCCAGCATGCGCTTTGTGCCTTCCCGGCAAGGAGTACATTTGCCGCATGATTCGGACTGGGTGAAATTCAAGAAAAATTTAGCCACATCAACCATACAGGTCGTTTCATCCATAACAACTAAGCCGCCTGACCCCATCATTGCACCCGCCTGGATGAGCGAGTCATAATCAACTGGCAAATCAAGCAATTCTTCTGGCAGACAGCCGCCTGAAGGACCACCGATCTGAACGGCTTTGAATTTTTTACCTTCTGGAATACCTCCGCCTATATCAAAAATGATTTCCCTCATACTAATACCCATGGGTACTTCTGCCAGGCCAGTATTGTTAATTCGCCCGGTAAGCGCAAAGACTTTAGTCCCTTTACTGCGCTCCGTACCAATAGCCGCATACCACTCTGCACCTTGGGTGATAATCTGAGGAACATTGCCAAAGGTCTCTACATTGTTAATATTAGTCGGTTTCCCCCACAGGCCTGAAATAGCAGGAAAGGGCGGACGGGGGCGCGGCATTCCGCGTTTTCCCTCTATTGATGCAAGCAAAGCTGTTTCTTCGCCGCACACGAATGCTCCGGCCCCTTCTTTGATTTTTAAGCGGAAGTTAAATCCGGAGCCGAAGATATTATCTCCTAATAAGCCTAATTCTTCTGCTTGTTTTATTGCAATCCGCAAGCGTTTAATAGCAAGCGGGTACTCTGCACGCACATATACATACCCTTCATCCGCGCCGATCGCATAACCACAGATTGCCATTCCTTCAATAATCCGGTGAGGATCTCCCTCTAATACGCTACGATCCATAAATNNCCTGGATCACCTTCATCGGCGTTACAGACTACGTATTTTTTATCCCCCTGAGCATTACGCGTAAACTCCCATTTAGAGCCGGTAGGAAAACCACCGCCGCCCCTGCCGCGTAAACCAGATTTTTTCAGTTCCATAACAACTTGCTCGGAAGTCATTTCACTAAGCGCTTTCCCCAATGCTTCATAACCACCGACAGCAATATAATCTTCAATGGACTCAGGGTTGATATGTCCACAGTTTGCAAGAACTTTGCGCATCTGTTTTTTATAAAATGTAATATCGTTATAATTCGGGATCTTTTCATGGGAAACAGGCTCTTTATACAGCAAGCGTTCCACAATGCGCCCTTTGTATAGATGGCTGTCCACCAATTCAGGCACATCTGTATCCTGCACACGACAGTAAAAAACTCCTTCAGGATACACGATTACAACAGGACCCATTTCACAAAAGCCATGACAGCCTGTTTCAATAACCTTTATTTCCTTTTCCAGTCCCCGTTTGACCAGTTCAGCTGATAGTGCCGCTTCCACTTTCTTTGAGCCTGAAGAGACACAGCCAGTTCCGGCACAAATGAGCACATGTGCTCTACTGTGATCCATTTTTTCCCCTCCAATTGTAAACATAAGCTAGGGCATTATTTTGCCAACAACCCATTCTTCCACTATTCTGCCGTTTACTACGTGGTCAGTTATGATCCTTGCTACAGCACTTGGAGTTACTCTGCCATACGTGATACGAGGCTCACCTGGACGAACAATATCTACAAGCACCTCTTTCTCGCACATCCCAATACAGCCGGTCTGCTGTACCGTAACATTATCCAGCTTGCGTTTCGCAATTTCATCCATTACAGCCGTTACTATTTCCCGGGCACCGGCAGCAATACCGCACGTTCCCATGCCAACAATAATCTGGGTACCGTCATTATGACGAATTCGATTTTGTGATTGGAGCTGTTCACGGAGTCTTTTCAAGTCCTCAACAGTCTTCAAATTGTTCACCTCCATATAAATTAGCAATGCCAGCTGCTAAATACTCTTTAAGCCACTCAATTATTTCCGGATGCGTGAATGGAATATCACCGATAGCAGCAGCCAATTCACGGGTTTCAACAGAAAACGCCCGCTTCATCACTATGTGATGATAGGAAAAATCCAACTGAGGATTAAGCGTAATCAGCGTTTGTATTGTTGCTGCCATGTTGCCTAACGGTGGTCTGTCAAAGTGACTGTATTGATAACTGGCCGTAATCTTTGTTCCTCTGCCGGGCTCGGATTCAATCTCCACAGATCCGCCAGACCGGGCGGTGGACATATCCAGCAGCGCTAAGCCTAAGCCAATCCGGCGTGTAAAACGGGTAGTAACAAAGGGATCCCGCACAGTTCTGACCATTTCCTCACTCATTCCACGTCCGTTGTCAAGCACCCTTATTGTCAGCACATCCTTAGCACAATCCTCGTTAATGCAAAGCTCAACACGGCTGGCTTGTGCTTCAATCGCATTTTGAACCAAATCCAATATATGAAGCGCCAACTCTCTCATACTCAGGCATACTTAGCAAGTATTTGCGTGACAGCTTCCGGAGTCAGCCTGCCATGAGTATCATCATTAATCATCATAACCGGAGCCAAACCGCAGGCACCGATACAAGCCACCGTTTCTAATGTATATTTAAGGTCTGCCGTTGTACCGCCAGGTGCCACTTTTAAAATGTCTTCCAGTGCGGTCAAAATAGCTTTTGCTCCCCGCACGTGGCAAGCTGTCCCCTGACAAACGCGAATGATATTTTTACCACGAGGATTCAAGTGAAACTGGGAATAGAAGGTTACTACCCCATATATCTGGCTTACAGGAATGTCCATTTTGTCGCTAATGTGGCGAATGGCTTCCCGTGACAAGTAGCCATATGCATGTTGCGTCTCTTGCAATACCGGTATAAGAGCTCCCTTTACCCCCTCATATTTGTGCAAAATCTCATCCAGTTCAACAAACTGATTCACTTCACCGCCTGAACAACAACAGGTCTTGCCAATTGCGCTAGTCATAAAACCCCTCCTCTTTGTAAGTTTATCTCGAAACAGTTTGCAACCTTTGCCTATAAAGGCGGTGTCACGAACTGACGATTTCTGTAACTTTTCTACCGTTAACCCCGAGTAAAGCCTGTCGTATTTCGGCCACTGTCGGTTCCGCCAGAAAAAAATTCACCATAGGGCCGCTTACAAAATCTTCAATAGTATGAGCATCTGAAGCTGTTACTACCGGATAGTTGCCAATAACAGGAACTCGAATAGCAGCTTCGTTTCGCTTAATACGGCGGGACACTTCCACTGCATCGAGTGCCAAATCCGGCGGGATAAATCCAAGTTGAGAAATAATACTGTATGCGGGCCGGTCTACATGACTTGCGATTAATAATCCCTCAAGTTCCCTCACCTTTGCCGATAATTGAGCGGCATTAATCGTTAGTGAGCAAAGCAGTAATTCTTCTTTAACGCCAACGAAATTGTCCTCTGCATCAACGATAAACTGAGCGCCAAACTTCTCATCATTATTCTTGAGTAACGGACGATGGGCCGCGACAAAGCGTTCCCATTCTTTTAACTGCCGCATCTTATCAAACAGTACAATAAAATGTGCTTCTTCCCGGGTTTCCACTTCCATTCCCGGCAACACAGTGATACCGGCATCCTGAGCCGCAACAAGAGCAGCCGCTACATTATCACAGGCATTATGATCAGTGATTGCAATAACATCCAGTTTTTTTGCCGCCGCATGCCATACAATGTTGCGAGGTGTCATTTCTACCGCCGCACAGGGCGACAGCAGAGAATGTATGTGAAGATCGGCAGCAAAATTACGCATTAAGCCCCCCGAATACCGAGCGCATACAACTGACCAACTACCTCATAAGCAGGTAATTCGGTTGTTAGTACTATTAAGCCCTCAGCTTTAGCTTTATTTATCGCTCCCTCATCCGGCTTTACTCCCCCGGCAATAATAACTGCCGCTAACCCCGCTAACAGAGAAACGGCCACAACATTTTGATGTCCCTGCATCGTAATCCAAACATTACCTGAACCAGCCTGCCCCATCACATTGCTCAGCAAATCAGACACATAACCACCGCTAACCGGCTGTTCGAAGTTTTCTCCCGTTATAACAGTGAGTGCTAAGGCCGAAATAATTTCTTGAACAGTCATTTACTTCACCCTCTTTATTCTTTTGGTTCCTTATCGAGAGGCGGAGGCAGTTTCTCCGCAAGATTTACCATTTCTTTCGCTAAGTCACGTACATGTTCCCTGAGTTTAAATACGCAATCCGCTTCTGTAGCACTGCCTTGTGCGATGTCTTCAGCTAAAGCCTTGCAACTGGGAGAACCACAGGAACCACAGTCTAAGCCAGGCAATGTTTCCAACGTTTTTTCCATTATTTCTACTTTATACATAGCTTTGAAGATATCTTCATCAAGGCGCAAAATAGGCCGGGGCTCAATTGCCCTGCGTTCATCCACGCCGAGTTGTGACTCCAGATAAGCCTGGTGTGGAAGGATACCGCTTATTTTATCTTCCTCAGCCATACGCTTTGCCCGTTTTTGCATGCAGTATTCTGCCACGAACCGGTTTTCTACCGTCAGAGGACCACCTATGCAGCCCCCCGAGCATGCTAATCCTTCGATATATTGAATACCAGCCAATTTCCCCATCACTACTTGTTCGAGCATTTCATTTACATTGTGAATTTCATGGACAACCAGGGCATTTGAGGCTTCTACCGCCGTCGTTTCCCCACCAGCCATTGCCCAGCCGACACCTATCCAGGACGCTCGCTTGCAATGGGAATGCTGGCCCTCCTTTGGAAGCGCCTTTAGCAGCGCACTGTATAACTTAGAAATACCAATCACTCCGGTGATATTGGATTTCTCCGAACCCAAGGGCTGCTGCACGGCAGTCATTTTGGCCGCACAGGGCGAAATAAACCAAATACCAATTTCCTCCGGATCAAGCTTTTGCTTCTGCGCCGCTTCTGCCCGCACAATCCGGGCAGCAACCTCTACGGGAGCATCAATGGGAACCAAATGGCTAATTAATTCAGGGTATTTTACCTGAATAAGCCGTACCACAGCCGGACAGGCAGAAGAAATAGCTGGCCGTGGTATATCACTTCGCTGTAGGTAATCGCGTATTGCCAGCGATACAATTTCTGCTCCATGGGCGACTTCGAATACCTCATCAAAGCCGATATTCAATATCCCGCATAGAATGCTTTCTATGGGATATTCAACCGGAAACTGCGCATACAGAGAAGGTGCCGGAAGTGCAATGTTATATCGGAAATGCTCTAAGTCTGCCAGTGAATCAGTCACTGCAGTTTTAGCATGACTGGGACAGCAGCGAATACACTCCCCGCAATCAATACAGCGAGCCTCTATAATGCGAGCCTTACCACTGCGAATACGGATAGCTTCCGTAGGACACCTCTTTATGCAATTAACACATCCTTGACAGCGGTTGGCAATTAAGCGAACCGAGTGAAAGCATTCAGACACAGCAAGCACCACACATTCTAATGGCGAATAACCATAGTAATTTTAGTCCCTGTTCCCACTACAGAATATATATCAAATTCATCCGCACACTTGGCCATATTCGGCAATCCCATTCCTGCGCCGAAGCCTAACTCACGGATATGATCAGGCGCAGTTGAATAGCCTTCTTCCATAGCTTGCTTTACATCAGCGATTCCAGGCCCTTCGTCTTCTACAATCACTTTAGTCCTGTCTGAATATATCCACACGCGTAACTGCCCTTGCTTCGCATGGATAATGACATTCATTTCCGCTTCATACGAACTGATAGCAATTCGCCGGATTACATCCGCCTTCACTCCAATCTGTTGTAGTACCCGTTTTATCTTGCTGGAGGCTTCACCTGCAATATCAAAATTCGCTCCTTCAAGAGGAAACTCAAGCGCAATTGCCTGTTCATTACTCACAATATGCCACCTGGCGCGAGCATCCGGGCAAGCCCTGTTGATACAACAATCCACAGGCCTCATACAGTGGATATTCCGATACCATTAAAGGAATTTCTTTTTCTGCCGCCATTTGAATCACATCTTTGCCAGGGCGCTTGCCTCTTACAAAAATAATGGCTACCAAATCGCTTATTTCGGCAGTTCGAATCACTTGTACATTGGTTAACCCTGTCAATAAAATTGCCCGTTCCTTTGTAAAGGCCAAAACATCACTCATTAAATCTGCACCACAGGCACCGTTTGCATCTCTGTGCAACCATTCTGCGCCTATTAAAACTTCCGCTTTAAGCGCCGCCTGTATATCAAATAACTTCACCGGAGTACCACCTCCTAATGGAGAATTTTACTTTGTACGAAATTTCACAATATTTTGGACAAAAAATTAGCGGGGCTAAAGGCCCCACAAGCTTTTTGTTCCTATATTTACTGAATAATATTCGAAAAAACTTAGAAAATCCCTGCCGGCAAATCACTTNNTATTTTTGTTTTTTACCAGGACCCCAGTTAATAACGGTACTTGGCCTGCCAAACAGTAACGACTAAGGCGTTCAGCAGCCAAAAGAGCATCGACATTTGAATATTATACATGACATAATCTGTAAAACCGCTTACTGCCAAGCCTAGCAAAGCCGATACTGCCCCCAGCATTAAACCATTGATCCAGCGATTGGATGTCTCAGCCACTACGGATAAGGCTAAGCGGGCATGACCATACATGATGACCAGAAAAGCCGCTAGCCCAGGCAAGCCGATTTCCGCCGCAATATGCAAGTACATATTGTGAGCATGAAAGATCGTAGTTGCCGTATTTTGCACGAAAAAGTCATATTCCGGATAAACCAGCCAATACGCTCCCCAGCCAATACCTAAGATTGGCTTATCCATAATCATAGCGACTGTACTTTCCCATAAGGCCAGTCGCAGCGTAGACGATGTGTCAGTAGGATTGATAATGGAAGCCAGCCGGTCCATTACACCATCGTACCCATAAATAATTAACAGCGGCACCGTGAGCAGCACCCAAAAAATCTTCCGGTTAAATAGTACGCCGTAAGCTGCACAAACAGCCAGAACACTGAGCCAGGCACCGCGTGAATAGGTCAATACCAGACAGCAGCCTAAAATAAGCACCAAACTAAGCAGGCCGCATTTNNAATTATAGAGCAGCTTGTCACTGCATATCCCCAGCCCGGCTGCCAGTGCCATGATGACAACCAAGAACCCTGCCAGCAGATTGGGATTTTTTAATGTTGAAAAAATCCGCACCTTCAAATCAGGAAACTGTTCGCCATCTACCCATTCAAACGCCGAAATATCCATGCCATGTATGTATTGGTAAAAGCCATAGGCAGCGACGACTAACGCCGATGCAAGTAAGGAGTATACCAAGCGTTTCACCTGTTCCAAGGAATGTACATTATTAATAACCAGGTAATATACAATAATATATCTTCCCATCAAATGATAATAATTGTAGAAACTAAAGCCGCGGTCCGGCGATCCCAGGACTGATGCGGCCGATAAAACGACCAGTGCAATAACAGCCCCGTCAAAAGGTGTACGCTTTAAATTCATTTGCCGCGTAACTGCCATTTTGCCAAACCATAGCAAACAGCCTGCAGAAAGAAAAATACTAGTAACATCTAATGACAATGGCAAAAAAAAGGCAACCGCAAAAATGCAGTGCTCTATTAAATAATTTAAATGATATTGCGTTGAGGTTGGCTGAAATAATGTTCGCACAAGTTCACCTTGTTCATTTTCTGTAACGTGCCTGTTTAACAGACCATATTTATTATACCCTTGGGACGGTAGTTTGTCTACTGAGGATAATATTCCTAGCCGTACCTACTAAATATAAAGAACCGCAAATACAGATAACTCCCGTTTGTCCCGCCCAATCCGCAGCCTTGCTGATTGCACCTTCCACAGTTGATGCTGCTTCGATCCGGCTTGCTGTAATAGCAGCAGCTAATTCTCTGGGATCAGCAGCCCGTACAGAAAGCGGAGCAACTGTTATAACCTCATCGTCGGGACGAATCAACGTATTTGTTATACCGGAAATATCTTTATCCTGAAGTATGCCGAGTACAAAGGTTATCCGCCGGCCGCTATATACTTCATCAAGCGTTTGTCTTAGAGCTTGTGCTCCGGCAGCATTATGGGCTCCATCAATTATTATGACCGGCTGCCCTATGAATAATTCAAATCTCCCGGGCCAGACAGCACCAGCTACCCCTCTGGCAATCGCTTCATCCGTTATTCGCCTATCTTTTCTCGCAAGGATTTTAACAGCCATTACGGCAACAGTACAATTGGCGGCTTGATGACGGCCTGCTAACGTAAGCGGCAAGTCAGCATTGTCACCATACAGCTTGGTTCGTACTGTCACTTGCTGCAAACCATTCTCTCCAGCCAGCCGTTCACCTGAAAAATCACTATCCATTACAAATAAAGGGGCGTTCTCAGCTGCCGCCCGACTGCGGATTACTTCCAGTNNCGGCCCGACAGCCGCGGTAACTACAGGTATCCCGCTTTTAATAATGCCAGCCTTATGACCGGCAATCTCAGTGACAGTAGTCCCGCAGCGATCGGTATGTTCAAGCGTAACATTCGTAATAACGGACACTTGCGGCAAAATTACATTGGTTGAGTCCAGCAAGCCTCCTAAACCCACTTCAATTACAGCATACTCCACGCCGGCAACAGCAAAACAATGAAATGCTGCCGCCGTCAAAATTTCAAATTCCGTAGGATGTTCCCATCCCTCTGTCACCATTTGCTCGATAAACTGCTTAGTATAGGCAACAATCCGCCCAAATTCCTGCTGCGTAATAGGATGCCCGTCAATTACAATGCGTTCTGTATACTCAATTAAATGAGGCGAAGTATACATGCCTGTCTTAATGCCGCTAGCTTGTAAAATAGCCGCAGTAATTGCCGTTGTTGAACCTTTGCCGTTTGTCCCGGTAATATGAACAGTGTTATAGCATCGCTCAGGATTGCCCATAAGCTCCAACATTTTTTCAATGCGTTTTAGTCCCAGATTGATGCCGAATTTACCAGTGGACTCCAAGTAAAGAAGTGCTTGTTCATACGTCATTTCCATCATTATAAGCTGGCTAAATATTGCAGGCGTTCATTGATTGCGCTCTGTTTTTCACGGTACTCCAGTTCCTTTGCCCGCTCCTTCTCGATTACTTCAGGAGGAGCTTTCGCAATAAAGCCCTCATTAGATAACTTCGATACAATCCGGGCAATCTCTTTATCCAAAACAGCTAATTCTTTATTCAATCTTCCTGTCTCTTTCTCTATATCAATAAGACCTTTCAGCGGCAGATAAATTTCAATACCGCTGACTACAGCTGTCATTGCGTTTTCCGGTTTATCGGCACTACGGTTAAGCAGCATAACGCTTTCAGCAGCCGCAAGAGATTTAAAGTATTGTTCATTTTGCCCTACCACCGTCATTAATTCGGGAGCAGCCACTTGAAGTATCACTTCGCTTTTTTTGCCAGGCGGAACATTTACCTCGGCTCGCATATTACGGATAGCCTTGATGGCTTCCATAATTGTCATCATATGCTGCTCTGCGGCCTCATCCAGAAGTTCAGGCTGCAGCTTAGGCCACCCGGCCGTCATTATACTTTCCCCGTCATGGGGCAGAGCCTGCCAGATCTCTTCAGTAATGAAAGGCATAAACGGATGTAAGAGTTTTAGTGTGTTTGATAATATATACCATAAAATATATTGAGCGGCAGCACGGCTTTGGACATCCTCTTTATTATACAAACGATTTTTTGCTAACTCGATATACCAATCGCAATACTCGTTCCAGATAAATTCGTAAACCAGACGCGCAGCTTCACCTAACTCGAACTTATCAATATTACGCGTTACTTCACTGACGGTGTGAGCATAACGATTCAAGATCCATCGGTCAGCCAGCGTCAGTGTAGTCGGAAACGAATGCTGCTCCGGTTTAAAATCTTCGAGATTCATTAATACAAACCGGGATGCATTCCATATCTTATTGGCAAAGTTACGGCTCGCCTCTACCCCTTCCCCGTAGAAGCGCATATCATTTTCTTGCGTATTACCGGTTTCC
>DDHB01000027.1 GCA_002337925.1 Sporomusaceae bacterium UBA1887
TTTTGTCTTGATACAAAAGTAGAGTAGCAAAGAGAGAGGCTACCTCAATCGTTGGTGAGGCAGCCTCTCTCTTCACATATTGCATTATTTACATTTTTCGTTTGATTTACAAGCTTTTTTCTGTGGAGCTATTTCGCAGGCAAAATTGACGTTGGCATCGTTGCATTTGTTGTTGTCTTTGCAATTCTTTTCATTTTTCTTTGCCATTTAGTAAGCACCTCCTTTGTGTGATGAATTTATTTTTCCCTCTAACAAAATTATTATGACTGTAATAATTTGATAGAATAAAGCGGAATTTATTGGTTTGATTGAAATATGTTACAAATAAGTATTTAAAATTCTATACAGATGNNGCAGTGGTGCTAAATCCAGCAGGATAAAATTTTCCTGTGAAGATGAGAGGAATGTGGTAGCTGTTGCAAACCCCTTCCTTGAAGGGGTTTTTTTATTTGCCGGACTGGAGAGAATTAAACCTTAAACTTGGGAGGAAAATATGGAATTTTGTTCTAAAGTAGCTCACGTTGGTCTCTGTACCGATGCCAAAACCGGTGCAATCAGTACACCTATTTATCAATCAGCAACCTTTCGTCATCCCGGGTTAGGGCAAAGTACCGGCTTCGATTATTCGCGGACCCAGAATCCGACACGCAAAGTGCTGGAGGAAGCAGTAGCCGACCTGGAAAACGGCATTGCCGGGTTTGCATTTTCTTCCGGTATGGCGGCAGTGTCAGGCGTATTGATGATATATAGCAGCGGCGATCATTTAGTCGTTGTTGAAGACTGCTATGGCGGAACATACCGAATATTGGACAAGGTATTTGCCCGTTTTGGCATTACCACAACCTTTGTTGATTCCAGTGATATGACGGAAATCGCGCAGGCAATCACGCAAGATACGAAGGCTATTCTTGTAGAAACACCTACCAATCCTTTAATGAAGATTGCCGATATCCGGCAGATCGCGGCATTGGCCCATCAGCATAAGCTGCATTGCATTGTGGATAATACCTTTTTGACTCCTTATTTCCAGCGTCCGCTGGAATTAGGAGCTGATATCGTTATTCACAGCGGGACAAAGTACTTATCAGGACACAATGATGTATTATGTGGTATCGTTGTTGCACGCGAAGCGGAATTAGCCGAAAAAATACGGTTTATTCAAAACGCCACCGGTGCTGTGCTCGGCCCTCAGGNNGCTGGCGCTTAGAATGGACCGGCATAATGAGAATGCCGGACTGGTTGCCCAGTGGCTTACCAATCATCCCAAAGTCGAGCATGTATACTATCCTGGACTAACTAACCATCCCGGCAGGGAAATTCAGGAGGCTCAGGCCTCCGGCTATGGCGGTATGTTGTCTTTTACAGTAACCGATCCGGCGCTGGTGCCGCAGATATTGGCAAAGGTTAAGCTGCTGCAGTTTGCGGAGAGCTTGGGCGGCGTAGAATCGCTGATTACCTTCCCTGCTGCTCAGACGCATGCCGATATACCGGCAGATATCCGTGCACGGCTTGGAATATCGGACTGTTTACTGCGGCTTTCAGTGGGGATTGAGCATTCTGCCGATATTATTAAGGATTTGGAACAGGCTCTCGGTTAAGTAAAAAATGTATTTTAATGGATTGACGTTATATTGTATTTGTGGTAATATTTGATCATAATAACAATATCGTTCGGCCGATCAGACAACTGAAGGCTAAGGGTGCTTTATAAAGCTGCCTTTAGCCTTTTTGTTATATGTTGGCGACTATAATGGGTCATAAATAAGGAGGGTTTTATATGTCACGCATTGCTCAAAATTTAACGGATCTTATCGGTAACACCCCTTTGCTGGAAGTTCGTAATTATAACCAAGAGGAAAAACTTGAAGCCAAACTTGTCGCTAAACTGGAGTATTTTAATCCTCTCAGCAGCGTAAAAGACCGGATTGGCTATGCAATGATTAAAGATGGTGAAGATAAGGGACTAGTGAATAAAGACACTGTTATTATCGAGCCGACCAGCGGTAATACTGGTATTGCTCTTGCGTTTGTAGCAGCTGCGAGAGGCTACAAATTGATCCTGACTATGCCTGATACTATGAGCGTGGAACGTCGCAACCTGCTTAAAGCACTTGGTGCCGAGCTGGTATTAACTCCCGGTGCGGAAGGGATGAANNCGCTATTCGCAAAGCAGAAGAATTGGCTGCTTCAACGCCGAATTCTTATTTGCCTCAGCAGTTCAACAATCCTGCTAATCCGGAAATTCACAGAAAAACGACTGCCGAAGAAATTTGGCGCGACACCGATGGTAAGGTGGACATCTTTGTTGCCGGTGTTGGCACAGGCGGAACAATTACCGGTGTAGGCGAAGTCCTCAAGCGCTATAACCCGAATGTTAAAATTGTAGCGGTAGAGCCTTTCGACTCGCCGGTGCTTTCAGGCGGCAACCCTGGCCCTCATAAAATTCAGGGTATTGGAGCAGGTTTTGTTCCCCAGGTTATCAATACAGCCGTGATTGATGAAATTTTTAAAGTGAAGAATGATGAAGCTTTTACTGCTGCGCGTAATCTGGCTAAACGGGAAGGTCTTCTTGTGGGAATTTCCAGCGGTGGTGCTGCTTTTGCTGCAACAGAGATTGCCAAACGCCCGGAAAACAAAGGGAAAACGATTGTAGTGCTGCTGCCTGATACCGGTGAAAGATATCTTTCCACTGTACTTTTCGAAACAAACTAAGGATAGGAAATGTTTTCTAGCGAGGCTAAGTCACCCGATAAGGGTGCTTAGCCTTCCGTCCTTGAAAAAAATCTAGGTTTTTTTGTTGATTGGGCTTACGCCGCTTGCTGCCAAATTTTTATTGACATGACTGCGGTCACATGCTAATATCAAAATCAATAATTACATAGTAAACTCTTATCGAGAGTGGTCGAGGGAATGGCCCGATGACACCCGGCAACNNGCAGTGGTGCTAAATCCAGCAGAACGTAGTTGTTCTGGCAGATGAGAGGAAAGAACACGGTTTTTTAAACCCCTTTCCTCGGAAAGGGGTTTTGTTGTATTTATTGAGATTCGTGCTGTGAGAGGAGCAGATATGAGACGGCGTAAGCATGTAAAGGTCATCACGGTAGCGGATAAAGAGCAGCCTCTACAGCTGGACTGTGGGGGCGTGCTGCCTGAAATTCAGGTTGCCTACGAAACCTACGGTCACTTATCCCAAACCGGTGATAATGTTATATTAGTTGTTCATGCCTTAACAGGAGACAGCCATCCGGCAGCGCATGACCAGGCTGATGATATCGGCTGGTGGGAACCGCTTGTAGGGCCGGGCTGTCCTATTGATACAAATGTATTTTATGTGGTTTGTTCCAATGTTCTTGGCGGCTGCCAGGGAACAACGGGACCGGCATCCATTAACCCTGAAACCGGGCAGCCTTATGGAGCACACTTTCCGCAAATAACGATTCGCGATATGGTGCATGTCCAAAAAAGATTACTTGATAAGCTGGGAATTGAACAATTGGTACTGGTTATCGGCGGCTCAATGGGGGGCATGCAGGCTCTGGAGTGGGCTGTGACCTACCCGGATATGATGGATGGTGTCGCAGTAATTGCAGCTCCCGGTTATACAACGCCTCAAGCTATTGCTTATAATATTGTGGGCCGCAGAGCAGTCATGCTTGACCCAGACTGGCAGGAAGGCAACTATTATGGTACGGCCGGACCTGCTGAGGGCCTTGCTATNNTTGTCAAGCGCTTTGATGCCAATGCCTATTTATATCTTTTAAAGGCACTGGATTTGCATGATGTGGGCAGGGGGTACTCCTCTTATCAAGCTGCTCTGGCAAGAGTCAAAGCCAAAGTGCTGGTGGTCGGTGTCAGCTCTGATATCCTTTACCCGCCTTATCAGCAGCAGCAGCTTGTCAGAGAACTAAAAGCTGCGGGAGCGCGGGCCAGCTATAACGAGATTGACAGCGGTCATGGTCATGATGGTTTTTTAATTGATTTTCCTGTATTACGACCCATGATTGACCGTTTTATACGTTCAATTCTGCCGACACCGGCCTTACTTAATCACCATTCGCTGTTTCGTCCCTCTGATTTGGCTTATTTAGGAGCCAGACTGGTGACTGAGATATAAAGTATTGATATTATGAAGTTGAGGTGCTACTCATGCAAAGACTAAAGAACTATGCGTCCCACAAGGCCAGCCAGTTTACTGAATCGGTTATTCGTGAAATGTCACGTATTGCCGCACAGCACAGCGCAATTAATTTGGCGCAAGGGTTCCCCGATTTTCCTGCTCCTGATGCAATTAAAGAAGCTGCTGTGAAGGCGATTTATAACGATGAAAATCAATATGCCATCACCTGGGGAACAAAGGGGCTCAGAGACTCTATTGCCTGGAAAACGGAGAAAGACTACGGCTTTGCTGTTGACCCTGAAACGCAGCTGACGGTCTGCTGCGGCTCAACAGAAGGAATGATTGCCACCTTGCTNNTAATCCCGGCGAAGAGGTGATTATTTTTGAACCATTCTATGAGAATTATGGAGCCGATGTTATCCTCTGCGGTGCGCAGCCTAAATACATCCAACTAAAAGCACCGGACTTCAGTTTTGATTATGATGAGCTTGCTGCTTTATTTTCCGAAAAAACACGGGCAATTATCATTAATACACCCAATAATCCGACCGGAAAAGTGTTTTCACGGGATGAATTGAGTTTTATTGCCGGACTTTGTGTAAAGCATGATGTTTTAGCGATAACGGATGAAATTTACGAACATATACTGTATGATGGAGCAGAGCATATTTCGATGTGGACCCTGCCGGGAATGTCGGATAGAACAATTATCGTAAACGGTATTTCCAAGACCTATAGCGTTACCGGCTGGCGGATTGGCTATGTTTTAGCTCCACCGGATATTTCCCAGGCAATACGCAAAGTACATGATTTTCTTACAGTCGGAGCTGCTGCACCGCTGCAGGTTGCCGCAGGTGAGGCAATGCGCTTTGGGCCCGAGTATTATGACGAACTGGCTGAGTTTTATCGCGTTCGCCGTGATTTCCTGTTTGATGTCCTGGAAAAGGCCGGCTTTAACTGCATAAAGCCTCAGGGCGCTTACTACATTATGGCTGACTTTTCGAACTTCGGCTGGGATAATGATGTTGAATTTGCCCGTTATCTGACCAGTGATATTGGTGTTGCTGTTGTACCGGGCTCCAGCTTTTACCGGGAATCAACACCGGAAGCAACCCGGTATATTCGTTTTTGCTTCTGCAAACAATTCAAGACACTGGAAGCAGCTGCCGAACGCCTCGCCAAACTGACAAGAACTGTAAAATAATTGGTTTTCTCCTTGACCTTTGGGAGGTCTCGTGATAGTATAAATCAAACTTGAAAATAGAGTTGCTAGCTGATTAGATATCTAAAGGCTAAGAGTGCCCATCAGGGCGGTCTTAGCCTTTGTTTTTGAAGTTTATAAGGGCTGACTGGAGCAAACAGAGGCCGGATGATCGCTATTGGTGGCGAGCATCCGGCCTTTAGTATGTAGAGGAGGAAAAAGTCATGTTGATGATTATCGGCGCAGATCATTTGGGTGGCATTGAAAAGAATCTATATGATCATGGCTTTACGGATATCGCACATATCCGGGGAAGAAATGTAGCCGACCGGAAAAAGATCAATATTCCGTCCAATACAGCACTGATTGTGGTGTTGACCGATTATATCAATCATATGACCGCTAAATACATTAAGGATCAGGCTAAGGCGCAAGGTGTGCCAATGGTTTTCGCCAAGCGGTCCTGGTGTTTTCTTGCCAAGGAATTATCCCGCTGTGGAGCTATTTAACGACTACCGTATTTAGCTTAAATTTCGACCAGTATCAGCCTAAGTCCCAGACCCAATAAGGCTAAAGCTAATAGCATCAGAATAGACCGGGATTTTACCTTTACCGACAGGCGGGCGCCGAACTGGGCACCGACGATAGCTCCAAAGCCGATCAGCAGGGCAGGCTCTGCCAGTATATTATGAGCCAGGTAATGGGAAATCACGCCGAAAAAACTGGAAATAGCCAGCACGCAGTGGGACGTGGCAGTTGCAATATGTGTGGGAAAACCTAAAAAATAAACCATTGCCGGTACATGGATAACGCCGCCGCCTATACCGAAGATACTCGAGATAAAGCCGATAGCAACACTGAGCAGCACTCCGGCAGTTCGGTTGTAGGTAAAGGTATCCTTGTCAAACTCTGCTGTATCCTGTTTAGGCGAAGAACGAAAAAACATGATGAGTGCAAGAAAGACTAAAAGCAGTCCAAAGGCAATACGGAAGCTGGTGCCGGTAAAGTATTCGGCAAGATAGCCGCCTGCCAAGGCGCCTGGTATGGTGGCCAGGCTGAAGCGAACGACCGCATCATAATACACTTTTTTCTGCCGGATATAGGCAATGGAACCGGAGAGCGCATTGAGAAAGACGATTGTCAGCGATGTACCGATTGCATACTGGGGAGTCCAATGCAGAGCAAGCAGGAAGATGGGAACAAAGATGACGCCGCCGCCGACACCGATTAATGTACCGAAAGCTCCGACCGAGAAACCCATAGCAAGAAAGAGCAGACTGGATGTTAACATGTTGACCTCCTTGAGGTAATTTTATAAGTACAGTATGTTAATCATACTACTTTTACTTTAGCGCTATCAATAGAAAGAAGCACATATCTGCTTTTTTATTGCATATTTGTTTACTGGATGAGGTCGGATTTAGCTGCAGATGAATATACTGGTGGTAAGTAGTCTTAGCTAGCCGAGGTGAAAAAATGAAAAAATATTCTCAGTTTCGCGATATGGTTGTCGGCGTAAATACGAAGGTACCTTTAGAGAGCGGCGAATATGTAACGGCAATTAACTTTGATAACGCTGCTACAACGCCGCCTTTTTGCTCAGTGATGCAGGCAATCATGGAATACGCTCCCTGGTACGCTTCCGTTCACCGGGGAAAAGGACATAAATCGGTATTTTCCTCTGAGCTGTATGAGGAAAGTAGGACAACAATTAAGCGGTTTGTCGGTGCTGACCAAACGAAAGAAGTTATTTTTACGAAAAACACGACAGAGTCAATTAATATACTTGCCTATTTATTGCGGGATGAGTCAAAAAAACAGGTTGTTTTATCTACTGATATGGAGCATCTTGCCAATGACTTACCCTGGCGGGAACATTTTACGCTCGACTATATCAGGATCAAGGAAGATGGTCAATTGTCACTGGCAGACCTAAAGGAAAAGCTGATTAACTATCAGGGCAGGGTAAAGCTGGTAACAGTAACAGGGGCTTCGAATGTGACAGGCTATATCAATCCTGTTTATAAGATTGCTGAGCTGGCCCATAAGTATGGGGCAAAAATTCTCGTTGACGGCGCTCAATTAGTTCCCCATGCCCCCTTTGATATGAAACCGTCCAGGACGGCAGAGCATATTGATTATCTTGTTTTCTCAGGCCATAAGATGTACGCACCCTTCGGAGCAGGCGTGCTGGTTGGTCCGTTGGAAGATTTGGATAAAGGCAGCCCGATTTATAAAGGCGGCGGAGCAGTCGGTCTGGTATCACATGATTTTGTTGAATGGGATAATCCGCCTAACCGGTATGAAGCGGGTACGCCTAATATGATGGGGGTAGTGGCAATGACTGCCGCTATTCAAACAATAAATTCCGTTAACTGTGCAGCCATCCATGAATATGAAAAGAAACTGATAGATTATGCGATCAAAGGACTACGCCGCATTCCGGGAATACAGCTGTATAGCTGCGCTGAAGGCAGTGAACGGGTTAGTCTGATTTCCTTTACTGTCGAAGGCTTATATCATAGCGTGGTTGCCGCTATACTAGCCCAGGAGGCAGGAATTGCCGCCAGAAGCGGATTGTTTTGTGCTCATCCGTATGTGGAAAAATTATTGAAAATGACGGACAAGGAATTAACCTATTATCACGAAAACATAGATGTTCTTGTCCCGGGCTTAGTAAGAATCAGTTTTGGCTTGTATAATACCTGCGAAGAAATAGATGTAATGCTTGCTTTGCTTACAAGAGTAGCGCGGAATAAAAATTACTATAAGAATAAGTATAAGAATGAAGCACGTAACGCGGGAGCAGATCAAACACATTTCTTATGGTTTTGTTAGGCTTTTAGCTTGACGGCAGACAGCTTTTATGATTAAATAAATACAACGTATTGTGCTGATTGGAAAAACCAAAGGCCAAAGTGTTTCGACACTTTGGCCTTTTTATTTTTTGGAGGTGTCTGAATGAACTGGAAGCAGGATGCAAGTAAACTAAATAACGTTGAAATAATTAAATTAGAAAAAGATGGGCTGGACGTGATTCACGATATTCAAAGATACGCTGAGCTGGGATTCGCAGCAATTGAAGCAGCTGATTTTGATCGGCTAAAATGGTACGGCCTATATGTGCAGCGTCCCAAAAGTGACGGGCTTTTCATGCTTAGAGTCAAACTGCCCGGCGGTGGACTGACAGCTGAGCAGGCCAGGACAGTGGCGGCAATCGCCCAAGATTACACAAGCGACAGGCTGGCCATTACAACCAGGCAGTCACTGCAATTCCATGGCTTGAAGGTAGAAGTTCTGCCAGATATCTTCAGCCGTCTGAAAGCGGTTGGGCTGAGCGTAGTAGAAGCTGCTGGTGACTGTCCCCGTAATATCGTGGGAAGTCCGCTGGCGGGAATTGATAAAAATGAAGTATTAGATACCCGCCCCTTAATTGCAAAGATGAATCAATATTTCGAAGGCAACCGGGAATTTTCTAATCTGCCGCGCAAATTTAAAATTGCCATCACAGGCAGCACCGACAATGCCATTCATGCCCAAATTAATGATTTAGCGTTTGTTCCGGCCGTCAAAGAAATAAACGGGCAAGCTGAGACCGGTTTTCATGTTCTGGTAGGCGGAGGCTTATCGGCAAAACCTGCTTTAGCAGTCAAACTGGATCTATTCGTCAGGCAAGAGCAAGTACTGCCGGTTGCCATTGCTACGGCAAGTCTTTTCCGGGACTTTGGTTACCGGGAACGCAGGCACCACGCCCGGTTGAAGTATCTCATTCAGGACTGGGGAAAAGAGAAATTCACAGCAGAACTGCTTGCGCTTACGGGACCTTTGCTTGGCAAAGGTGAAGAACCGGCCGCCAGATCAGCTGAGGGAATTTATTACGGAATCCATGAGCAGAAACAGCCTGGCCTCAGTTATGTAGGTCTTGCCATTGAAGCGGGACAGCTCACAGCTGAAGAATTAACGGAGTTGGCAGGACTTGCTGAGAAGTATGGTGACGGCACTTTACGCACAGTAAACTCCCAAAATCTTGTTATTGCCAATGTTCCGAATGATAAGCTGCAGCAGTTAACGGCAGAAAAGCTGATTGCGCGTCTTGCCGGTCCTGAAAATACACCATTACCTGCGATCGTTTCTTGTACGGGAACCGAGTTTTGTCCGCTTGGCTTAGTGCGTACCAAGCATTTAGTAAGCCCTATAGAGGCTTATATAAAACAAAAGGGACTTGCTGGATTGCCTGTCAGTATCCATATTAGTGGTTGTATTAATTCCTGCGGGCAGCAGCAAATAGCAGATATCGGTTTGCAGGGAGTGCTCAGCAGACAAGGCGATAACGTAAACGAAGCGTTTGAATTCTGGCTTGACGGCTCACTGACAGGAGAGGGCGAACTTGGTACCAAATTAAAAGGTGCTGTTCCCTCTGAACGGGTTCCGCAAGTCCTTGGCGGGCTGCTGGACCATTTTCAAACGGCTAAGCAGCCGGCAGAAACATTCCGGGATTTTGTACGCAGGCTGGGAATCGTGCAGCTGCAGCAGGTTCTGAATCATATAAATGAAATGGCTGATTAGAGAGACTAAAGGCCGGAAAACAAGCGCTGCTAAAGCGGACTTGTTTTCCGGCCTTTTTCTATATAGAACATCTGCTTGGAGGTGTTGAGGGCAAGCAGCAACTGGCAATAAGAAGATCTACATTTAGAATTATTGAGGAGAGTGTAAGAATTGAAACAATATGCAAAAGTAATGTCTTTATTAATCTTGCTCGTATTTAGTGTCGCCTTAGCTGGTTGCGGGTCCTCGGAAAAAACGCAAAAGGCGCAGACAACACCGACTAAACTGACTTTTGGCGTTGCACCTGGTCCTTACGGAGATATGATTCGTTACGCAATTAAACCAGGCTTGGAGAAAAAGGGATATACAGTAGAACTGAAAGAGTTCAGTGATTATGTGCAGCCTAATCTGGCATTGAATAATAAGGAGCTTGATGCCAATCTGTTTCAACATCGCCCCTATTTGGAAAAATTTTCGGCAGATAAAGGGCTGAAACTGTCGCCTGTCATCAATGTTCCCACCGCAGGTCTTGGCGTGTACTCCCGTAAAATCCAGGCCGCTAATACGGAAGAACTAAAAAAACTGATCAAACCGGGTGATGAAATTACACTTGCCAATGATCCGACAAACCTTGCCCGGGCATTGCAGCTGTTAGCCAAGCATGGCTTAATCACAATTAAGCCTGATATTGATCAAACTAAAGCTTCTGAAAAAGATATCGTCGAAAATCCGTATGGATTGAAAGTTTCTCCTTTGGAAGCTGCTCAACTGCCCCGCTCGCTGGATAGTGTAACGCTCTCGGTCGTGAATGGTAACTTTGCAATTGCTGCAGGCATTCCCCTGTCTTCGGCCATTATCAAGGAAGAGCTTGCAGAACCAATAAAGAATCTAGTGGCTGTACGCACCGAAGACCTGGATAAACAATTCGTCAAAGATATTAAGGAAGTAATTGAGTCGGAAGACTTTAAGAAAGCCATTGAAGATGCGAAATATCCCTTCAAAGACTTTCAAAAACCTGAATGGTACAAAACAAAATGGAGCTTAAAATAATTGCACCAGCTTAACAGGAGGCAGCGATGATACACTTACAAGCAATCTCGGTTACCTTTGGCGAGCATATCAGAACTGTCTCTGCCGTGAAACAGGTAACACTGAAAATTGAGCAGGGCGAGATATTCGGTATTGTAGGCACAAGCGGAGCAGGGAAAAGTACCCTGCTTCGCACCATCAACCTGCTGCAGCGTCCCACCTCTGGGCGAGTGGTGATCGATGGCACGGATATAACAGACTACAGCGGCGATAAGCTGCGCACAGTGCGTCTCCAGATGGGAATGATTTTTCAACACTTCAATCTCATTCATACCAAATCGGTTTTTAACAATGTAGCTTTTACGTTAAAAGCGGCCGGCAAGAGCAAACAGGAGATTCAGCAAAGAGTTCCCAAACTGCTTGAGTTGGTTGGTCTTGCCGACAAATCGTCAGCATATCCCGGTCAACTGAGCGGCGGACAAAAGCAGCGTGTCGGTATTGCCCGGGCGCTTGCTAATGACCCGAAAATTTTATTGTGTGATGAACCGACATCGGCCCTCGATTCAGAGACAACCAATTCCATTTTGGAATTGCTGAAGGATATTAACAAAAAGACGGGCATTACGATGGTTCTGATTACACATGAAATGCCGGTTGTCAAGAAAATCTGCGACCGGGTAGCGGTAATGAGCCAGGGTCATGTCGTGGAGAACGATACGGTTCTCAATATATTTGCTAATCCTCAAGCCGAATTTACCAGGCAGCTCATCCGCCATTCCAGCGATTTTGCCATACCGGAGAGGCTGCTTGCTAACCTTACCGGCAAAGTACTAAAAATTGTTTACCGCGGTGAAGGAGCAGAAGCGCCGGTAATTTCCGATACGGCGCAAAAGTTTCCTGTAGCAATCAATATCCTGCACGGCAAGATCGAATATATCACAGACTTGCCGCTGGGAGTTCTGCTTGTAAACATTGACGGGGCGGATCAGGTTGTGGAGGAGGCAATCCGCTATATTGAAGCCCGCGTGGATCATGTTGAGGTGGCGTATGGATAATGTGTTTTTTAGCGATTTAATCAAAGCCTTTGGTGAAACTTTTTATATGGTAGGGATAGCACTGGCACTGTCAATCATCATCGGCGTACCGTTGGGACTGCTGTTATATGTAACCGACAAAGGCCTGTTTGCCGAAAATCGTCTGGTGAATGTTATTGGCGGCCTGGCGATCAATGTAGTTCGCTCAACTCCATTTGTTATTCTGCTTGTTCTTGTTCTTCCGCTCACGCAGAAGCTGATCGGAACAACAATTGGACCGATTGCAGCAGCGGTACCGCTGTCTATTGCATCGGTAGCCTTTTATGCGCGGCTGGTGCAAGGCTCCTTGTGGGAAGTGGATAAAGGGGTTATTGAAGCGGCTGTGTCCATGGGAGCGTCTCCCTGGATGATTATTAAAGACGTATTGCTTTCGGAAAGCCTGCCGGGTTTGCTGAGAGGCTTGACCATCACTGCCGTCAGCCTGATCGGCTATTCGGCAATGGCCGGTATTGTCGGCGGCGGCGGCGTGGGGGATTTAGCCATTCGTTTCGGCTACTATCGCTACCAGACCGATGTGATGCTGCTGACGGTTGTCATTTTGGTGTTGTTAGTGCAGTTGGTGCAAAGCATTGGCGATTATTCAGCTAAAAAATACGAACGTCTGTAAATATAAGGGAGGATCACAAAATGAGCGAGAATGCAGTATTGTGGGAAGAACTGACCTTGGATGATGCGCTGGAGCTGGCGGAAAGACGGGGGATTATTATTGTACCTGTTGCCACAACCGAGGCGCATGGTAATCATCTGCCGCTGGGTACTGATACCTATACGGCAGAATGGATAGCGCTCGAATTAAGCAGAAAAACCGGCCTGCCTGCACTTGTACCGACGCCGGTACGGGCAGGGTCATCACCAACTTTTCATTATGACCGCAAAGGAGATCCTGTGCCGGGTACGCTTGCTGTAAGTCACAGCACGCTGCACGCGTTTTTAAAGGATATTATCCGCGGTTTGTGGACTTCAGGCTTTCGCAAGATCATTATTATCCAAGGTCATGGCCAGGAACCGAATCTGCAGGTAATTACGCAGGAGGTTGCTACTGAACTTCGCAGAGAAGACAAATCCATCTTTATTGCCGCCGCCACATACTGGGAACTGGCTGCTGAGACGCTGCGCCGGGAAGTGACAACTCCTTTTTACCATTCCGGTGAGGAAGAAACCAGTAATGTCCTATTCGTCCGTCCCGACCTTGTAAAGCTGGAAAAAAGTATCGGCAAGGTATTGGTGCCGCTGATTGATAAATCGCTGCTGAAAAAATCTATCACTCAGGATGAGACGGAAACTTTCCAGGTTTTTGATATTGCCCAGATGATTCCGATACCGGAGCCGGGGCACCGGAGTGCTGCCGGTATTGGGACAACAGAGCAGATTAGAAGTGCAACCGCTGAAAAAGGGGAAAAGGTTTTGAACAGAGCGGTGGAGCGGTACCTGGACCTGATACGGGATCTGGAGGAAAACTATGCACCGCAGGAAGTTCCTGGATCGGACGTAAAACAGCGGCCTGCAGTCAAACGGTTTGCAGTTAATTACTAGGTTGTCACAGGAGGATTCGTTAATGGCTAAGCTAACATCAGGCGCTTCGACAGAAAAATTTTGGGATGCCAAATTAGAAACACAAAGCAGGCAGGAATGGGATGAGCTTAAGCTGGTGCTGCTGAAAAAACATTTACGCCATGCTTATGAGGGATCACCTTATTACCGGCACAGATTTGACCAGGCTAAGGTGCATCCCGACAAAATAAAAACATTAACCGATATTCAGTATTTCCCTACTATTGAAAAGAAGCTGATCAGGGAGAGGCAGGAGGCTGTGCTGCCTTTTGGCGATTTGCTCGCCGTACCCGAACGGGACGTTGTTTATATTTCCACTTCCAGCGGCTCTACCGGGATACCTACCGCCTCGCCCTTTACTGCTCAGGACTTTGAGGACTGGATAGATTATGAGGCCCGGCAATTTTACTCCAGCGGGCTTCGCCCGGAAGACCGGTACTGCCATGCTCTGAATTTTTCCCTCTTTGTCGGCGGACCCTGCGTATTAGGTGCTCAGAAGGTAGGAGCGCTGACGATTCATGCCGGAACCATACCTTCCGACCGGCTGCTGATGATCGCCCGGCAGTTTCAGGCTACCGCCATCTGGACGACACCTTCCTATGCCTGGTATTTAGGAGAAACGGCTAAACAGCAGGGCTTTAACCCGGCAACTGATTTTGCTATCAGGAAGATTTTTGTCGCCGGTGAGCCGGGCGGCTCTATTCCGGAGACGCGGGGACAGATTGAAGCGCTGTGGGGCGCCGATGTATATGATTACTACGGCTTGTCCGATATTTTTGGTTCTTGCGCCGGCATGTGCGAGGCAAAGGATGGCTTGCACTGGGCTGAGGATCATATTCTGCTGGAAGTGCTGGATCTTAAGACGGGAGAACCGGTGGCAGAAGGAGAACGGGGCGAAATGGTGCTCACTACTTTGAAAAAGTCTGCTCGCCCGATGGTCCGTTTTAGGACGGGAGACATCGTGTCTTACACGACCGAGCCCTGCAGCTGCGGCCGGACTGCCTTACGGCTTCACGGCATACACGGCAGGCTTGATGATATGCTGATCATAAAAGGCGTTAACGTCTTCCCCAGCGATGTGGAAGCGATCGTTAGGAAAGATGCCGATTATACTGGCGAATACCTGCTGGTAGTGAACCGCCGCAATCATCTGGATGAATTAACGGTACAGGCAGAGCATGCTGAAGGTCGTGTTAACCTTCAGGAGTTGGCGGAACGGCTAAAGAAAAATTTAAAAGCCACGACAGGCATTTCGGCAGCTGTGGAGATTCTGGCTCCCGGCACTCTGCCCAGAGCAACTCATAAAGCCAAACGGGTTGTGGATAATCGTTCCCAAGTATGGAGCTAAAACTGTCAAAAGAAATGAGGAATTAAAATGGCATTAAAAAACGGTGACCAGTATAAAGCGAGTCTCGCTAAACTGCGTCCTAATATTTATAAATGGGGCAAGCTGATTGAGGATGTGACCACGCATCCGGCAACAAGGCTGCATGTAGAATCGGTTTCTCATTCGTATGATGCAGCTTTTACGGAGGAAACCGGTATTTTTACCAGGACCTCCCATTTGACGGGACAAAAAGCCCATCGCTGGAATACGCTGATGGCCAGTGCCGAAGACGTGCTGGCCAATAGTCAGATGAAACGGGCTCAATTCCACCGGACAGGGACCTGCCAAGGCGCTACCTGCGCAGGATGGACAGCGCTCAATGCTCTTTGGGCAGTTACCTATGAGGCTGATAAAGAATATGGCACACCCTATCACCAGCGCATCAAGGATTATTTTGCCTTGGTGGAAGATCATTCGTTTGCACTGGCTGGGGCGCTGACAGATGCTAAAGGCAACCGGGCACTGAGTGTTGCCCAGCAGCCTGATGCCGATAGTTATCTGCATGTTGTGGAAGTTAAGCCTGACGGAATTGTTGTCCGGGGCTGCAAAGCCCAGATTTGCGGCGTTGCAGCTGCTCATGAAATTATCTGCGTACCGGGCAGTGCTCACGGTGAAGCCGATAAGGCGGCAGCGCTGGCCTTTGCTATACCCAGGGATGTACAAGGGCTTACCATTGTGGAAACACGCCGTCCCAGTGACAGCCGTGATGAGGAAGAGGGCTGGGACTCGCCTAAGGCAGGCGGGATCACACAAGCATTCCTGTTGTTTGATGATGTCTTTGTTCCGAATGAAAGAATTTTCTTGTGTGGAGAGTATTTATACACAGGTCTATTTTTGCATTACTTTACGGCGATCTACCGGGCAGCAATCGGTGCCTGTGTGGCTGGTCAGGGAGATGTAATGATCGGTGCCGCCATCAACATGATTAAGGCAAACGGGCTAAACCAGAAAACATTCCAGGAAAAACTCAACCAGATGGCAATTAATAATGAAATTACCTATGGTATCGGACTGGGCGCCATGTTTAAAGGGGAGCAGCATGCTTCCGGCGTCTGGATTCCCGATCCGCTGCTGGCTCATGTCAATAAAACACAGGTGGCTACGCTGCCTTATCAGACAAAAGTACTTGCTCAGGAAATCAGCGGCGGAATAGCCGAAACGGGCTGCTTTCCCGCCTATCAGGATTTTCAGTCGCCAGAATACGGTGATAAGCTGGTACGGGCGCTGACGGCAGGCATAGATGGGAAAGAACGGGCTAAAGCAGCCCGACTGGTAGAGTGGCTGACGGTTGGCGGCGGCATTCCCGGCTGTATGCATGGCGGGGGTTCACCGGAAGGTGCAAAACTGGTTGTCCGTAAAAGCGAGCCATGGACTAAATTTGCCGAATGTGCCCAAAAAATTGCGGATGCAGGCAAAGAATATTAGGCGCCTGTACCTGGAGGTATTGACTGCCAATTTCTAATATGCTAGGATAACAGAAATTGGAGATATTAGGGCTGATCAGTGACAACTGAAGGCAAAGGGATTCCACCGGAAACCTTTGCCTTTTTGTATAAAACAAATGAGCCTGCACTGTGCAGGCTGGTAGAGAGAAGAGATAATATGAAACAGCACGTCTGGGTTGACAGCCAAAATCGCAAATTGTCCGTAGTCGTTCACATCAATGAGGAACAGGAGAAGCAGAAGGCCATTGTAGTTTGCTGCCATGGTTTTACCAGTGATAAAATCGGTACGAATCAACTGATGCTCAATGTTGCCAAAGCGATTGCCGCAGCGGGAATCATCACGGTTCGCTTTGATTTTTCCGGTTCTGGCGAAAGTGAAGGGGAGTTTGCAGATGATACGATTGTTAGCGGCTGGCTGGAGGATGTAGGCAATGTCTTCCATTGGATAAAAGGCGAGCCACGTTTTAGTGGATTGCCGGTCTATCTGCTGGGACATAGTTTAGGCGGGCTTATTGCTCTTAGCTATGATGATGCGGCAATAGCCGGACGGCTGGTGCTGGCGCCGGTTGTGAAGCCGATTGACAACTTTTGCGATATCATTCTTGGTCCCGAGTTGTGGCAGCGGTCCGTACAGGGCGAAACTGTTGCCAACTTCTTAAATAAAGGCTTTAGCCTCAGTCCCCGTTTTGCAAGGGAGCTGCTGGAGAAGCGCTATGAACCTTTAGTTAAAGCACAGTCTTATCAAACGCCGCTATTTATTGTGCATGGTGATGAGGATGCCGTTGTGCCGCTAGCGGGCTCACAGGAATTGTACTCCCGGTACAAACGCGAAAAACAGTTGGAGATTATTCCTGCCGATCATGTGTTTGCCGGAAGGCATACGGAACTCACTTCGCTGCTGGTAGGCTGGTTAGAAAAACAAACGGAGGGATTATGATGGTGAGAGAAAAAAATGTAGAGAGCTTATCCTGCACAGACTGCAGTATTTACAATTGCCGGACTAGAAGCAAAGCGTTTCCCGGATTTTGTCTGACAACCAAGGATAATGAGGGCCATCCTATTGCTGAGGATATTGAAGAAATAAAAAACTACCTCCAAGGGGACGAAGAGGATGCGATAGTAGCCAGAGCTTCGGCCCAGGTAGAGGGACTTTTTTATGGCAAGCTAACCCGAGTAGAAGAAATTATTGAGTTTGCCAATCGCATCGGTGCGAAAAAGATCGGTATTGCCACCTGTGCCGGGTTGATTGAAGAGGCAAAAATCTTTGCGGATATTCTCACTGCCAAAGGACTCACCTATTACAGCGTAATTTGTAAGGTAGGCTCGGTGGATAAAGCGGAGATCGGCATACTGGAAGAGCACAAAATTAAACCGGGCGGTCATGAAGCAATGTGTAATCCCATTCTTCAGGCCCGCATATTAAACTACCACAAAACAGACCTTAATGTGGTTGTAGGACTGTGTGTAGGACATGATTCGCTGTTTATTAAATACTCGGATGCTTTAGTTACCACTCTTATTACAAAAGACCGGCTGACAGGGCACAATCCGGCAGCTGCTTTATACACAGCACATTCGTATTATAAGCGGCTGCTGCAGACAAAAGAATAGCGAAATGAACAATAATAGGGCATTGACAAGTGACCGAAAAAAATGTTAAAATCGTCACAATTGAATATGACTCTTATCTAGAGTGGTCGAGGGACTGGCCCGATGACACCCAGCAACCGGCAGCAATGCAGTGGTGCTAATTCCAGCAGGATTTATCCTGAGAGATGAGAGAAAGGTCGGAATTAAAAAGCCCCTTTCCTCGTGGAAGGGGGCTTTTTATTATGGATGCCTCCAACCCTGGAGTGCTTTAGCGATACATGTTGGAGGTGAAGGATTTGACATTGGAAAGTGTGTCAATAGCAGACGAATTACTAACTACGGTTGATAGTTTTTCTTGCGTTGCCCATGTAAAAGTAAATTTGCTGAACAGCTCTTGTGCTGTTTCACACATACTGCAAGAGCTTGCCCGTAACAATGTGAATTTAGAATTAATCAGCATTCGCTCCGAGCAAGTGATGTTTACGGTGCCGGAGGAAGCAATAGATGTTGTTTGTACTGGTTTAAAGCAGCTAGGCTGTTGCTTTGATATTGAAAAGCAATGTTCAATTGTGTCCATCAGTGGTGGCAAGGTTACACAAGTACCGGAATTGACTGCCCGTATTACCGGAGAACTCCTTTCGCAGCAGATACCACTTTTACGAATGTTTGGCTCGGTCCATCAAATAACAATGCTATTACCAACGACTCATCTGCCATCAATGGTAAGTATTCTGGAGAATAAATTTGGCATTGCATTTATATAAGTTTTGGAGCTGAAAGACATTTGTACGGTATTGTTAGGAAAAGAGAGGGTATATATGGAACAGAAAATAGATAAAACCGGTAAAGAAACTGGAGCAGCGGCTTCTAAAAAAGGCTACAATCAAATAGTTATTACTATCAGGGACGGCAAGGTAATTTCCTTTGAACAAAGCGTTTATGACGGTGCTGCAGATAGAGCAGAAGGCAATAGTGTGTAGTGGGAAAGCAAATGTAAATCCAGTGTTGACAGAGGTGTAAGAGGATGGTAGAATTTATTCATTAAATTGCATAAACTCTTATCAAGAGTGGTCGAGGGACTGGCCCGATGACACCCGGCAACCGGCGGCAATGCTTAAGGTGCTAATTCCAGCAGGATAACCCTGAGAGATGAGAGAAAGGCGTATGTAACTCCTTTCTTCGGAAAGGGGTTTTTCGTTGTGGTGAAGCGATAACCGGTTAGAAATGGAGTGAGCAATTTGACAAAGAATACGAATAAGCCAGCCCCTAAGAGCGAGGAAGTTATTTCCGATGAAGTGCTGGAAAAAATAGAGAAATCCTTCAAAGGGATGCTGCATGGAACCATTACTCTTATTATCCAGGATTCGCGGGTCATTCAACTGGAAAAACACGAAAAAATAAGACTTGTTTAAAGGAGGCACAGGGAATGGAGAAGAGTAAAGCCGAGCTGGCAGCGCCTAGCAAGAACTCCAAAAATTCCGCTGAGCTTCAGAAAATGATACTTGAGGCAATCGGCGGATTAAAATATGGTCAGGTCGTATTTGTTGTTAAAAATGGAAAAGTCGTTCAGGTGGAACGAACGGATAAAAGCCGGGTTACCGGTCTTGAAGGTATATTTGGCGATGGAATTTAGGTCTTATTCCTGGTTGGAAGGTACGCCCTAGGGTGTGTCTTCAAACTAGCGGAATGGTCAATGGCGAGTGATTTTTGTGCCAGGCAAGGCAATTTTTTGCAGGAATAATGGGCCTTATTTCAAAAAAAATTAACGCAGTATGGTGCAAAAAGCACCGTCAGTGGACGTCTTGATAGTTTGAAAACACGCCCTAGGCCGATCAGTAAACTGAAGGCTCTAAATAAAAGTTATCAGTTACAATATTGGGAGGAGAATGAACGATGACATTACCAGAAAACTTACGTTTAGCGTCTTTAGCAGTCCATGGAGGACAAGAGCCTGATCCGACAACCGGTTCGAGAGCAGTACCTATTTATCAGACAACCTCTTATAATTTCAGAGACAGCGAGCATGCGGCAAACTTGTTTGGCTTAAAGGAATTTGGCAACATATATACGCGGATCATGAATCCGACAACCGATGTCCTGGAGAAACGCATTGCTGCTCTAGAGGGCGGAGTGGGAGCTTTAGCCTTTGCCTCCGGTCATGCAGCCATTAGCGCGGCAATATTCAATATTGCCCAGGCCGGTGATGAGATCGTCAGTTCAGCCAGTCTATATGGCGGTACTTACAACATGTTTGCCTATACATTGCCACGGCTGGGTATTAAGGTACATTTTGTAGACTCAAGTGATCCGGAAAATTTCCGCAAAGCGATTACTCCGAATACAAAAGCTATTTATGCCGAAACAATCGGCAATCCTAAGATTGACGTGCTGGATATTGAAAAAGTTGCGGCAGTTGCCCATGAGAATGGCATACCGCTGATTATTGACAGCACGTTTGCTACACCTTATCTGTGCAGACCGATTGAATTTGGAGCAGATATTGTCGTCCACTCGGCTACTAAATTTATTGGTGGCCATGGTACCTCCATGGGCGGCTTGGTCATCGATGGTGGTAAGTTTGACTGGAATAACGGCAAATTCCCACTGCTAAGCGAACCTGATCCGAGCTATCATGGCATCCGTTATACGGAAGCACTGGGGGCATTAGCTTATATCATCCGCCTGCGGGTACAGGTACTGCGCGACTTAGGAGCTTGCTTAAGCCCGTTCAACAGCTTCCAGTTCCTGCAGGGTCTGGAGACGCTGCACCTCAGGTTAAAGCGTCATAGCGAAACGGCGTTAGCGGTAGCCAAATACCTGGAAGCACATGAACAGGTATCGTGGGTTAGCTATCCTGGTTTGCCTGGACATACGGACTATGCGCTGGCCCAGAAATATCTACCCGAGGGAGCAGGGGCTATCCTTACCTTCGGCATTAAAGGCGGCTTAGCAGCCGGGAAGAAATTTATTGATTCCTTGCGGCTCTTCTCACTGCTTGCCAATGTTGGCGATGCCAAATCGCTTGTCATTCATCCGGCAAGTACGACTCACTCTCAATTAACTTCAGAACAGCGTAGTGCTGCAGGGGCACCTGACGATATGGTAAGACTGTCGCTTGGTCTCGAAGATGCCGCTGATTTGATTGAGGATCTGGAGCAGGCGCTCGCAGCTACCAGGTAATAATAGAAAATAACAGATAGCCGGGCTGCTGACAGAGGCAGCCCGGCTTTTTTCTGGTTAAATTACAAGTCTGTAACAGGAATTTGCTCCGGCAACCACGAAAATATAATGGTAAATACAATGTACTACATTGGTTTTACGGACATATAATGGGGGAATCAACCATGTTACAATTAGATAAGAAACTTGCTGCATTGCTGCAGCTTTTACAGGAATTAGAGAGCTCGGTTATTGGTTTTTCCGGAGGTGTGGACAGCACTTTTCTGGCGGCTGCAGCTTACCGGGCACAGGGAGATAAGGCGGTAGCAATAACGGCCTGCTCCGATACCCTGCCGGAAAGTGAGCTGAAAGAGGCCGAGGCGACTGCCTGCCACATTGGAATCCGTCATCTTGTGCTGACTATCAGTGAGCTGGACAGTCCTGACTTTGTAGAGAATACCAACCAACGCTGTTATTTTTGTAAAAAAACACGTTTTGGAGCTTTAGCAGAGTGGGCTAAAAACCAGGGGATTAAGTGGGTCTTAGACGGCTCCAATGCCGATGATGTTTCTGATTACCGCCCGGGCTTAAGAGCAATCGGTGAGCTAGGCCAAGTGCGCAGCCCGCTGCTGGAAGTTGGTCTTACAAAAGCAGAAATCAGAGAATTGTCGGCCGCCTGGAATTTGCCGACCTGGAATAAGCTGAGCGCAGCCTGTCTTTCTTCCCGGGTTGCCTATGGGTTAGCTATAACCTCGGAAAAATTAGCGCAAATTGAGCAGGCGGAGGAATTCTTAAAGCCTCTTACCACCGGACAGGTACGGGTACGCCATCATGGGGATATCGCCCGTATTGAAGTGGCTCCCCAGGATATAGCTGTATTGGCACTGCCGGAAACGGCACAAGCCATCAGTACTTACTTTAAGGAACTGGGCTTTACGTTTGTCACGCTTGATTTGACTGGTTACCGTACGGGCAGCATGAATGAAATTCTTCCTCAGGCAAACAGCAACTTATGATGTGCGGAGGTGTTTTATGCTAAAGGCTATTCATAAAGCGGCAGCTACTCACAGTCTGGAAAAAGAAGAGATTGTTCAATTGCTTCAGACGACGGATTGCGATAGTCTGCTCTTTGAAACGGCTGATTCGCTGCGGGAAAAATACGTGGGCAATTTTGTTCACTTGCGGGGACTTATTGAATTCTCGAATATTTGCAAACAGAATTGTCTCTACTGTGGTTTGCGGCGAGAGAACCACAATGTGCAAAGATATCGCCTTACAACAGAAGAAATTCTCGATTTTGCCGGCAAAGCCCGCTCTTACGGCTACCGGACAGTAGTTCTGCAATCGGGTGAAGATGATTATTTTACAGTCGATAAAATGCAGTATATTATTCGTAAGATAAAAGAACTTGATTTGGCAATCACCTTGAGTGTAGGTGAAAAATCCACTTCTGAGTATTCTGCGTACAAGGAAGCCGGGGCAGACCGATATTTGCTCAGAATTGAAACAACAGACAGAACTCTCTATGAGCGGCTTGATCCTGGCATGAGTTTTGTCAACAGGATGCGCTGTCTGCAGGATTTAAAGGCGCTCGGCTATGAGGTGGGAACAGGCTCTCTCGTAGGATTGCCGGGGCAGACGGTAGAATCACTTGCTGATGATATTCTCTTTTTTAAGCAGTTAAATGCGGATATGATCGGGATTGGACCGTTTATTCCTAATCCTGACACTCCCTTAGCGGCGGCGTCTGGTGGTTCCTTTGAAATGAGTTTGAAGGTCATGGCAATTACCCGCCTGCTGCTGCCGGACATTAATATCCCCGCTACTACAGCGATGGAGACGCTTAACCGCCAGGGCCGTGTAATCGCGCTGCAAAGCGGTGCTAATGTTGTGATGCCGAATGTTACGGAAGGGGATTACCGCAAGTTTTATGCTCTTTATCCGGGAAAAATCTGTATTAATGATACTCCTGCTCATTGCCGCGGCTGTATTACCGGTAAGATAACGGCTATTGGGCGATCCATTTCCGAAGACTACGGATTTAGAGGTAAATGCTGTCCTTTATAGTGTTTATAACCCTGCTGAAATGCGGGGTTTTTTTATATAATCTGACAATATAGAAAGTTAATATTTTCACAAATAGAATAATATGTTACAATAAAGAGGTAATAATTTCCACATCGTACCCCCAATAGTGAGGAACTTGCACCCAAAGCCCCTTACAGCTGCCTGATAAGCGGCTGCTTGGAGATAGATAACACCATCACAGGTAAAGGGAGAGGGGAATATGAACAAGATTACCGAACTGGACAAGGTGATTGCCAGAGTGAACGATGGAGCAACCATTATGATTGGTGGTTTTCTCGGCATCGGATCTCCGCTCAAGTGCATTGAGAAACTGGTAGAAAAAGGGGCAAAGGAGCTTACGCTCATCGCCGTTACCAATGCGTATCCCGGTGGAGGCTTTGATTTGGCCCCCTTGTTTAAAAACCGGCAGGTGAAAAAGTTTATTACAGCTCATACGGGTACCTGCCCGGAAGCTCTTGAAGTGTATAAGAGCGGTGACTTGGAAATCGAGTTTTATCCGATGGGATCATGGATTGAAAAAATTCGTGCTGCCGGATCAGGTCTGGGGGCGGTAGTGACTCCAATCGGTGTGGGCACTTTAGTTGAAAAGGGCAAGCAGAAATTAACCATTGATGGAAAAGAATACTTGTTAGAATTACCGCTTAAGGCCGATTTCGCTTTTATCAAAGGGTATCGTGCCGATAGGCTGGGTAATGTTGAATATCGCGGAGTTTCACTAAACAGCAATCCTATTGTCGCCATGGCGGCTGATTATACAGTGGCTGAAGTAAATGAAATCGTGGAAGTTGGCGCTATTGAGCCTATCCGAGTGGGAACACCGGGGATATTTGTCAAAGCTGTAATTCAGGGATATGCCTTCGAAGAGCATCAGCGGATTTATGAAGATCTGTGGATGCGTACTGGCCGTTTAGCGTAAATTTGTGCCAAAAAAAGGAGGGTATATGATGGATTATAGAGAAATGATAGCTCGTAGAGCAGCTTTGGAATTAAAAGACGGTGAAGTGGTTAACTTAGGATTTGGCATGCCGACGGCTGTTGCCAACTATATTCCTGCAGGGATAGATGTTATTCTTCAGTCTGAGAATGGCTGCCTGCTTTTCGGGCCGACGCCAAAGCGGGGACAGCAGGATGCTGATAATGGCAATGCCGGTGGTCAGCCGATTACGCTGCAGCCGGGAGCCGCAATTTTTGATTTATCAACGTCCTTCGGCATTATTCGGGGAGGTCACGTAGATACTACTATCTTAGGAGCTCTTGAAGTGGATCAGCAAGGCAATATTGCCAACTGGGCTATGCCGGTGGCTCCAGGGAAATATTCGCCCGGTATGGGCGGAGCAATGGATCTGGTGGGCGGAGCCCGCAAGGTAGTCGCTACCTTGCAGCATAATGATAAAAAAGGAGCCTCCAAGGTACTGAAAGAGTGTCTGCTGCCACTGACTGGCAAAGGCGTAGTTAATGTCATCATTACGGATAAAGCTGTTTTTTCTGCCAGCCCGGCAGGCTTAGTTCTCCGGGAGATCGCTGCAGGCTTTACCGTAGAGGATATCCGCAGCTTGACGGAAGCGGATTTTACCGTTGCCGATGATCTTGCAGAGTACAGGCTGGGATTTTCGCAAGAGGCAGCTGCTGCGAAAGAGTAATAAACATGTGACAGGACAAGTGCTTTTGCCGGCCCTGCCGTCATGTTTTATATACTAAAAGAAAAGAAAGGGGAATAAAACACATGGAATTTAAAAAAGCACTTATTATTGGTGCAGGACAAATGGGCAGTGGCATTGCCCAGGTAATGGCTCAGGGAGGGCTTCAGGTAATTCTTCGTGATATTAAAGAAGATTTCGTTAAAAAAGGCATTGCCGGTATAGAAAAAAACCTGACTAAATCAGTAGAAAAAGGTAAGCTGGCTGCTGAAGAAAAAACTGCTATTATGGGTCGTATCCAAGGCGTTGTTGATTTGGATGCAGCAGCCTGCGATGTTGATCTGGTTGTTGAAGCGGCAATCGAAAATATGGAAATTAAGAAAACGATTTTCCAACAGCTTGATCAGCAGTGCCCTGCTCATACTATCTTTGCTACGAATACCTCGTCGCTGCCTGTAACCGCCATTGGCGCATTAACCAAACGGGCTGATAAGGTCATTGGCATGCATTTCTTTAATCCTGCTCCCGTTATGAAACTGGTGGAAGTCATCAATGGACTTGCTACAAGTGAGGAAACTTTTGCTGCTGTAAAAGCCCTGGCAGAAGGACTCGGCAAATCACCTGTTAAAGTATCTGATTTCCCCGGCTTTGTGGGCAACCGGATCATGATTCCTATGATCAATGAAGCAGTTTTCACTTTGATGGAAGGTGTAGCAAGCGCCGAAGATATTGATACCGTTGCTAAGCTGGGCTTTAATCATCCGATGGGACCACTGGCACTGTCTGACCTAATCGGCAACGACACTGTGCTGTATATAATGGAAGTACTTTATGATGGTTATGGTGACCCCAAATACCGTCCTTGCCCGCTGCTCAAGAAAATGGTTCAGGCCGGTTATCTGGGACGCAAAACAGGTAAAGGGTTCTACGACTATAATAAATAAAAACGAATAGGCGGTGGAATGTATGAGTGAGTTTGCTAATCTGTTATTTGAGAATCAGGGAGGAATTGGCCTGGTTACACTAAATCGGCCGAAAGCGCTGAATGCGTTAAATCAAGCTACTCTCGAAGAACTGGATAAGCTGGCTGATGTAATTGCCAAGGATACCAGCATCAAAGTGGTAATCCTTACCGGCAGTGGTGAGAAAGCTTTTGTAGCCGGTGCGGATATTACGGAGATGCAGCATAAGTCTGCTATTGAAGGCCGTAATTTTGGTAAACTTGGTCAGGCTGTTTTCAACAAGATTGAAAACCTTCCTCAGCCGGTAATTGCGGCAGTTAATGGTTTTGCTCTTGGCGGCGGCTGCGAGCTGGCTATGGCCTGCGATATCCGCATCGCTTCAGAAAAGGCCAAATTCGGTCAGCCTGAAGTTACCCTTGGCATTACTCCCGGCTTTGCCGGCACTCAACGTTTAGCTCGCCTGGTAGGCAAGGGACGTTCAAAAGAATTGCTCTTTACCGGTGATGTTATTGATGCCAATGAAGCCTATCGCATTGGTTTGGTCAATAAGGTAACAGCTGCGGATCAGTTAATGGATGCAGCCAAAACTATGGCTGAAAAAATTATGTCACGGGCACCGATCGCTGTTCAGCTTTGCAAAGCTGCTGTCAATGAAGGGCTTGATACTGATTTGGAAACAGGTGTAGCATACGAGGCTGAGGTTTTCGGCTTGTGCTTTGCTACTGCTGACCAAAAAGAAGGTATGAGTGCCTTTGTCGAAAAGCGCAAAGCCAGCTTTCAAGGAAAGTAGTACTTAAAAACGTTTTTAATATAGTCAACTTAAGTTCTCGCCCTAATTTAGGGCGGGAACTTTTATATAATAGCATTTCTTTTCCTCATCTGGTAAAATATATGATAAGATTTAACATAGCAAGGTGGATGATGCTGGTTATACTAGTGTTAACAATTCTAGGAGGGATGACATGGAATTATGGATGACAGAATTTCAAACCAAAAATCTGGGTTTGACTACTAGGATTAAGGAAACGCTCTATTCAGGTAAATCTAACTTTCAAGATATTGCTGTTGTTGAGTCAGAGCAGTTTGGCCGCATGCTTGTTTTGGATGGTGTGTACCAGACGTCTATTTTTGATGAATTTGTCTATCATGAAATGATTGCCCATATACCACTCTTTACTCATCCTAATCCGCAAAAGGTCCTGGTTATCGGCGGCGGGGACGGCGGCAGTGTTCGCGAAGTAGTGAAGCATCCAAAAGTAGAAAAAGCGGTAATGGTTGAGATTGACGGTTTGGTTGTGGAAGTAAGCAAACAGTATCTGCCCGAGATTGCTGAAGCCATGCTGAATCAGCATCCTAAGCTGGATTTGCGCATTGATGACGGACTAAAGCATATTGCAGAACTGGAAAGCTATTATGACGTAATTATTGTAGACTGTTCTGACCCGATCGGACCTGGTGAAGGTCTATTCACCTATGAATTCTATCAAAACGTAAAAAAAGCGCTAAAGCCTGATGGTCTTTTTGTGCAGCAGACGGAATCTCCCTTCCTTCATACCGAGTTAATTCAGCGGGCCTGGAAGGATATTGCATCTCTTTTCCCGATTACCCGTTTGTATCTTGCACCGATACCTATTTATCCAAGCGGTACGCACTGCTTCACTATGGGATCGAAAGTTCATGATCCGCTTACGATGGACACAAGTACAATAGAAGAATTGAATACCCGCTATCATAACAGGGATATTCAAAAAAGCTGCTTTGCTTTACCAAACTTCATTAAACAAATGCTGAAATAAAAATACACCTTCCGGCAACAGGCCAGGAAGGTGTATTTTTTAGCTCACAGTAAGGAAACTACTTTAAGTTCTCCGGATTCAGCGGTTCCAGCTCGGGAACTACGAAAAGACCGTCTTTGCGGATTAATTGATCATCAAACCAGATCTCGCCGCCGCCGTACTCAGGATTTTGAATGAGTACTAAATCCCAGTGAATGACCGATTTATTACCATTAAAGGCTGTATCGTAGGCATTGCCGGGAGTAAAATGCAGGCTGCCCCGGATTTTTTCATCAAAGAGGGTGTCTTTCATTGGAGTATCGATGTAAGGGTTGACGCCAAGCGCAAATTCGCCAATATAGCGGGCCCCTTCATCGCTGTCCAGTACGTTGTTTAGCTTTTCTGTTTCATTGGCAGTTGCTTTTACTATCTTGCCGTTTTCAAATTGAAAACAAATATTTTCATAGGTGACGCCTTGATATACTGCCGGGGTATTG
>DDHB01000044.1:0-13925 GCA_002337925.1 Sporomusaceae bacterium UBA1887
CATTTCTACGTCAGTGTAAATGGACGCTCCGTTCTGGAGTGCCTTGCAGCCTGCTGCAATTGCTTCGGGATGAATGACAACAACATTGCCATAGTCAGGGTCACCGGCAGCATGTATGATACGGGACACGACCTTAATTTCGGGCTCCGCAAGATTTTTATCAGCCAAATAGGGAGCAATAATTTCCATACTGCGTGTTTCAATTGTCATTGGGTCTGTTATATATTGCATAGGAACGCCTCCTTAACTAACGTAATAATTTCCTGTTTTGAATAGCCTGCCGCTCCATAATTGATTTTTGGACGGCTTATCACAATGAGCGGCAAGTTTAGCGCCATAGCTGCGCTGATTTTTGTATCACTGCCCCCCACCTGACCGCTATTTTTGGTTACGATAACTTCTGCTTGGAACTCCTCGAACATCGCCACATTCAAAGCATGAGAAAAGGGTCCTTGCATCGCTACAATGTCGCGCGGTGAAAATCCCAGTTCCAGGCACTCTTTTAGCACTGCCGGTTCAGGAAGTACCCGGGCAATCAACCGTTTGTCCGTTAGCAGCGGTNNCAGAAAGACAATATTGCCAAGCTTTGCAGCTGTCTTTGCCGCTTGAGCGGCATCATATACTTCATACAGCCGTTCATACTCCGGCAGCGGTACTGCCGGACGTTCATACCGAATATACGGTAACCCTGCATCCCGGCAGGCAGTCATTGCATTTTGCGAAGCATTCGCAGCATAAGGATGACTGGCATCCACAACCATACTGATAGCAGCTTGCTTCAAGAAAGCAACAAGCTCAAACTGATCAAGGGGTCCTACTCTAACGGTAAGCCGGCTGTCCCTGGCAAGTTCGCCACCGTATTCGCTTACAACCGACAGCAGCACCTCATGACCTTCTCCGACCAGGTCAACGGCAAGCTGGCGTCCGTCAAGAGTACCAGCTAAAACCAGAATCATAACCGGTATCCCCGGGGAGTTATCATCGCACCATCTTGAATATAAGTCTGGCTATTACCGATGACAACAAGGGAAAACATGTCAATATGCTCTTGTGTAAAATTGTCCAGATCCGACAACACCTTATCTTCTTTCTTACGGCTGGCATGGTGAACAATGCCGACAGGTGTCTTGCCAGAGCGGTGACGCAGTACAATTTCACGTACTTCTTCAATTTGGCTGACCCGCTTCGTGCTTGCNNTCGGATTGTAGATAGCAATGACAAAATCGCCGGCCGCAGCCATCTCTGCCCGTTTTTTAATCACTTCCCAGGGTGTGAGCAAATCACTTAAGCTGATAACGCAAAAGTCATGCATCAAAGGGGCACCTAAAATAGCTGCCGATGCACCAACTGCGCTAATACCGGGGACAACTACTACTTCCGGTCTTGTCGCAGCCGGATGCTTCATGGCCAATTCTAAAACTAGTCCAGCCATACCGTATATCCCTGGATCTCCACTTGAAATAACAGCTACATTCTTCCCTGCAATAGCTTCATCCACTGCAGCCTGGCAGCGGTCAACTTCCTGCATCATTCCTGTTCCAATTACGGCCTTTCCTGGTAACAATTCTTCAATCAATTCAATATACGTGTCATAACCAACTATGGTATCTGCCTGGCTGATTGTCTGATGAGCCCTAAGACTCATATCTTCCATACTGCCAGGGCCTATTCCCACCACCGAGACTTTACCTCGGCTATTGCAATGGTTATTTTGGGATGTACTGTCCTGGATAACAACAGACTGTTCGCCTGCCCCGCTAATAATGCTGCTGGTTCGCATACACTGCCAACTCCTATCTGTTCTTCCACAAAACTGGAAGTAGTAAATTTTTGTTCTGATATACATTGCTGCAATTCATCATTGGTAAAAAACTTTAACGGCACTANNCTGCCAGCTGCTGAGCCGCAGCAAGCAGTCCAACTTCATCATGCTTAACCTGGGTAGTACCAAGAACGGCGATGCTTTTGGGACTGCGGCCAATTTTGCGGCAGCAATTTTCAATAGCCGTCAATATTTCCGTACTGCTTGTTCCTCTGCGGCAGCCTATGCCGATTGCCAGGGTAGCTGGTCTTAGATAAAGATGCGGCTTTGTCATGTACAATTCTTTGTCTGTAATGACAACCGCACTGTCGTAGTTCTCGGCCGCCCCCAAATCATCCATATCAACCAGGCGGACGCCCATTTCAACTGCAGGCAGATAAAAATGCGTGTAGTTAGCTAACGAGCGGTCCATAAAAAATGTTACCTGATCTCCATTTACAATGGCAGCATTGATTGCTTTCAGCTGTTCAAACGGTTCAATCACAAGATCCAGCTTAACCGCAAGCACATCAGCTGCCGGCAGCCCGGCCACATCAGTGGCTGTCGTAATGACAGGAACGGCATTAACGGCTTTGCTTACCGTTATCGTAAGCTCATTTGCTCTGCCAATATGCCCAGATAACAAGCTGATCGCATGCTGTCCGCCATCATCCATAACAACAACAGCAGGATCAAAGCGCTTATCCTGTATATACGGAGCAATTACGCGCACAACAATGCCTGTTGCCATGATAAAAACAAATCCATCATATTCAGTAAAAACATCTTGGATTAAATGGCTCAGGGAATCATAAGTCTGCCCTGCGTCATTTGCGCTCCTGCCTGACTTGGCAAATATGTCTACCTTAAAATCGAGACTTTTTGCCAAGTGTTCAGCCAAAAGCGCCCCTTTATACGTTACGGAAATAATTGCTACTTTCATTTAGCCTCCCGGAACATATGGCCAAACTCAGGTGCATACAAGCGGGATAAGGCATAATCATTATTCAGGCAATTGCCAACAACAATCATTGCCGTCCGGTCAACACCAGCTTCTCTTACCGTCTGTGCNNCGCGCATAATTCTTTGGTCCGGCCAAGTTGCTTTTTGCACGACTGCGATAGGCGTTTCAAGCGTATAGCCGCCACTAATTAATTCTTCAATTACACTATCGAGCATATGAACACTTAAGAAAATGCACATTGTCGCAGTATGGCTGGCAAGCAGTGCCAGTTTTTCTTTTTCCGGTACCGGAGTCCGGCCCTCGAGTCGGGTAATAATTACCGTCTGTGAAACTTCAGGCAAGGTGTATTCTTGTTTCAAAGCCGCCGCCACTGCCAAAAATGAACTGACCCCGGGTATCACTTCATAAGTAATATTTTTCTTATCCAAAAGATCCATTTGTTCCTGAATGGCTCCATATATACTGGGATCTCCAGTATGCAGGCGAACCACCTTCTGACCGGCAGCCACCGCTTTTTCCATAACGTCGACTACCTCTTCCAGTGTCATAGAGGCACTATTGTAAATGCTGGCTCCTTGTTTAGCCAGCTGCAGCAGCTCAGGATTAACCAATGAACCTGCATAAATAATCACATCAGCCTGATTCAGCAGGCGTTGGCCCTTTACGGTAATTAATTCAGGATCTCCCGGACCTGCTCCGACAAAAACTACTTGCATGTTAAAAGCCCTCTCTTTTCACTAGAATGAGTGATAAATAATTTTTCTCTTTGCCGCGCAGACTCTCTAAATCATAGGTGATAAATTGATCCTGCCGGCCGAGGTTGCTCACAAAAACCGCTTTATCCTGCAGCTGTTTTTCTGTTAAAACATCTAATATTTGATCATATTTACCGGCAACTTTCATTAACACAGCATTAGAAAAATGATCAAATACAGGGCGTAGTTCAGCGGGATCATCCACGGCAGGGATAATTGCCAAACGCTCATTGCCTTCGGCTAAAGCTACATTCAGGTGAGCAGCTGTTGCGGCAAAAGAAGTTACCCCTGGGACACTTTCTACCGCAGCTTCAGGAGCCAAGGCTTGCACTCGCTTTAATAAATAGGTATATGTGCTAAACAGCATAGCATCCCCAATCGTAATGAAAGCGACTCGCTTGCCAGCTTTTAAATAGGAAGCTATTTTTTCGGCCCCCCGTTGCCACTCAGCCTCCAGAACGGCTTTATCCCGGGTCATGGGCGTCGAAATCTCGACAATCTCCGTCGTTTTAGGAATATAAGGTCCCGCAATATGTAATGCTACCAGCTCATTATCAGCACTTGAGCGGGGAACACAAACAACATCCACCATCTGAAGCACCTGGGTCGCCCGGATTGTGAGAAGCTCTGGAGAACCGGGACCAACTCCGATACCATAAAATTCGCCTTTCAATTACCCTTCCTCCTTGGTTGCACTAATAATATAAATAGGGTTAAGCGCCTGGAACATGTGAGAAGCCCCAACAGAGCGGATGCGGCTGACCTGTATGCCGCAAGCTTCACTCGGATAATTCCGTTTCTTCAGTTCCTGAAGCGCACCATGCAAAGTTTCCACGGTTATTGCCGTTATCACCAAACGGCCGCCCACCTTAAGCAGACGGTCTGCTTCTGCCAATATTGCGGAAAGCTTGCCGCCGCTGCCGCCAATGAGAATAACATCGGCTTGAGGCAGCGCCGCCATTGCCTCAGGTGCACTGCCTAAGATGGCCGAAACAGCAGGTGTACCGAACCGTTGGGCATTTGCCTTGATTAATTCAATGCCTTCCGTTTCTCTCTCTATGGCAAACACAGCACCGGTTTGGGACTGCAGGGCAGCTTCAATGGATAAAGAGCCCGTTCCAGCACCAATATCAATAATCGTATCACCTTTGGCAATCCGCGCCTTTGCCAGTACCTGTATGCGAATTTCCTGTTTTGTCATTGGAATATCGCCGCGGATAAATTCATTATCAGCAATACCCGGATAATAATGATAATTACTCATCAGACACCACCATAACACAATGATGAAAACCAGACACTTTACTACCCTCTTCTAAGGTTAGCGCAGCGATGTTCTCATTATCATAGGATAAATTCTCACATAACCAGCACTGCGTTGCCGGGGGCCAGCCCAGCTTGATCAGCAATTCAGCAATAAAAGCCGGGTTATGTTTACCATCAGTCAAAAAACCCAGTTTCTTTCCTGGCTGAAATGCGAGTGCCCCGTCATCCGCCCGCCGGCCATGCATACTGAGTAATAGCGCATCTTGCCAGAATCGACCTATTCTGGCAAAAGCCAATTGCACAGAGCTGATCCCCGGTATAACTTTCAGCTTAGCGGGTCCGAACCTATCTTTAAGGGCAGCAAGCAAGCTGTAGAAGCCCGGATCACCGGAAACCATAACCACAACGTCTTCTGCTGCAACGGTTTTTTCTATATAAAGNNCTCACATAACTTTTTTGATCTTTACGGCTAAAAGCAGTTAAGGCCCTGCGGCTGCCGATCAAAACAGAGGCATTTGCAATTGCCTTGCTCGCTGCAGGCAGCAAATAATCAGGTGATCCCGGCCCAATTCCGGCAACTGTTATGTAATATTCCATCCCAAGGTTCCTCCTATTTCTCTTGCCGCGTCATCCATGCCGAGAATTTGCCCCTGCAGGGTTACAATGACAGTCCCGACCACTAAATCATCAAAAACATACCGGCAGGCTCTTTGGCTCGCCCGGTCTGCCAGCAAAGGATAGACACTTTCTAATTGGTGTTCGGCAATAACCGCCATGGCTGCTTCTGTAGTGGTGCAGGCAAGAATATCACGAATTGCCTGCTGCGAGGCACCAACAGCCCCGGCATAAGCGGCCATTGTTTCAAGCCGGGCATCTGCTACCCGGTTATGAGTATGAAATACGCCAGCTGCGATCTTTACAACTTTACCTAAGTGACCAAACAGCAGTACTTGTTTCATGCCTTGCGCTGCTGCATATTCGAGCATATGTCCAATAAAATTACTAGTCTGAATGACAGTCTCTCCTGGCAGATTATATATATTTATCGCAATATTTTGTCCGATCTTTCCCGGTGCAAAGACGATACTATCATAGCCTAATGCTTTTACCATATTAACCTGCGGTGTCAGCGAGTTCTTAAATGCTTCTTCAGACATAGGCTCAACGATTCCGGTCGTACCTATGATGGATAAACCGCCCACAATTCCCAGTTGAGGGTTAAGCGTCCGCTTAGCTAGTTCCGCTCCCCGGGGAATATTAATGGTCACAACTGCACCCCAGCCTGCCGGAAGCGATTCACTTACTGCTTTTTCGATCATTATACGGGGCCCGGGATTTACCGCAGACTGACCTGCCGGGACCGACAGTCCAGGTTTCGTAACCGTTCCCACACCTTCACCGGCAACAATAGCAATACCTGGCTGCAGCCGCATTTCTACAACTGTTTCTATACTAACGCCATTGGTGATATCCGGATCATCACCGGCATCTTTAATGACCTTCGCCCAGCCGCTTTTTTCATCGGCTCCGGAAGCGTCAATCGGCACAGTTAATATTCGTCCCTGGGGAGTTGTTACATCTACCTGTGCAATCGTAATTCCCTGCCAGGAAAGAATAGCAGCCTTAGCAGCAGCGGCAACACAAGTACCAGTGGTAATCCCATTTCTCATTGGCTTTGACATTAAAAACCCCCCTACACTATGCAGGGGGGTAAAATAGACACGAATCAAGTGTTAATATTTCCACCCACCTGCCTATCTTCCGTAAGTCATAACGGTGTGTCAGAACAGGCAGGTCTCCTGACTCTAGTTCTTCGCCGCAGTTGCACCTTCCCAGACATTTGTCCAGTGGTTATTACACAACTAAGCTCCCTATTACAGTGGCGGGNNCCGTGCCGGCATCTGCACCGGCTTCCCTTTTAAGCAAACTTGCACCTATTCCCATATATATATAATTGGTAATACTCTGATAGTATTTGTTATATATTCCATAAAATAACCGCTTTCCCTCCTTTTATGGTTGATTTTATCAAAATATAAATTTTTTTGACTGCAATTACCAAAAACGTGAATTTGTTTACTTTTTCACATAAATTCAAGCAATATCTTTCTTATCCTCATTTTTTTGCACTATTTTCATGCCGGGAAAAAGGATTTTAATTTAGATGTGCGAATATTATTTATGAACTTTACTGGTCTGACCAGTAGCGAAGGAGTGAGACAGTGAAAAAAGTGTGTGAAAATTGGGAAAAATATCTTCCTGCCGATTCTGTTGGAATTTCACTATTTGAAGAATTTCAAAGCCGCGCATCCGGTGCTTCAGCAGAGATAATCCGGGTAAAAGCTCCTTCTGATGCAATTGCTGCCATTACAGGTATCATTGAGAATACGAATGCAAAAAAGGTTGTTGCCGTAAACTGTCCCTTGCAGCAAGCAATCCAGCTTCATGATGCAATCCGGGGAATGGGTCTCACTGTATACACAGAGCAAGGCGATATTGCCGAGCATGCCGAATCCNNAATCTCCGGTGTCGAGTTCGGCATAGCAGAAACCGGCAGTGTCTGCCAGGATGCTTATGCCGTTGAAAGCCGTCTCGTTTCAACACTTCCGCCTGTTCATATTGCTATTTTAGACAGCAGCCATATTCTACCTGGCATTAAAGAAGCATTTGATGTTATCTCTCAGGTTTTTCATCATGGCTATATTAGCTTTATTACCGGGCCAAGCAGAACTGCAGATATCGAAAGGGTGTTGACTATCGGAGTTCATGGCCCGAGTCGCTTAATCGTCATTGCCATAGACCAATCTGCCGGAGGTGACGCTTAATGGAGACCAATAACCGCAACATACGTGAAGAAATTAATCAAAAACTGGATGATGATATATTGCGTGGCGCCCTAGGGCGTTTTGCCGAAGCCTATCCGATCTCCAGAGCAAAGGCTTACGAGAATGTAGATAATATTGAAGAATTGCGCGACTGGGTACAGCAAATGAAATCGGCTGCCGTTGAAAAAATAGAAGAAATTGCCGATCAGTTTGTTACTGAAGCGACTCGGCGGGGTGCCAAAGTTTTTCGGGCAGGCAACGGAGAAGAAGTAAAAGAGTATTTGTTACGACTTTGCCAGGAAAAAGGTGTCAAGCGTATTGTTAAATCTAAATCTATGGCTTCCGAAGAGATCCATCTGAATGCTGCTTTAGAAGCGGCCGGCCTGCATGTAAAAGAAACAGACCTGGGTGAATGGATCATTTCCCTCGCCGGACAAAAGCCTTCCCATATGGTCATGCCCGCTATCCATCTGAATCGCGACCAGGTAGCCCATTACTTTTCCAAGGAACTGGGTCAAACAATAGAACCGGATATTCCGTTTATGGTGCAAGTCGCACGGCAAAACTTGCGCCAAGAATTTTTGCAGGCTGACATGGGTATTTCAGGTGCTAATTTTGGCATTGCTGAAAATGGTGCGATTGGCTTAGTAACGAATGAAGGAAATGCCCGCTTAGCAACTACGCTCCCCCCTATCCATGTTGCTATCATTGGTTATGAAAAGCTTATTCCTACTATTAAAGATGCCGTTCCAATTTTACGCAGCCTGCCTCGCAGCGCCACTNNCTCAATTAATGACCAGCTACATGACCATGATTTGCGGACCTACTCCTGCCATGGTCAAGAAAGACGGCAAATGGGTAGAAGAACAAAAGGAACTGCATATTATCCTGCTGGATAACGGACGGCTAAAAGCAGCTAAAGACGAGAAATTCAAGCAAATCTACCAATGCGTCCGCTGTGCTTCCTGCCTTAACGTTTGCCCTGTTTACACTTTAGTGGGCGGCCATGTGTACGGACATATATATGCAGGCGGTATTGGAGCTATTTTGACTGCCTTTCTTCATAGTATGGGTGATTTTGAAAAAATCAACGAACTCTGCATTGGCTGTCGCAAGTGTACCACAGTCTGTCCAGGACGAATTGATATCCCAGGCCTCATTGAGGAGCTAAGGGCACATTCAGTCAAAGAAAAAGGATTGCCCTTTGCGGTTCAGGCCATGTTTGATCATGTCATTGCTAACAGAAAAGTATTTCATACATTACTTAGATTAGCTTCCATTGGTCAAAAGCCATTCCAGTCAGGCGACTTTATTCGTCATCTCCCGCTCTTTTTTGCCGGTCTGACCAAAGATCGCAGTCTACCGGCAGTAACAGCCAATCCTCTCAGAGATCAAATTAAGCGAATTACAAAAACAAATTCCCGCCCGGTTAAACGAATTGCTTTTTTTAGTGGCTGCAGTACTGATTTTGTTTTTCCGGAAACAGGTGTAGCTGTATACAAAGTATTACAGGATATGAATATGGAGGTAATCTTCCCTGAAGACCAAAGCTGCTGTGGAAAGCCTATGCTTGGCATAGGCGAGCGGGAAGCATCTAAAAAAGTTGCAAAACAAAATATTAAAGCCTTTGAAGCAGCCAATGCCGACGTGATTCTATCTGCCTGCCCTACTTGTGCCGAAACCTGGCAGACAACATTTGTGGAAATCCTCCATGATGAGCCGGAGTGGAAACAGCGCGCGGAAAATCTGGCTGGCAAAGTACGGGAGTTTACCAGTTTTGTTGCTGAGGAATATGAGAAAGCAGGCAGGCTCACTTCAACTGCCAACAATGGAATTAAGGTAACCTATCATGATTCTTGTCACATGAGGCGGAGCCTCAATATATTCGAAGAGCCCCGTCAATTATTAAAAGCACTGCCAGGTTACAATTTTGTTGAAATGAAGGACTGCGATAAATGCTGCGGTATGGCCGGAGCGTTTGGCGTCAAATATGCCGCTCTATCCAGGCCGATATTAAAGCAAAAAATAACGAATATCAGCGATACCGGTGCTGAAGTGGTTGCCGTTGCCTGCCCGGCTTGTATGATGCAGCTCCGTGGCGGACTCGATCAACAGCTTCCGCAAGTTAAGGTAAAACATGTTGCACAAATACTGGCTGAACAACTAGATAAATAAAAAACGCAATGAAAAGAGCACCCATTCGAGTGCTCTTTTCATTGTTTCTACCCTTCTATAATAATTCCTTAATATCTTTTATCAACATTTCCACATGCTCTTTCTTCGTTGCCCAGCTTGTACAAAATCTCACCGCACTGTGTCTGGCGTCAATAGTTTCCCAGTGCGAATAAGAATATTTTTCTCTTAATTTACGTAAAATCTCATTCGGCAAAATTGGAAACTGCTGATTCGTCATAGAAGCATAGCGAAAACAAACTCCTTTTGCCGCAAAAGCCTCGCGAATCAACATTGCCATATCAACCGCATGTTTAGAGATATCATGGTATAATCCCTCTTCAAACAAGGTTTCAAACTGAATCCCCAACAATCTCCCCTTAGCCAGCATGCCGCCATTTTGCTTGATAATATACCTAAAATCTTTTTTCAAGGCATCCTTGATTATGACTACGGCTTCCCCCATCAATGCCCCAACCTTCGTACCACCTATGTAAAACATATCACATAGGCTTGCGATATCTGCCAAAGATAGGTCACTGTCTTGCGCCGCCAGACCATAGCCTAATCTAGCACCATCTATAACAAGAGGTAAATCACATTCACGGCAAACTTTACTTAATGCTGCCAGCTCGGATTTACTATAAGTAGTTCCATTCTCGGTAGGATGAGAAATATACACCAGGCCTGGCTGTACCATATGCTCATGAGTAACATCATTCCAGTGAGCCTCATATAATTCTTTTACCTGCTCAGCCTGAAGTTTCCCATCCGGACTCGGTAAAGTAAGCACTTTATGGCCAGTAGCTTCAATCGCTCCAGTCTCATGTACTGCGATATGACCGGTACTCGCAGCCACTACACCCTGATGGGGACGCAGAATAGAAGCAATCATAATAGTGTTCGCCTGTGTTCCACCAACTAAAAAGTGGACATCTGCATGTTCGGCCCGGCATGCTTTTCTAATATATTGCCGGGCCTTTTCACAGTGTTCATCCATTCCGTATCCGGGTGTCTGCTCTTCGTTGGTTTCTACTAATCGTTTCATAATTTGCTCGTGGGCACCTTCTGTATAATCACTTTCAAATCGTATCATCTTTAATCGTCTCCCAATACTTCATAATTAACAACAATAGAACGTCTGAGTTTCAATAGACTCCCTTTTCTTTATAGTATTTCACCGCACCGGGATGAAGCGGTATTGACATTCCCCTTGCCGCCTTTTCCAGACTGAGTTCTTTTCCCTTGGGATGTAACCGCACAAGTTCAGACTGACTTTCAAACAGGGATTTTGTCATCGTGTAAACTACGTCCTCCGGTACTGAGCTATTGACAATTAATGCAGCCTGAACCGCAACGGTTCTGATGGCCGCAGTTTGACCTTTGTAAGTATTTGCCGGAATAGTAATAGGCGCCAAAAATGGATATTGCTTATTTACTTTGGCAATCACATTATCTGACATGGATAATATTTTAATTTTATGCTGCCCAGCTATATCCTGTATGATTGAACTTGGACTTGCCGAAACAATAATAAAAGCATCAATAGCCTTTTCTTTAAATTGAGCCGCACTGGCGCCAAACGATAAATACAGGGGCTGAAAATCTTTATAATCAAGTTCATAAATGGCAGCCAATTGGCGAAAGTTGGCTTCTGTCCCACTTCCCGGCGAGCCTATCCCCACTTTTTTCCCGCGAAGATCGGCAATCGTATTTATATTGCTGTCTGCGCGGACTACAATTTGAATAATCTCCGGATATAAAATAGCTATCCCTCTAATCATGGTCAGCTTATCTTTAAATGCTTCTCTGCCATTATAAGCATAATCCATCATATCACTTTGAGCGATAGCCAGCTCTGCTTGCTTTCGATTAACCAATTGAAGATTTTCAACCGATCCGTCAGTTGCCTGAACGGCAACTTGTACACCTGCCTTTTGATTGAAGACTTTTGCCAGCGCATCTCCAAAGGGATAATACATGCCTGCAGTACCACCAGTAGCCAAAGTAAGAAGAACCGGGTTCCGCCCGGCGGCAGGACTTCCGCCTGTAGTACCGCATCCGGGCAAAAGACCGGCAAAAATTGCAAGAGTTACCAAAAATCCCACTGTCTTTATCATAGCTTCCTCCACCCTTTTCATTGATGGCCTGGTTATACATTTCTGCGCATTAGAGTGTTTCCCTGCTGAAATGCTGCTATAAAAAAAGTAACCGGCTGGCATCGCCTCACCGATTACTCTGCTTTTATTCTCTTTTATACAAATGATACATAACAGCCATCCATACGGAAAAACCAGCTACCGTATTAAAGGGGTTTACAGTAATACTAAATAGCATACTAATAAGTAAAAATCCCCACAAAAGAAGTCCAAATGGGCTGGTGAACGTACCAGTCCTGTTTAATAACCAATAGACAAAATCCAAATTGCTCTTCCCTTCTAACCAAATTTACTATTATTATTTACCGGTAAGAGCGAGTCTAAACTGCCTTTTGACACATTATTGGCTCTTTTTCATCTTTGTGGTATAATAAGTTGAATTTAGGGAGAGGAAGTGCGTTGTGTCTACTGAAAACACTACTTATCAACTGCAAATGGCCCGTACGTTGTGGAACAATACATATCGTGGAAAAGTAACAAACGATAGCGGCGATTATGTAGCAGCCATCCGCGTTATTTTAGGAATTCCGCTTGACCGGGCAGAGATTCCCGAGAACGCGCCTGACGTTACTGCTTACTTAACGGTACTTGTTGAAGACGCTACAATTACGGCTGATGAATTACTCACTTTCGAAGCAACTCTGTCAGACGTACTGCTGGTTCAACTAAGAAGCGACTACTTTATTCCGGAGCATTGTCACTTCTTTTATCCAAGTCCGCCTGCCCTCATGGAAGAGCAAGGGTTATTATCATAAGAAAAATAAAAACTACTTTGGCATTTTGCCAAGGTAGTTTTTTACTTGCTAATCATATATAGTGATAGAAACGCTTACGCTAAAGGAGGACGACAAATGTACTATTCTATTAAGCACGCTTGCGGCGGCCGCGCCCACCTTATCGGCGGACAGCTTACGTATGGCTGGAACCTCTACTGCTGTGGCCGCTGTGCCGAAACTTTTTACCGCTGGGTAACAGAAAAAATGTTGGAACAGGAACACAATTCCAAATAAGGGCGTCTATTCTTTTAGCAGCACCATACTGTCAGCGACCTTCACCAGCACCTGCAATTCCTGCTGATGTTCAGCAGAAAGCTTTTTGTATTGCATTTGCTGAATAATAAAATATGCTTTTCTATTCTCTTTTTTCTCTTTTTCCACAACTTCAGCCAAAAGGGGAGCATCTCCCCAATTGCTTTCTATCTCAGTTCCATAAAAATCAGCATAGAATGCCAGGCCTGGACGCAAGAATTTAACGACATAAACAGGCGAGTTACCATCATATTTAGCCTGAAATTCTTTGGCAAATTGCTGAGAAGAAAAGTACTGCTCTACTGCCGGCAGCAGCATTGTTACGAAAATGACGCTAAAAACAGCCATCGCCGCAATCTGCAATCCCAAAACCCGTTTGATTTCATTTTTCCACAACCAATAGCTGCCGAGAACTGCGATTAGTCCAAAAACAACGGCAGCTGCATAGGCTCCCCACATTAGTTGAGGCATTTCCCTGNNCAATGCAAACACCTGTCAGCAATAAACCAAGCACCAGTAATGCTGCTGCCCATGCAGTCTGTCCGCGTTTTGTCCGTCGTTCAAGCAGTGTGGCTATATACCACCCGACAATCATAGCCAACGGGGGATACATCGGCAAAATATAAGAAACCAGTTTAGTACGGGATACAGTAAAGAACAGAAAAATAAACCAGGCCCAGATATTTAAAAAAGCTAATTTTGAAAACCCTCGATTACTGCTTGTAAGGGAAGACCATGCTGCCTGGAGCATGACAGCAGACCAGGGGAAAAAGCCCAGAAGCAAAACAGGAATGAAATAGTACCACAGTACTCCTTCAGGGTGCTCAGGACTCGTAAAACGGGTTACATTATGAAAGCCAATAAAAGTATCGATAAATGCCGCACCGTGAAGCTGGTACATGATTACATACCAGGGTAAAGCAACAGCGGCATAAATAAAAATACCGGCAGGCAT
>DDHB01000044.1:14031-32354 GCA_002337925.1 Sporomusaceae bacterium UBA1887
GCAGCTTCATAGACTTCAATTCGGTCCAGCGCTGGGTTAATGCTATGTATAAGACAATAATAGCTCCCGGAAAGAGAACCCCGACCGGCCCCTTTGTAACGGTTGCTAATCCTGCAAAAATGTAAAACAAATAATACTTTTTATCAATAAAAGAAAGCAATGCAATTGTTAAACATAAAGTAAGCGTGATATCTGTAACGGCAGCTTTACCCAGATAAAAAAACTCAATACTTGTTACTAAAATCAGAGCACTGAAAAAACCTGCTCTTTCACCGAAAAACCGTGTTCCCATCACATATATATATAAGACCGTGATAAGCCCAAGCAAGGCCGAAGGAAAACGTGCCGCAAATTCATTAACACCAAAAAGANNTGCCACTAACCAATAATACATTGGCGGCTTATCATACCAAAACTCCCCGTAAATTTGCGGTGAAATTAAATCAGCGGATTGCAGCATTTCTTTAGGCGTTTGTGCATAGACAGGTTCATCGGGATCTAACAGCGGTATTCCACCTAGGTTAGAGAATAAAATGATGAGAGAAATCAGCGCAAGTAGAAGAAAAGAACTACCGCTTATTTTTTGTAACATACAACCTCCCAAATCTGATCGTAAATGGCAGCCTCCGCTTAAACCAGAGACAGGTACGTTCTTTCCAATCCTTCGTAGAGTCTCGTCTTTGTCTGCCAGCCCAGCAGGCTGACTGCCGCTGAATGGTCCAGTGCCGATCGATAAATATCCCCCTGCCGCGCAGGGCAATAGCGCACTTCAACATCCTGTCCGGTGATTTTGCCCATGATAGAAATCAGCTCATTAATACTAGTTTCTGTCTGAGTACCAATGTTATACAGCCCCTCTGGACTCGTGGCTGTTACTGCCGCAACATTCGCAGCAGCTATATCGCCAACATAAATAAAGTCACGTGTCTGCCCGCCATCACCAAATATCTCGACTGGGCGCTTTGCGCAGATCTGGCGAATAAAAATACTAATTACGCCTCCCTCTCCGGCATCGCCTTGCCGCTCGCCATAGACATTCGCATACCGCAATGCAGCGTATTCAAGGCCGAATTGCTGATAATAGAGTGGTAAATACTTCTCAATTACCAATTTACTAAGTCCATAAAAAGAGCTGGGANNCCTGATGAATAACATAGTCAAAGCAGCTTTCCCGGAATAGTTCCAGTACTTGTGTGCTGCGAATATCCATAGGGATAAAACGGGCTTTCTTGTTTAAATTGCTTTTCAAACCAGTACTTAAATTATCGATTACAGTAACATCCCAACGGTGATCAATTAGCTGATCTACAATGTGAGAGCCAATAAATCCAGCTCCGCCAGTAACGAGTATCCGCATTTCTTCACCCTATTTCCGTCTTGTTAAAAAGTCACGTCCAAAAACCTTTATTGTGTAATAAAACCCGATTGCAAAAGGTACATATTCGGCAAGAATCCGCCAGGCTACAGCTAAGATGCCCACCGTTCCTGGCGGTAAGTAATCGTTAAACAGCAGCACAAAGCCGCCTTCAGCAATCCCCGAACCACCAGGTGTTGGTGCAAAGTACAATAAAAGATTTAAAAAAATCATTCGCCCCATAACAATAGGCCAGTCTACTGCTATCCCTAACCCCAGAAACAGCATTGGTACAATTGCATAAAGTGCAAGCAAGCTTAAACCGGATTCCACGAATACCTGTATGACACCGGCAGGTGTGGCGAAAAGCAGCCTGACAGCTGCCCGCAAGTCGCGATATAAGTGCAAAATCATCCTTCTGCGTCCGTTTCCCGGCCTCATACGCTTAATAATGGCAAGCACGAGTGTCAAAGATAAGCGAGTTTGCAAGAAAAGCATCCCGCCAAAACTTATTGCCACAAGTATAAGTGCAACGAGTGCCAGCATACCTGGCGACAACCAGGGAATAAGCGCCGGATCATAGTAAAAAATGACCGGCATACAAATAAGCAAAAACAGAATGGACAATAAGGTCCTGACAAGTACCAGTATGGTTGCCTTACCAAGTGGAATCCCCGCCCGACGAAGAAACATGACTTGCGCAACAGCTCCCCCGGCAGCGCCAGGAGTTAATAGGGCTAAAAAATAGTTGCCAAAAATAACTTGGAGTGCCGTGCCGAATGATATTCTCTCACCGGCTAGTATAACAAGCTTGGAGAGACGGATACCGTCGAAATACATACCGATTGCCAGAAAAACCAATGCCAGCGCTACTGCCCATGGTTGGAAAGCATTCAGGTGAGTTAGCGTGTGCATATCAACAGTAGCATAGATTACAGCTCCGGATATCAGTACTACTAAACCCAGCAGCAATAGAAAGCGATGCCAGTATCTATTCATGAATAAGGTCTCCAAAATTGATCAGCTTAATTTTCTCTTGTGTCAATCGATTGCTTAGATGCGCACTTGTGACCGCAGCAAGTTCAGCCTGCCAATTATAGTTCCAACCGTATTGGTTAGTCATTGTACTGTCATCCGCTCCGGGATGCATCATAATTTCAGTAGTTCCAGAGGGCAAGCGGTTAATAATAGTAAGTAAATAAGGCTCAGCCATATTCCCACCTGCCAGCATACCGTAAAAGTGATCCGTTGTTTTGATACCTGCTTTGCGTGCTTTACCTCGTGCAAGACTTGCAAGCACAGATAACCCTCCTCTGCCGATGAATCTGTCGGCATTGCAGGAAAATCCCCCCAAAAAACAAATTGGTTCTGCCGGAATGCGAACTGCTTTCACCCTGAATTGCTTGGCAATATCAAGCACAATATCAACAATACCCGGAACAACATGCAGGTGTTGATGACTGTCCAAATGGGTTATGGGAAGTCCGGTGGCAGCTACCTTATGTACCTGTGCTTCCAATTCACGGCGAATATCAGCTAAACGGATGCGCCCGGTCACAAACAGCTGTAAAAAACGGCCGTACTCCAGAGGCAACCGCCCATTAGAGTCAACCAGTGAGGCTACTTCTGCAGGCGGAGCAACAGCCTCTTCCCCGACAAGTGTTAAATGAACACCCAGACCCAGCCCGGGATTATCCGCCGCCCGTGCAACCGCCTGTTCAAAGGCTTTTGCTCCGGGCATGAGTGTCGTGCTGCTAATACAGCCTCGGCGAAATCCATCTATGATACCGTGGTTCACACTCTCGTGTATGCCAAAATCATCCGCATTAATGAGAAGTTTCTTCATCAACAATATCCTCGCACTAACTCTATCTTCAATTCTATGGTAACATGGCGCTCTTATTCTGGCAATTTTTTCACTTTACCTATAGAGTAGCCAAATAAATCTATTTTACGATTAAAATTAGAATGTAAGGGAGCCTCTTCCAAGGCTCCCTTACATTCTATTCTATTTATCCTAAATGAACCTTAAGCAATTTACCTAACCGCTCCATTCCAGTATAAATTGATTCCGGAGTCGAATTAGAAAAATTTAAGCGCATCGTATTTTGTCCCTGGCTATCTGTATAAAAAGGAGCTCCTGGTACAAAGGCGACTTTCTCTTTAATCGCTTCTGTCAATAACTTCGTTGTATCCATATGCTCCGGCAGCGTTGCCCAGATGAACATCCCCCCCTCAGGAACTGTCCATGTAACCTCAGCCGGGAAAAAGATTTGCATAGCTTCCAGCATACTATTTCTTTGTTCTTTATACTGAGCAACTATCGTAGTAATATGCCCGTCTATATCATTATTACTAAGGTAACGATAAAGAGCCCGCTGCGTTAAAGAATTAGTCAATACATCACTTAACTGCTTGGCAGATGCCATTTTCGCCACAAATTCTTCTTCGGCTGCCATCCAGCCAATGCGCAAACCAGGAGCAACAATTTTTGATATTGTCCCTGCATATAACACCCACTCTCCACCAGGAAAACTTTTAATAGGCGGTACAGGCGTTCCATCATAGCGCAATTCTCCATAAGGATTATCTTCCACAATTGGCACTTGATAATGAGCTCCCAACCGGGCCAGTTGTTCCCGTCTTTGAATGGACATCGTTGCACCTGTGGGATTTTGAAAGGTCGGATTTACATAGATAAACTTTGGCCGTTCGTATTCCAGCACTCTAGCCAATTCATCAACATCCATACCATGTTCATCAACAGGAATAGGCAGCAGCCTTGCTTGAGCTCCTTTAAATACTTGTATAGCAGCCAGATAAGTCGGGTTTTCTACCGCAATCGCATCCCCGGGATTTACCAGCAGCCGACAGGCCAGGTCCAAAACCTGCTGCGAGCCATTCGTAATGATTACATTGCCGGACTTACAGTTTATCCCTTGTTTCTGCAGTCGCGCAGCTATCCAACTGCGCAAAGGTTCATAGCCATCGGCAACGCCGTACTGCAATGCTGCCGCCCCTTCCTCTAGCAAGGTTGATTGAAAAGCAGCTGCTAACTCCTTGATTGGAAAAGAACGTGCAGAAGGAAGACCTCCGGCAAAAGAAATAATATCATTGCGCTGAATAATCTTTAACACATTATTTACTGCAGGATTGTTCATACCGCTAACACCGTCAGCCCATTTAATATTCATTATTCCACCTCAATATTTCAATTTAACTATGTTTTTTAGTGCGATATCTGGCTTTCAGTGCCTTCTCATAACGCTGAACATAAGCAATATCCTCATCACTTAACTGATAAATACGATAAACAAGTTGATTAACATAATCGTCAAGCGCGTGAAATTGGCTTAACGCTTGCGTGTCGCCCTCTTTCGCCTTATGCAGACATCCCTGCATAACTGCTGTTATCTGATTAGCCTGTTGATTAATTTCGGGATGAAAACAAATAGGTAACTGCTCAAGGGTTTCAATATCCGTCTGAGCCATTGGCCTTCCATATTCCATGCTGACAACATGATAATAAAAAGACAGTAATTCCGAGTTAAACAACAATAATAGATACTCTAAACTTAATTGATTGCCATTTAACACAAAACTATGAAGGTTATTGAGGTGATATAGCCCGCTTTCATCTATGCAGGAAATTAAATTATAGCCGGTTTGGCGAACCATCATTTTACGGGAGCCAACGATTTCGGGGCGCCACCCGCCCTTGTATAACAATGATGGATCAATATTCAGCCAATGACCAGCATAATTTAATTCATACCGTCCTATCTGACTTCCCGAAATTAATCCCTTGTGCCAGCTTTCGCCAAGAGAAGCGGTCTGAATAATTTTCCCCTGCTTGCTAAGTGCCCGGATACCGGTATGGCCAGCAGCATAATTCTTTAAAGCCAAACCAGTCAACTCTATTTTCTTAATCAGTTTTTCAGCTGTCTCATCAAAAAACAAGCGAAAGCGCTGATGCGGCAATGTAGCAAAATAGTTCTGGTCCATATTATTCACGGGAGCAGCACAAGCAAGCTCGCTTTTATCTTTCACCCGGTATACTTTTAGCCGCTTCCCTTCACATTGTGAAGCAGCATCCCGCTTACGGAAAATACAAATTGCAGTAAAACCGGTAGCCGCCTTTTTAAAAACTGGCCCATCAATATGGACAAGTACCTCTATATCTGTATTCTTCATTATAAAACTGCGGATTTTAGAATAATAACGGCCAAGCAAAAAGCTGTCAGGTACAATAAATCCTAAATATCCGCCTTCTTTTAACCGGGTAATGCCTTGTTCCATAAATAAGACATAATAACTTAATTTATATTCAGCGGAATCAGGAAATGTTTGCCGCAAATAGCTGCGGTACTCTTTTGCAAGATTTTCATTCCCTCTTAAGCCAAAAGATAGGTAGGGCGGATTGCCCAGAACAAAGTGATATTTTTGCGTCCAGAAATGACGATGTTTCCCCAGCACACTTATTTCATGATTTTTGAGACTATCACAAATAATGATATTAAGCCCGTCAGTTATTCTGCAGGCGGGCCGCTTTAAGAACAACCCGGCCCAGGCAATTTCCACTGCCTGACCATCAAGATCTGCTCCCCACAGATTATAACGTAATATATGGCGGTGTAGACCGTCATCCGACCAGTCTTGCTGAGGATTTCGAAGTACTAACTGCTCCCGGGCCTGCTGGTATTTTGTTAACAGCAGATCATAGGCCCTTAATAAAAAATTACCGCATCCACAGGCTGGATCCAGTATTCTCAGATATGGATCTTCCAAAATATTGGCGTTCTTTAGTGTATTTTCTAAAATGAAATCAATCACTTCAGGAGGCGTATAATATACGCCTTGTACCTTGCGCCCAGATGCCAATTGCTCATAAATATCGCCTAAACCGGCAGGCTGCCGCTTAAATTCAAAAAGCAAGCGAGCAACAGCCCCCAAGATATCCTCCGAGATTGCTGACAGATAGTTATCAACCAGAACAGCCTGCACAGCTTCACTCATACTGCCTGCTTGTACAGCCCCATTTACCATCTTTTCGACATCGGTTTCACCGCGCAAAGCAAATAGGCATAGCTTCAGTATCACTTCTTCACTGTTGCTGTAACCTGCCTGAATAAGCAATTGTCGAATCGTCCGGCAGCAGGAATAAACCGGGTTCTGTTTAGCCATCGCCATGCACCAACCTCGTCTGTCAATCTCTTAGGCCTTAATTGTTTTGACAATCGTGTATTCTTTTTGTTTTTCCAAATCAAGCAGCTCGCCATCTATTGTCCGCACTACCGGACGTGAGCCGATATACTGACCAAGATAAATGACTTCAGCTTCCCGTCCATCACATAATTGAACAATGTTACCCAAAAAGTAATCTCGCACATTATTTAAGAACATGGTACATACGGTTGGATCCAATTTGCCGAACATTTCCTGTACTAATAACTCGACCACAGCAAAAGGTGCTATTTTTTTGTGGTATACGCGGTCGGATGTCATTGCATCATAAGCATCTGCAACAGCAATAATTTTGGCAAAGGGGTGGATTTTATCACCAGCTGTTTTTAACGGATACCCGGTCCCATCCATACGTTCATGGTGCTGAAGAATGCCGCAGAGAACCCCCAATGAAGCATTGGCATCCCGCTTGATTAATTGATAGCCACGGGTAGTATGCTGTTTCATGATTTCCATTTCATCAACAGTTAACTTCCCTGGTTTATTTAGTATTTCAGGAGGAATCTTCATTTTCCCAACATCATGAAGCAAACCCGCCAAAATAAGTTCTTTGAGATTTTGTCCGGTGTAGCCTAACCATCTGCCCAATAGCCCGCTGGCAACTGCAACGTTCATAGAGTGATGAAACGTATAATCATCCTGGCGGGGAACCATTTGCAAATGATTAATTACCCCAACTGATCCCGCCAAAGGCTCAATCATAGAATCTACCAGTTCGCGCATTTTCCTTACCGGCACTTCATTTGCAAAGTGCATGTTTGTAAATGACTGTTTGATAACATCTACTGTTTGCGAATAATCGGCAAAAAACTCCTGCTGAATCAGCGAGTCCGGTCCTTCCTGCCATGGCAAACTCTCATCGCCATTCTGCTTTATCAGCAAATACGTTAATCCCCAATAGTCCAAACGTTCAATCAGACTAGGCGTTAGTATCGTTCCTTCGCCAAGTACAACTTGACCGTCATTTGTGAAAACAAGCTGTCCCACTTCCATACCTGGCTTAACATTCTTCAGGCTATATCGTTTGATTTTGTTTCCCATCTTTCTCACCTCTAAGCCTTGCCAGCTAGACTGACTTTAAATGTATTGCCACATTGTATCACTATAGGATTATATAAGTTGTTGTACAGCTTATTTCCTGATTGCCTGTGCCAGTACCTCTTGCAGAATGGTTTTTAATGGTATATTATGCTCTTCGGCAATTTTACGGCAATCTTCAAATTCGGGAGCTATATTGCTGATTTTATTTTTATAAGAACTTACTTTTACAGCTGCTTCTCCCCAGGAGGTTGCAACCATTTTCATCTCTCGCTCCGCAATTTGTCGCTGAACAGAATAGTACCGGATACCAATTGTTGACGTTTCGGCAAATAAGATAGACACAATAGATTCGAGAAGCGGGGCGGCAGCTAATACAGAAAGAGTAATTGCCGGCCGGCCTTTCTTCATAACGATCGGCGTCATCCATACATCCCGTGCGCCTTGAGCTAAGAGCTTTTCAATCACATATTCATATACTTGAGGATTTAAATCATCAATATTTGCTTCAATAACCTGCATTTGTCCTTCTGCCTGCTGCTGAATTTCGCCAACATACATGCGCAGTACATTAGGGAAATCAAGATCCCATCCACCAGCTCCATAACCAATCGTATGGCTAAGAAACCCTTCAGGTACAGCACCAAATCCACTGCCCAAAGCAGCTAAAAAGGCAGCTCCTGTTGGAGTAACTAACTCTTTTTCCGCACTTCCGTTATAGTAGGGTATATTGCGTAATAACTCAGCAGTAGCAGGAGCAGGCACAGGCATCTGTCCATGGCTGCACTGCACAAAGCCACTACCTGTTTGTAAGCGCGAAGCATAAATTTTTTCTATTCCCAGGTAGTTCAAACAGAAAGCTGCTCCAACAATATCAATAATTGAATCAATGGCACCTACTTCATGGAAATGAATTTTATCGACTGTTGTTCCATGAACTTTGGCCTCAGCTTCGGCCAATCGTAAAAATATTTTTTTACTGTTATCTTTTATTGCCTGCGCTAGCGTAGACTGATCGATAATTGCATAGATATCCAATAAATACCGGTGGTGGTGGTGGTGGTGATGCTCGTGATGATCGTCATGATGGTGATGCACAAGCCTCACATCAGCATGTACCGCGGTAATCCCCTGTTTAACTACACGTTCGATCTCTAATTCATAGCCTGATAAATTTAATCTATCAAGTGCGCTGCGCAGTTTTTCCTCAGGAACTCCTGCATCCAAAAAAGCGCCAAGCAGCATATTACCGCTAATTCCGGCAAAACAATCAAAGTAAATTGTTTTCAAGTTATTCACCTCATTTTATTAATCATGCTGGCCAGGCGGCCTGCACCGAAGCCGTTGTCAATATTGACTACAGCCACACCGGCAGCACAACTATTCAGCATCGTCAGCAGCGCCGCTAATCCTCCGAAGTTAGCCCCATAGCCTACACTGGTCGGAACTGAAATAACCGGTTTCGCAGCCATTCCTCCCACTACACTGGCAAGTGCTCCCTCCATACCGGCAGCAACAACAATTACATTTGCCTGTTCAATCACTTCCCGCTGGGCAAGTAAGCGGTGAATTCCGGCAACTCCCACATCATATACACGTTTAACACGATTGCCCATAATTTCGGCCGTAAGAGCCGCCTCTTCCGCAATGGGCATATCACTGGTTCCGGCTGTCATAACTAAAATAAACCGCGAATCCTCAATGATTGCCGGCTGCCTTTCTATACATATTAATCGTGCCAATTCATGGTAACAGGCCTCAGACACTTTTGCTTTTACTGCTTCAAACATGCTGCGTGAAGCACGGGTTCCTAAGACGTTCGGGTTGCGCTCGGCTAGATGTTCAATAATTGATGCTACCTGCTCAACTGTCTTCCCTTCACAATAAACGACTTCAGGAAATCCCTGACGAACAGCCCGGTGATGGTCTATTTTTGCATACCCCAGATCCTCAAATGGCATAGTACGCAATTGTTCCATTGCTTCTTCCAAACTAGCCTGTCCACTTTGAAAAGCCAGCAGGAGATTTCGCACTTGATCAGCATTCACTGACAGTCACCTCATTATCCACCCTATTACATATTTCATTCTTTCATCAAGTTGTACCAACGTTATGTCCGCTTCATTTATTATTTACTCTCGCCTCAAAAAACAAAGACATAATTCCAACCGGAATATGCCTTTAGACACAACTCCTGTTTCATTGCGACAATTGCTAATCCTACTCTTAGTATAATTTTACCTTTAACGGCAAAAATCCTGTTTGAAATTAGATGGAGTCAATTAATTTTGTAATTGAACCGGTCGGGAAACTAGGATAAATGTCTCTAAGCTCTCAATTATTTTCAATTGTGTTTCTTCAAGCAGACAGATGCCTTGTGTAAGCAGCATGATGTGAGGATTGATACGGATTTTAGGTTCTCTGGCCGCGAGCTCCAAATGACTAATAGCTATCTCTAATTGTTCAGCAGCAGCTAATACTTCACTGTCCAATAAGCGCTCCAATATCGCATAATGATAAATTTGAATAGAATGAATTGCCCTCCCATACCCTTCACTACCTGCCTGATTCTGCATGAAAGTGGTAAAATGGGCTGTAAAATCCTGAAACTCGGCGCTAGCGGCAATATTAAAATCAGAACAAATCTGATATAGTAAGCGAGCAACTTGGTTTATATAGGTATTTTGTACTTGCATAAGTGTTAAGATGCTATAAAAATCCTTGTTGCTATCCACCCCTTCACCTCCTATTTCTCCAATACCTACTATATCTTATTCACTATCTACCCGTTATGTATACAACAGGGACAAGGTAAAAAGAAAAAGAGCCGCTTGGGCTCTTTTGAGGCGCAATTTACTTTATGGCTTCTGGGTTTACACAAGTGAAAGGTTTGCCGCCTTGCAGTACGGCAATGATGTTTTCTGCGGCAATTTGGGCCATCGCATTACGGGTTTCGACAGTAGCATTACCAAGATGAGGGCAAAGGATAACATTATCCAGAGCTAAGAGTGCTGGCGTTACCTTGGGCTCAAACTCATACACATCAAGAGCCGCACCTGCAATGACCTTAGTTTTCAGAGCTTCCGCTAAAGCGGCTTCATCAATTAGGGGACCGCGGGCCGCGTTAATCAAAAATGCTGTTTTTTTCATTTGCCCTAGCTGCTCCGCTCCGACCATATGCTTTAACGAGGGATTATAACTCAAATGAAAGGAAAGGAAATCTGCCTGCTTGATAACATCCTCCAAAGGCATGTATTGAAGACCAAGTTCGTCTTCTACCTCAGCCGATTGACGAGTACGGCTGTAATAAATAATTGGCATATTAAAGGCTTTGGCCCGTTTGGCTACTGCTTTGCCGATGTTTCCCATTCCAACAATACCAAGTGTCTTTCCACTTACTTCAACTCCCAGGTGAAACAACGGCGCCCAGCCGGTAAATTTGTCTGCTCTGGTGGTTTTATCACCTTCCACAATACGGCGTGCTATTGCAAGCATCAGGCCAATTGTCAAGTCTGCTGTAGCCTCTGTGGAAACATCCGGGGTATTCGTAACAGGAATTCTCCTCAGCGTAGCCTCATTAACATCAATATTATTATAGCCAGCACCAAAATTAGCAATGACCTTTAAGTTAGGGTTTGAACGGATAATATTTGCATCTATCGGATCAGACAGCAGCGACAGCAATGCATCCTTTCCTGCCACTCCCGCCATAATTTCTTCTTTGGTCAATAGTCGTAACTCATTATGCATTGTCACGTCAAAATGTTGGGATAACATTTCAAAAGCAATGTCTGGTATTTTTCCTGATATAAACACTTTTTTCCTCAAAATCAATCACCCTTTCTGACTAAAGTTATAATACTGCATTATAAAATTATATAATCACAGTGTCAAACAACCGTAAGCGGCTAGCAGGATTCAGGCCCACCATACAGAATAAATAATTAAATTCTCTTAGGAGGTATTTTATGCTGACAATTACTCCACAGGCTATCCAATATATAAAAGAACGAAACAATGCCATTTATCTGGAACTTCCGCCTGTTATCGATTGTTGTATGCATTTGCAGGAAGCACCGATGATCAATTTGGGCAATCCCCCGAAGCCTGAGTGTCACGAAAAGCTGGAAATCAGCGGAGTAAACGTTTACCTCCCTCACAATCTACCAACTATCCCTTTAACCATCATCATAACTAGTTTTTTAGGCTTTAAGAGATTAGCAATCGAGGGCTGGAAACTAGCGTAATAAAGGAGCTGTACTGAACATCCGTTTCAGTACAGCTCCCTTTTGTTAAATGGATAACATAAGGGAAAGATCATATAAGGACAGGTCGATACCCCGTTTAGAGGAAAAAGCAGTATCATAGTCTACAGTTACCAACTCACCTTTGCTTGTTCCGACAAGGCAATTTGTCTGCTCTGCTAAAATAGCATCAACAGCCTTAGCTCCCATCCGGCTGCCCATAATGTTATCCATGGCACTGGGAGCACCGCCGCGCTGGATATATCCCAATACGGTAACATGCGGTTTATACATCGTTCGTCCGCCGATTTGCGCCGCAATATCAAAGCCATTGCCTGCTCCTTCAGCCACCATGATAATACTATACAGCTTGCCACGGGCATGACTCTGATGCAGCCTCTGACAGAGTTCCTCAATATCAGTTGGTTTTTCAGGCAGCANNTTGAGCTGCGCCCCATCACCTCTACAATGGCGACCCGCTCATGAGAAGCTGCCGTATCACGGATTTTGTTAACCGCCTCTAGCACTGTATTTAGTGCCGTATCAAAGCCAATTGTATACTCAGTGCCGCACATATCATTATCAATAGTTGCCGGTAAAACCATTGTTTGAATACCGGCTTGCGTGAGTTTTTGTGCACCAGCCATAGAGCCATCGCCACCGATGACAATCAATGTGTCAATGCGGTGATCCTTTAAATTGCACACAGCTTTAGAAAAGCCGCCATTCGTTTTAAAAGCCTCACTGCGAGCTGTTTTCAGCATTGTCCCGCCATACCCGATAATCCCTGCAACCGAGTGAAGAGACATAGGCCTAAAATCACCATTGATTACACCTTCATAGCCTCTTTCTATACCAAACACGTCCAAGCCATGATAAATACCTTTACGAACAACAGCGCGAATAGCTGCATTCATACCAGGAGCATCGCCACCACTGGTCAAAACGGNNGCAATTCGTTTCATACCTTACCTCCTCACATACTGATAGTTTCTTGGCTGTTCCGATTTTTTATGTACAACCGGAATCTCTCAATTAGTAGATATACTAAAGGAATAACAATTAAAGTTAAAAAGGTCGATGTTATGAGACCGCCGATCAGCACCACTCCCATTGAAGAACGGAGCTCTGCTCCGGCACCGATTCCCAATGCAATGGGAATCATCCCAAAGATCATGGCCAAAGTGGTCATAATGATTGGTCTGAGGCGCACCATACCAGCCTCAATTAACGCCTCTGTCAACGGCATGCCCTGCTGCCGCAGTTGATTCGTATAATCAACAAGCAATATAGCATTTTTTGTAACAATCCCCATCAGCATGATGACACCAATTAATGACATAATATTGATTGTTTTACCCGAAACCAGCAGCCCGATAATAGCCCCTATTAAGGAAAAGGGCAGCGATAACATAATGGTCAAGGGATGAATAAAGCTCTCAAATTCAGCTGCTAATACCATATATATGAGGATAATACCCAGAATAAGAGCTTTCAAAATTTCTTTAAAAGCATCCTGCATCGATTGAGCCTGTCCGACAAGGCGGAACGAATAGCCTAGTGGAAGATTCATCGTAGGAATAAATTCTCTCACCTTGGCAATTATTTCACCAGGTGATGCCCCCACCGCATTGGCGTAGACAATGACCTGGCGCTGTCTTCCTTCGCGATCAATCTGAGTAGGCCCTGAAGACAATTTAACCTGTGCAATATCGCCTAAGCGCACAAAGGTACCCGAAGCAGTAGAAATTCTGAGATTCTCCACATCGTGAATACTTAACCGAAAATCAGGATGCAGCCGCACTCGTATATCATAATCATTATCACCGATATTGTATTGATTCTTGGTGGTTTTTCCAAGAAAAGCCATTTGAATGACATCGCCTGCAACGGAAGCATTAATACCAATATCTCCCATACGGGCCGGATCAATCCGAATTTGTACCTCCGGCTCTGACTGTTCACTGGAAATATCCACATCAGTCGTTCCTGGAATTTGTTCGATATGATCAGCAAGCTCCTGCGCATAGTGGTTCAGTAATTCCAGTTCTGCGCCGCGCAAGGCAACCTGCACGGGGCGAGTATCCCCTCTGCCGACGCCTTGAGTGCTTTGCACTGCAACTTTAACAGCCTGGACATTACGAAATTTCATACGCAATTCATCCATGATCTGCATCATCGATCGTTTCCTGTCACCTGCGTCGACAAGCCGAATACCAATCATCGTCCGATAGGTCTGCCGGTTTGTGCCGATAATCATAAACGCTGATTTAAGTTCAGGAATGGAGAGTACTTCTTTCTCGATGGGAGACGAATATTCTTTCATTTTATCAATAGAAGTACCTGCAGGAGCAGTGGCAATAATATTAAATTCGCCTGAATCATACGTTGGCTGAAACTCCACTCCCAGAAATGGCACTAGCGCGGCATTAATAAATAATGATAATACAGCTAATGCAACCATCTTTTTAGGGCGTTCCAGAGCCCAGCGCAGAATCTGACCGTAAACATTACGAAAAGCAACAAAACCCCTTTCCCATTTATCAAGGAAACGCTGCAGACAGGAAGCTTGTTTTTGCTCACCATGATTAGTCAACCAATATGCTGACAGCATTGGGGTTAAAGTAAAAGCGCCGAATAGGGAAAAAGCCACCGCGAAGGCAATAGTCAGACCGAACTGCTTAAAAAACTGCCCGATGATTTCCCCCATATTCGCAACAGGCACAAAAACTGCCAAAATGGATAAGGTTGTCGCCATAACTGCTAAGGCAATTTCTGTTGTACCGTCACGAGCAGCCTCAAAGGCAGACTTGCCCTCCTCCAAATGGCGATAAATGTTTTCAATAATAACAATTGCATCATCAATCAGAATGCCGACTGCCAAGCTTAGCCCCATTAGTGACATGGTGTTTAACGTAAAATTCATTGTCTTAAGCAAGAAAAAGGTTGCAATAACGGAAGTTGGAATGGCAATAGCACCAATTAATGTAGCTCGGCTATTCTGTAAGAACAAATAGGTAATCGCCACGGCAAGCAAGCCGCCAAAAACAAGTGAAACCAGTACGTCCTCAACACTATCACGAATGTATACCGATCCATCGCGGACTGTCAGTACCTGAATATCAGGCGGTAATACACGCTGCTGCATATCTTCCATTGCTTTTTTAACCCGCTCAGCAACATCAACTGTATTTGTGCCAGATTGCTTTTGGACAGAAACCATAACACTAGGCGTACCATTAGCCCGGGAATAGACTCTTTCTTCCGACCAACCATCTTCAACTGTTACTACATCGCCTAACCGTACCAGATGGCCGCCCTGATTCGCTACAATAATATTTTTTATATCCTGAATGTCTTTGTATTTGCCAATTGTCCTGACTGTCAACTCCAGTCCTCTGTCATTAACGCGGCCACCGGGAGTATTGCTATTCTGGGTATTGACAATGTCCAGAATTTGTTGATAGGTAATGCCATAGGCTTCCAATTTGCGCGGATCCACTAGCAGCTGAATCTCCCTGTCTGATGCACCATAAACATCAACTTGGCCAACCCCATCCAGGCGCTGGAGTTCATCTTTTACGATATCAACGGCTACTTTGCGAATATCACCTCTGCTTCTCGCATCAGAAACAAGGCTGAAATAGACGATTGACTGTGAGTTAGGATCAAAGCGCTGCACGACAGGCTCATCAACCTGCTCCGGCAAGCGCTTGCGTACACTCGCTACTTTTTCCCGTACTTCATTAGCAGCTAGCTTAGGGTTAGTTCCAAACTCAAATTCAATAGTCGTCTGCGAAACACCCTCGCGGGATACGGACGACAACGTTTTGATACCCGCCACTGAACTAACAGCATCTTCAACTGTCTTGGTTATTAAGCTTTCCATTTCTTCCGGTGAAGCACCGGTATAAGTCACTGAAACGGTAACAATCGGAAAATCAACATCAGGATTCAAATCAATCCCCAAAGTCGGATATGCTCCCAGACCAAAGACTACCAGCAGCATAACAAGCATGGTAGTAAAGACCGGCCGTTTAATAAATGTCTCTATATTCATTACTTGGCACCAGCCTTGGCACCGGCAATGACAGAGCCATCTTTCACTTTATTATGACCGGCTGTGATAATGACGTCTCCTTCTTGTAAGCCAGCCAAAACCTCAGCATACCCTTCACCAACGTACCCAAGCTTCAGAACACTTTGCTGTGCTACCCCCTGGGCATTTACGACAAATACCGTCTTTTGATCCTCTTTCATAACCAGAGCACTTTCCGGTACGGCAATTACATTTTTTCTAGCCTGAACCGGCGTAGATACATTGGCAAAAATACCGGGTTTCAACTCGCCTTGCGGGTTAGGAATAGTAATTTCTGCCGTAAAGGTGCGCGAAGGTGATGCTGCTGCAGGCGATAACCGAGTAATCACTCCGGAAAACTCTTTGTTCCCCAATGCACTTACAAGTACTTTTACTGTTGATCCGATAATGATATCCTGCATCTGAGCTTCGCCAACAGTAGCTTTCGCCAGAAGTGAGCTGGTATCGGCAAGTGTTACAATTGCCGATCCGCTTTTTGTATAATATCCGGATTGTACGAATCTTTTAATAACAACACCATTACGGGGAGCAGTAATATTGGCATTTTCCAGTCGCGCCGTCAATAAAGACATATTCCCTTCAGCCGACCGAAGCTGCCCTAACGCTAGATCCCTTTTAATACGCATAGTGTCCAGTGTTTGCAGGGAAACAGCGCCTTGTTTCGCAAGAGCGTCATTTCTGCGAAGATCCAGTTCAGCCTGCTCTAATCCTGCCTGGGCAGTCAATAAATTTCCTTCTGCCTGTATGACTTGTGCTGCAAGTTCATTTGTATCTAGTGTTGCAACAATATCACCGGCTTTTACCCCATCACCTTCCTCTACTACCAGCCGGTCAATACGTCCGTCTACTTTGGACGATATATCCGCACTCCATACCGGCTCAAGATTAGCGGAAAATAGTAATGTGGGTGTAATGTCACGGCGTGTTACGACTGCAGTTTCAACTGCAACTGCCCGGCCTTGTGTTGCCTTGTCGGCTCGGTCCTTATTGGCAGCCAAGTTTGTGTAAATTCGATAGCTGATGGTTAGTGTCAATATAAGGAATACAATAATTGCGCCAATCATTATTCTTTTGTTCTTAAATGCCAATCTGCTCATCCTCCAGATAGAATACCATTATCCGGTAAGTATTCGACTGGCCATTTGACTCTCCTGCCTGAACCGAAATTTTAACATTAGAAAAAGACTTAGCTTATGCCAAGTCCTCATTATCGCTGAATATTAACTTTTCCCCTTTAAATAGCCACTTTGACGAAGAAACACAATAATCCTTTCCGCAACCTGGTGAGGCGATAATACGCTTGTATCGATAATAAAATCTGCCTTTTGGTATATACCGACACGCTGCTCCAGCAAAGCTGCCACTTTTTCGCGAGGATTTTCACAATCCAGCAGGGGCCGTATCCCTTTGCGCCTGCCGGTCCGTTCAACAATTGTATCTACTGATGCAGTCAGTGACACGATTATTCCATTTGCTTTAAGCTTATTGAAATTATCGGGGTCCAATACTGAGCCGCCGCCTGTAGCAATAACACTATAGGAATAGCGGGCCACCTTAGCAATAATTGCTTTTTCCTTTTGACGAAACGCGAATTCTCCATGTAACTTGAAATATTCTGACACCGTCATATTACACTCTAGCTCGAACTTGCGGTCAATATCCACAAAAGGGCGGCCTAACCGGCTGGCTAGTAGCCTACCCGTACTGGTTTTTCCTGTTCCCATAAATCCGATTAATACAACATTTTTCACTGCATCACCTCTGCACTGCTGCTCATAGTTTGTTACTTTTGTACACCAGGAGCAGCACCAGATGCAAGTCCATAGGTATAAACCTGCACGGTTATCTTACCCTCAATAACACCTGATTTAACCTGAACAGCAAGCGCTGCCGCAGAACTAAAACGCTGCATTCCCTCCAGCCGCTGGAAAAAATCCAGCATTTGAAAGTAATCTCCTTTGATTGTCATAGTAACAGAAAATTCACGATATCCATTTTTAGGCTCAGCCTGATTAGGAACAATCTCAGCTACTTGAACGCCACTCAATTGAGCAGCTTGCTCAGCTTGTATTAGAAAGCTTGCAATATCGGGATCATTTGGCAAAAGCTGATCAATAAACAGCAGTTTTTTATCCAACTCAGCTAAGTATTGTGTTCCATCAGGATGAGCAATGCCATAACCTTCAATTAGCTGTACGGCTTGCCTGGCAGCAGCCAAATCAGCCCGCAGACCTACAATTCTTTCTTGCTGAGGAAACCATAATGCTGCAAGAAACAGATAAATACTTGCCAGACAAATGATACTCCCTGCCAGAGTCCTGCGCCTAAACAGTAATTTAGCAAT
>DDHB01000046.1:0-8343 GCA_002337925.1 Sporomusaceae bacterium UBA1887
CGGCCTGGGAACGAGGTTTCTCGACAAACTGAGCGGCTCATTTGAGCCGCTTTTTGTTTTGCGTGAAAATTTGTTGATTTTCCGCACATCCTATGAGATAATAGTAGTGCCACGAGAAATTGGATTAATGGATTAAGCCAATGTGAGGTAAAGTGTAATGATTCTTCATCGAATGGGTATTCCAATTTATTTGCAAGTGAAAACGCATATCCTGGACAGAATAAAAGCAGGCGATCTTTTAGCGGGAGCTAAAATTCCTACGGAAAGAGAATTGGCTGCTGAACTTGGTATCAGCCGCAATACAGTAAGTGCTGCCTATAAGGAGCTTTTGCTTGAAGGCGTGCTTGAAGCCAGACAGGGGAGGGGGACATTTGTTAAAGCTGTGACATCCTCAGAGGATGAAGAGGACTTTGCTGGCTCAAAGCGTGACCGCTTGGCAAAAATAATCGATGATGCTATGGCAAAAGCAAGTGAACTGGGGTTCACAGTGGATCAATTTGCGGCTATTACCCNNGGAAGACGATGGCTGTGCGCACCCTCCGGGTAGCGATTGTAGATTGTACAGCTGAATTTGTTCACCGTTTTGCCGGTCAGATTAGTCAGCATATGGCTGTCCATTGTGAAGAAGTGCTGCTGGCTGATGTCGAACAGGGGCGAGTGCCGGTCGAACTTTTGCAGGCCTGTGACCTTGTAGTGACAACAATGGAGCATCATGCTGCATTGCTCAGACTGCATGCCGTAGACAATAAGCTAATGGCGCTTGCTGCTATACCCCGCCTTGAGGCCGTTATTCAACTGGCCCGTATCTCTCATACCCAGGCGGTTGGTGTAATTGCGAAAAGCAACGATTATTTTCGGGCAATCAAACGCTTGCTATCCCGTATTAATGTCGGTGCCTTACAGCTTGAGCCAATTTCATCGCTGGAAAAAGAAGTACTGCAGCGGTTTATTGACAGCCACGCCGTGCTGGTAGTCTCCGAAGAATTAGAGGCGACTGTGCGGCAATTGGCGGGAGATAACCAGGAAATCATCGTTTTCTCTTATGAAATTGATCAGGGATCAATCAACCAGCTTATGGCCCGTCTTGTTATCCAAGCTCAATAATTTAGTACGATGTTTAAATTTTAATAAAGCACTAAAGGAGTAATTACCGAATGCAAAACAAAGTGAAAGTAATCCTTGGCGTCATTGGTGCCGATTGCCATGCAGTCGGCAATCGAATACTGGAACATGCAATTTCAACTGCCGGTTTTGAAGTAGTGAATCTTGGCGTTTTGGTCAAGCAGGAAGAGTTTGTTAATGCTGCTATTGAAACTGATGCGAAGGCTATTTTAGTTGCGTCTTTATATGGTCACGGCGAGATAGATTGCCGCGGTCTGCGCGATCGCTGCCACGAGGCAGGGATTGGCGATATTTTGCTGTATGTAGGCGGTAATCTGGTTGTAGGTAAAACTGACTTTACAGCGGTAAAAGACAAATTTATTGCTATGGGCTACGAAAGAGTGTATGCTCCTGGCACGCTGCCGGAAGAAGTAATCGAAGATCTTATGAAAGACATGAAAGAGCGGGGATACTGCGCGTGAAACCCGTCTTGCTTATCGATTTTGGCAGTACTTACACCAAGATAACTGCAGTTGATGTCGTAAGCGAAACCGTATTAGGCACTGCCAGAGGAATAACCACTGTAACTACTGATATTACTGAAGGATTAAATGAAGCCCTGGAAAAGCTGTTTCAAAAGACAGGAAGGCTGGAGTTTGACCGTGTTTTAGGTTGCTCCAGTGCTGCCGGCGGCTTGAAAATGGTAGCTGTCGGCCTGGTGCCCGAATTGACAGCAGAAGCGGCGAAACGGGCAGCGTTAGGCGCGGGAGCGAAGGTGCTAGGTGTCTTTTGTCATGAATTGAGTGAATATGAAGTAGCAGACATTGCTGCACTGAAGCCGGATATTATTCTGCTTGCAGGCGGAACTGACGGCGGCAATAAGCAGGTTATTCTTCATAATGCAACAATGCTCACTCAGCTTGGGCTGGATGTCCCTGTTGTCGTAGCAGGCAACAAGTCGGTGACACCCTCGGTTGTGCGCATTTTAAGTGAAACTATGTCAGAAGTGGTTCATGCCGAAAACGTCATGCCCCGTCTGAATGAATTAAATATCGAATCAGCCCGCCAGATGATCAGGGGCATTTTCTTAAAGAAGATTGTCGAAGCAAAAGGCTTGCATAAAGCCAACAAGCTGGTAGACCGTATGGTTATGCCAACACCTGCAGCTGTATTAAAAGCAGCTGAATTAGTGAGCCGGGGCAGCGAAGGGGAACCGGGATTAGGCGATATTGTTGTCGTCGATATCGGCGGTGCCACAACGGATATTTACTCCATTGCCAAAGGCGATCCTACTCAGAGCAGCGTCACGCTGCACGGCTTGCCTGAACCTGAAGCCAAGCGTACGGTTGAAGGTGATCTGGGGATGCGCTATAGTGCGGCTCCGCTGGTAAGGGCAGCAAGGGCTGCTGTTATTGCCCGCTGGGCAGGAGTCGAAGAGTCGGTTGTCATTGATTATGCGGAAAAAGTAGAAGCAAATATTGAATATCTGCCGCAGTCGCCTCAGGAAGAACAGGTGGAGGTTGCCATGGCGCGGGCTTGTACCGCATTAGGCATTGACCGTCATACTGGTTACCTGGAAACGTATTTTACCCCTTTTGGTACTGCATACAGCCAGATTGGCAAAGACCTGACAGAAGTGACAGCGGTCATAGGCACTGGCGGCGTTATTATTAACAATCGCTATCCGGAGAGCATTTTGCAGGGCGTGGTTTTTGATGAGGCGAAGCCGGAAGTTTTAAAGCCCCGCAATCCTGAGTATCGTATTGATGAATCCTATATCATGGCTTCAATGGGCTTGCTAGGGGAAGAATATCCCGATGTGGCCGTGCGCATGATGAAAAAGTATATTGTCGGAGGGAATAAAGAGTGGAACTGAAAAATAAAAAGTGGACAATGGATAAGTTTTTTGGAATGCGTGAAGACGTACTCACTCACTGGGCAACAGGTAAAGAAGTAAACCTGGAGGAAGCCTTTCAATATCATCAGACCATTCCTGCAAAAAAGCATTTTGCCAAGCGCCTCGTAAAGGCGAAACAAAAAGGGGAGACTCTTACGCAGCCCCGTGCCGGTGTAGCGCTGATTGATGAACATATCAATCTCTTGAATTTCCTGAGAACAGAAGGCGAGGCCGATTTACTGCCTTCTACCATTGACAGCTATACCCGCCAGAATCAATACAAAGAAGCCCAAAACGGCATTGATGAAAGTCTGAAAGCAGGCCGTTCACTGTTAAATGGTTTTCCGGCTGTCAATCATGGTGTAGCTGGTATTCGCAAAGTAGTGGAAAGTGTTGACGGACCGCTGCAGGTTCGCCACGGCACACCCGATGCACGCCTGCTTACTGAAATTACGCTTGCCGGCGGTTTTACCGCTTATGAGGGTGGCGGTATTTCCTACAATATTCCCTATGCGAAAAGCGTATCGCTGGAAAGAACAATTTATGACTGGCAGTATTGCGACCGCCTGGTAGGCTATTATGCTGAGCAGGGTATTGAAATTAACCGCGAGCCCTTTGGCCCGCTGACTGGTACGCTTGTACCGCCAAGCATTTCTCATTCGGTAGCCATTATTGAAGGTATCTTGGCTGCTGAGCAGGGAGTTAAAAATATTACACTCGGCTATGGCCAATGCGGCAACTTGTTCCAGGATATAGCTGCAATAAAAGCACTTGAGCAATTAGCCGAAGAATATTTAGCGAAATACGGTTATGGTGATTGTGTACTGACAACTGTTTTCCATCAATGGATGGGCGGCTTCCCACAAGACGAAGCGAAAGCTTTCTCGGTTATTTCCTGGGGAGCGGCAGCGGCAGCGCTGGCTAAAGCAACGAAAGTTATTGTTAAAACTCCTCACGAAGCACTTGGCATTCCTACAAAAGAGGCTAATGCACAGGGTCTCAGAGCAACTAAGCAGTTAATTAATATGCTTAGCGATCAGGCGTTCCCGATTACCAAAGAAATTGATGCGGAAATTGCGATTATTAAAGCCGAAACCCGCTGCATACTTGATAAAGTATATGAAATGGGAGATAGTGATTTCGCAGTAGGTGCAGTTCGGGCTTTTGCTGCCGGGATTATTGACGTTCCTTTTGCACCAAGCAAATTCAACTTAAATAAAATTCTGCCTGCCCGTGATAATAATGGCGCAGTTCGTTTGTTTGAAGTAGGCAACCTGCCCTTTACGCAAGACATTATTGATTTCCACCGGGCAAAGATTGATGAACGGGCTAAGTTCGAAGGTCGCAATGCCAGCTTCCAAATGGTTATAGATGATATATATGCCATATCACACGGCCGCCTGGTTGGCCGTCCACGTTAAGGAGGAGAAGTTATGAAAATTATTGATGTAGTAGCATCACGTGGTCTTACTGGTTTTTACTTTGATGATCAGCGGGCGATTAAAGCCAATGCCGGACATGATGGGTTCACCTATGTGGGCCAACCGGTTACACCGGGCTTCACTGCTATCCGTCAAGCCGGTGAGTCGGTATCGGTTATGCTGGTGTTGGAAGACGGTCAGGTAGCCTATGGTGACTGCGCTGCCGTGCAATACAGCGGTGCAGGTGGGCGTGACCCCGTTTTTCTTGCCGACGATTTTATTCCGGTTGTTGAAAAGCTGATTAAACCACAGCTGGTTAACCGTGAATTGAATTCCTTCAAAGTGCTTGCTGAAGAAGTGGATAACCTGATTAATCCCGGTACGGGTAAACAAATTCATACCGCTTTGCGCTATGGTGTTACGCAGGCTATTTTGGACGCAGTGGCTAAAGCCAAGAAACAACTGATGTGCGAAGTTATTGCTGAAGAATACAATACGCAGGTAAGTGATCGCGAAATACCGGTCTTTGCACAGTCCGGTGATGACCGTTACTTAAACCCTGATAAAATGATTATAAAAAAAGCGCAAGTACTGCCTCACGCTTTGATTAATAATGTAAAAGAAAAACTGGGCGGCAAAGGTGAACTGCTGTTAGAATATGTGGAGTGGCTGCGCAACCGTATTCTGGCAATCCGCTCCAGCGAAGAATATCAGCCGACCTTGCACATTGATGTGTATGGTACTTTCGGACTTGCTTTCAATAATGAAATCGAACCGATGATTGCTTATTTCCGCCAACTGGAAAAAGCAGCAGCACCTCTGAAACTGAGGATTGAAGGACCGGTTGATGTTGAAGACCGGGATAAGCAGATTGAAGTGCTGAAAGAAATCACGGCTCGCCTCCATCAGGAAAATATCAATGTTGAAATTGTTGCCGATGAATGGTGCAATACACTGGCAGATATTAAACTGTTTGCTGACGAATGTGCCGGTGATATGCTGCAAATTAAAACTCCTGACCTTGGCGGTATTAACAACACCATCGAAGCAGTGTTATACTGTAAAGAAAAAGGTATCGGTGCTTACCAGGGCGGTACTTGCAATGAGACCGACCGTTCCGCACAAGTATGCGTTCATATCGCAATGGCTACTCAGCCTGTGCAAATGCTGGCCAAGCCAGGCATGGGCGTTGACGAAGGCCTGATGATAGTATACAACGAAATGAACCGTATTTTGGCCTTGCGGAAGGCGCGCCGGTAGAAACGGAGGAACTATGAAATCACCCGGACTTAGCGATCAATTAATGTATTCCAGCTATTTTGCTCCCCGGGGTCGTAACCGTATGTATATCCTGGGTCAGCAGCTTAGCGGACGTTATTTGTCTCCTCTTGACAGGCTTATCGGTATTATTGGTGAGTCAGGCGCAGGCAAATCTTCGCTGGTGCGGGGGATGTTTCCCGGCTTGGAATTGACTAATGATGACGACGGCGTTAATATCCGGCCGCTGCCACTTTTGAAGAATATCGATAAAGGCTTTTTCTCCAGTCATACTTATCATGTGGATATTCGCTTTGAGCTGGCTTTTACGCAGATTCACGTCCTGGCCGAAGCAGTGCAGAAAGCATTGGCTCAGGAGAAACGGGTTATCGTAGAACACTTTGACCTGCTTTATCCCATTCTGGGGCGCAATGCTGATGTTCTGTTAGGTGTTGGTGGTGAGGTCATTGTTGTGCGGCCAACGGTGTTCGGTCCTTTTCCTAAAGAGCTGATCGAAGTCGTTACAAAAACACTTCGTTACCGGAAGATGGCGCACACGGCAGAAGACTTAACGGCCCGGATTTTGGTCAATGATTATCAGGCTTTTCTGCCCTTTAGCCATCGTGATGTGCATCATGGCTTTGTTCTGGAATATCCGATTGAATTAGATGCGGATCTTCGGGACGTAGAAAGAAAAGTAAGAGCCATGATTGATGATGGTGTTGATATTTGCTATGCTGATGAAACGCATATTCGCATTGGCAAAGATATGTGGTCCTGCTCAGGGCCGCGGACTCATGTTAAAAATACGGAAGACATTGAGAATTTCCGGCTTCTCTATGAATATAAATATGATCCTAAGACAAAGTCTTTCCTGATTATCGGCCTTGTTGGTACGCTGAAAGATGACTTAGATGGTTTTGCCGGATTGACATTAATGGCTTCTGGTCATTGCTAATCGTGCTGCCCCCTTTCGGGGCAGCCTTCTCTATATCTTAAGCGAGGTGTGAACTATGGTACAACTATTACGGCCTGCTCAGGCAGGTACATTGGAATCCAATGATATTATGATAACGGTAGCGCCTGGGGAAGCAGGAGGCGGTGTCGTGATTGAACTGGACAGTCTGGTTATGGCCCAGTATGGTGCTGTTATTCGTCAAACGCTTGCCGACACGGTGGCAGTGCAGGGCATTGCTGATGTTTACATAAAAGCAGTTGACAGAGGCGCGCTGGACTGCACGATACGGGCAAGGCTGCTGGCAGCACTCGCCCGTGCCGGTGTTATTAGTGAGGGGGTTATCGTATGACGGATTTACGCAGAACTATGCTGTTTTTACCTGGCAATAATCCGGGTATGCTGCAAAATGGCGGTATTTTTGGTGCCGACTCACTGATTCTTGATCTGGAAGACGCAGTTGCTCCTGCCGAAAAAGATACGGCCCGTCTCTTGGTTGCTCATTCGCTGCGCGAAGTTGACTACAGCGGCTGTGAAACGGTAGTGCGTATTAATACTCTCGACACCTTCGGCAAACAGGATATTCGCGCTATCGTGCCTTGCCGTCCGGCAGCCTTATTAATACCCAAAGTTCAGACCGCCGATGATATTCGTGCGGTTGCTGCTGAGATTGCTGCTGCTGAACAGCCTGGTCAATCGCCGGTGGGGATTATTGCCCTTATTGAGACCCCTCGCGGCCTGGCTGAGGCGTACTCTATTGCTACGGCCAGTGAACGTATGCTTGCATTGGCTTTTGGTGCTGAAGACTATACGGCTGCGCTTGGTGCGCAGCGCACAAAAGAGGGCAGCGAGATATTAAATGCCCGGGCAGCGCTTGTTAATGCAGCTGCTGCAGCTGGTATCCAGTCAATAGATACACCTTTTACGGATGTGAATGATGAGGAAGGCCTTATCAAGGATACGGCTTTTGCCAAACAGCTTGGCTTTAAAGGCAAATTGACGATTAATCCCCGGCAAATAGATAGTATTCATCTTGTATTTAATCCTAGCAGCAAGGAAATAGACTGGGCTGAGCGGGTCATGCAGGCAATCAGGCAAGCGGAAGCTGAAGGCTCAGGGGTAGCTTCGCTTGATGGCAAGATGGTANNGTCAACCGTGCAGAACGGACGCTGTTTTTAGCTGATTTGCTTGGGCTCAGGAAGGAGGCAAAGGCATGAGAAACATGTTGCAACGCGAAATTCCAGAAAAAATTGCGGGTTATGGTCAGGTCAGGCCTTTTGCTGGTGCCTTTGCCACCGCGCCGGATATGTGCCGCCAGGCACCACCGGTGAAACGCATTATGCCTGGAGAAAGCAAGCTGCTTTCCTCAATCGAAGATGTATTCACGAAAGTACCTATCACTGACGGCATGACTTTGTCGTTTCACCATCATTTCCGTAATGGTGACGGAGTGGTTAATCAAGTACTAGCTGTTGCGGCTAAGCTGGGAATAAAAAATCTGAAAGTGGCGCTAAGCTCCGTTTTTCCGGTACATAAGCCGTTGATCGATCATATTCAAAATGGTGTGGTTGTTGCTTTAGATACGAATTATATGTCAGGACCGGTAGCGGAAGCTGTATCGGCAGGAATACTCAAGCAGCCTGTTGTGCTGAGGACTCATGGCGGGCGGGCCAGAGCAATTGAATGCGGTCAGCTCAAAATTGATGTAGCTG
>DDHB01000046.1:8412-12518 GCA_002337925.1 Sporomusaceae bacterium UBA1887
GGGGATCCCAAGGGGATTGTATCGGGTACAACCCGCATTACCAAAGACCCCGTCGGTCTTAAGATTGCCGCTACGGCAGCACGGGTTATTCAGGCTGCCGGGATGATTAAGGATGGCTTTTCTTTTCAGACAGGCGCAGGCGGAGCCTCTTTGGCAGCAGCGCATTTCGTCAGAAAAATGATGGAAGAGGCCAAGGTAACAGGCAGCTTTGCGCTGGGTGGCATTACAGGCTATATGGTGGAAATGCTGGAGCAAGGTTTGTTTAAAAAGCTAATTGATGTGCAAGGCTTTGATTTGGATGCGATTCGCTCGATTGCTGCCAATCCTAATCACCTGGAAGTAAGTGCTGGTTTCTATGCGAGCCCCTACAATAAGGGCTGCGCTGTTAACCAATTGGATGTGGTTATTCTCGGTGCGACTGAAATTGATACCGATTTTAATGTGAATGTTGTTACAGCTTCAGACGGCGTTATCATGGGTGGCTCTGGTGGTCACAGCGATGCTGCCGCCGGCGCAAAAATAACAATTGTTGTGGCAAACCTGCTCAGGGGCCGATTGCCGATTATTATGGACAAGGTATTGACGGCAACGACGCCTGGAGAGACAATAGACGTATTGGTCACCGAGCGGGGCGTTGCCGTTAACCCCCGCCGTCCGGAGTTGAAGGAGCAGCTGCTTGCTGCCGGTCTGCCGGTAAAAGATATCAATGAATTAAAATTGTTAGCAGAAAAAATTGCCGGTGTCCCGGCACAAGTTATTACAGGAGAGAAGATTGTAGCTGTTGTCGAATATCGCGATGGCACGGTCATTGATGTTGTTCGTCAGACAAGGAGGTAATTATGGAATGGGGCAATATTGAGAAGCGGATAGTCAATTTGAAAAATGCAGTGGAAGTGGCAGCCGTCCGTTCTTTCCTGGAGCGTTTTGAACTATCCTTTGATGAAACGTTGGACTATACTCTCGCCTTTTACCGGGAAGAAGGTTTAGTTGCTACCGGATCGCTGCAAGGGGAAGTGCTGCGTAATATTGCCATTGATGAAACGCTGCAGGGAGCGGGCCTGACGTCTCAGGTGGTAAGCTCTCTGATGAGCGAGGCTGCCCGGCGGGGGCAGTATCACTATTTCCTCTATACAAAACCGGATAAGGCGCATTTATTCAATGCACTGGGTTTTCAACTAGTGGCTCAGGCTGATTCATATGCCGCACTCCTCGAAACCGGGCTGGGTTCTATTGCCTCCTATTGCCGGAGTCTTGTAACCTGTACGGCTCATTTACCGCAGGGGCCTCGGGCGGCTTTGGTTGTAAACTGCAACCCCTTTACACTGGGGCACCAGGCTGTAATTGCGAAAGCAGCAAGGGAGAATGCGGCAGTTATTGTTCTGGTAGTAAGTGAGGACAAATCCTTATTCCCCTTTGAAGTGCGCCTGAAGCTGATTAAAGAAGGACTAGCCGATTATTCCAATGTTGCTGTTGTTCCTGGAGGTAAATACATTGTCTCAGCAGCTACTTTTCCGGGCTATTTTACAAAGGGGCAGCAGACAGTTGCGGCTCAAACCCGCCTGGATGCCACCATCTTTGCCACTCGCATTGCTCCTGAATTGGGTATTACAGTTCGGTATGTAGGTGATGAGCCGTATTGTCCTGTTACTAACGCCTATAATCAGGCGCTGCAGGACATATTGCCTGCTCATGGTATAGAAGTGAAGGTGATGCCGAGACTAGCTGTGGAAGGGGAGGCAATTAGTGCATCCCGTGTCAGGGAACTCATTCGCCAAGAGCAATGGGAGGCCGTTCGCCTGCTGGTGCCTGACAGTACCTACCGGTATTTAACTTCGCCTGAAGCAGCTGCAGTACTGGCTGCTATCCGCCAAAGTAATTCCAGACACTAAAAAACAAGGGGCACTAAGAAAATAGAGGGTTATTTTCTTAGTGCCTTATTGCTTGCAAATATAATAACTGTGAAAAATTTGGGAAATAAGCCAAATTTACGCATTAGCTGCTTGACATAATATAAAACATCTGTTATCATAATAAATGTCGTCAAGGGCAGTCAGAGCAAGTAACTCTGGCAGCGAACTTGAAAAAAGATGAAAAAATGTGTTGACATTATTGCATCCGACATGATATAATAATTCTTGTGTTAACGGGGCGTAGCGCAGTTTGGTAGCGCACCTGGCTTGGGACCAGGGGGTCGCAGGTTCGAATCCTGCCGCTCCGACCATTTCAATTTCATAATCAAAACGTGCGGGTGTAGCTCAATGGTAGAGTCCTAGCCTTCCAAGCTAGCTGCGTGGGTTCGATTCCCATCACCCGCTCCANNGAGCAACGGCCTTCTAAGCCGTGGGTCAGGGGTTCGAATCCCTTCCAGGACGCCAGAATTTTTTGTTGTAGGACATGTTAGCAGAAAAGTTGTAGATGATAGGTATACAACATAATACTTACGAAAATGATAAGCCAGTTTCCCGAATCGGGGAAACTGGCTTTTTTGTGTCTTTAGACCGATTGTTTACTGTGTAGAAAGAGATCTAAGGCATGTCCAACCGCCATCGCAATACAACCATATCCTAACCCCGATAAGATGGGGAATTGTTTGTAGGGCCAAATAATTCCGAAGAGCAGCCCGATGCTTAAACCGATGAAAAGGCCTGTCAATCTGGGGAGGTGATGTGTAGGTCGCGTTCCCTGAAGCTGTAATTCTTGGTTTTGTGCAGCAGCGCAGTTAAAAGCATGCCACATACTGAAAGAATAAATGCCGGGATAAAACATAAGCCAATGCAAATTCATGTGGGTTAGCTCTGAATGAGGGTGCACATTAAATTCAAGGATTATCTGATAGTTGAGGTTAGAAAAGAAATTTAGAGATAATTCCAGGAGCAAAATCAAAAGTCCAATCCAATGATCGCGATTATAGAGCTGTCCCAAACCTGGGAGCATCGCAGACCACAGTAGGGCCGCCCATGGGCTTCGATAAGTTTGTGGCTTACGCATACTATCACCAACAGTAGTGTACCCAGTCTGAATTTTTCTAATAAAATTCTTAAAAAAGATTTCTATAATATAAATAGAGGAATAAAAAAGGAATTTTATTCCAGATATAGAAGTAATAAGGAAAAATATGGAAGGTGGCTGTAATGAAAGTTACAAAAGTTGCGCCAGTTTTTCGTATCCCCAATGTGAATTCGCAAGAACAATACCGTGATGATGGATTTCTTTCAAGAAAGAAGCCAGATCGTTCCTTTGCGGTGATATTAGAGAAGACACTGCAAGAAAGAGTCAAAATCAGGCAATAGTATAAAGAAGCAGCGAAGAGAGCTGAAGGACCGCAGGATATAGTGCGATTCTTCAGCTCTCTTTAATTATAACAACTAAAGCATTTTTAAATAAAGTCTATAAATAATGATATTATTAATTCAGATATTAAATAAATGTTTAAAATTCAAATAAAAAACTAAATGTTGGTGTGTAAAATAAGCTTTATGAAACAGTTATCGTAAAAGGAGGTTGCTTTTTAAATGAGGTACATAAAAAAGATATCATTGATCGGGGGATTTTGGTTATTTGCATTAACGGCAATAACAAGTGCCGCTCCACTGACCATTGAACAGGCTGTTGATATGGCCCTGACAAATCATCTGGATATTAAAATTGCTGCCAATGAGGAAAAAGAGGCTCAGTATTCGCTGCAAAGTGCGAGAGGCAGCAAGGGAATGTCTCTTGCCGCTTCCAATAATACTTATGTAAAAAAGCCTGGCAGCTCAGCGGATGCCAGTACCAGCAGCATGACCCTATCCCTGCCTTTATATAGCGGTGGTAAGTATGAAGGAAACATCAAGATTGCCCAAACCGATCTGACAAAAGCTGGGGTGAATTCAGTAAAAACAAAGCTGGATGTTAAAAGTAATACAATTGCGGATTACTTAAATGTCATAAAGACACATCAAGCACAGGCCGTTGCTCAGGAAACAGTGGATAACTATCAGCTGCATGTAAACAATGTGAAAGAGCAATATAGCGTAGATAATGTAGCAAAGTCAGATGTTCTTCGTTCAGAGGTTGAATTAGCTGATGCACAGCAAAAGCTGATGCAGGCGCAAAACGCCTACGCA
>DDHB01000058.1 GCA_002337925.1 Sporomusaceae bacterium UBA1887
GCACACGCTTTTTGGGGCTCGCTGTTCCCTGGGGCGGTTATGGTATCCATGGGACTAACCGGCCTTGGAGTATCGGGCATTTTATCAGTCAGGGCTGTATTCGCTTGCGCAACAAGGATATTGAAGAGTTGTACGAATGGGTACCGGTGGGAACGCCTGTGCGCATTGAAGGTCAACTGATTCGCATCCAGCGCGTTCTCAAATATGAGACTACCGGAGCGGATGTTGTACAATTGCAAAGAAAGCTGAGAACGTTAGGATATTTGGAAAGTAAGGCTGATGGCTTCTTTAACAGGGATACGGAAACAGCCGTTAAGCGCTTTCAGCATGATAAGGGTGTAAAAGTCACCGGGTATGCAGACAGAAAAACACTGGAACTTTTGGGGATGTAGACGCATGTAAATTGCCATTTCCAGGAATGCTATTGCTAAACCATGATTTGGAGGGATAGCAATGCAAAACACTACTATGACAAATCAGTCTTCTGCCAATCAAGCTACACAAAATCAGGCAACATCCGGGCAGAGCGTGCAAAGTCAGGGCCAGGCGCCAACCAGTCAAATGGCCGGTTTTCAGCAGGTACAGCAGCAAGTGGCAACTCTTCGCCAGACCTTGCAGGATTTAATGATGAATGAACAATATGTTGACGGCGAAATCATGACTGCCAGTGCTGCGCTGGATATTCAATTAGAAGATTATTACCGGACACTCAGCGATAAAAAGCAGCCAAGTATGAAAACTTTTTAATTTTGCCTAAAAAGGAGATTGCCACGCTACGCTCGCGATGACACCTGACTTTACTGTCATTGCGAGGAGTAAAACGACGTGGCAATCTCTTTTTAGGTACGTTTGTCTACATGCAGAAGGAACCGAATTCTTAGCAGAATTCGGTTCCTTTTTTTCATTACTTATGGTTAATAGACAGAAAGTTGAGCACTTCATTAATATCCGGCAGCTGCTCTAGGGGGTAGACTTTCACCCACATCACCTTGCCTGATTCATCAATCAAAATATTTGCCCGCTCGGAGAAGCCTTCTTTGTCCCGAAAAATTCCATAGCTTTTTGCTATTTGGCCATGAGGCCAAAAGTCGGAAGGAAGATGGACATTTGTCACCTGGATAGCCATGCGCCAAGCTTTTTTACAAGGCTGGGCATCAACGCTGAAGCCTAGTGGAATGGTATTGAATTTTTCAAAGGTCTGCCAATTGTTTTCCAAAGACCGCATCTGATCGGTGCAGACGGGCGTCCAGGCCAGCGGATGCCACGAAAGCAGCAGTTTCTTACCTAAGTAGCCGGATAGTTGTCTGGTGTCCTCCCGGTCATCACGAATAGTAAAATCAGGTGCTGTATCACCTACTGCAATGAGCTTCATATTGTAGTGCTCCTTCTTTTAAGATAACTATAGAATACCCGGTTCTGGTCGTTTTGTATGCGCAAGGAAAAGAACCGCTGCCTTGTTTTAAGGCAGCGGTTCTTAGGTGGTGCACTATACCAAAAGGGAGGTAGGCAAGAGGTAGTTTTTTTAACAGCTAGGAGAACAGTCGTCTTGGCAGAACCACAATAAGAGAATGATGATAATAATGATGATAACCCAGCTGCCATTGTTCCCATTACCACAACCGAAACCCATAAGTATTCCCTCCTAATTGAAGATTGACCTTTGTTGGTTTTGTGTATGGTATGCAAAATGAAGGCGGTTTGACATTGAATTACGAATTTTTTTTTAAGAAGGCGACTGTCAATTATTGCTAGTAATATGAGATAATAGAAGTGGCAAAATAGACCATAATGGTAGGAGATCAGCATGGAAATAAAAGAAATACAGGCACAGGAGACATGGCAGTTAAGGCAGCAAGTCATGTGGCCTGACAAAGATATTACTCATGTTATGCTGGCTGATGACGAAAAGGGGACGCATTACGGCTTATATAGGGGTGACCAGCTGATGTCGGTTATTTCTGTTTTTGTATCCCAAGGGGAACTGCAATTCCGCAAGTTTGCCACAGTGACAGAACTGCAGGGGCAGGGATTTGGTACGCAGCTGTTGAATTTTGTGTTGGCCAAATCGAGGCAAAGCGGAATTGGCGTGGTTTGGTGCAATGCTCGCAGCAATAAGGCTGGTTTTTATAGGCGTTTCGGGTTACAGGAAACAGGGGAACCCTTTAATAAGGATGGCAGGGAATATATTAAAATGAGCAATCAGAAGAACGCCTATTGACAGGAGGGCATATGAGACAAAAATTAAATGTTATTACTCTGGGTGTGAGCGATTTAGCAGCATCGCTAAAGTTTTACCGGGATGGACTGGGCTGGAAGACCGCAGGAGACAGCAGTGATTCAATTGCCTTTTTTGATATGGGCGGTATTGTATTAGCTTTATATCCAAGAAAAATGCTAGCTGACGATGTTTCTATACCTGAGCAGGGAAGTGGCTTTTCAGGAATAACACTGGCGTATAACGCCAAAAGTGAAGAGGAAGTAAACCAAGTATTTGTTCAGGTGGAGAAAGTAGGCGCTTCTATTGTAAAGCCACCGCATAAAGTCTTCTGGGGAGGGTATAGCGGATATTTTGCTGATCCGGACAAGCATCTCTGGGAGGTTGCTTACAACCCATATTGGAGTTTTGATGAACGGGATCATGTAGTGATTGAATAGGGAAAGCAAAGGGAGGATGTCTCGGTTGAGACGTCCTCCTTTTGCCGGTTTAGCTGCAGCAGCTGATGGCAATTTTTGTGATTACTTTGTCCAAAAGCACTATAACCGCCAGGTCAGGGATTTTTTTGCAGAGCCAGACAGGAAATAGCTGCTTTTTGGGGAAAATATATCAATTCACCGAAGTTTCGAGATTTGTGCTGAAAACTTATTTACATCCGGAGGATAGTATGCAAAATATTTATGAACGCCTTAACCCCGCTCAATTGGAAGCGGCTACTCATATTAACGGACCGCTTCTGATTATGGCCGGTGCCGGTTCCGGTAAGACACGGGTACTGACGTGCCGTATTGCCCATTTACTGGCACAGGGAGTGGCGCCTTATAATATCCTGGCGATTACATTTACGAATAAAGCGGCGGCGGAAATGCGCGAGCGAGTTGACTCGCTGGTAGGCCCCCAGGCCAAAGATATCTGGTTAAGCACCTTTCATGCTTTTTGTGCCAAGTTCTTACGCTTCGAGATAGAAAATCACGGCGGCTACAGCCGCAGCTTCACGATATATGACTCTGGCGACTCACAGGCGCTGGTTAAAATGTGCCTGAAAGAGCTTAATATTGATGAAAAACACTTTCCTCCCAATAGCATTCAAGCAGCTATTTCGAATGCGAAAAACAGCTTGCTGGATGCTAGGGATTTTCAGCAGCAGGCCGATAATTTCCATACGGTTAAGGTTGCTGAAATATATACGCTGTACCAGCAAAAGCTCCGGCAGAACAATGCGCTGGATTTTGATGACTTACTTATGCTGTCTGTGCAGCTGCTGCAGGAAAATGAACAGGTCCGGACCAAGTATCAGGATAAATTTAAATACATACTCATTGATGAATATCAGGACACTAATCATGCCCAATATTTACTGGCACAAATCCTGGCTGCTAAATCACGCAATCTCTGCGTGGTAGGGGATGCGGACCAGAGTATTTATGCCTGGCGGGGCGCGGATATCAGCAATATCCTGGATTTTGAAGCAGATTATCCGGAAGCCAAGATTATCATGCTGGAACAAAACTACCGGTCAACACAGACGATTCTGGATGCTGCTAATGCGGTCATTGAAAACAACAGCGGACGCAAGCCGAAAAACCTGTGGACCGATAATGCCGGTGGCGAAACTATTACTCACTACCTGGCGTCAGATGAGCGTGATGAAGCCCGGTTTATTGCCGATACGGTAATTAAATTGAATACCGTTTACCGGCAGACTTATGGTACGATGGCTGCTCTGTACCGGACAAATGCTCAGTCCCGCGTTATTGAGGAAGCCTTTATTAAAGCCGGTATTCCCTATACTATGGTAGGGGGCCTCAAATTCTATGACCGCAAGGAAATCAGAGATATGCTCGCCTATCTCAGAGTGTTATTCAATCCTGCCGATACGGTTGCATTGCTTAGAATTATCAATGTTCCACGGCGGGGGATCGGTGATACTTCGGTGGGGCGTCTGACAGAGTATGCTGCCAGCCAGGGACTGACACTGTTTGATGCCATATCCAACCCCGATGCCGTACCTGGACTGACAGCCAGAGCTAAACGACCTCTGGAAGACTTAGCGACACTTTTGTTTACGCTTATCGGTGCCAAGGATACGCTGACGGTCTCGGAATTAATTGATAAAATTATGCGTGATTCGGGGTATTTGACCGAATTGGAGAATGAGCAAACGCCCCAATCGGAAGCGCGTATTGAAAACTTAAAGGAAATGCTGTCAGTTGCCAAAGAGTTTACGCTCGGCGATGTGGAAAACACATTGGAGAACTTTTTAAATCATGTGGCCCTTGTTGCTGATATCGACAATGCAAACTTGGCAGATGAGCGGGTGACGATGATGACGCTTCACTCTGCCAAAGGGCTGGAGTTTCCGACAGTGTTTCTGGCAGGACTGGAGGAAGGCGTATTTCCCCATAGCCGGACACTGATGAATGAAGAAGAACTGCAGGAAGAACGGCGACTTTGTTATGTGGGGATTACGCGGGCCGAGCGCAAGCTGTATGTTTCAAATGCCCGGATGCGTACCTTATATGGGAATACTGTAGCTTATCCGCAGTCCCGTTTCTTAGAAGAGATTCCAGGTACTTTGCTGCAAAAACACAATGCTCAGCCCAATCGTATGAGTTTTGGCTCAGGCAGGGGTATTGAGCAGGACAAGCCCCGTCTTTCCCTGGTTAAACCTAAAATGGCGCCAGTACAGTCGTCTTCGCAATCTACTCAGCCTTACCAGCCTCATCTCACGAAAGCGGGTACTTCGGCAACTGCCGACTGGCGGGCAGGCGATAAGGCCCAGCACACAAAATGGGGTGTTGGAACGGTTGTGGAAGTACGCGGTACAGGTGCGAATCAGGAATTGAAAATTGCGTTCCCTAATCAGGGGATACGGCAGCTTATGGTTCAATACGCTCCCATTACCAAATTATAAGTCAAGAGGAGTAGATAGTTGTGATTGCCCAAGAAATCGATGAACTTCGGCGGCTTCTCCATTATCATAGTCATCGTTATTATGTGCTGGACGCTCCTGAGATTGAGGACGCAGAATTTGACCGGCTGTATCAGCGTCTCGTCAAACTCGAACAGGATCACCCTGAGTTAATCACTCCTGACTCGCCTACACAACGCGTTGGCGGAACACCGGCCGAGGGCTTCGAGCGGGTGGCTCATTCGGTGCCGATGCTCAGTCTTTCTAATGCTTTTTCTGCTGAGGATTTACTGGCCTTTGATACGCGGGTGAGAAACGGGCTGCCGGACGATTCGCTCGAATATGTAGTGGAACTGAAGATTGATGGGTTAGCCATTAATCTTGTATATGAGTCGGGACGATTACTCCGGGCAGCTACCCGTGGGGATGGCACGGAAGGCGAAGATGTAACCTCTAATGTCCGAACCATCAGAGCGGTGCCGCTCGTGCTGAACGGCCAGGTGCCGCCCGTAATGGAAGTACGGGGGGAAGCCTATATGCCCCGTCCGGCCTTTGATCGGTTAAATGATGAGCGCGCAGAGGCCGGCGAGCCGCTGCTGGCTAATCCCCGCAATGCTGCTGCAGGGTCGCTGCGTCAATTGGACTCTAGGGTTACGGCTTCACGTACGCTGGATATTTTCGTCTATGGTATGGGGGCCAGAGAAGAGCTTGCTGTGACCACCCATGAGCAAACCTTGCAATTCTTACAGGAGCTTGGATTTAAAGTCAATCCTCATTACCGGGTATGTAAAACAATTAGCGAAGTCATTGCATACTGTCAAAGCTGGGCGGAAAAACGGGTTGATTTACCGTATGACATTGACGGGCTGGTGATCAAGGTTAACAGCCTGGCCGGTCAGCGGCAGCTTGGTTCTACAGCCAAAGATCCTCGCTGGGCAATTGCCTTTAAGTTTCCCGCTGAGCAGGCCACTACCATCGTAGAAGATATTGTTGTGCGCGTTGGCCGCACAGGCGTGCTTACGCCTACCGCTGTCTTGCGGCCTGTACGCCTGGCAGGCAGTACAGTCAGCAGGGCAACGCTGCATAATGAGGATTTTATAAAAGAAAAAGGTATATGTATCGGTGATACCGTTATCATCCACAAGGCCGGTGAAATCATACCGGAGGTTATTTCGGTAGTTGAGTCGCGGCGTACCGGTGCTGAAAAGAGCTTTGTCATGCCCGCCACCTGTCCCGAATGTGGCAGCATGGTGCTGCGCATTCCCGGTGAGTCGGCACACAAATGCATAAATAGTGCCTGTCCTGCGCTGCTCAGAGAAGGACTCATCCATTTTGTGTCCCGCGATGCGATGAACATCGATGGCCTTGGGCAGGCGGTGGTTACCAGCCTGGTCGATTCGGGCCTGGTAGCGGATGCAGCTGATTTATATACGCTTACTGCTGAGCAAGTACTTAATCTGGAACGGATGGGACCTAAGTCGGCACAGAATCTGATCGAAGCCATTGCTGCCAGTAAGCAGGCCGGACTTGCCCGGCTGCTGTTTGGTCTGGGCATTCGTTTCGTCGGTGCCAAGGCGGCTGCTACCTTAGCCCGTCATTTTGGTGACATTGAGTTGCTAGCTAAGGCATCTGCCGATGAATTGACGGCATTGGATGAAATTGGCCCGCGCATAGCTGAAAGTGTAGTGGAGTCCCTCGCTCGGCCCGAAGCAGAGCGCCTTATTGCAAAACTGACAGCGGCAGGTGTTAAGCTGACGGAAGAAATACGCCGCACAACCGGGATTCTCCCGCTAACCGGCAAGACCTTCGTGCTAACCGGCACGCTGCCTACCCTTACCCGGAATGATGCAGCCGAACTGATTGAAAGCCAGGGCGGCAAAGTCACCTCATCGGTGAGCAAAAAAACAGATTATGTGGTGGCAGGCGAAGAGGCAGGCAGTAAGCTGGATAAGGCCCAAAAGCTGAGCATTACTGTACTGAATGAAGCAGAGCTCATGGCGTTGCTTGGCACTGCCCAGAGAGATGAGGAACCCAGCCTCTCGTAAAACTGGACAAACATGGTATAATAGAGCAATATGGAAATTTTGCGGATTGCTGGCGAATGGAGTGAAAATATGAAAATTACCAACAAAGATGTTCAGCAGGTAGCACTGCTGTCGCGCCTGGAGATTCCTGCAGCCGAAGTGGAGCAGGTCACGGGTGAATTAAATGCTATTCTCGACTATATGCTGGTGCTTAATGGTGTAGATACAACCGGGATTGAGCCGACCGCCCATGTGCTGCCTCTCCAAAATGTTATGCGGCCTGACCAGGCAGTTCCTTCCCTGTGCCGTGAGCTGGCATTATCCAATGCGCCGGAGCAGGAAGAAGGCTACTTTAAAGTGCCGAAAATTATGGAAGGATAAGGGGGAGCATTGTGTTTCATTCAACTATACATGAACTGCACAGCAAGCTGAAAAGCAAGGAAGTTTCTGCTGTGGAACTTACCAAGGCTGTTTTTACCCGCATTGATGCGGTAGAAGATAAGGTTAAGAGCTACATAACCCAAACCCGCGAGACGGCTATGGCAACTGCTCAGGCAGTTGATGAGCGGATCAAGAACGGAGAAGAAATCAGCACGTTGGCAGGGATTCCTGGTGCAATTAAGGATAACATTTGTACAAAGGATATTAAGACTACTTGCGCTTCCAAGATGCTGGAAAACTTTGTACCGCCTTATAACGCAACCGTAATCGAAAAGCTTGCTGCCGAGCAGGCTGTAGTCATCGGTAAAGCCAACATGGACGAGTTTGCTATGGGCGGTTCTACAGAAAACTCTGCTTATCAGCACACCGCAAATCCCTGGGACATATCGACTGTACCGGGTGGTTCGAGCGGCGGTTCGGCAGCGGCCGTATCAGCCGGTGAAGCGGTCTGGGCACTGGGCTCGGATACAGGCGGCTCTATTCGCCAGCCAGCGGCTTACTGCGGTGTAGTAGGCTTAAAGCCAACTTATGGACTGGTATCCCGTTATGGTCTGGTCGCTTATGCTTCCTCACTGGATCAAATCGGTCCGATCACCCGCGATGTAACCGACTGCGCGATTGTCCTTAATGCCATTGCCGGTCACGACAGCAAGGACTCCACTTCGGTTAAAGCCGGAGCAACTGACTATACTAAGGCATTGGTTAATGACGTCAAAGGCTTGCGCATTGGCTTGCCAAAAGAATATTTTGTTGCCGGCATGGCGCCGGAAGTGGAAAAAGCCATTTATAAGGCTGTTGAACAATTTACCGCGATGGGTGCTGAGGTTGTGGAAGTATCTATGCCTCATACAGAATATGCCCTGTCGGCTTACTATGTAATTGCTCCCGCTGAAGCCAGTTCCAATTTGGCCCGTTATGACGGTGTCGGCTTTGGACTGCGGGTAGATGGCGATGACATTGTCAGCATGTATAAAAACACGCGCAGCAAAGGTTTCGGCGCAGAAGTGAAGCGCAGGATTATGCTGGGAACCTATGCATTAAGCTCTGGCTACTATGATGCTTATTATAAGAAAGCACTGCAAGTGCGCACGCTGGTCAAACGGGACTTCGATCAGGCTTTTGAAAAAGTTGATCTTTTAGTAACCCCTACGGCACCGACACCGGCCTTTAAGCTTGGTGAGAAATCCAATGATCCACTGGCAATGTATCTGCAGGACGTTTGCACCATTCCGGTTAACCTGGCTGGAACACCGGCTTTATCGCTGCCTTGCGGCTTTGCAGGCAATCTGCCTATCGGCCTGCAGCTGATCGGCAGACCACTGGGCGAGGCTGCTATTTTGCGTGCCGCTTATACATTTGAACAAAATACAGATTATCACAAGCGTTTTGCGCCGCTGGGGGAGGTTTAAGTTATGAGCTATGAAGTTGTTATCGGTCTGGAAGTTCATACGGAACTGAAAACCGAATCTAAAATATTCTGCGGCTGCAGTACAAAATTTGGTTCTGAGCAAAATACCAATGTTTGTCCCGTATGCCTCGGACTGCCGGGTGTTTTGCCTGTATTAAATGAAAAAGTGGTAGATTTCGCTGTTCGCACCGGTTTGGCACTTAACTGCCAAATCCTGCCTTTCAGTAAATTTGATCGCAAAAACTACTACTATCCTGACCTGCCAAAGAACTTCCAAACTTCACAGTCTGATTTACCGATCGCCGTAAACGGTTATCTAGATATTGAAGTGAACGGTGAAATAAAGCGTATCGGTATTACACGAGTCCATATGGAAGAGGATGCAGGCAAACTGGTTCATGCCGGAACCATTGCCAGGTCTGACTATGCGCTTGTCGACTACAACCGTACCGGCGTGCCGCTGCTCGAGATCGTATCTGAGCCGGATATCCGTTCTGCTGAAGAAGCAAAAGCTTATCTGGAAAAGCTGAAAGCAATTTTACAATATATTGATATTTCGGACTGCAAAATGGAAGAAGGCAGCCTGCGCTGCGATGCGAATATTTCGCTGCGCCCCATGGGGGCTACTCAGTTAGGCACCAAGGCGGAACTGAAAAACATGAACTCCTTCCGCTCTGTTCAGCGCGGGATTGAATATGAAGTGGAACGTCAGGCCGAAGTGCTTGATGAAGGCGGCCGGGTGATTCAGGAAACCCGTTCCTGGGATGACGGCAAGGGAATCACCATCTCTATGCGCAGCAAGGAACAGGCTCATGATTACCGTTTCTTCCCAGAACCGGATCTTGTCCCTATTGTAGTTGATCCGGCCCGGGTGGAAGAGATCCGGATTAACCTCCCTGAGCTGCCCGACGCCCGTAAGGTGCGACTGGTAGACAGCCACGGATTGTCCTCGTATGATGCAGAAGTACTTACTGCCAGCCGGGCTATGGCCGATTATTTTGACCAGGTAGTTAAGCTGGGCGCAGATGCCAAAGCGGCAGCGAACTGGCTGATGGGTGATTTGTCCAAACACCTCAATGCCGGAGAAGCTACCATTGACGAGTGCCTGGTCACACCGGAGCGTTTGGCAGGCCTGTTGGTGCTGCTAGATAAGGGCACCATTTCCAGTAAAATAGCAAAAACTGTTTTTGAAGAAATGTGGACCTCCGGTAAGACTGCCGAAACGATCGTACAGGAAAAAGGCTTAGTACAGATTAGCGATGAAGGTGCCATTATTGCCGTTGTAGAAGCGGTGATTGCTGCCAGCCCTCAGTCGGTTGCTGATTACCAGGCCGGTAAAGAACGAGCCATCGGTTTTCTTGTCGGTCAGGTAATGAAACAGACTAAAGGCCGTGCTAATCCTGAATTGGTCAATAAATTGCTGCGCGAGCGCATGTAATGATAGTTAGCTGCAAACTAAATAGTAATTATTAACAACCTTGAAGCGTCCTTTGGGCGCTTTTTTCTTTGCATGAAACCATCTATGCGAGTGCATAATGATATTGTTAAGCTGAAAAACGAGGTAAGTAGTATGCTGTCCAAAAGAGTACCGTGGACAATCAAAGATGTAGTGATGGTCTATGTATTGCGCATTGTAGTAGGGTTATTGCTGGTCCGGGCCGTTTATCCGGTGCTGTTTGGCGAATCGTCATCTTTTGCTGTAGAAATGACTGACAGGCTAGTAGTAATCGGCCTGGTATGGTTTGCTGTCCGCAGTAAGCATGGCAATCTGCAGGAGCTTGGCCTGTCAACAGATAAGCTGGGGCGCAATGTAATGGCCGGTTTACTTGCAGGCATATTTTTGCTCGGCGTGAGTATGTACAGCGAACGGCTCTATGCCACCACTTTGTTTGCGACTCCTGTTCAGCATCCGCTTGTCGCTCAAGTTCAGCAAGCCTTAAACTGGCAGCAACTGATGGTACCTCTTTTTTTAGCCGGGCTAGCTGCTCCTGTTACGGAGGAATTATTGTACCGGATGTTCACGTTCCTCCCGCTGAAAGACCGATTCGGCTTATGGGGCGGAGCGGTATTCAGCGCCGCTATCTTTGCGCTATTGCATTTTAATGCCTATTGGCTGGTGGAAATTATTGTAGTGGGAGTAGGCTTGGCTCTGTTGTACTTTTGGACAGGTTCACTCTTGAGCTCAATAATTGCGCACTCTTTCATTAATTCAACAAAAGTAATTTTATTGTTTCTTGGTATACCATTAGTTTAATTAAAAAGGAGATGAACCTATGCCTTATTGCAGCCACTGTGGTAACAGCAGCCAGTTTGAATCAAGTAAAGTCCCCTCTGTTGCTCCTTATGCCAATGGTCCTAGCTCCGGGGTGATCGGTTCTTTTGACAGCACCGGTGCTCTCATTGGCATGACCCGTCTTGGTGCCACCAAGGCTTTTGCCAATGCTGCCGCCATTCAGCCGGAAGCCTATTTTGATACCTGTACTGTCTGTGGCAGTACTGAACTGTCGTGGAGTGAAATGCAATAAACGATAAGCAGCAATAAACCATAAAGGGGATTGATGAGATGACCGAAAGCCTTGAACTATCGGCCGGGCAGCTTCGCTTTCAATGCGATGAAAGTATATTCAATTTTGATACTACCGAAAGCGCACCGCCACTGGAAGTCATGATTGGCCAGGAACGGGCGGTAAAGGCTGTTGAATTTGGTCTTTTCACGAAAATACCAGGCTATAATATTTTTATTTCCGGCTTAGTAGGCACCGGGAAAATCACCTATGCCAAATCGGCTGTTCACAAGGTTGCGCAGGATGAAGCCGTTCCTGATGACTGGTGCTATGTCAATAATTTTGAAAATCCCAGTCAGCCCATAGCGGTGTCGCTGCCTGCCGGTCAAGGCAGTATCTTTCGTCAGGATATGCAGGATTTAGTGGAAAACCTGAAAAATGATATTCCTAAAATATTCAGCGGTGATCATTACGAAGAAGCCAAAGGGGAAATTGTTAAGACCTTTCAGGCTAAACGAGCTGTTATTATGGAAGGGTTTAATCAATATTGCGAGCAAAATGCAATCTCGCCGCAGTGGTCCACTACCGGTTTTGTCGGCTTGCCTATTGAAAATGGTACGCCGGTAACACCGGAGGAATTTCAAAAGCTCGATAAAGACAAGCGGGAAGGTATTGAAAAAAACCTGGTCGCTGTTCATGAAAAAGCGATGGATGCTGTCCGCATGGTGCAGCAGGTTGAGCGGCAGGCCAGAGAGGAACTGAAAGGCCTGGATACAAAGGTGGGACTTTTTGCGGCAGGTCATTTTATTGATGATTTGCAAGAAAAGTATCAGGCCTTTGAAAAAGTTGTTGCCTATTTGGACACCGTTAAATCAGAAGTAGTTAAAAACATCAATGACTTCAAACCGGCGGCAAATGAAGAAGAAAACAATCCCTTCCTTATGTTTAAGAAGAACATGCAGGATTCGATCAAAGATAAATATAAAGTCAATCTATTAGTGGATAACCGCGACATGGACGGTGCTCCTGTAGTCTTTGAAATCAATCCCACCTATTACAATCTGGTAGGCAGAGTTGAATATGAAAACCGGATGGGTGTGGTTAGTACCGATTATTCCATGATCAAGTCTGGAGCACTGCATCGCGCTAATGGCGGGTACTTACTTTTAAATATTCGCGATGTTTTGACAAATATCGGTGCATGGGAAGGACTCAAGCGCGTTCTGAAGACCAATACGCTGCTGATTGAAAACTTAAGTGATCAGTATGGAATGCTGGCGATGGCCTCGGTTAAACCCCAGGCAATACCGCTGAATGTAAAGATCATTTTGATTGGCAATCCTTCTCTGTATCACCTGTTGTTTAATTATGATGAAGATTTTCGCAAGCTGTTTAAGATTTATGCTGATTTTGATATTGACATGAAAAACAATGATGTCAACAGACAGAAGCTGGCAGGATTTATTACATCTACTGTCAAAAAAGAACAGTTAAAACCGTTTGACAGGTCTGCTGTTGCCAAAATGGTGGAGCATGCTACCCGCCTGGCCGGATCACAGGATAAACTGACGACCCGCTTCAGTGATATTGTAGAAGTAGTGTGTGAAGCGGATACGTGGGCGACGATGGACCAAAGTACGGTTGTCAGCGTTCAGCATATTAAAAAGGCCATTGATGAAAAGCGCTGCCGCTCTAATAAGTATGAGGAAAAGCTGCAGGAAATGTTTGAGGAAGGCATGTTCCTGATTGATACTGATGATGAAAAGGTCGGACAGGTAAATGGCCTGGCGGTGCTGGCCGTAGGGGAGTATACCTTTGGCAAGCCCTCACGGATTACTGCTAATACCTACCTTGGCAAGCACGGCGTTATCAACATCGAACGGGAGACCGAGATGAGTGGTACCAGCCATAGTAAGGGTGTACTCATTCTTGGTGGTTATTTGGGACAAAAATATGCGCAGAAGCAGCCGCTTACCGTGACAGCCAGTCTGACCTTTGAACAGTTATACGAAGGCGTTGACGGTGACAGCGCTTCCAGTACCGAATTATATGCCATTCTTTCCAGCCTCTCAGAGCAGCCGATTAAGCAGTATATTGCCGTGACCGGCTCGGTCAATCAAAAAGGTGAGATTCAGCCGATTGGCGGTGCAACACAAAAAATTGAAGGCTTTTACGCCGTCTGTAAGTTAAAGGGCTTAAACGGTAAGCAGGGCGTGATGATCCCTCATCAGAATGTGAAGGATTTGACACTAAATGATGAAGTTGTGGAGGCCGTTCAGCAAGGACAATTTCATATTTATCCGGTAAAAACAATTGATCAGGGCATTGAAATTCTTACCGGTACTCCTGCTGAGACCATTCATCAGAGTGTGCAGCAAAAATTATACAGCTATACGGAGACCTTGCTTAAACTCAGTAAAAGCCTGGAAAAAGAAGAAAAGTAGGTACAAAAACCCCTTGCGGCAAGGATAACTTTGCCCAAGGGGTACAAAATTTTATACAGATAAGGTGAGCAAGATGACAAAGAATCAAACAGCGCCTGTAAAAATGGGCAGCCGGTATACAGTGGAAATCGCTAACCTCGGACACAGTGGTGAAGGGGTAGGGCGTTATCAGGACTTCACTATTTTCGTTCCCCAGGCACTGCCGGGAGAAGTTGTTGAGGTACAAATCAGTGAGGTTAAAAAAAGCTATGCAAAAGCCAAACTGATTGCGGTTAAGCAGGCTTCGGCTGAACGGGTGGAACCACAGTGCTCTGTTTATCAGAGCTGCGGCGGTTGTCAGCTGCAGCATATGCGCTATGAGGGACAGTTAAAGGCTAAACGGGAGCAAGTAGTCAATGCGATAACGCGCATTGGCAAGCTGGACGATGTCACGATTCATCCTACGATCGGTGCGGCTAATCCCTGGTACTATCGCAATAAAATGCAATTCCCCGTGGGGAGAGCTCAGGGGAAAGTTGCTGTAGGCTGCTATTCCCAGGGTACCCATGCCATTGTTAATACGGATGATTGCTGTATTCAACATACCGTTAATAACACGATAGCGGACCAGGTCCGGCGCATTGTCACGGAGCTTAACATCCCAACCTATGACGAACGTACCGGAGAAGGTGTTATTCGTCATGTCATGGGGCGGGTGGGCACGGCAACCGGGGAAGTGATGGTGGCGCTGGTGACTGTCACAGATAAACTGCCAAACCAGGCTAAGATCATCACTGCCCTGCAGTTGGCAATACCTGGGCTGGCAAGTATCATTCATAATGTTAATCCTCAAAGAGGCAACGTTATCTTAGGGCGGACTACCCGTACTATTTGGGGGAAAGATACCATTACCGATAAACTCGGTAATTTAACTTTTCATATTTCTGCTCGTTCCTTTTTCCAGGTCAATACGGAGCAGACGGTTGTATTGTACGGTAAAGCAGTAGAATATGCCGGGCTGACAGGCAAAGAAACGGTAATTGATGCCTATTGCGGCACTGGAACGATCACGTTGTTCCTGGCCGGACAGGCTGATAAAGTATACGGCATTGAAATTGTCGAACCGGCGATTGCCGATGCCTGGCAAAATGCCCGAACGAACAAGGTCGAGAATGTGGAATTTATCGCCGGTGATGCCGTTGAGGTCATGCCCGACCTATACCGGAGCGGTATCCGGCCGGAGACAATAGTAGTTGATCCTCCCCGGGCCGGCTGTGAGCCTAAGGTATTGGAGACATTTGTGAGGATGAATCCCGAACGCATTGTCTATGTATCCTGCAATCCGGCATCCCTTGCCCGAGACCTGGCAATCCTCGCCGAGCAGGGTTACCGGACGGTAGAGATCCAGCCGGTAGATATGTTCCCCCATACACATCATGTTGAGTGTTGTGTTCTACTGCAAAGAAAACACAGCCCGTGAAGCCAGGCGGGACATGGGTTCAAGTTTTGTGGGAATTGTGGAATATGTTCTCTCGGAAGTAAAAAGAAAAAAATGAAAAAATGCAATTTATTTCCAACTATAGTTTAAGGAGAAAAAGGTAGCATAAAAGCCGGCCACAGTAAAGGGCGGTGACATAGGATAACAAGCACCGGTGCCGCCGTTTGAGGTGGTATCGGTGCTTGTTCTTAAAGAGACGGAACAGCAAGCATAGGAAGTGTAGCCACATATCCGTAGACCTTTCAGTTGGGAGGTTCTCAAACCCTATGTTCTTTTCCAGATGCGGTCTCAAAAGGTTTTTTTGTTGAATTATCGACATGATTAGTGAAATTATGCTTCGTGATAAAATGTATGCATGAAATGAAAAAAGCTCACAATTGATAATTTACCTCTATGGGGATTCGATATTTTTTACATGCAAAAGTCGAGTATTGCCAAAGCAGCTTTGATATGATGTAGAAGCGAAGGGAGGGATGGCTATGCTACAAGAACTTAACCGCGCCGTTGAGTATATCGAAGAACATTTGACTGACGAGCTGGACCTGGAAGAGATATCTAAATATGTCGGAATCTCAGATTATCACTTCAGGACGGTATTCTTTTATCTTGCGGGAATGACATTGAGTGAGTATATAAAAAGCAGAAGGTTGTCGGAAGCCAATAAAGATTTGCTGATGGGGGAAAAAGTTACGGACATTGCTTATAAATATGGCTACTCGTCAATGGATGGCTTTGCCCGGGCATTCAAAAAATGGAGCGGCTTTTTGCCCTCGGATGCAGCCAAAAAAAGAATCAGCAAGCCCTTCCCCAAACTTTCGTTTGTCATCACAATCAAAGGAGGAAATACGATGGAATGTAGAATCGAAGAAAAACCAGCGTTTTATCTGGTTGGTGTAAGCAAGCGGGTTCCCATGCAATTTGAGGGCGTCAACAATGCGATTGTAGAGCTTGCAATGAGCATTACAAAAGAGCAAAGAGAAGAAATGCACGCGCTGCAAGACATGGAGCCTTATCAAGTCGTCAACGCCTCTTATGAAGCAGATGCCGGCTTTTTGAAAGAAGAAGGCGAGCTGACCCATCTGATTGGCGTACTGACCACAAAAGAGGATGTAAGCGACCGATTGGTGAAAGTTCCGGTAGAAGCCTGCGTTTGGGCAGTTTTTCCGAATGAAGGGCCGTTTCCTTTCACTCTACAAAATACCATGGCGCGAGTCTATTCCGAATGGCTGCCCACTTCCGATTATGAGGTCATTAACATGCCTGCTTTTTCCTTTTCAAAAATGGATGAGCATAAAAAGGATTACGCTTACAGCGAAGTTTGGACACCAGTTCGGAAGAAAAAATGAATTTTTTTGCGTATAATCTGCTTTCGCTACAGAAGGCGTTAAACGGTGAGGAAAAATCCTCACCGTTTATTGTTTTGTTATACCAACACACACCACATATTCTACACAGGCAGCAAGCCCTTTCATCTTGCTTATTGAAATATTTATCTAACTTGTTGGGAGGTTCTTCATTCCTTTGGGAGTAACTTTTTACTCAAAATATAAATTCCACTCCAGCCTAACAATAATAACACCTGTGCCAGGACAACAAGCCATAGTATCTCCATGTACCCACCAATCACACAAAATAAGGTATTAGCCAAAGGAAAACCCAGGAAAGTAAACATGATAGGAAAATCTTTTTTATAATTCAAAGAGTTAACAACCCTACGATCCCAGAACTTGACGAAGGCTAACGCTAAAATTCCCACTGAAACTACAGAAAGAGAGACCAACATTACCCATTGCATATCAGTAGTTCTGTTGAAAAATGGTCCCATATAATTAAAGAAGTTGGATATAGGTGAAAGCAAACAAGCTAGAGAAAGAATTGCAGCCAAGAACGGATATATATAGCCAATTAGATTACTATAGCCACTCTTCTTATGCCACCATTCACCGATTAAAGTAAATGCAGTCCAGTATCCGGCTATATAGATCCATCCTGTAAAATTCATGACAGGTTCCCCATATATGACAGGTTCTCCAGGGAGCGGGTAATAACTCCACCTGCCAATGATTCCTTCCGAAGTTTGAAAAATCTGTTTTACTGCGACTGGATCCAGTGAAAAGTCAAAAATCATAGCACTAAGGCCAGCAATGAATGGTTTAGTCCATGACGGTATATTTATCGTCTTCAAAACACGTAACGTTGAGTAAACGATAAGAAACTCGATAATTGGAACAGTTATTGGTACATTGAATATCATTAGGATACTGCTCCCATATGAGTAAAAACCTTCTTTCCCCATAGATCCCATAAATACAGCAACGTTTTCAAAGACCGAGGCATAAAAAAAGACAAAGCATATGAATTGCATTAATACAATCTTGGGACGCTTTTCATTATCAATTATATAAAAAATCATTAAGGTGGCAATAATTAAAACTAAANNTAAAACTAAAACATCTTGAATTATCCATACAGGAACTAGCGTTATATTTCCCATTGTGTTACCTCCATTTATAATGATCATCGAGTTGAACCGTTCAATTATAATGATAGCATTACCATAAATTACCTATTAAATCCATTGTGGTATGACAAGAACGTAAGTAGTTCAAACCGCATAAAAATGAACAATGAGTAAAAATCTAAAAGAAAAACTTGACGGCGATTTGCGCTCTATCAAAAAATGCAAACCTGGTTGCCGATGAGATAAAAAATCAAAACGAGTTTGATGCTCTTTTCCCATAGAAAAATTTACTTAAGTTGAACAACAAGATGGGTATCAATAGGGCGGCCAGAGGAATTTTCTCAGCCGGCCTTCGTATGTTTAGCAAGGGTATTGAAAACTGTACCTATCTAAAAATATCAATCTGAATATTTCAAAGGGAACAACTGTGGGTTATACTATATTTGTTACTTAAAAAATTAAGATAGGAGAAAAGATATGAAAAAACAATCTTTCAGCCAGACAAAACAACTGGCCTATACCGCGTTAGGCATTGCACTCGTATTTACTTGCACATCTTTTGTCAATCTTCGTCTTCCTATTGCCGCCAACGGCGGACTGATTCATTTGGGAAATGTGCCGCTTTTCCTTTTCGCCATTCTTTACGGCCGCTGGATCGGCGCTCTGGCCGGCGGTATTGGTATGGCCTTGTTCGATGTGGTGGGCGGCTGGTTTTTGTGGGCTCCATTTACCCTGGTGATTGTTGGCCTGATGGGGTATACGGTCGGGGCTATTTGTGAAAAGAACCGGAGTTTGACGGCGTATATCCTGGCTTTAATGGCTGCTGGCCTGATTAAAGTAGTGGGTTATTATGGTGCAGAAGGTATCATTTATGGCAATTGGGTGGCACCGCTGACCTCTATCCCCGGCAATTTGGTACAGATCGGCGTGGCGGCGGTTATCGCCCTGCCGTTAGCGAAAAGGCTGCGAAAATATGTGGCTGCGCCGGAATCAAAGGAGACGGTGCTTTCCTGACATAAAAAGAGCGGGGGACAAGGTTTTTACCTTATCCTCCGTTTTTTGACTTTTATTTCGTGAAGGGCTAACCTGATGTGTTAGAAGTTTTCATTTCCAATATGTTTGCTCGTCCTTCTTAAAAGGTTTTTGAAAAAAATCAATTAATGAATTTCGAATGTATCTTTTAAGGAGTGCGGACACTGTTTTTCGGGCTTCCGATTGGGCGAATCCTTTCCTGGCTGATTTACAAGGGTATCGGCGGGGCAATTTCCATAGTAAAGCCCTGGACCCATCATTATCTAAGACGGAAAAAAATGCTCTGGTGGGACCGTTATATATGCCCTAATTCGGGGATATTAAATTTGAAATTAAATTAAGGAGGGTTTACCTGTGAACAAGTTTATTTTCCATGATTATTTCCATAATCCTCAGAAAAAAATCGCTAAGCGGATGATTTTCAAAAGCGATAATGTAATTGCTTTTATACTGAACATTGCAAAAGGGGCAATACTACCTGGACACACACATCTAGAATCAACCCTTTTCCTGCAGGTCCTAGAGGGTAAGGCCAAGGTTGTTACGGATGGTAATGAAACCTCGTTGCAAGTGGGCGAGTTAATGCAGGTTGATGGGCAGGAAAGCATGCAGGTTATAAACAGCGGCGAAGATGACTTGCGCCTTTTTGTCACAATTTCACCAATAGGCACGGAGGCCTTTGCAACAGATGCAGATATTTAACAGGGACGAGGGACAGGTATGTTGTCCCTCTGTAATCTGGTCTGATGTGATAGATCGCCGTCAAGAGTATTCATGGTTGGTCTAAATTTAATATTGAAATTCTGAAGCATCCGTTTATGCGGGGCGTTTTTTGATTTATCCTATTTATTTATCCCAGAATATAGATGATAATCGATTGCCGTTTGGTAAACTAACGAATGCTGCTATAGCGATCAAGGCTGGGGGAGGATTATAGAGATGCGAAAAGTAATCTTAGATTTGGCGGTAACCTTGGACGGGTTTATAGAGGGGCCTAATGGGGAAATAGATTGGTGTATTATGGATGAGGAAATGGCCTTTGAGCAGTTCCTAAGTGAAATAGATACAATTGTATATGGACGGAAAAGCTATGAATTATGGGGGGAATATACCCCTTCTGATAAGGCTTCTGAATGTGAAAAGCAAATCTGGGCACTGGTTCACAGCAAAAAGAAAATCGTATTTTCTACTACTCAGACAGCTCCCAGTGGTGATGTACAATATATTAATAGCAATATTGAAGAGGAAATAAGAAAGCTCAAGCAGGGGCATGGTAAAGCTGTATGGCTTTATGGTGGAGCAAGTTTAATTTCCACGTTTATCAACCTTGGTTTAGTGGATGAGTATCGCCTGTCTGTTCACCCGGTTGTGCTGGGAGCTGGCAAACCATTATTCGGAAGTTTGCGTGAGCGGCTCAGCCTTGGCCTTACGGATGTACGAAGGTACAGTTCGGGAGTGGTCCAATTGGTGTACCGGGCAAGGTAGCCTGGGGTCTGTGATGGAAATAGTGAAGGTGGATAAATCGCATGTATTACGAGGAAATTGTCAAAATTGCGGCCTCGGCGCAAGCTAAAATTGATCTGTTAAGAACAGGCAAAGCGAAATACATCCTTTCCTCGGCTTTGGCCGGGATGTATGTAGGCTTTGGAATCTTATTGATTTTTACGATTGGGGGACTATTGTCGCAGGGGCAAGTGCCGATCGTTAGAATTGTTATGGGACTTTGTTTTGGTATTGCTTTGAGTCTTGTTATCATGGCTGGATCGGAGCTTTTTACCGGGAACCACATGGTGATGACAATTGGGCAGCTAGAGAAAAAAGTAGCAGCCTACGAAGTCCTGTCGATTTATTTTTTTAGTTTTGCCGGTAATCTCATTGGGGCGGTACTTTTAGCAGGCCTCTTTGCTTATTCAGGGCTGCTTAGCGGTAGCACGGAGGCTTTTATTGTAAAGACAGCACAGATGAAGATGGCTCTGCCATGGGACCAGCTTTTGCTGAGGGGAGTTTTGTGCAATACGCTGGTCTGCCTGGCAGTATGGTGTTCTTTTCGAATGAAGGAAGAGACGGGAAAACTCATATGGTGTTTTGGTGCTTGTTTGCCTTTATTACAACAGGATTTGAACACAGCGTAGCGAACATGACGCTGTTGGCCGCGGCGCTATTTGTTTCAGATAGTGTGGGTGTATCTTTGACCGGTTTCGCATACAATCTTATTTGGGTCACGGTAGGTAACTTCATCGGCGGGACACTATTAGTAGCATTTCCCTATTGGTATATTGCAAAGAAAGGGTAATGAATGGAAGGCGACCGCGCTTAACGCATAGTAGGGATTGCCGTGGTTTCAGTTTTGAGGTAAGAAAAAGCAGTGGCTTTGGTTTACAAAGCCGCTGCTTTTATTTTACGGGGGCAGGCGCCGAGAGCCTGCGTTCGTTCACAAAAATACTACTTGACAACCATGGTTTTAATTGATAGAATTTTCACATAAATAGTATGTGAATGTTTTAACAAACTATTGTTTGGGGGGATTGAAAACCCCATTGAAATCAATTTTGTTCGATAAAGAAGGAATTGTTTTTGTATATTATCGGAGAAAAAATTAATAGCAGTATTCGCGCTATTGCTTCGGCAGTTGCAGAACAGAATAAACAATTTATACAGCAAATAGCCATTGATCAGATTGAGGCAGGAGCCCACAGCATAGACATTAACGCAGGAACCTTTGGCGAAAGGGAAGCTCCCCTTTTGGCTTGGCTGGCGGAATGTGTGCAAGACGCAACCGCTAGACCACTGTGTATTGATAGTCCTAATCCAATCGCTTTGGGGCAGGCTTTAGCTGTGGCTCGCCAAAAACCAATTGTCAATTCAATTACTTTGGAGAATAAGCGGTATAAAGAGATAATACCGCTTATTACATACTATAAGACTTCTGTTATTGCGTTGTGTCTTGATGATACAGGCATTTCGTCAAAGGCGGAGCGGCGTTTTGAAATTGCTTGCCGGCTCGTGGATAAGTTATCGAGTGATGGGTTGGATCTCAAGGACATATATCTTGATGTTATGGCTCAGCCGATTGGATCGGATAGCGCATCCGGCAGAGTGCTATTGGATACTGTCAGGGCGGTTAAGGAAGGAATTCCCGGAGTTCATATCTGTTGCGGATTAAGCAATATATCTTTCGGTTTGCCTCACAGACGTTTATTAAATCAGGCGCTCGCCGTTGCGCTTGTAACCTGCGGCATCGATACGTTGATTGCGGATCCTCTTGATCAAAATCTAATGTCATTATTGGGCGCCGCAAAAGCCATAGCAGGATCGGATAAGTATTGTTGCCAATATATAAAAGAGTATAGGGACGGAAGACTCTTAAAGGCCTAGCGGTGGAGGTCTGTGTTTTGGTGTGATGCCTTTCGTTGAACCCGGAGTCGAATAGTGGTTTGTAAAGGTATTCCAAGTTTGAATTTAGGGAGGTGGAAGTATGCAGAACTTTGATCTCGTTCAAGCTTTGACTGAGTTGGATGAAAATGCGGTGTTGCTGGAGGTTCGGGCACAACTTGATGAGGGCGTTCCGACCATGGAAATTCTTATTCAGCTCCAGCAAGGGATGGAACAGGTCGGAATGCGCTATGAGGCAGGTGATTACTTTTTAGCGGAGCTCATTATGTCAGCCGATATCTTTTCTAGTGCTGCCGCTTTGATGGAAACTTTCTTCACTTCAGGCTGTGAATCCAAAGCAATCGGTACTATGGTTATCGGAACGGTAAAAGACGATATTCATGATATTGGTAAAAATATTGTTTCCGCGATTCTAAGCTGTAATGGAATTAAAGTTGTCGATCTAGGAGTCGATGTTGCCACAGCAACCTTCGTGAAAGCGGTTAAGATGAATAAACCGCAAACGGTCGGGTTATGCTGCCTGCTTACTACGGCATTTGATGCAATAAAAGAAACGGTTTCTGCGGTGAAAGCGGTGGACCCGTCCATAAAAGTCCTAATCGGCGGTGGTCCGGTAGATGAAAAGGTAGCCCAATATTGCGGTGCCGACAAATATTGCAGAAACGCTTATGCCGCTGTAGACGCCGCCCGAAAAAGTATCAGCCCGGCCGTGGGTTCAAAACCGGCAAAGCAGGTGATCAGCACCAACCTTGGGAGCGGTCTTTCTTGCTGAGCCCAGAAAATGATTTTTAGTGGATTGTCGATCAGACAATAAGAAGGGACGCATCTCTATCAAAATAGAGCGTCCCTTCTTTTAGCATCAAGTTATATCTGCCAGTATAGTTATTCCCTTTTTAGCGGTTTTCGGAAGTGTTTATAGTGAATTAAAGGGAGGACGATGATGGAAATCAGTCTGCAAAAATTGAAGGAGGCTTTTCTGGACAACAGCTATATTGCCGAAGACGAGGTCATTATGACCGTATACTGGGCACTCAAGCTAGGGAAACCGCTTTTGATAGAGGGCGAGCCTGGTGTGGGAAAAACGGAAGTCGCGAAGGTGCTAAGTTCAGTCTTTGCGACCGAGCTGATCCGGCTGCAATGCTATGAGGGGCTGGATGAGAGCCGGGCGCTGTATGAATGGAATTATCAGCGCCAATTGCTAAAAATACAGCTGCAGAAAGATTGTCTTACAGACACTATTGAAAAAGATTTGTTTGATCGCGAATATTTACTGGAGCGGCCTTTACTGAAAGCAATAACGGTCTCGCGAAAACCAGTACTGCTGATCGATGAGATTGATAAAACTGATGAACAATTTGAGGCGTTCCTGTTTGAACTGCTATCGGAATATCAGGTAACGATACCCGAATGGGGGACTATCAAGGCGAAGAATGTACCGATAGTCGTTCTGACCAGCAATCATGATCGCGATCTTTCTGACGGCCTGCGCCGTCGGTGTGTTTATTTGTACCTTGAGTATCCCTCGATAGAGAAGGAAACCTTGATTTTGGCAAAGAAAGTTCCTGGGCTTGGCCCCAAATTAGCTCACGAAATTGCGACTGCTCTCCAGTTCATTCGTCGGTTTCCTGAATTGGAGAAGAAGCCGGCAATTGCGGAGAGTCTGGATTGGGCTCGGGCTTTGGTGATGATGGGGCAGGACGCTCTTGATGAAACTGCCGTCAACAATACCCTGGGGCTTATTTTTAAGCACGGGGCGGACCTCCGGTATTTCAGAGACAAAGGCGGCGCGGAGGAACTTTGCGTGCAAATAAGGGAATGCCCAAAAGGTGAAGCGAGGGGTTACAGTGAATGCGGCAAAGCAGATTGTTGAATTTTGCCATGTCCTAAGAGGGCTGGGGGTCCGGGTAAGCACCTCGGAAATGCTGGACTCAGCCGAAGCTTTACTGCTGGAAGACTGGGCGGATCCGCAGCATATAAAGGCTGCCTTGCAGGCGACCTTAATAAAAAGGCATGAAGATATACCTGTCTTCCGTCAGGCCTTTGCCGCCTTTTTTATGGAACGCAAGCAACAGCCACCACCGGCCAGGGAACAGACTAGTGGTCAGCCGGTACAACGGAGGAGGAAGGCTGATGAATTGACCTTCCAGGGCCACGAATTAAATATATCCGGTGAACTACGCCAGGTGTACCAGCAAATGGCGCCCCAGGACCGGCAACGATTGTGCTCGTTTTTGGAAAAGACATCCGGCGGAAACAACGTTGAGCTAAATTTTAGACATGTAGTTGAAAAAGTTGTAGTTGGTTCACTGGAGTATTGGCGGCGCCAGTTAGCGGCAGAAGAAGAAGCGGCGTTTCCGGTGCGGTTATGCGGTGAGCCTATTATCGATCAAGCAGTGGAAAAGGCGGCGCGGCGTCTGGAAGCTGAAACGCAGACACTGCTGCACAAAGATATGCGGCGAATTGGGGAGCAGGACCTTCCGCTTGTCCGGCGCTTAATCAAACAGTTGGCGAAAGAATTGTCCAGTCAACTGTCCCGGCGATATCATAAAACCCATTTTGCTGAACGAATTGATCTGAGGCGGACTATTCGCGATAATACCCGTTACGGCGGCACTATGCTGCAGTTAAAATATAAGGCGGCCAAGCGAACAAAGCCCAATATTTTGTTATTATGTGACGTTTCCGGCTCGATGGCCCAGTATGCAGTTTTTGTACTCCAGTTCATATACGGGCTGGCCAGTCTTGTTGATCAGATTGAAAGCTTTATTTTTGCCGAAGACCTTGAACGGATGACCGTCAAATTCAAAAAGAAACAACCCTTTGCCGAGCTTATGAGTGAAATGATGGCCCAAAGCGGGCAATGGGGAAAAGGCACTGATCTATCGAAAAGCTTATCAACATTGTGCAAAGACCATCGAAAAGCGCTGCGTCCTTCGATGGTCGTCATTATCGTAAGCGATGCAAAAACGGTAAAAAGTGACGCCGCCATAAGTGAATTGGCAGTGTTGAAAAAAAAAGTACGAAATATTATCTGGCTGAATACCTTGCCTAGCAGCGAATGGTCCCGCCATAAAACAATAGGATTTTTTCAGAAGTATTCCTATATGGTGGCTTGCAGTACCCTCGGCGATTTGGCGAATATCATTCGTTCGCAAATATTTCACCTCAAATTGCTCTAAACGGATTGATAGATAGCCTGCTCAAAAAAAAATGTTGTTTACCGAATATTCTGGTAGGAATTTCTAATTACTTTGCGAAGATGTATATACATGTAGTCATTTATCTATTTGAGATGTATATACATATAGATAAGAAGGATTGTACATTAACTTATTTTTCTTACCTGAAAAGCAGTATGGCAAAACTCATGAAAGGAGAGACCAGAATGAATCCCTAAATGCCGGATAGATGGTTAGTGGCATCTGGCAGAGTCCTGATGCAAATTTGCTTAGGGACAGTATAGGTGGGGTGTTTTTACCTTGCCCTTGATGATGCACATAAAAGGACCAGATCGGAATTTACCATGGCTTTGACGGTTTGTATCGGATTTTTAGGAATAGCTGTAATAGGCGGTTACATCTTGGATATACGAGATGCCCGTGTTGTAGCTTCTGCCGCCTTGATCATTGCGATTATCTTGCCTTTGCTTGCCGCTCCTTCAAAAGCGGGTAAAGGGACTCTTAAAGCATAAGTTCATTCGGGAGTTCGCCTTTTTGACGCAAATGGTTTTTTTTCGCTAAATAAGTTAAAAATTTCACAATAAACACAGATAAATGACGGCTGGCAGATTATCAAGGCATAGTGAAACATAAACGGAATGAGGTGAGGCTGTTACAACACCTTATGTATATACGTATATATAAATTAGACCAAAGAAAGTACAAGAAAGGGGCTGAGCGTATTTATGGCGGCACAGATATTGGATGGGAAAAAGATAGCTGAGCAATTGACGGAAATCGTGAAAAAAGATGTTGCTAAGTTTGAGGCTGCCCGGAGTATTAAACCAGGGCTGACTGTCATCATCGTAGGAGAAAACCCAGCATCCAAGGTTTACGTGAATCGCAAACACAAGGCTTGTGAGGAACTGGGAATTGCTTCGGAGGTCGTACGTCTGCCGGAAACGACTTCCGAGGGGCAGCTATTGCAAGAAATTGACCGGTTAAATGGCGATAACAGGGTACACGGTATTCTGGTGCAACTGCCTCTGCCCAAACACATCAACAGCGAATTGGTTCTGGAGAGGATAAGCCCGCTCAAAGATGTTGATGGTTTTCATCCGGTAAATGTCGGAAACCTAACCATCGGTAAAGAAGGACTGGTGCCCTGTACACCTTACGGCGTTATCAAAATGCTGGAAATCAGCGGTATTTCCGTCGAAGGAAAGCGAGCGGTGGTTCTAGGCCGGAGTAATATAGTCGGCAAGCCTATGACGATGTTGCTGATGTCCCGGAATGCGACCGTAACCGTCTGTCACTCGCGCACGAAAGATTTGGCCGCGGTCTGCCGGGAGGGAGATATCTTAGTCGCTGCTATCGGCAAGCCTGAGTTCGTCACAAAGGATATGGTGAAACCCGGCGCGATCGTTATTGATGTCGGCATCAATCGGGTTGGTGACAAATTGGTTGGCGACGTTAAATTCGACGAGGTAAAGGAAGTCGCGGGCTATATCACTCCTGTGCCGGGGGGAGTTGGACCGCTGACCATCGGTATGCTGCTGCACAATACGTTGAAAGCCGCAGAGCTGCAGCTTGACAAATGATGGCTTATCCGGGGCAGACTGAGCGAGTGTAAATCATAATTGGCGAAATTAAAGGGGGATGCATACATATGGCTTGGGATCCTACGCAATTAAAAGATTGGCAGATTGCTGAACTGGCAGAGGGCAATATACCTACAACTGAGCAATACCGGGAAATGATGGGACTGCAGAAAGATGAAATCATTCCGTACGGCAAGACGCCGAAGATCGATTTCCTGAAAGTGATCAACCGCCTCAAGGATAAACCGGATGGCAAATATATCGAGGTAACCGCCATCACCCCTACCCCTTTGGGAGAAGGTAAATCAACGACATCCATAGGCCTCATGGAAGGATTGGGAAAGCGCGGCGTAAACGTTGGCGGCGCTTTGCGGCAGCCTTCGGGCGGACCGACCATGAATGTCAAAGGTACCGCTGCCGGCGGCGGCAACGCCCTCTTAATCCCGATGACCGAGTTCTCTCTGGGGTTGACCGGAGATATTAATGACATTATGAACGCCCACAATCTGGCGATGGTTGCCCTGAATGCCAGGATGCAGCATGAGGCTAATTATGATGACGCCGAGTTGGGCAGAAGAAATCTCAGAAGACTTGACATTAACCCCAAGAACGTGGAGATGGGCTGGGTCCTTGACTTTGCAGCCCAAGGCCTGCGCAACATTATCATGGGGCTTGGCGGGAAGCAAGACGGCTTTATGATGCATTCCAAGTTCGGTATCGCTGTAGGGTCCGAGTTGATGGCTATTCTGGCGGTGGCCAAGGATCTGGCTGATATGCGGGAGCGCTTTAAGCACATTGTGGTTGCCTATGATAAGGCCGGAAAACCGGTTACCGCCCAAGACCTGGAAGTTGACGGTGCCATGACTGCCTGGATGCGAAATACGATTAATCCAACCCTTTGCTCCACTGTTGAAGGGCAGCCCTGCTTTGTCCACGCCGGTCCGTTTGCCAATATCGCCATAGGTCAGTCCTCGATTATTGCCGACCGTATCGGTCTGAAATGCTTCGATTACCATGTCACCGAGTCCGGATTCGCCGCAGATATCGGTTTCGAAAAATTCTGGAATGTCAAATGCCGGCTAAGCGGACTAAAACCATCGGTCTCTGTCCTGGTAGCCACTGTCCGCGCCTTGAAGATGCATGGCGGTGGACCTGCTGTGGTGCCTGGCCGTCCGCTTCCTGACGAATATACCAAAGAAAATCTGGAACTTTTAGAAAAAGGCTGCGCCAATATGATTCACCTGATCAATGTTATTAAAAAATCAGGCATCAAGCCGGTAATCTGTATCAATGCTTTCTACACCGATACCAAGGAAGAACATGACCTGGTGAAGCGGATCGCCGAACAGGCCGGCGCCCGGGCCGCCGTCTCGCAGCACTGGTTGCAGGGTGGCGACGGAGCCCTGGAGTTAGCGGATGCCGTTATCGATGCCTGTAAGGAAGAAGTCAATTTCAACTACCTGTATCCGCTGGAAATGCCTTTGCGGCAGCGGGTGGAGACTATCGCCAAGGAAGTATACGGAGCCGATGGCGTCGATTGGGCGCCGCTGGCTGAAGAGAAAGCCAAGAAGTTTGAAGCTGATCCTGCGTATGCCGACTATTCCACCATGATGGTGAAGACCCACTTGTCCCTGTCCCATGAACCGACATGGAAAGGCGTTCCCAAGGGATGGAGATTGCCAATCAGGGACGTATTGGTTTACGGCGGCGCCAAATTCCTCTGCCCGATGGCCGGTGCTATCAGTCTGATGCCGGGAACAGGTTCCGATCCCGCTTATCGCCGGATTGATGTGGATGTCAATACAGGCAGAGTCAGCGGACTGTTCTAGCGGGTTGATGGAAAAGTAAATCGCGAAGATGTTCCGATCGTGCAACGCGGCAGACTTCGTGAGGAGAGGAGCGTGTACAATGGCGGATGCAGGGATAATCCCTTCTTCCCAATTTGTCGGTGAGGTCCAGACTAAATCCGGTCAAAATATCAACCTTTGTTACAATTGCAAGAAATGTGCCGGAGGCTGCCCAGTGAACTTTGTCATGCAGCCGTACAATGCGGATATCCTGAAGCTGATTCAGCTGGGGGAAAAAGAAGCGGTCCTCAAAAGCAACAGCATCTGGCTGTGTGTGGGCTGCAAGACTTGTGCGGCACGGTGTCCCAACGGTATCGACACCTCGAAAATCATGGATGCGCTGCGAGAAATGGCGCTGGCGGAAGGGTTTTCCGGCTGTGAAACAAAGACTCCGGCTTTCCATCAGTCCTTCTTGATGATGGTTGGGCAAATGGGGCGCGCGTATGAAGCAGGCCTCATCGGCATTTACAAGCTGAAAACATTCACTTTTACTCAAGACATGGGCGTAGGCATCAAATTCATGACTAAGGGCAAACTCAAACTTTTGCCTGACCGTATCAGGCGGGTGGGGGAAATCAAGCAGATTTTCCGCAAGGCGAAGGAGGCGGAGAGAAAAAGAAAATGACCTATTATCCCGGATGCTCTCTCCATTCCACTGCCAGCGAATACAATGCCTCGACCGGATATGTATTCAAAGAACTCGGCATCGAACTTACCGAAATCGAAGACTGGAATTGCTGCGGGGCTTCCAGCGCCCATGCGACAAATCATTATTTATCGCTGGCGCTGCCTTTGCGCAACCTTGTCCTGGCGGAACAGGCCGAAAACGATGTTTTGGCTCCCTGCTCGGCCTGTTATAACCTGCTGAAATATACGGATCACCAGATTCGTCAACAGGCGCCCGAAGCCGAAGGCATCAACGGCGACCTTGAGAAGATCGTGGGGAACAAATACGGGGCGACGATTCAGGTCCGCCATCCGTTGGAAATCCTGAGCAGCAAAGAAATGCTGCGAGCCGTCAAAGCTAAGATCATCCGTCCACTTGCCGGCCTCAACGTAGTGACCTATTACGGTTGTTTGCTAACGCGGCCCAAGGACGTAGTGGCCTTCGACAATCCCGAACATCCCCAGAGCATGGATAAACTGGTTTCAGCCCTGGGGGCGGATGTTAAAAAATGGTCTTACAAAACCGACTGTTGCGGCGTCGCCCTCAACCTGCCCCGTACCGAGGTGGTGGAGACGCTGGTTGCCAAGCTCATTACCGAGGCGCAGCGCGCCGGGGCTCAGGCCATTGTAGTCGCTTGCCCGATGTGCCACGTCAACCTGGACATCCGCCAGACCAAAGTGGCCAAAACAATGCCTATTTTCTACTTTACCGAGTTGATGGGCATCGCTTTCGGTGCTCCTGCCCCCCAAGCCTGGCTGCGTAAACATGTGATCGATCCCATGTCTGTACTTCCTGTGGCCGAGAGGGGAGGAAAATAGTATGGCAAAAGTTAGCAGCATCGGTGTTCAAGCACCGCCTGCGTCAACCAAGGAGAAAATCGGCTCCGTCCTCGTCTTAGGCGGAGGAATCGCCGGAATGCAGTCCGCTCTGGATCTTGCCAATGGCGGATATCTTGTGCATATGGTCACAGATGAACCGTCGATCGGCGGGAAGATGGCCCAACTTGACAAAACTTTTCCGACCAATGAATGTTCCATGTGTCTTTTAGGACCGAAGATGAGTGACTGCCTGAGCCATCCTAATATTATCATTCACACTCATTCGGTGTTGGAGAAGCTGGGAGGAGAAGCCGGTAACTTTACCGCCCAGGTGCGGAAAAAAGCGAGATTCATCGATATTGACGAATGTACGGCCTGGGGCGACTGCGTCGACGCCTGCCCCGTTAAGGTGAAGGATGGCTTCAACCAGGATCAGGGTCTTCGTAAAGCGGTATATAAGCTATTCCCGCAGTCGGTGCCAAACCGGTTCATGATCGACAAGCGCGGTGTTCCACCGTGCCGCTCCACTTGTCCGGCCGGAACGAATGTGCAAGGGTATGTGGCTCTCCTTTCTCAGGGAAAATTCGCCGAAGCACTGGAAGTCATCCATCGCCGTCTGCCTTTTGCCGGTATCTGCGGCCGAATTTGCCACCATCCGTGTGAAGCGGAATGCAACCGGCAGGAAATTGATCAACCGCTGGCAATCGCCACCCTAAAACGGGCGGCCGCCGACTATGGCTGGGAGGAACTCGCCAAAGCCGAATCACAAACATATACTCCCACCCGCAAAGAGCGGATAGCGATTATCGGAGGCGGACCAGCTGGGCTGACAGCAGCCTGCGACCTTGTGGAAAAAGGCTATCAGGTTACCCTCTTTGAAGCACTGCCCAGTCCGGGCGGCTGGTTGAAATACGGGATTCCCCAATACCGGCTGCCAGAGATCGTTGTCCAACGGGAAATTGACATGCTTTTAAGGCATGGGATTGAAGTGCGCAATAACACTCGCGTGGGCAGCGATATTACCTTAAAAGAGCTAAAAGAGCAATATAATGCAGTCCTTATCGCCGTTGGCGTGCAAAAGAGCCGGGATCTGCCGCTTGAAGGCGCCGGTCTTGCCGGGGTTCTTCCCGGAGTTGGCTTTTTACGGGATATCAAACTTGGCCAAAACCCGCGGGTCGGGAAAAAAGTCGTTGTTATCGGCGGCGGCAACGTAGCAATGGATGTAGCTCGTTCAGCGCTGCGCCAGGGCGGAGAAGAAGTCCATGTCGTCTGTTTGGAGTCCCGCGGCGAAATGCCGGCCCATGTCTGGGAAATCGAAGAAGCCGAAGATGAAGGAGTCATCCTGCATCCCGGCTGGGGCCCGAAAGCAATTGTCGGCAGCGGCGGGAAAGTCAGCGCCGTTGGCTTCAGAGCCTGCAGCGCCGTTTTCGACGCCGAGCGGCGATTTAATCCCCGCTATGACGAAACACGCACCATCCTTCTCGACGCAGACACGGTGATCATGGCTATCGGCCAGGCTGCAGACCTGGAATTTCTGCAGGGCCAAAAAAAAGTCACGACCGCCCGGGGAATTGTTGCTGCCGATTCGCTGACCAAGGCGACCGGTGATCCCGCCATTTTTGCCTGCGGCGACATAGCTCACGGCCCAGCGTCAGTAATTGAAGCGGTTGCGAGTGCCCATGAGGCAGCCATATCCATTGACCGTTATCTAAACGGCGCCCAAATCGCCGCCAACAGGGAAAAGCCACATCAAGACAAACTCACTCTCCCGGAAAACACCCCGGTACACCCCGTCGACCGCCTGTCACAGGCCTTTGCCCCGGCAAGCCTTCGCAGTAGAGACTATCGCGAAGTGGCTCTGGGCATGAGCAAAGAAGAAGCAATCGAAGAAGCAAGCCGCTGTCTGAACTGTGGAATTTGCTCCGAGTGTTTCCAATGCGAAAAGGCCTGTAAAAAACAAGTCATTCACCATGATGATACCGATGAAATGCTTGACCTGTCCGTCGGCGCTCTCGTGCTGGCTCCCGGCTTCGATATTTTCGATGCAAGCCTCAAGGGTGAATACGGATACGGCATTTACCCCAATGTGTTGAACAGCCTTGAATTTGAACGCCTGTTGTCTTCTACCGGTCCTACCACAGGCCATGTGGTGCGGCCGTCGGATGGTGCTTCTCCCCGAAAGGTTGCCTTCATCCAATGTGTAGGCTCTCGTGACTGCGGTGACAACGGAGCGGAGTACTGTTCTTCCATCTGCTGTATGTATTCTACCAAAGAGGCGCTTATTGCCCGGGAGCACGACGCCAATGTCGAACCGGCCATCTTCTATCTGGATATGCGTTCTTACGGGAAAAATTTCGACAAATATGTTGAAACCGCGAAAAAAGGTGGCGTCCGTTACGTTCGGGCCATGATATCCAGCATAAAAGAGGATCCGGTAACCCAAAACCTTTTCATTAAATATATCAACGAAACCGGCGATATTGTCGAGGAAGAGTTCGAACTTGTCGTATTGGCCGTTGGGGTGCGTCCACCAAAGACGGCTGCCCCTCTTCTGGCGACGCTGGGGATAGAAGCTCATCCTTACGGTTTTGCCGATACTGATGATTTCAGCCCTACCGAAACATCCCGCCAGGGTATCTATGTTGCTGGCGCTTTCCAGGGACCGCGGGATATTCCGGAGACGGTCATGACCGCCAGCGCGGCCGCGGCCAAAGCGGGGGAACTGCTGGCGGACGCCCGCAACACTTTGCGGCGTCTCAAAGCCTATCCGCCGGAGCGGGACGTCAGTGAAGAACCGGTGCGCATTGGTGTTTTTATCTGCCAGTGCGGCATCAACATAGCTTCGATTGTCAACGTTCCGGATGTCGTGGCCTATGGACAAAGTTTGCCTGATGTTGTTCACTGTCAGGATAATCTTTATACCTGCTCTCAGGACACCATCAAAAGGATGAAGGAAATTATCGAAGAGAAACAGCTTAATCGGGTGGTTGTAGCCTCCTGCACCATGCGGACCCATCAGCCGCTTTTCCGGGAAATGCTGCGGGAAGCTGGCCTCAATCAATTCTACTTCGAAATGGCCAATATCCGTGACCAGTGTTCATGGGTGCATCGCAGCGAGCCGGTCGGCGCGACGGAGAAGGCTAAGGACCTGGTGCGGATGGCGGCGGCCAAAGTGCGTCACCACGACCCGCTTTACCTGCATCCTGTGCCGGTGATTCCCTCGACGCTTATTATCGGCGGCGGGGTTGCCGGAATGACTGCTGCTTTATCGGCAGCCAGTCAAGGATTTACCGCCTATCTTGTCGAGAAAGAAGCGGAGCTCGGCGGCCATGCCCGTGAGATTTACCGGGATCTGGAGGGGAACGACGTTCAGCAATATCTGCACCAATTGACTGCAGCTGTTGCAGACCATCCCCTGATCAAAGTCTTTACCAATACGCAAATCACGAATTTCTCCGGTCACGCCGGACACTTTATCACCTCTGTGCGCAGTGGCCAAGACGAAACGGCGACGGACATAGAACATGGCACCGTGATCGTCGCGACCGGGAGCGAAGAACGTGTGGCCGCCGGATATCTGGCAGGCGAAGATCCCCGCGTCATTACCGGCAGCTCCTTTGAGAAACTGCTTGCCGCCGGTCAGCCGGTGGAAGCCAAACAGATTGTCATGATCCAATGTGCCGGTTCCCGCAATGAGGAAATTAAGTACTGCAGCCGCACCTGTTGCGGTCAGGCCATCAAAAATGCTCTGCTGCTGAAAAAGCGGCAGTCGGCAACCGACATTTATATCTTGTACCGGGACATCCGCACATATGGTTTTATGGAGAGCCAGTACAAGGAAGCCCGGGACATAGGAATTCGCTTTATTCCTTATACCGAGCAGCAAAAGCCGGAGCTTGCCAAAGCAGGCAGCCGATTGAGCCTCACTGTACACGAACCGAGTCTTAAAAGGACCATTAATTTAACCCCTGATCTTGTGGTACTGGCGTCGGCCACTGTACCGTCAGACACGGCGCGCAGCCTGGGGACCATGCTGAAGGTACCGGTCAATGAGGACGGCTTCTTTGTCGAAACCCACGCCAAATTAGGTCCAATTGATTTTCCCTCCCAGGGCATTTTCCTCTGCGGTGGAGCACATTCGCCCAAGTATCTCCATGAATGTATCTATCAAGCCCAAGGGGCGGTGGCGAGAGCCAGTACCATCCTGTCTCAGGATAATCTGATGGCGGGCGGGGTTGTGGTAAACGTCGATTCGGATAAATGCGCCGCCTGTCTCACTTGTGTGCGCATCTGCCCCTATAGCGTGCCCCGTATTGGCGAAGACGGCAAAGCCTGTATCGAGGCTGTCCAGTGCCACGGTTGCGGCAGCTGCGCCGGGGAGTGTCCGAACAAGNNAGATGCCGGGGAGTGTCCGAACAAGGCAATTCAATTGCAGCACTATAAAGATAATCAGATCTTGGAAAAGGTCCGCGCTCTGTTTAAGGAGGTATCCGCATGAGTACATTTGAACCGAAGATCGTTGCCTTCTGCTGTTACTACTGCGCATACTCGGCGGCCGATCTGGCCGGTTCCATGCGCCTGCAGTATCCAGCCAACATTCGCATGATCGATTTGCCTTGCTCCGGTAAGATTGAGCAGAACCTGCTGCTCACAGCTTTTGAAGAAGGAGCTGACGGCGTATATGTCGCCGGGTGCATGGAAGGAGACTGCCATTTCCTGCGCGGCAATTTCCGGGCCCGCAAGCGCGTGGAGTATGTGAAGAAGCTTCTTGATGAACTGGGAATCGGGGGAGAACGGCTGGCAATGTATAACCTGTCGGGATCCATGGGACCACGCTTCGCCGAAATCGCCAAAGAAATGACGGAACGCATCCGGGCCCTTGGCCCGAGCCCATTGAACCGTGCTGTCGGGGCCATGGCGAGTGAACCGTCAACACCAAGTTTGTCGGAGAAAGGGGGTGAAAGCAGATGATTGTTGCTCAGCAAAAACCCATCGGCGAAATAGAGAGTTATATTGGCGCCGCCAAAAAAATATTGGTGGCTGGGTGTGGGGGCTGCGTCACCGTCTGCTTGTCAGGCGGACAAAAAGAAGTAGATATTCTGGCCACCTGCCTTCGGATTTTGCGCAGCAAAGCAGGGAACCCCGTCGAAGTGGTCAGTGAAACGTTGGAACGCCAATGTGACAAGGTTTATGTGGAAAAACTGGAAGCTCTGGTCAAAGATGTTGATTGCGTTGTATCTCTGGCCTGCGGGGTCGGCGTACAGTATCTGGCGGAACGCTACCCGGACAAATATGTTGTGCCTGCC
>DDHB01000035.1 GCA_002337925.1 Sporomusaceae bacterium UBA1887
GGATAGGAAGTCGCTGATTAGAAAAAAGCACTTACGAATGTGAGTGCTTTTTTGCTATGTCTGGAAGGATCCACAGGGGGAGTGCCGTTACAACGCTCCGAGGCTGTTCGCTTAGCCTACGCTTATGCAACGGCACTCCCCTCGCCCGATCACTTAAGAGATATATAACGTTTGGCAGTAGGCTTATCCATGCAAAGCAGGGAAAGCGTCGAGAGTGCTCTATCTGCTAGGTGCGACGAGGAGCGAAGGGAGGCTGTACTGGAAGTACGCCGAACGAGCCCCACAGGAGCAAACAACGCAGATAGGGTGCTATCGGCGCTTTCCCTGGCGAAAGTACTTGGCTGGAACCTGGCCTGGGAGGATAGGAAGTCGCTGATTGAAAAAAGCACTTACGAATGTGAGTGCTTTTTTGCTTTACCAGTAAAAAAGTTGTATAATTTTCCCTATAGGCCTCTTGGCAGCAATGGGCATATTAATAGTAGACGAAAAAAGTGAGGGATGAGAATGACAACAAGCCGAAGTTTGGCCTTACATACTGATGTTCGCGAGCAATTGTGCATAGAGAATAAGCCGGACCCATGCACGATTGTCATTTTTGGTGCATCCGGTGATTTAACACACCGAAAACTGATACCTGCACTTTTTGGTATGTATGTAAAGAAGATGCTGCCTGAGCAATTTGCCATCTTGGGCTGCGCCAGAAGTGCGATCAGTGAGCAGGAATTTGCTAAGATGATACGTGAAGATCTGACTGACTTTGATGATGCCAGTGCAGATGACACTGATGAGTTTGTCAGGCATTGTACATACTTGGCAGGCAGCTATAATGATCAACAACTATATGATGAATTGGCTGTTGTTTTAACTCAGCTGGAAGAACAATTTCATACCGACGGTAATTGTCTTTTTTATTTCGCAACTCCGCCTAGCTTATTTATACCTATTACGGAGGGACTCAGTAATGCCAGACTGACAGATGAACGCAGAGGCTCCTGGTCCCGTGTTGTTATTGAAAAGCCATTTGGCCATGATCTTGCGAGCAGCCTTTCTATTGATAAAGCGCTTAAGCAGCATGTGGCTGAAAGCCAGATTTATCGCATTGATCATTACTTAGGCAAAGAAACGGTGCAAAATATTCTAATTCTCCGTTTTGCAAACGCAATCTTTGAACCCCTGTGGAATCGTAAGTATGTTGATCATGTGCAAATTACTGTTGCAGAAACTTTAGGAGTGGAGAACAGGGCAGGCTATTACGAGCAGGCAGGCGCTTTGCGTGATATGTTTCAGAACCATATGATTCAAATGCTGGCTCTGACGGCAATGGAACCACCAGCACTATTTGAGGCTAACCGTTATCGCGATGAAATTGTTAAATTGATTAGGGCAATCCGGCCTTTCCCTATAGATGAACTTGATAAATGGCTAGTGAGGGGTCAATATAAGGCTTCGAGCGAGGTTCCTGAAAGCCTCTCTTACCGGGAGGAGGCAGGCGTGGATACAGAGTCATCTGTTGAAACCTTCGTCGCGATGAAAATGATGATTGATAATTGGCGCTGGCAGGGAGTCCCTTTTTATCTGCGGTCAGGTAAACGCTTAAAAAATAAGGTTAGTGAAATTGCGATTACCTTTAAGCCAGTACCACATTCCATTTTTGCGCCTGTCCAGCCTGACCAGCTTGCGCCTAATGTGCTAGTGCTCAAAATTCAGCCGGAAGAAGGTATTGGTCTTACGTTGGAAGCTAAGACGCCAGGACCGAAACTCTGTATGAATGCCTTAAGCCTCAACTTCTCCTATAAGGATATTTTTGGAGGCTTGACGCCTAATGCGTATGAGCGCTTACTTCTTGACTGCATGACAGGCGATCAAACGCTATTTGTCCGTAATGACGCCGTTGAGTTGGCCTGGGAGGTATTTATGCCCGTATTGGATCTTTGGGCCCAAAAGCCTGAAATTAACGCTCTACGGGCCTATGAGACTGGTAGCTGGGGACCCATTGAGGCAGACCAATTGTTAGCGCAGGCTGGACACAAATGGAGGTAAAAGTATATAAAGATATGGAGGCGGTGACTGAGGCTGCCGCTGAATACATCTGCTCCGCTGCACAAAGCGCAGTTCGTAAAAAAGGCTACTTTACGCTGGTATTGGCAGGCGGGAGGACTCCTAATTTGCTTTATCAGCGCATGGCAGAGCAACCGTATTGCGATCAGATACCCTGGCAGCAGACATATATTTTTTGGGGGGATGAGCGTTTTGTGCCACCTGCTCATCCGGACAGCAATTATGGAACTGCGTGGCTTGAATTATTTAGTAAGCTGGAAAATCTAGCTGATCAAATTTATCCAATGCCTACAACGCTCATTAATGCTGGTAATGCAGCACTCTTATATGAAAAAACAATACGCTGTGTTTTTACTGCTTTAGGAACGAAGCAATTTGACCTCACCCTGTTAGGGATGGGAAATGATGGACATACGGCATCGCTTTTCCCTGGCAGAGATGCCGTAAAGGAAGACCGGCGCTGGGTAGTATCTACAGAGAGTCCGTCGGGCCAAAAAAGAGTAACACTTACCTTTCCGCTACTAAACGAAAGCAAAGAAATTTTGTTTTTGGTAACAGGTGAGGAAAAAAAGGAAATACTTCAAAAAGTAATGGAAGACCGGAAGCAAGCAAACATGCACTATCCTGCGGCAATAGTCAGCGGTCGTCAAAAGACACTATGGATGATCGATGAAGCGGCTTATTTCAATCATGATATATAAAAAAAGCGCTTATCCGTTAGGATAGGCGCTTCTTTTATGAAAACTAGTTTTTATCGTTTAAAGCAATGAAGATAACATTATTTCCAAACTTAGAGGTAAATTCTTGTTCATATTTTTTGAGTGCCTGGATTTGATCAGTGCTCAAATTAGCCACACTTACATCTTTTAATCCCATAATCAATCTCCTTTCGTATTAAATTTGGATATGGTTTAGTTTACCCGTTCTAACTGCTCATTATTTTTAGCATTTATTACATTTGGCGTCTAACTGATAAAGGCTATCCTTCTATTATTGTCTATAAGTGGCAGGTTTTTTAAAAATGCCAGACGAATTAGTACTACATACTATCGGAGGAAATGCTATGAAAAAACGTATAAGACAGGCAGCAATACTATTTATGGCGATGCTAAGTTTAGTTTCAAGCGGTTGTAGCCAGACTTCTGCTGATAAGCCTTATAAAGAAAGCCGTTTTTTAATGGATACGCTGATTGAAGTCACTGCTTATGGGCCACAGGCAGAAAAGGGTGTAAAAGAGGCTTTCAGCGAATTTGAGCGCATGTACGCACTTGCTGATCAGTATGATCCTAATAGTCAGATATCAAAAGTAAATCAGGCTGCAGGTAGCAGCAAAGTGGCAGTGGATGCGGATATTTTTGCAATGGTGGAAGAGTCCTGCCAACTTGCCGAGAAATTGGAGGGAACTTTTGACGTTTGCGTCGGTCCTCTGGTGGAATTGTGGGGAATAGGCAAGAAAGGGGAATATATACCGTCCGACCTTGAACTTGCTAACGTATTGCCATTAGTGAACTATAAGCTTATAGAGGTAGACAAAGTTAATCATACGCTTTTTCTGCCTAAGAAGGGGATGAAGCTGGATTTAGGCGGAATTGCGAAAGGCTATGCAGTTGATAAGGCGATTGCTAAACTGCAGGCAGCCGGAGTGAAATCTGCTTTAGTTAATGCAGGTGGAACGGTACGCGTCATAGGGAGCAGGCCCGATGGCAAGCCGTGGCGTATCGGTGTTCAAGACCCTCGCAAACCAGATGGGGTTATTGCGAAAGTAGAGCTTGCCGGCTGGGATACCATGGAAACTTCAGGTGATTATCAGCGTTTTATAATGAAAGACAATGTGCGCTATGCCCATATTTTTGATCCCCGTACAGGAAAGCAGCCAAGAGATATGGCTGCCGTAACCATGATTATGAATAATGCAAGCCAAGGAGATATTTTCAGTACGGCTTTATTCGTTCTTGGCGTGGAACGAAGTCTGGTTATGTTAAAAGAGTTCCCCGGTGTTGAGGCTATTTTTGTGACACTTGATGGAAAAGTGATAACATCTCCTGGCTTAGCAGGAAAGGTAGAATAAATGGAGGAGTTACGTGTGGAAAATTTCTGCGACCGGTTGGGGGCAGTTTTACAGGGACGTTTAGTAGCAATTGAGAACGAAAGCGAATATTTAAACTCTGCCGTTTTAGTACCGTTAATAAGGCAGGAGGGCAGACTGCATGTATTGTTTGAAGTAAGATCGGCTATGCTGAATCGGCAGCCTGGTGAGATTTGTTTTCCCGGTGGTCGAATTGAGCCGCAAGATGAGACCGCTTTGGCTGCAGCAATACGGGAAACAACAGAAGAATTAGGGATATCTAAAAACCAGATACAGTTTATTGGAGCGCTTAATTATGTGGTAGCTCCCTTTGGTGTGATTCTTCATCCTTTTGCAGCGTATCTTCAGGAAGGAATTTCACTTCGCCCCAGTGATGCAGAAGTGGCTGAGGTTTTTACTGTGCCGCTCGAGTGGCTACTAAATACAGAGCCTCAGGAAGCTCATATGGAGATTGCTACCAGACCATTAGAGGGATTTCCGCTGCATTTGCTGCCGGAGGACTATCCCGAGAATTGGAAAGGTCGAAAATCATATCCTGTGCTATTTTATCAATATCAGAAATACGTTATTTGGGGCCTGACAGCTCGTGTCTTATATAGCTTTCTTGCGTTCTGCAGGCAGGTAAAAGGGATGTAAAATAAAAAGCAGATGCCGCGTCATACCTCGTAGAGGTCAAGATGCAGCAATCTGCTTTTTTATACGGTGGCTATTTGCCAAGCACTTCCATGCATGAATTGATTGTAAACTTCCGCTATTGTTTCAACAATAGTAGAACGTTTAACAGTACGCTTTTTGTTCAATAATGAGAATTTAAACCAATGTCCTTCGCGGGATAACTGGTAACGAGTGTTATTTATAACAATAACAACAGACTTAGTGGGAGATTTGCTGAGCGCTTCTTCAAGTGTTTGTACGGCGAAACCATCAAGGGGTGGTTTGGGACTGAACTCACTCGTGTTTCTCATGAATACACTCTCCCTATAGGTATGCTATATTTAATTGGCTATTTCTATTATAACATTAGACAAGCCTTCAGGCTTTGTCGAAATTCACTTAAAAAGAAGGCTTAGAGACGAAAAACACTAGTGCCAGTTTCTCAAAGTAACTAAATCTCAAATTTCTGATAATTATCACTGATAGGAGATTTAGGCAGATAAATACTAGGGTTGTCTGGTCTATCACTAGATTGTACTAACTGCGTATTTTGTATACATAGTTTTTTGAATTTTATGTATAGACTTTTTTTATACATAACTGGTATAATGTCCATGGGACAAATACCTATTGTTATGTAAACTTTGTAACAGTAGTCGTGAAAACTAAAGGAGGTAAATCTATGGCACAAGCTAAAAAAGGAATAGGACTTACTACCCAAATTTTTATCGGACTCATCCTCGGTATCATTTTCGGTTATGTTTTCCCTAGTTATGGCGAACAACTCAAGCCGGTCGGCGACATGTTTATTCGTATGATTAAAATGATTGTTGTACCGCTTATTTTTAGCTCTCTTGTAATGGGGATTGCCGGCACAGGAGATTTTAAGAAGTTAGGACGTTTGGGTGCAAAAGCTATTATTTGGTTTGAAATTGCAACTACCATGGCCCTTATTGTTGGCCTTTGTGTAGTTAATGTCTTGAAACCGGGTGTAGGTGTGGCTATCAGTACAATAGATGCTTCAAGCGCTGCTGCTGCTGCTAAGAAGTCTATTGATATGATGCAAATGGTGGTTAATATCGTTCCTACCAACGTCATTGATGCTATGGGACGCGGCGATATGCTGCAAATCGTATTCTTCTCTACCTTTTTTGGTGTTGCTGCAGCGGCCATGGGACCCTCCGGAGAACCTGTTGTTAAACTGGCCCACAGTGTTGCAGAAATTATGTTCAAGTTTACCTGGTATGTAATGAAGCTCGCTCCGATTGGCGTATTTGCCCTGATTTCTTTTACTGTAGGAAAATTTGGTCTGGCAATGCTCATTCCGCTTGCTAAGCTGATTGTATCGCTGTACTTGGCGTTGATTATTTTTGTGCTTGTAGTATTAGTAGGTGCCTCTGTGGTCGTTGGCGTCAACTTCTTCCACTTACTCCGGGCACTAAAGGAACCAATTCTAATTGCCTTCTCAACTGCATCGAGTGAAGCAGCTCTGCCGATTGCAATGGAAAAACTGGAAAAGTTTGGTGTTCCTAAGCATATTGTTACCTTTGTAATGCCTACCGGTTACACCTTTAATCTGGATGGCTCTACTCTATACAGTGCATTAGCTGTCGTATTTATTGCACAAGTGTACGGTGTTCCTTTTGATCTGTCTCAACAGATTATGATGCTGTTTACCTTGATGCTGTCTACGAAAGGTATTGCCGCAGTTCCAGGAGCGTCGTTAATCGTTATCGCTGGTACTGCCGCCTCTTTCGGCCTGCCTCTGGAAGGTATCGGCATTATTCTTGGTGTGGACCGTATCTTGGATATGGCTCGTACAGCCTGTAACCTGATTGGTAACTGCGTAGCAACTGTTGTTGTTGCCCGTTGGGAAAAAGAAATGCCTGATGACGTATTGAAAGTTGCTTACGCGCAAAGCTACGAAGATTAATATTAAATTTTATTAACAAGCGGGATTTACTATCCCGCTTGTATTTTTTTATGGTACAATACTAATGATACTAGGAGGGAGTGATTAAACGTGTTCAATTTAGGCATGTCTGAACTGGTATTGATTCTGGTAATTGCCTTAGTCGTATTCGGACCTGGCAAACTGCCTGAAGTAGGCAAAGCCATAGGCCGTGGTATTAGTGAATTTAAAGGCGCGATGAACGCAGAAACTAAGGAAGAAAAAGAAGCAAAAGAGTCATCTCCCGCAAAGGAAAGCAAGCTGTAACGTATATCAGGCCATCTTGGCCTGTTTTTTCTTTTTGAGCATAATAATTGTTTCCTCGCCAATACTAACAAAAACTGTTATTGGAGGGTGACAATATTGCGCAATAGCAAAGTAGCTACATTATTGCTTTTGCTGGTTTTTGTTGTGGCATCATTTGCTTTTATCGGTGGCTGCGGCAAAACTCAGAAACCGGCTCCTAAACAAATGGGTAATTCCCAGGGTGGGTCCGGCATGGCTGATGAGCATCAATCAAAACCAATGCCTGCACGAATGATTATTGGCTATTATGAGAATCCATGGCCTGGGACGCCAGATACAACCGGATCTTTTCCCAGCATGAAGAGTTTTGCTAAAAGTATGACTCATGTAGCTCCATTTTGGTATCGTGCCACAAAAGAAGGGACTCTGGAAACAAAGGACAGCCAGCTTGTACTGGATACAGCAACTCAATTGGGGTTAAAGATTTTCCCTTTAATAACGTATAAGACGGGCGCATTAGAATCTATTCTGACAAAGCCCGATATACGAACAAAGACAATTGATAATATTGTTAAAATTGTCAAAGAAAAGCCTTATGATGGCGTAAATATTGACTTTGAACTTGTTCCTCCTAAGAATGAAAAAGATTTGACGGCATTTATGGCAGAACTATACCCAAAATTGAATGGATTAAATAAGACCGTTATTATTTCGGTATTTCCCAAAGTAGATGTGCATGAAGATGTCCAGGGAGCATACAATTATGCAGAACTGGCAAAAAATGCTGATTTCCTGCAGATTATGCTGTATGACCGTCATTGGGCAACCTCACCTCCCGGTGCCATTGCACCAATAGAATGGTATGAAAAGAATCTTCAATATGCAATTGACCAAGTAGGACCGCAAAAAGTGATTGCCGGTGTGAGTGCATATGGCTACGATTGGCCTAAAGAAGGACAGGGTGAGACAGTAAAGTATGTTGATGCCATTGTACTGGCAGAAAAACAGGGCGTCAAAATAGAATACGATGAAAAAGAGCAGGCACCTCACTTTAGCTACAAAAATCATGAAGTCTGGTTTGAAAACACGAAAAGCACAGATGCCAAACTAAATATTGTTGCTAAGTATAATCCGGCAGGGATTGCTATCTGGCGCCTTGGACAGGAACAGCCGGAAGTTTGGCCGGCTATCGATCAGAAATTCCCTAAATAATAGGAAAATATAGTAATAAGTGGCGGGTTTTCCGCCACTTATTTGTTGTTTACAGGAGGTTTTATTTAGTCGTAAACGAATATAAGCAGTAAGTAGTCTATAAGGTTATACGGTAGGAGGAGAAAAAATGGCAATTGTAGAAGTTACCATTGTTCCTCTGGGAACGAGTTCTCCCAGTATTAGCAGTTATGTAGCTGCTTGTCATAAGGTGCTTGCAGGTGCAGACGGTATTGAGTATCAGTTGACACCGATGTCTACTATTATTGAGGGCAATTTAGAAAGAATAATTGAGATAATAAAACAGCTGCATGAAGTTCCTTTTTCTGCCGGAGCCTTGCGGGTATCTACAACAATTCGCATTGATGACCGGCGAGATAAGCCAATAACTATGGAAGGCAAGCTTCAATCTGTTATGGATAAATTATAAAGACTAATGGAGGGATAACCATGTGCAAAGATTGTAACTGCTCTAGTGCAGGATTGGACAAAGAGACAATTACGGTAGAAGGAATGACTTGCGGCCACTGCAAGAGTGCGGTTGAAAAAGCCGTTCGCGGGTTGCCAGGGGTATTGGCTGCAGAAGTTGATTTGGAAAATAAAACATTGAAGGTGGAATTCGATCATCATAAATCTTCGCTGAAAGAAATTAAGCAAGCCGTTGAAGATGTCGGATTTGATGTCCCTTAAAGAGATTGACTGTATAGTCGACAATTTGGTATAATATTTGACAGGCTCCCAGTATATTGGGGGCTTGTTGTTTTATTCCAATAGAAAGAGGGTGCTCTTTATGACATCCCGGCTGGAGAGGCGGCGTGCCGAAAGAACCAAGGAAAATCCGCCGCAAAAAGGGTGGATTGCTGCGTTATTAATTTTATTGTTAATAATTGTGGCAGGAGCGTCGTATTTATTTTTTTCGGGTGGTATAGGGTTAAATAAGTCTAAAAGAACGGCTGAATTCGCAGTGGGTCAGCATAAGGTAAATATTCTGGTCCTGGGAGTTGACGAACGGAGCGGTGACCAAGGGCGGTCAGATACTATGTTTGTTGCAACTATTGATGAAGCTACTAAATCGGTTTCGCTTTTATCCGTACCACGCGATACCCGTGTTAAAATTCCTGGTCATGGATGGGATAAGATTAACCATGCTTATGCTAATGGTGGATCGCAGCTTAGCCAAAAAGCAGTGGAAAATTTGCTTGGCATTCCTATTGATTATTATGTGACAATCGATTTTGCAGGTTTTTATAAAATAGTCGATGCTGTCGGCGGTGTTGATGTCGATGTTGAGAAGAGGATGTATTATGAAGATCCTTATGATGAACTGGTCATTGATATTCAGCCGGGCATGCAGCATATGAACGGTAAAACAGCTATTCAGTATGTTCGCTATCGGGATAGTGAGGGTGATATAGGCCGTATTGAAAGACAACAAAAGTTTATTAAGGCGATGTTTAAACAATTGGCCAGCCCTTCAGTTATTACCCGGATTCCGAATATAATCAGAGAGGTAGATGCGGTACTTAAGACCGATTTATCTACCGCAGATATGCTGAGCCTGGCTAAGCTAGTGAATGATGCAGCCAAACAAGGGATTAAAACGGATACTGTTCCGGGAAAACCAGCGTATATTGCTGATATCAGCTACTGGCTTCCCGATATTGTAGGCCTGCGGGAACATATGGCACAGCTGCAAAGCATTAAAATGGATGATAAGTTTGTCAGCACAGCACGTAAGCTGCAAGCTGAATATGACAGTTCTATTCCTAAAGAAATGAAGGTAATCGAGGTAGCTAAGCCTAGTGTACCGGTCAAGGAACCTGCTGCTCCGGCAGTGCCTAAAGAAATTGACAAACCTCCTGCACCTGCAAAAACCGAAAAAACGGCTGCAACTGATGAGAAAATTAAAGTTGAAATTGTAAATGCCAGCGGTTCGTCTGAAGCGGGTGAGAAAATAGCAGCAACGATGAGAAGCAAAGGCTTTGAAGTTGCTGGGATTAGCTCGTCTTCTGCAGTCAATAAGAATACGGTTGTTATTTCGTATAGTACGAATAGTGCGGTAGTAGGGAAATTAACCAGTCTACCCTTTCGCTATGCCTTGCAGGTAACAAAAGATGACAGTAGAGCTGGTACAGTATCCATTGTCATTGGCAAAGACTATGTAGATAAATAGAAGAGTGGTATATTCTTCCTAAAATCGACGAAAAGCTGCTTGCGTGACGGTTAATGAATATGTTATAATTTTCACACACGTTATTAATACACCCCTCATTTAGCCCTTGTATAAAAGGGCTTTTTTTTTTGCTTTCAACCGGACCACTTACTCCTTGGAAGCGGTCTGGTTTTGTTTTGCCTCTTTTAGCCATACTAGATTTGACAAATAGAGCAAGGAGCTGGCCACATGTGGTATACAGAGCAAATGAAGCGCTTTCAAATACTGGCGGTTATCGTTATTGCCGTTATTGGTGGACTCCTGCTGCGTCTGGCCTGGATGCAAATTCTGCAAGGCGCTCAATATAAGCAGGTGGCAGAACAGAACCGGATTCGCCAGATTAGTGCCCAGGCACCAAGAGGAACAATATACGATCGTAATGGTGCTCCAATCGTTGCTAACCGGCCAAGCTTTGCCATATCTATCATACTTGCCGATTATACGTATCCAGAAGTATCTACACCATTGCTCTCCGCTCTTACGGGGGTAGCTGTAAATGAAATTGAACAGATGCTGCAGGCTGGGCAGGAGTTCCCTTACTCTCCTATCAGGGTCATACGTGATGCTGATGAAGCTGTAATAGCAAAAGTTCAGGAACGAAAAAGTTATTTGCCGGGTGTTATTGTCGAGACTCTGCCGGTACGTCATTATGTCTATAATCAGCTAGCGGCCCATACGCTTGGTTATTTGGGTAGAATTAGTGAAGATGAATATGCTGTCCGAAAAAAGCAAGGCTATAATCCAAATGATTTGGTCGGCAAGTCGGGAATTGAACGATTATGGGAAGCGCAATTACGCGGCATTGACGGTGGGTTGCAGGTAGAGGTGAATGCGATGGGAGAAGAGGTTGGTGTAGTGGGTGAAAAGGCTGCACTTCCCGGCAAAGGAATTGTACTAACCCTTGATGCTAATTTGCAAAAAGCAGCCGAAGCAGCTTTGGCTAATCAAATAGAAATAAGTAAGAGTATCGGTGAGCCGGCAAAAGGGGGCGCTGTTGTTGTAATGGATGTCCGGACAGGCGGAATTTTGGCATTAGTCAGCAATCCTGCGTTTGACCCGAATGTCTTTATTGGCGGAGTCAGTCAAAAAGACTGGTCCGCAATACTTAATAATAAAAATGACCCTTTATCGAATAGAGCAATACAAAACGCCTATCCTCCCGGATCGGTATTTAAAATTGTCACAGCGGCCGCTGCTTTGGAATCAGGATTAACGACGGGACAGGAAGTTTTTGTCGACAAGGGCGTTTATGTTTTGCAAGGCTGGAGTTTTTACGGTTGGGAAACCAAGGGACTTGGCAAGCTGAATGTAGCGGATGCTTTAGCGTTTTCCAGTGATCCGGTATTCTATGAACTGGGTCGCAGGCTAGGAGCAGATAATTTGGCATCCTATGCATTGACTTTTGGTTTCGGTAAGCTTACCGGTATTGAATTATCCGGCGAAGAAGCAGGAGTGGTCCCCACAGAAGCCTGGAAAGAGGAACTGTATAAGGAGCAATGGTATCCTGGCGAGACCTTAATTGCTGCGATTGGTCAAGGCTATTACAATGCTACTCCTATCCAGCAGGCGATGCTCTTAATGGCAGTGGCAAATGGCGGCATTGTATATAAACCGAAGCTGGTTGATAAGCTTTTGACGGCAGATGGGGAGCTGCTTGAGCAAAAACAGTCTGAAGTGTTGCATACCATTTACTTAAGGCCCGATGTATGGGATATTATTCGGCAGGGACTGGTTGCAGTAACAACACGGGGCACTGGAAAGAGTGTATTTGCTGATCTAAATATTAAGGTAGCAGGAAAATCAGGGTCAGCTGAAACTGGACGTAAAACTACACACTCATGGTTTGCCTGTTATGCTCCAGCGGATGACCCCCAGATTGCAGTTGCTGTATTGGTGGAAGAAGGCGGTGAAGGCTCGGTGGCTGCTGCACCCGTTACGAGAAAGATTCTAGAAGCCTATTTTAATATTACTCCAAAACAGAATGTAACAACTCCAACTCCCGGGCATACCGATTAAGGCCAGAATAGATTTAAGAAATTAAAAAAAGGAAATCCCTCTTTCTCCAAGAAATATATACAGATAGTTGTTAAAGTTGGGCGCCTTTTTTCGCCCAATTCGTGTTTGTGAGGTGCTTAATGCCGGTCTATTCCATTAATCTTGATGTGAACGATCGCCAATGTGCATGTATTGGCGGTGGGACGATAGCTGCCCGCAAAGTGGAGGATCTTGTTGAAGCTGGTGCCTGTGTAACAGTAATCAGTCCTTCATTGGCACCTGCTTTGGCACAACTTGCAAGCGATAAAAAAATAATCCATATCGCCCAGCCATATCAGCCAGGCGTCATAGGCGCTTTTTTTATGGTTATTTGCGCCACTGACGATAAGTCTGTTAATGAGGCGGCAGCACAGGAGGCCCGAAGCAAAGGGGCTCTGGTTAATGTTGTGGATGCGCCGGGATTATGTGATTTTACAGTTCCCTCTAAAATCAGAAGAGGCGATTTACTTATTACTGTATCAACCGGCGGCAAGAGTCCGGCTTTAGCGAAGAAGCTGCGACTAGAGCTTGAGGCTCTCTACGGTCCGGAATACGGGACTTATTTGGAGTGGATTGGTACTATTAGAGAGCAAATGAAACACTCCCTAAAAACCAGCAAAGAGCGGGAATGCTTTTGGCAGCAAACGATAGATGACGAGGTTCTATCTCTTTTGCGACAAGGCAAGTTGAAGGATGCGGAGGAGAAAATCAAGTATGCAATTGGTTGTACTGGGGTTAAACCATAAAACTGCGCCTGTTGAGGTGCGTGAATGTTATGCTTTCTCAGAAGAAAAAATCAAGCAGGCACTGCTGCGTTTGCATGAGTATGAAGAAATCAGCGAGTGTGTGATTTTATCTACCTGCAACCGCAGTGAAATGTATGCTGTGGTTGATGATGCTGCCGATGCCTTGCCGGTTATGCAAGAGCTGTTTGTTTCTGTTTCCGGCAGGGAAATCGAATGTGAAGATTTTATTTTCTATTATACCGAAGAGGCATGTATTCGCCATTTGTTCCGGGTTGCTTCCAGTCTGGACTCATTAGTTGTGGGGGAAGGACAGATACTCAGCCAGGTAAAAAAGGCTTATACAATGGCGCGGTATTTGGGCAGTACCAGTACGGTGCTTAACACCTTATTTAACCGGGCTATTGCGGTAGGTAAAAAAGTACGGACTGAGACTCGGATTGCCTATAATGCTGTTTCCATCAGTTATGCAGCAGTTGAACTGGCCAAACGGGTATTAGGGGATTTAACTCAGTCAAACGTGCTCATTCTCGGAGCAGGGGAAATGAGTGAATTAACAGCCCGGCACCTAGTGGATAACGGTGTGCGGACAGTTTTTGTTTCTAACCGCAGTTATGAGAGAGCACAGCAGCTGGCAGACCGGTTTAAGGGGATTGCTGTACCTTTTGGCGATTTTATGAAATGTGCGATTCATGCTGATATTGTCATTACTTCTACCGGAGCGCCTCACTATATTGTCAGCGCCTGGGATGTTGCTCATCTAATACCAAAGCGTAAAGGGCGTCCAATTATCTTTATTGATATTGCTGTACCGCGTGATGTTGAACCGGAAGTGGCGGCAATTTCGGGTGTTACCCTCTATAATATAGATGCTCTGGAAGCGGTTGTAGAGTCTAATTTACGCATCCGTGAAGCGGAAGCAAGGGTAGCTGAGAAGATTATTGAGGAAAGTCTGACTGAATTGGTAAGTAAATTTCGCTACTTGTCGTTTCGGCCGACGCTGGCGCTGTTGACAGAAAAAGCCGAACGGATTCGGCAGCGGGAGATTAAGCGCGCCTTAGCAAAATTACCAGATTGCAGTCCGGAAGAACGAAAAGTATTTGAGAATATGTCAAGAATGCTTGTCCGGAAGTTGCTGCGCGATCCGATGATCCGGATTAATGAAGCAGCTGGAACAGATAAAGAAGATCTTTACCTGGAGGCAGTACGAAAATTATTTAAACTTGATCAGCTGGGAGAGGAAGTAAATCGTGAGACAAAAAATCGTCATCGGTACGCGCAGCAGTAAACTGGCGCTGTGGCAAGCCAATTATATAGCTCATTGTCTGACTGAACGTTATCCTGAGCTGGAGGTAACACTTCAGCATATGGTTACAAAGGGGGATAAGATACTGGATGTTCCCCTAGCTAAAATTGGCGGAAAAGGCCTGTTTACTCAAGAACTGGAGACGGCCATGCTGAATGGAGAAATTGATCTTGCAGTTCATAGTTTAAAGGATATGCCTACTGAGCTTCCTCCAGGTTTGATACTAGCGGCTATAACTGAACGGGAAACTCCATGGGATGCTCTTATTAGCCCTGAATACAAGACGCTGGACTGTCTGCCGCTGGGCGCTAAAGTGGGTACGTCCAGCCTCAGACGGAAAGCGCAGCTGCTCAAAGCACGGCCCGATCTGAAGATCAGTGATTTACGGGGCAACCTTGATACCCGCTTAAAAAAGCTTGAAACAGAGCAGCTAGATGCTATTGTGCTGGCTGCAGCTGGCTTAAGACGGCTGGGCTGGGAAGACCTTATTACGCAGATACTGCCGAAAGAGATTTCTTTGCCTGCTGTAGGGCAGGGGGCATTGGCTATTGAAGCTCGGGCAAATGACAAAGAAGTTTTGCAAATGCTTAATTTCCTTAACGACGAAGATACAAACTGTGCAGTAACTGCTGAAAGAAGCTTTCTCAATGAACTTGAAGGCGGCTGCCAAGTACCAATGGGCGTCTATGGCTACATCGAGAATAATGAGTTGTATTTAGAAGCGGCAATTCTGTCACATGACGGTAAGTTGGTTATACGCGGTACTCTCTGCAGCGGCCCGGCAGGTGCCGATGATATGGGACGACGCCTTGCTCAACGTATGTATGTACAAGGGGGCAGGGAAATTCTAGCAGAGCTAGTCAGTAGTGAACAGGGGGAGAAAAAATAGTGAAACAAGGTATTGTATATCTCGTGGGTGCAGGACCTGGTGATTATAAATTAATTAGCGTAAAAGCAAAAGAATATATCGAGCAGGCCGATACAATTGTATATGATCGTTTAGCGGACAGCAGACTGCTGGCATGGGCCAGAAAAGATGTGGAACTTGTCTATGTGGGTAAAGCCTCCAGTCAGCATACTATGCGGCAGGAAGATATTAATCAATTGCTGGTAGAAAAAGCCAAAGAGGGTAAGGTTGTGGTGCGCTTAAAGGGCGGTGATCCTTTTGTGTTCGGCCGCGGCGGTGAAGAAGCACTCGAACTGGTCGCAAATGATCTGCCTTTTGAAGTTGTGCCAGGGATTACTTCTGCCATAGCGGTACCGGCCTATGCGGGCATTCCGGTTACCCACCGGGCGGTAGCAACCTCTTTTGCTGTTATTACCGGCCATGAGGATCCGACTAAAGGTGAATCCAATATGCGCTGGGACAAGCTGGCTACCGGTGTCGATACATTAGTATTTCTGATGGGGGTTGAAAACTTACCCCATATTACTGCCAAATTAATTGAAAACGGTCGTCCGGCTGAGACTCCGGCCGCCGTTATTCGCTGGGGCACTAAGCCTGAGCAGAAAGTCCTAATTACTACAGTCGGTAGTGCAGCTGATGATGTTGCAAAAGCCGGAATTAAACCACCTGCTATTTTCCTGGTTGGTGATGTGGTAAACTTACGGGAAAAGTTGGCGTGGTTTGACACAAAACCGCTTTTTGGTAAACCTGTATTGGTTACCCGCGCAAGAGAGCAAGCCAGCGCGCTTACTGCAAAACTGGAAGAACTCGGTGCCCAATGCCTAGAGGCGCCAGCGATTCAAATCGTTCCACCAGAAAGCTTTACACAACTGGATCAGGCAATACAAGAGCTAACAAGCTATCAATGGCTGATATTTACCAGTACCAACGGAGTAGATTATTTCTTTGATCGTTTGCATCAGGCTAAAAAAGACAGCCGCATGCTGGCGGGAGTTAAAATTGCCGCTATTGGGACACAGACCGCAGAGCAATTGCAAAAGTTCGGTATTTATGCAGATATTGTCCCGCTTGAGTTTAGAGCAGAAGGAATCGTTGATTCGCTTACTCCGTTAATTCAGCCGGGTGTGAAGGTTTTAATTCCACGTGCACTAATAGCCAGGGATGTCTTGCCGGTAAGACTGGAAGAATTAGGTGCGGAGGTAACGGTTGTACCTGCTTATAGAACTGTCGTAGCCGATACAGATGGTACTGCTTTAGCAGAAAAGCTGGCAGCAGACGAGATTAGCCTCATTACTTTTACCAGTTCCTCAACTGTTACTAATTTGCTTGAGCTGCTTGGCCCTCAAGGAGCTGAGCTTGTTGGGAGAGCTAAAGTTGCCTGCATCGGACCTATTACGGCTGCTACCTGCGTAGAGCATGGCATTAAGCCGGATATCATTGCAGATGAATACACCATTCGCGGCTTGGTAAAAGCGATTAGCGAAAGCATTCAGGAGGGATAGTCATGGCGAATCCTTTTATCCGTCCCAGGCGCCTGCGTTCATCAGCAGGCATACGTACTATGGTTCGTGAAACTCAGCTTTCTGCTGCTGATTTTGTATATCCCTTGTTTATTGTTCCAGGACAAAAGGTAAAAAAGGAAATCCCCACTTTGCCCGGCAACTATCACTTATCGCCTGATATGGCGGTGAGTATGGCGGCAGAGGTCTATGCTTTAGGCATACCGGCAGTTGAAGTCTTCGGACTGCCGGAATATAAGGATGAGCAAGGGTCGAGTGCTTGGGATATGTCAAGTCCAGTTCAGAAGGCAGTGCAGTTAATTAAGGCAGAATTGCCGGAACTGGTAGTGATTACTGATGTATGCTTATGTCAGTATACGAGTACTGGACACTGCGGTCTGGTGAAAGACCAAACGGTGGATAATGACCCGTCACTAAAATTGCTGGCGCGGGTAGCGCTCAGTCATGCCGAAGCAGGAGCTGATATGGTAGCTCCTTCGGATATGATGGACGGGCGGGTACTGGCGATCCGGGAGGCACTTGATCAGCATGATTTCAGTCATGTGTCAATCATGTCTTACGCCGCCAAATATGCTTCTGCGTATTACGGCCCATTCCGGGAAGCCGTCAATTCCGCTCCCCAGTTTGGCGACCGCAAAACCTATCAGATGGACCCGGCTAATTCCCGGGAGGCTTTGCGGGAAGTGGAGCTGGATATAGCTGAAGGTGCTGATATTATTATGGTAAAACCAGCTTTGGCTTACTTGGACATTATCCGTCAGGTGAAAGATAACTTTGCATTGCCTGTTGCAGCGTATAACGTGAGCGGCGAGTATGCCATGATTAAGGCAGCTGCAGAAAAAGGCTGGATTGATGAAAAAAGGACCGTTTTAGAGACACTGCTTTCTATGAAACGTGCTGGAACGGATATTATTATTACGTATCATGCGATAGACGCCGCCCGCTGGCTGGGAGAAGACGGCCGCCGATAAGGCCCCATCTGCGTTGTTGCGGCCTGCGGAGCTCGCTTGCCGTACCGCCNNGCTTCCTCGGCCGCGCCTAGCATCTGGAGCCTTCTCGACGGCCTAGGCTTGTCGGCAAAAGGAGACGGGGGACCGAGCTTGTCGCCGTTGGTGGTGAATAGCTCTCCTGTGGGGTGCACGGAGGGACTGCCCATTGTCATTGCGAGGAGCTTGGCGACGTGGCAATCTCATGTTCTGCCTCTAAGGCAGTTTAGACCGCTAATGAGAACGCGAGGACCGGACTTGTCACCGTTGGTGGTGAATAGCTCCCCTGCGGGGTGCACAGAGGGACTGCCTATTGTCATTGCGAGGAGCTTGGCGACGTGGCAATCTCATATTTCGCCTTATTTGGTACTAAAGATACAAAGGGGGTACACATCTATGGCATTTACTTTGGAAAAATCGGCTCAGGCTTTTGCTGAGGCCAAAGAATATATTCCGGGCGGGGTGAATAGTCCTGTCCGCTCCTTCCGGGGCGTTGGCGGGACACCGCCGTTTATTGCGGCGGCTGCTGGCAGTAAGCTGTATGATATTGATGGCAATCAGTATATTGATTATGTCCAGTCCTGGGGGCCGATGATTATCGGTCATGCTCATCCTGCTGTTACCGAAGCGCTCAGGGAGGCTTTAGTGAGGGGGACCAGTTATGGGGCTCCGACACTTTTAGAGACCGAATTGGCTAAGTTGGTAAGGAAGGCTGTTCCGTCGATGGAATTGGTCCGGATGGTCAACTCCGGGACGGAAGCAACAATGAGCGTGCTCAGGCTGGCTCGTGCTTTTACCAAACGAAGCAAGATTATTAAATTCGCCGGTTGTTATCATGGTCATCATGACAGCCTGCTCGTAAAAGCGGGCTCAGGAGCAACCACGCTGGGTATTCCTGACAGTCCTGGGGTGCCTGACAGCATCGCAGGCAGTACGATCACGGTTAAGTATAATGATATACAGGACTTAGAGGATGCCTTTGCAAGCGTGGGCGAAGACATTGCAGCAGTAATCATAGAGCCTGTGCCTGGTAATATGGGGATGGTTTTGCCTAGGGAAGGCTATCTCAAGCAGGTTAGAGAACTAACACAGAAATATGGAGCGCTGCTTATATTTGATGAGGTCATGTCCGGTTTTCGGGTGGCCTATGGCGGAGCCCAGTCCGTTTTTGGCATACAGCCTGATTTAACCTGCCTCGGTAAGGTTATTGGCGGTGGTCTGCCGGTGGGTGCCTATGGCGGACGTCAGGATATTATGGAATTGATTGCGCCGGCCGGACCAGTATATCAGGCGGGCACTCTCAGTGGTAATCCACTGGCTATGACCGCTGGGATAACCACTCTCACGATTTTATCGGAAAAAGCGGATACATATACTGCGCTTAGCAACAAAGTGGAGGCCTTATCTGCCGGGATCCGCGCTCAAGCAGAGAAGTTTGGCTTAACGTTGCAGTATCATCATATTGGCTCCATGTTCGGCATGTTCTTTTCGGATAAACCTGTGTATGATTACGATAGTGCCAAAGAATCCGATGTGGGTGCATTTAATACATTCTTCCATGCTATGCTGGAACAAGGGGTATATCTGGCTCCATCGCAGTTTGAGGCAGGATTTATGTCCACAGCTCACACTGAGGACGATATCATGCAAACGGTAGCGGCGAGTGCCTATGCTTTTGGCAAAGTCAGCGAATATTTGCAGTCAAAGTAAAACCATTAGTGCTGGTAAGCGGAGGGACAAAGATGGATGTTATTCAGCAGTTAAAAAGAATGCCTGTCTTTGCTGACTTGCCGGAGGCGCAGCTGAAAGACATCTATGCGATTACGACTGAGCGGAAATATCGCAAAGGCAGTGTCATCTTCCTGGAAGGGGAACAAGGTGAAGGCTTCCATTATCTTCAGTCAGGCAAGGTTAAAATTGTTAAAATGACAGATGATGGACGAGAGCATATTATCAATATATTGAGTCCTGGCGATTTATTTGCTGAAGTGCTGCTGTTCAACAACCGGGCTTATCCGGCTACAGCCATTGCCGTAGATGATTCTAAGGTAGGCGTTATTAAAAATAGCGATCTGGAGCGGCTGATTCTGGGGAATAACTTACTTGCCCTGCAATTAATTAAAGCCCTCAGCCAGCGACTGTTATTTGCGCAGCAGAAAATTAAAAATCTTGCACTTCATGACGTTACTGCACGAACGGCGGAAACCTTGCTGCGGCTTGGGGCAAAGCATGGCCGTTCTCTCACGAATGGCCAGATTGAAATTACGCTGGATCTTTCCCGGCAGGATTTGGCCAGCTTAGTAGGAACAACGCGTGAAACGGTAACCCGTACATTAAGCTCGCTTAAAAAAGACCGGATGATTGATTTTGATATTCATAAAATTGTTATCCTGGAACCAGATAAGTTACAACGGTTATTTCAATAAAAAAGACGCCTTAAGGCGTCTTTTTTTCAGGCCGTTGATAAAGCCCCATCTGCGTTGCACCCGCAAGGGGTAAGCCGAAGTTCTAAGGCACTAAAGTGCCAAGAACTTCGCATGCAGGCCTGCGGGAGCTCACTCGTCGTGCCTGCGCTGTACTGTCTTCGCTCGCTTCCTCGCCCTTTCTAGCATCTGGAGCTTTCTGAACGGCCTGGGGACGAGGTTACTCAAGAACTAAAAAAAGCCCGGCATACGCCGGGCTTTTTTGCAGATTTAGTTTGCTTTCTTTTTCTGGCATTCGGGACAAACGCCGAAGAAGTAGAATTGCTGACCGGTTATACGGTATTCCGAAGTATCGGAAACCTTGTCGATAAACGAAGTAGAATCTACGCCAAATAAATCATCCACACGATTACATTCCAGGCAGCGTACATGAGGATGGCTGACAGTTTCAGCATCATAGCGGAAGCTGTCCTCTCCCACATTTAAGATCTGTACTAAACCAATTTCATGCAAGATATCAATAGTTTTGTACACTGTTGCCAAGCTCATTGTAGGATAAAGCGGCTGAAGCTGAGTAAAAATCATTTCAGCACTTGGATGAGACTTTGTTTTTGACAAAACCTCATATATCGCCAACCGCTGGGGAGTAACTTTGAAGCCTTTATCCCGTAACATAGTTGTTACACAGAATTCCATAAACACACCTACTTTACAAATAATTAAATCCAATTAACAATTATTTTCGGATAATTATGTCTTAATCTTACATCTCTACGAGAACTATTGTCAAGAGGCAATAAAAATACCAGCCTCGTCACTGCTGACGAGGCTGGTATTGGGGAAGATGATTACTGCATGGATTGCTGCTGATTTTGACTGAATTTCGATTTTGCTTGAGCAATATCCTGCGGATTAGCATTCTTCACATTATAGTAGCCTTGTTGCTGCATATAGTCAAAAATTTGTTTCTGTTGGCTATAAACATCACCCAGTACTGTCATATAATCGCGGCGAAGTTGTTCGCTGCTAGCTTCCTGGATATAAGTATTAAGCGAAGATGCACAATGTTTGGTTTCATTCAAACAAACTTGCAATAAATCACGATCAGCAATTTGCATACCCTGGCCCTGCATTTGGCCCTGGCCTTGTTGCTGCTGTCCCTGTTGTTGTCCTTGCTGTGCCATTAGTACCCCTCCTTTATTGTAAAGATTGTCCTGCATTTAAATGCTTACTAACCATTTGTACATGCTGCTGGTGTTTTTGCGCCAACTGCTGCAACATCTGTTTACCCTGCTGGTCTTTCATTTCACTGGCGAAATGATTGAAGGTTTTCACACTGGTTTGATGACCGTCAAGAAAATCTTCTAATTGCATAAGCTCTTCGGATGTTAACATGAGTCATTCCCCCCTTTCGAATTCACTACAGCAATAGCATGCACGCCTGATAGAAATCTATTCCTAAATTTAACAATCCAAATAATGGGAAAGGACCACCCTTAGCAGCGGGTGGTCCTTTCGGCAGCATTTTTATTTGCCAATCGGCAATGATTCCTGCTTTGCTTGCTGTTCAGCTCTAATTGCGATCCAGGTGCGGACCGCATCGCTGATAACGAAAACAACCAAAACAATCATAATGGCACTGGCTCCGGCCAGCAGATAATTATTTTTCGGCAAATAGTTAGTGGTAATATTCATATAACCTGCAGCAACAGTAGTAACTGCCAGGAAACACATCGGCGTAATGGTCGTCCAGGCATATCTGCCTTTGCCCATCCGATAAAGCACGGTTGTCCCGATTGCCAAAGCCATGCTGGCAAGCAATTGATTGGCAACTCCAAACAGCGGCCAAATGGTCGAAATCGATCCGCCGTAGAGCAGATATCCCCAGGCTAAAGATACAGCTGCGCTGGCAAAAATAATACCAGGTGTCCAGTGCACATTTTTTAAAGGAGCATACATCATGCCACCTAACTCTTGCACAAGATAACGTCCGACGCGGGTACCGGCATCAATTGTAGTGAGAATGAAGAGGGCCTCGAACATGATGGCAAAATGATACCAAAAGGACATCAATCCGCTCATGCCAGGAATTTGTGCAAAAATATGAGCCATACCGACTGCAAGTGAAACCGCGCCGCCAGGTCGGCCAGCTACGTTCTCACCTACCATTTGGGAAAGAACAGGCAATTCCTGAACCTGCATACCGAGCGTATTGAAAACAGCCGGTGTCGTATTAATTGCAAAGTAATCGGCAGGAATCAGACTAGTTGCAGCAATAAGGGCCATAAGAGCGACAAAGGACTCAACAAGCATACCGCCAAAGCCGACAACCCGGATTTCTGCTTCATTTGCTAACATCTTTGGTGTTGTTCCTGTACCGATGAGCGCATGGAATCCGGAAATCGCTCCACAGGCGATAGTAATAAACATAAAGGGCCATACCGGTCCGGGAATAATCGGGCCGCCGCCATATATAAACGGCGTGAGAGCAGGCATATGAATTTCCGGTCTAACAATAACAATCCCCACCGCCAGGGCCAATATCGTACCTATTTTCATATATGTGCTCAAGTAATCACGAGGCGCCAGCAGCAGCCATACAGGCAAAGCAGCCGCTACGAATCCATAAATAGCCATCATAATTGAAATCTGTCCGCGCGTAAAAGTAAAGTACGGTGCCAAAGCGGATTGTTGGACCCATGGACCAACAAATACGGCAGCAAGTACTAAGGTTACACCGATAAAAGATCCTTCACCGATCCGTCCAGGACGGATATAACGGAGGTAAAGACCGACAAAGATAGCAATGGGAATGGTAGCGGCAACAGTAAAGGTACCCCAGGGGCTGTCATAAAGTGCATTTACTACCGCAATACCAAGACCTGCCATGGTAATAATCAAAATGAAGAGCACGGCAATACTCGTAGCAAGGCCGGAGGCTTTGCTGATTTCTTTTTTAGCAATTTCAGCAACTGACATGCCATCGTGCCGAACAGAAGCAAATAATATAATCATGTCATGAACTGCACCGGCTGCTACAGCGCCAATTAACAGCCACAGCGTACCTGGAAGGTAGCCGAATTGAGCGGCAAGCACCGGGCCAACCAGCGGTCCAGCCCCTGCTATAGCAGCAAAATGATGGCCAAAGGTCACCCACTTATTTGTTGGTACATAATCACGTCCGTCATTCNNAACGCTCCATAATAGCGATACGCTAATGTAAGAAAAAGTGCAGCAATAATAACTAAATAAATTCCATTCATAACCATTTGCTTACTTCCTCCCTTATTATTAATTGCTTTTCAGCAACTCTAATAATAAAAGAAAAAAATTGCACTTGATAGTTAAATCAGATGAATGGAGCAAAATGAAAGGCTAACAGTCTAAAACCGTCGCTCAATAGAAATAAAAAGAGCCTAACCTAATAGGCAATAGTGGCCTCGTCTACTACCTCTACTTCTCCAGTTGCTTCTAAATCCCTCATCAACTGATGTACTGCCTGGTCTTTTTGCTTGGCTTCCAGCATAACATCAAAATCTTGATTTAGATCTTTAGCCAGGTGTACAAATGCCATAAATTCATCGGCATTAATATAATCTGCATGGGCCCGCACATTAGGCCCCTCTTTCGAGCTGGACATATGAATTTTAGGGGTACCGCCCTGCCAGGTGGCAGCTATATCAGGCCATAGTCCTGCCAATTCGTCTCCCTCATTACAGCAATAGTGGTGATGGACATCCAGTACCATTGGTGCTGCAATCCTTTGACAGAGTGTTAAAACATCCCGCGCAGTATAGGATTTATCATCATTTTCAATGATCAGCCTGTCCTTAATATTTGCCTGCAGCAGCTGAAACGTATCGCAAAATCGATCAAGGGCTTTGTCTTTGCTTTTATAGGCACCACCTACATGAACAACCAGCTTAGCTTCATTGCCAAAGCCCATTGCATCGAAAACCCGGGCATGATAAGCAAGATCCTCAATGCTCGCAGCAATAACCTTTTCATCAGGACTGTTAAGCAGTGTGAAATGGTCGGGATGCGCACTTACCCGCATATCATGCTTGCGTGCAAAATCGCCGATTTCTTTGAGTTCATCGGCAAATTCACTAGTATAATCCCAGCCAGCTGCTTCCGGGTGAGTGGCGAGCGGGATAAGCTTTGATGTAAAGCGGAAAACATGAATATCATGGGCCGCATTATATTTTAATACTCGTAATTGATTAGCCAGGTTTTCCCGGGTAAGCCGCCTTAATCGATTAATACGGTCAGCAGATGCTGCAATTTTCAGCAGATTGGTGACTGTTACCGTTTTATTAGGAGACCCTTCCATAATATTTAAAGCCATTGCTACATAACCAAACCGTATTTGCATTTGTTTTCCTCATTTTATCATTTATAGTGCTAGCCTTCCCTATTTGAGGCCTAATATATCCTTAATTTCCTTGATCTGACCTTTACTTACCGGGATTTCAATACTAGGAGCACCTTCTACCTTGAGCCAGTATGTGCCCTTAAACCACGGTACTACTTCTTGAACCTTGTCCATATTCACAACATAACTTTTGTGAACACGAAAAAGACTGGTCATTTTTACCCGTTCCTGGAGTTCCGTCAACGTACCATCATAACAGAACGTACCATTAACAGTTACTACTGATACCCCGCCAGCCTGCACATAAGCATAGATAACATCATCATAGGCAATAAGCATGATTTTCCCTTGCTTATTTACCGGCAGCTTATGTACGTTGATTTTACTTTTTGTCAGTGTTTCATCAATGCGGCTTGCTGCGGCGCTCCACTCATCGGGCAGATATTTGCGCAAACGCTCAAGCGCCCCTACAACACGGGGTCCCTCAAAGGGTTTCAGTACATAATCAACCGCCCCTACTTCAAATGCTTTGACCGCATATTCATCATAGGCAGTAGCAAAAATAATCAGCGTTTTCGGCAAGATAGCCCGCAGTACCACTGCTGTTTCCAGGCCAGTCATTCCCCGCATTTGTACATCCAGGAAAATGACATCCGGTTTCATTTGTGCAGCCAGGCTAATTGCCGTCGGACCACTGTCCGCCTCACCGACCACCTCAATGTTTTGATATTCAGACAGTAAATATTTCAACTCATCCCTTGCTGGAGTCTCATCATCAACAAGCAATGCTTTAAGCATATTCTTCCACCTCATCAAGCATTCGTTTCGGCAGTCGGATCGTTACCGTTGTCCCCAAACCTGGCTGGCTGGAAATTTCCAGTCCCTGGCCATATTGCCCGCATAAGCGCTCATGCACATTTATCAGGCCAATGCTTTCTCCCTGAGGCTGACAAAGCGGATGGCGCTTGGTTAAATCCATACCGACGCCATTGTCGCTGATAGTGATGAGTACGTTATCAGCTTCTTCTTGCACCTTCAGGATAATCTCACCACCATCTTCCTTGGGCTGCAAGCCATGTTTTATTGCATTTTCCACTAAAGGCTGTATGGTTAGCGATGGTATGAGATATTGCATGGCCGCCTCCTGTACTGCTTCGCGGATCAACAGTTTTTCCCCGTAGCGTGCCTGCTCTATCGTAAGATATGCTTCCACTTGAGCCAACTCTTCCCCGATGGGAATATTATTGCCCGTCTTGTGCAGGGAAAACCGGAACATTGCTCCCAGCTTAATGAGCAACTCGCGGGCAAGATCCGGTTTCGTCCGTATTAAAGACGTGATTGTATTAAGCGTATTAAAGAGAAAATGAGGGTTTATCTGCGCCTGGAGTGCCTTCAATTCCGCTCTTGCCGCCAACTTAGCCTGGCGGTCAATTTCGGTAAGCTCCAATTGAGTGGAAAATAAATGCGCTACACCGTCAGCAAATACAATATCCGCATCCCCCACCATATTCCCACGGGTATAATACAATTTTAATGTGCCGATAACTCTTCCCGCCTGCTTGAGCGGCACTACAACAGTGCTAGATAACCGGCAATGCTCGCAATAACAGCCTATTTCCGTACTGTTTTGGGCAATAAACATTTGTCCTGATTCCAATACATGGCGTGTTGCCTTTGTAAGGCTCGATTTACCAGGCTTATGGTGCTGTGCTTCGGCACCAATAAAAGCCAGAACATGTTCACTATCCGTAACAGCAACCGCATCATAACCGCCGGACGCATAAATGATCCTGGCGGTTTCATAAGCAGAGTCGTTTGTCAGTCCCTTTCTAAGAAAGGGCAATGTCTTTGTGGCAATATCCAACGCCTTACGGGATTTTTCAGCCCCCACACTCTCCTGGGCATCCTTTGCCGTCTTAATAATAAGCATAAATAAGGACAATCCAATAGAATTAACGACAATCATTGGTATGCCAATTTCATTCACTAACAAAAGTGCCTGCTCGTAAGGCCGGGCAGTTGCCAGGATAATCATCATTTGCATGCTTTCACCGACAATACCGGCCGTAAGTGCTACCCACCAGGGAATTGGGCGACTTGGATAATAGCGATAAAATATGCCGGCAAGTATACCTTCGCATACATTGGCTAGAGCACAGGAAAAAGCAGTGAAGCCTCCTAGCAGATAGCGATGTCCCCCGGCGATTAATCCCGCGACGCCTCCCATCAGCGGTCCGCCAATAAGCCCAGCTGCCATAACACCTACTACTCTGGAGTTTGCTAATGCATCATTGACTGGAATACCGGCATAGGTACCAACAATACCGATAAATCCGAAAATGACCGTTAACAGCAGCCGCTCCCGGTGCCGGGCTTCATAATCCACTAGACGCCGAAAGGCGGTTGTATGGGATAGTACAAACGCCAGTGTGGCCATGACGCTCATTCGCTCTAATAATTCCACAAGGAGTGACATCTGCAAATTCCTCACCTCTTCTAGCTATACGATACCACCTTTTCTGCTGTGATACAAACGAATAGGACTTAAGTCCTATTCGTTTTTTGGGGTGTTAGGACTTTCAACGAATTGCGTTCCTGCTTATGTAGCTTTATAATGAAAATGATATAGTAATCTAGAGGTGGTTCTCATGCAACTTTCCTACGTTCAGCCTGGGATGGTCTTGACTACAGATATTATGGACGAGCGGGGCAATTTATTGCTGGAAAGCGGCATAACCCTGACCGCCGCTTACATAAATCGCTTAAAACAGTTAGGCATTACAGCAATACATGTCGCTGATCCGATTGCCGAATTATTGAGCCAGCCAGCGCTTTCTCCCGAACTGCGCGACGAGCTTGCTCAGAAATTTCGTGCTATTTTTACAATGAAAGCAGCTGATTTAACAAATCAGCATGTGCGCATTACTCAATTAGAACAGATGAAGCAAACCGTCGATAAGGTCATTATCGAAACAGGTAAACGATTGCCTTATATTATGAATGTTAAAGTACGGCAGCCGAGTGATGATGAAATTCAGCATGGTATTAATGTATGCTTGCTGTCCTTGGTTACCGGGCTTTATTTAAAAATGCCCCTGCCTCTTTTAAAAGACTTGGCTTTAGGAGCATTGTTTCATGATATTGGTAAAATAGCTCTTCCCCAGCAGAGTTTGTCAGTTCCTGAACCCATGCGCTTTCACCCGCTGTTTAGCCGTGAACTGCTGCTCAAAGCATATGTCAATCCTACCGTTGCCCGCATAGCTGCCGAGCATCATGAACGTTACGACGGCTCCGGTTATCCCTTAGGCCTGTCAGGAAAAAATCTTCATCCCTTATCGCGCCTGGTTGCTATTGCCAATTATTACGATACTGCCATGAATAATGCTACTTTTACCCATGCATCGCGGCAGGAAATTGTAGAGACTATGATGGCTGCAGGCAATACGCAGTTTGATCTTAATTCATTACGGGCGTTTTTCCATAGTGTAGCCGTATTCCCGGTAGGCAGTTTAGTCGAGCTCAATACGCATAAGACCGGCTACGTTGTCAAAAACAGTGCACACTATCCCCTTCGGCCGGTTGTACGTATTTTTGATGATACTAGCTACACAGATGTAGATCTTGTACTAAAGCCTAATATCACGATCGTCAAGGTAATTAAAGAATAATTGCAAGCTGTTCTGCCTCTATCATGAGGGGAACAGCTTTTTAGGCCGTTCTTTTCCATATAAAAAGCGCTTGGCCTTAAGCGGCAAGCGCTTTACTTAGTATTGTGGTAAGTTACCCTTGGTGCTGACGCCTGTTAGCATCATAGATCAGTTTTTTTGCCGAGATCAGGACTCCCATCAGCAGCCAGAAAGCACCATACATCGTAATCATTGGATAGGTCAGTGTGAGGTTTAGCCCTGTTAATACAAGCAGCGGGGCCAATAAGAAAAACCAAGTGGTTAGTCCGGTGCCAATGGCGAAAGCAAAGATACAGAGCGCAGCTAAGCAAGGACTATTGCGGTTAAGTGAGAATTTGCTGCCTTTGTCTNNCAATTGCTGCTAAGAATGGTTTAGCAACGACAAAATAATTTGTTGCATTTGATAAAATAGCTTGCCATTGCATACGTAAGATCACCTCCACAAAATTAATTATACTGTTATATATTGGGCGCCTATCCATTTTATGCTATATTTTGAAATTTCTCTGTACTGGTACTTCCTTTCGTTTTTGCGGCTCGTGCTGCATAATGATATAATGGTAAAAAATGAATAAAGATGGTGGAAATATGCTGTTAACTGATATTACCTCAGCAATTGCCCGGGAGATGGGCGTCAAACTCTTTCAAGTAGAAGCAACTGTTAGTTTGCTCGATGATAGTAATACCGTGCCTTTTATTGCCCGTTATCGTAAAGAAGCAACAGGCGAACTGGACGAAGAGCAAATTCGAACCGTCCAGGAGCGGCTTAGCTACTTACGTAATCTCGTGAAACGCCAGGAAGAAATTCTCAGCACGATTGAGGAGCAGGGTAAACTCACTCCTGAACTGGCTGCTGTAATTACTGCCTGTACCAAACTACAGGAACTGGAAGACTTATATTTACCGTATCGGCCAAAAAAGCGGACTCGCGCTCAAATTGCCAGAGAAAAGGGATTGCAGCCATTGGCTGATATTATAATGGCACAACAACTCCAAACAGGCTCCCCCCAAGACGCGGCAACACCTTTTGTAAACGCAGAAAAGGAAATTGCCACACCTGAAGATGCCTTGGCCGGAGCTGCCGATATTATTGCCGAAACGGTAAGCGAACAAGCCGATATACGGGCCCTGTTACGCAGGCACCTGTGGAGCAGCTCCGAAATAGCAACCGAATTTGCGGTAGATGAAAGTCAGGCTAAAGAAGTCTTGAACTATAAGGATTACCATGAGCCTGTCAACCGTATGCCGTCACACCGGATTTTGGCCGTAAATCGCGGGGAAACAAAAGACCTTCTCAAGGTTCATCTTGTTACCTCCCACGAAGACAATATTGACCGGATTGTCCGTCTTTTTATCACAAAAAGTTCGATTTTTTCCGACCTGATTCGCTCCGCAGTTACCGATGGCTACAAACGTCTTCTTCTTCCTGCTTTGGAGCGGGAAATACGCAATCAACTAACCGAAAATGCTGAGAAGCAGGCCATTCGCGTTTTTGGTCTTAACCTTCGCCAGCTGCTCTTGCAGCAGCCCCTGGCAGGACATACGGTTATGGGCCTCGATCCAGGATATCGCACCGGCTGTAAAATGGCTGTTGTCAGCCCTACCGGAACTGTACTGGAAACAAACACGCTTTTTTTCACCATGAGTGAGGCACAAAAACAAAAAGCTGCCGATGCCGCTTTAGCTGCCATTCAAAAGCATGGTGTTACTCTCGTAGCCATTGGTAATGGAACAGCTTCCTATGAAACCGAGGAATTTACTGCCCAGCTTATTAATACACATAACCTGCCCGTTCATTATGTAATAACAAATGAAGCCGGTGCCTCGGTCTATTCGGCTTCTAAACTAGCGAAAGACGAGTTGCCTGACCTGGATGTGTCTATCCGGGGCGCAGTTTCTATTGCCCGCCGTGTCCAGGACCCACTTGCCGAATTAGTAAAAATAGATCCTAAATCAATTGGTGTTGGTCAATACCAGCATGACGTAAACCAAAAGGAACTGACCAACACACTTTCCACTGTCGTAGAATCAGCCGTTAACCATGTAGGTGTAGAGCTTAATACAGCTTCACCTGCACTTTTGCAGCACGTTGCAGGCATTAATGCTGCTGTTGCTAAAAACATCGTTGCTTTTCGTGATGAAAACGGCTCTTTTAAAAATCGCAAACAGCTGTTAAAGGTACCACGGCTTGGTCCGGCAGCTTACACGCAGTGCGCCGGCTTCCTACGCCTTCAGTCCAGTGATAATCCTCTTGATAATACGCCCGTTCATCCTGAGTCTTATACGCTTGCTCAAAGCTTACTTGAAAAACTAGGTTTTTCCGTAACCAGTTTAAGCAATAAAGAACAATTAAAAAGTATCCAGCAACATGTTCAGCAAGTTGATGTCACAAGGCTGGCCGCGGAAGCAAATGCCGGTGAACCTACTGTCCGGGATATTTTAGCGGCACTAGTCAAGCCCGGTCGCGACCCACGTGAAGATCTGCCGGCACCGTTGACTCGCAAGAATGTAGTTAAACTTTCGGATATTAAGCCCGGCACAGTAGTACGGGGCACCGTCCATAATGTCATTGATTTTGGTGTATTTGTGGATATTGGCATTAAAATTAACGGCCTGATTCACCGTTCGGAGCTCTCCGGCAAACCTTTCCGCCACCCCTTGGATATTGTTTCTGTAGGCGATATTATCGATGTATTGGTAATATCAGTAGATGAAGAACGAGGCCGCATCGGTCTCAGTTTGAAACAAGTACCTAAACAATAGAAAAATCAGCCTGACTTAGTCAGGCTGATTTCTTTTTTCTCTTACGGGTATCCTAACAATATGTTGTTGGAAAGGAGCTATTTCATGCCCACAGAAGAAAGTTTCTTACTTACCCGCAATCTTGGCTTTCCGCCACAGCACCAACCGTCACAGCCCGGCTTAGAAACGGAAATGAATCCACCTCCCTGGGTAATCAAAGAAAGCTATCACGCCTCCGGCAAATTGCGCGGCAAAATTGCGCTGATCAGCGGCGGCGACAGTGGTATTGGACGGGCAGTGGCATTAGCTTTTGCCCTGGAGGGTGCAGACATTGCCATTGTTTACCTCAATGAAGACAGCGATGCCCAGTATACCAAGCAACTCATTGAATCCACAGGACGGCACTGCCTGACGATTAGCGGCGACATCGGTTATGAAGACTTTTGCCGGGAGACCGTCGAGCGCACGGTCAAGCAATTCGGCAGTCTTGATATACTGGTTAATAATGCTGCCGAACAACATGTACAAACCCGCCTGGAAGATATAACCGAAGAACAATTAGACCGTACTTTCCGGACTAACATGTACTCTTGCTTTTTTCTGGCTAAGGCAGCTCTGCCCTATTTGAAAAATGGCAGCACCATTATTAATACTACTTCTGTAACGGCCTATAAAGGCAATGACCAGCTAATCGATTATTCTGCCACTAAGGGCGCCATTGTAGCCTTTACCCGCTCATTGTCGCAAGCGCTAGTCTCACAAGGCATCCGGGTCAATGGAGTTGCACCCGGTCCTATTTGGACACCACTTATTCCGTCTTCTTTCAATGAAGCTCATGTAGCCCAATTTGGCGCTGATACGCCAATGCAGCGGGCTGGTCAACCGGCTGAAGTTGCGCCTGCCTACGTATTTCTGGCTTCTGATGACTCTTCCTATATGACAGGCCAGATCATACACATAAACGGCGGGACAATTATAAATGGTTAAAAAAGGGGCTGTCGCACTAAAACGGTGTGAAACTGTTATCTTCGTTTCCTTTCGGCCCTTCTGGAAAAATGCGGTCCGCAGGATGGGAAATGCTTAGCTTACGTTAAGAAATTCGTGCTGTTTGAGCGCAGCGAGTTTTACGAATTTTAGTAAGCTGAGCATTTCCCAAGCATTTTGGA
>DDHB01000110.1:0-4823 GCA_002337925.1 Sporomusaceae bacterium UBA1887
AATTTGTAAGGTGCCTTGCTTTCGGTTATGCGCCGCGTTATTATATTCAGTGCTTTTCAACTTGCCTCTTCTCTCATAAACAACTTGGACAGCTCTTTGAGGATAAGCGGCACCAGGCTGAACAGAACCACCAGCCCCCAGTCAGCTGCTGAAAGCATCTGCACTTTAAAGGCACTTGCCAGAAAAGGTACAGAAATAACCATTAGCTGCAGCATAAATCCGATTATAATTGCTACAATCAGAAACTTATTCGAGAATAAGCCAATTTGGAATATCGATTTAGTGGGATGACGCATCGCTAGAGAGAAAAACAGCTGCGAACCGGCTAGTACTACAAAGGCCATTGTTCTGGCATAGGTTAACACTTCTTCCGGTATCGTCTTTGAGGNNGTGTAAGCTATAGCCATATTCACGTAAGCCAAAATAGAAAGCTGCCAGTGTCAATGCTCCTATCAGCGTACCACCAAGCACGGCTCGAAAACCAGCACCTTTAGCAAAGAAGCCTTCCTTCGGATTACGGGGCTTCTTCTTCATGACATCTTTATCGCCGGGATCTACCCCCAGCGCAATAGCAGGCAAGGTATCGGTGATTAAGTTGATCCACAATAACTGCGTGGCCATCAGCGGTACCGGCCAGTAAAACAGGACGGAAAAGAAGATAGCAATTACTTCACCTAAGTTGCAGGAAAGCAGGAAGATTACCGACTTCTTAATATTATTGTAGATATTCCGGCCCTCTTCGATTGCATGAACGATAGTCGTAAAGTTATCATCGGTAAGAATCATATCGCTGGCGCCTTTAGAAACGTCTGTACCTGTGATTCCCATGGCAACTCCAATATCGGCATTTTTTAAGGAGGGAGCATCATTCACACCATCACCGGTCATCGACACAACGTTGCCATGAGCCTGGTAAGCTTTCACAATCTTCACCTTATGCTCCGGCGATACTCTGGCGAAAACCCGGTACTGGTCGATGCGGCTTACGAATTCTTCCTCTGATAATTCATCCAGTTCTGCGCCGGTAATACTCTGTTCCAGCGAAGAGGCAATTCCCAGCTCCTTGGCAATAGCAACGGCTGTATTCTTGTGATCGCCTGTAATCATTACCGGTGTAATACCGGCATTTTTGGCTTCCGTTATGGAGTCCTTAACCTCAAGTCTAGGCGGATCAATCATCCCCACCAGCCCAATGACCGTCAAGTCTTGTTCCATCTCTCCAGAACTAATGGCAGTATCCGTATTTTTAAATGCTGTTCCCAGCACCCTGAGCGCGCTATCAGACATTTTTTCGGCAACCTGTAGGTAAGTAGCTTTCATTTGCTCCGTTAGCGGAACAGCTTGTCCATTTACCAGGGCATACTTTGCCAGCATCAGAATATTATCAATGGCTCCTTTAGTATGAACCCGATAAGCATTCTCTTCCTTATTAAGAGTGGACATGAGCTTCCGGTCAGAATCAAAGGGATTCTCGCCCACCCGCTTGTATTCGGCATGCAGCGTTTTTCTGGCAAGGTTGTATTTATCACCTAACACAACTAACGCAACCTCCGTGGGATCGCCTGTGCTTTGTCCATTCTCATAGGTTGCATCTGAGCACAGGACAAAGGATTTGATCAATTCCTGCTCGTCTGCCGCTGCCTCCAGTGCTACCCCTTCGGCTGGGACATCCTTTTCATTTCCGTAGGTATAGTCCTTTACCACCGTCATCTTGTTTTGAGTAAGCGTGCCCGTCTTATCGGAACAAATAATATTCACCGAGCCAAGCGACTCAACCGCAGGCAGCTTTTTCACTATCGCATTAATCTTGGACATGCGGGTAACTCCGAGAGCAAGAACGATCGCAACAATCGCCGGCAGACCTTCGGGTATAGCGGCTACAGCCAAACTGATAGCCGTAATGAACATTTCAAACAGATCGCGCTTTTGAAATAAAGCAATAACAAAAATCAAAGCACAAATGCCAATAGCGATAAAACCTAAGGCTTTCCCCAGTTCGTCCAGCCTTTTCTGCAACGGAGTCATTTCCTCGATATCTTCATCTAGAATAGTAGCAATTCTGCCAATCTCCGTGTCCATTGCAGTTGCAACAACAATGCCCTCCCCCCGGCCATAGGTAGCCAAGGTTGACATGAAGGCCATGTTTGTCTTGTCCCCAATAGGAGTTTTCGGGTCCTCATGTAAATCAGCCGCGTTTTTTTCCGAGGGTACTGACTCTCCCGTAAGGGAGGATTCTTCTATTTTAAGGTTAGCACTTTCAATGAGTCGAAGATCAGCAGGTACAAATCTGCCGGCATCAAGAACAACAATATCGCCAGGCACCAATTCTTCTGAGTTGATCTCCTGTACTTCTCCGTCCCGCCGGACCAACGACCGGGGAGTGGTCATTTCCTGAAGCGCTTCGATGGCCTTTTCTGCCTTGTATTCCTGAACAACCCCGATAACTGCATTTAAGACAACAACCAGCAGGATAATAATGGCATCCACATATTCACCAATATAAACGGTAATGACCGCCGCTCCCAGCAAAACGTAAATTAGCATATCCTGCAGCTGGGCAAAGAATAAGGCAATCAGCCCTTTCTTGGGCTTGCCCTTCAGTTTGTTTTCTCCGTACTTCGTAAGTCTGGCCTGGGCTTCTTGACTAGTCAGGCCTGTAGCTGGATTGACATCAAATTCAGTAAGCGCTTCTTCCTGTGATTTGGAGAACCACATATCGCAGTCACATTCCTTTCCGCTAATTATTTCAGTTTAACCCTCGAAGTCAAAGGATATGTATATGGCATCACACCAGCAAATGCCCCTTAAGTACAGTCACAGCCCTGCCACCAATCTGCACACGATTTCCTGTCATAGTCAACTGCAGGAAACCGCCTCTCTCCGACGCCTGATAAGCGGTAAAGGTATCTCTTTTCAATTTCTCCTGCCAATAGGGCGCCAGCTTACAATGGGCTGAACCGGTAACGGGATCTTCATTGATACCTTCTAACGGTGCAAAAAAGCGGGATATAAAGTCGTATTCTTTTGCCGCAGAGGCTGCCGTCACAATTGCCCCTCGGACGACCTCGGCCAATCGCGGAAAATCAGGAGTGACTGCCCTTACCTCTTCTTCTGTCGCAACTTCGAGCAGATAGTCATCATTTACGCGGCCAATATAGAGCGGTTTGACCGGCAGCGCTTCCAGCAGTCCTGGCGGCGGTTCGCAAGCAAACAGCAAAGCTGCCGGGAAATTGAGTTCGATCAAGCCATTGTTTACCTCGTATTTAGCTGTCAGTAAGCCACTTAAGGTATAAAACCGGGCTTCATGGTCGGCAGGCAGCAGCTTTTCTGTATATAAGACATGAGCACTTGCTAATGTTGCATGGCCGCATAACTTCACTTCCGTCTTTGGAGTAAACCAGCGCAGACGGTAACCATCCGCTTCAGGTAAAAGAAAGGCTGTCTCTGATAAATTCATTTCATAAGCTACCGCTTGCATCCAGCTATCTTCTCTGGGCTGGTCCAGCAAGCAAACCGCCGCCGGGTTACCTTTAAAGAGCTCGCTCGTAAAGGCATCAACCTGATACATAGTTAGTCCCATTTTTCCTCTCTCCTCCTGTAACGCTATAATACTCCATTAAGTTCCCAATCAAAGAGAAAAAGTCCTGCCAAATTATTCATAATCTGGCAGGACAAGATTGCAGAGAACCTACTGCATCGGGTGATCGCTATATTCCGTCACTAGTTCCTGCCGCTCCTCTACGGTACGGGCCATAATGTACAAGACATCCGACAGGCGGTTAACATACTTGAGCAGAAGTGGATTGACCGGTTCGTGCTCGTCCAGGCTAATGATTAGGCGTTCCGCCCGGCGGCAAACCGTGCGGGCCATATGCAAAATGCCGGATTCCTTATTGCTGCCTGGAACAATAAATTTCGTAGCAGGGCTAAGTTTGGCAACATATTCATCAATCCAGCCCTCGAAACGGGTAATATACTCGTCTGTTAATTTGGAAGAAAACTCCCGGCCCGACGGATCAGCTAGCTCTGCAGCTACGCCAAATAATTCGCGCTGCACAATATGAATTCTCTCCCGCATTACAGGTTCTTCCATGAAGTTTTTTGCAAATCCCAGCGTAGAGTTCAGTTCATCAATAGTGCCGTAACTGTCCACTCGGGGACTGTTCTTAGGAACACGGGTACCATCCAGCAAGCTGGTTTTCCCTTTGTCGCCGCCTCGAGTATATATCATCATACGAAACACCTCATTTATTTTTATATTATAGTATCTAAGAATAAAGATATTTTTTATTAAATGATATTAATTATCATTGTCGTTTAATATATATTTCTGCTCAGTTTTTATAACTCCTCCTTTTGTGATACATAAAATTTGTCTTTTTATAAAATTTTAGTTGCAACTAGATTAAAATCCGTCAGTGGGACAAGGGGACAGGTCCCATGTCCCACTCAGTGAACAAGGCATAAGCTTTTGACTCACAGGGACGGTTCTAATGAGTCAAAGGTAAGCTTTCTCACATCCCTGTAATACTTACTATTTGCCGAGTACTTACATCCTGTACTGTTTACTCCACCAGATCATTTTGCTTACTTATCTTTGCTTATTGCAGTTTCGCCCGAGATGCTTTTGTATAGCTTCGCACTTATATTCTCCAACTTTTATCAGAATTTGATTGGATATATGGTAATACTATCTCCACTGCTGCACTTTTAAGTATAGGTCAAATTTTATAGCTTAGCCGCCGATTCAATTCTTGTAACATATATAGCAACTGACTCAAAAGAACCGTCCCCTCGAGTCTACTATTTGCCGAGTACTTACA
>DDHB01000110.1:4862-13919 GCA_002337925.1 Sporomusaceae bacterium UBA1887
GGTCAAATTTTATAGCTTAGCCGCCGATTCAATTCTTGTAACATATATAGCAACTGACTCAAAAGAACCGTCCCCTCGAGTCTAAAATCTTTTTTTAGCTGCATTGTTATATCTCCCTCTCTCTCAGCCTGGTTTCGCTGCTGTGGTACCTGCTCCACCAGTTTCCGATGTTGTATTACTACCACCAACCGTGCAGTTGTATGGACATGTGACAATGATTGATGTTTATTCGTTGTCTTCCGGCTGTTATGCCGTTATTGAACTCCGTGATACACCGGGAAAAACAGTTGTAGTCCGTCTCGCCGACGACCGGCTGCAAAGCTTGCTGGAGACGGCCTTAGCAACAGGCAATCTGATCAGCTTTGTAGGCCAAAGAGTCACTGTCTCCTCTCCGCCCAGAGGCGGCTCCTGGAATATGGATGCCTATGCAATTGACGAAATAGCCTTATATAATAAGAAATAGCATACTGAGCAACAGAGAAAAGGATGGGAACTAGGCTGCAGCTTAGTTCCCATCCTTTGTTGTTTCCGTTATCCTACTTTTTAGAGATAATCGACGCCCCAGACAACTTCACTTTGCCCTAACAGTTCCTTCAGCACTTCAACGACATCTTCCGCTGTGCTGAGTTGATCCTGCTGCTCGAACAACGCTAATACAAATTCATTAACGCCTGCCAAGCCCAATGTTTCCACTTTCAGATTGCTTGTTTCCCAAACTTCATCAATGTCATCATAAGCAATTCCAATGACAATGTCAGCGTTGGTCCGGTCAAGCAGTTCCACATCCTGGTTTTCCTCATCTACCTCATCGTCATAACTTGGTGTTGATTTGAGAAATATCTTAATTTCAGCTTCGCCATACTTCTCTTGCAGAATTTTAAATACGCCGCTTTTACCAACAAACGATTTTTCTCCATTATATTTCACTTGCAGTCACCTCTTTGTTATAGTACCACATAACCAAATAAATCCATTGGAATTATGATAGTACTTTGACAAATTAATGTCAAATCGACTTAGCAAGCAGTATAGAGTCTTTCCATATTGTAATCAGGTCTTCCATTTTCTTTACAACTTCATCGGTACTGATCAGGCTTGTATCGATGCAAAAGTTAGCTGTCTCATACCGGCTGCAGCGTTCCTGTAAAAGCTCGGTAATCACCTGCAGCCGGTTTTCGCGATTCAGTAAAGGGCGTACGGCAGTGTCGCCTACAATGCGTTTTATGATGACTTCAGGCTGACATTTCAAGGTAATGATCAGGCCGCACTGCTGCAGATTACGGATGTTTTCCTCCAAGAGCACAGCACCGCCGCCAGTTGCAAAGACAATATTGCTTCTACAGATTATCTGTCTGATGATTTGCTGCTCCTGCTCACGAAAAAAGCTTTCACCATATTGAGCAAATATCGCGCTAACCGGCATACCCAGTAAGCGTTCAATCTCTTCATCGAGATCAACAAATGTTCTGCCAGTCCGCTCTGCTAACAGGCGCCCTGCCGTTGTTTTACCTGTTCCCATAAAACCAATCAGCACGATGTTATTTCTTGTCTCAAGCTTGCCTGCCATAGGATCAGCTCCTTTATTTTATAAAATAAAAATCCCGTCCCTCTATAGGGACGAGATTATCTCTCGCGTTACCACCCGACTTGTATCACTACCGCTTCAGATACGAGAAACTAAATTTCCGATATCCTATCCTGGTAACGGTGGCTGCCGGCACAGTCTACTTGCTGCAGAGCAATCTACAGTTTCAACTTGCAACTCCAAGGTGAATTTCACAGCAAACATTCGTCCGGTTTACACCAACCACCGGCTCTCTGTACGATATTTACAGTTACTTATCCTTTTTATCGTTTTTAGTGTATGTTGTTACACAAATTATCACACAGTCAAGGAAGTATGTCAATATTTGAGGCAAAAGATTAACAACTCACTCTAAATCTCGAAATGTATTAAACTCTCCCTATCTGAATGAAACTCTATAAATAAGCCAAGAATACAATTGTGTAAACAATCGCAACACTGTCAAAGATAGTCCGATAGGTGAGGTGTGCTGCAGTTGAATCGTGACTCCTCTTTTTTTGCTGTTTTCTATTTATTTGCCGTAGCCAATATCGCGCAGGCGCTGATGCTACCGTTCCAAGAGCTGACTGTTGCGGGGTTACTGCAAGTGATAACTTATCTGCTGCTATTGTGGCTGCGGCCTATCGCCGGTTTTGCCGTCATGGTCGCCGAGTTTCTTGCTATTGGCTTTGGTTATACGGGTATGGCTTTTTATGACCAGTGGGATAAGCCCCTGCAAACAGCCGTAATTGGTAAACTGTTTTTATTCATGCTCACTACCGGACTATTTTGGTTGACCGTTCTTTTCTTTAAAAATTTCTCCCGTGATCTGAAAAGAGCAGAAAAAGTACTGCATCAGTATAAAAAATACGAAGATGACGCCGGTTTATTAACGTTAAATGAGTTCTTATATCGCGCCGAAGATATCCATATGGCTATGAAACGACGCCACGAAGAAGGATTTCTCATTACAATTACCATCTGCCCCAAAGGCAAAGAATTCGCTTTAAAAACTCTCCATGAGCATTTTAGCCGCGCAGCCCTGCAGGCAGTCCGCGAGCAGTATGATCTTGTCGGCAAACGGTCCCCCACAGAGCTTCTTCTGCTATTGCAGAATACAAACCGTGAGGGATGCTCGCTCGTTTTATCCCGCTTTAAAGAAAAGCTTCACGCAGCCGCCCCTGTACCGGTTGAACTCTACGAGGTACAAGTAGACTCACTTCCTATGAGCTGGGAGTATGCAAAATTCACAATTATTGGCGCTCCCCTGCTACCTGTTCAACAAAAAAGCCGAGGACTTCGCTTATGAGCACATTTTTTCTCATTGTGTGCCTCTTTTTTTGGCTGCTGCTAGGCTACTATTCAATCTTAACAGTGGCCGGAATTCTGTACCGGGTGGAAAAACGATCCAGCCCCACACTGCCCTCTTATCCCAGTGTCAGCATTTTCATTCCCGCTTATAATGAAGGGATTGTGCTGGCTTCGACTCTGGATGCCATGATCAAGCTTGAATATCCGGGTGAATTGACAGTCTATGTCTTAAATGATAATTCCCAGGATAACTCTGCAGAAATTGCCCAGTTTTACGCCGACTTATTTCCGCGAATCCGTCATATTCTCGTCCCTCCTGGGACACCAAAGGGTAAATCGCGTGTGCTAAATCATGGTCTGTCCATTTCTCAGTCTGACTATTTTGCCGTTTATGACGCCGATAATCAGCCCGAACCTGCTGCGCTCAGATTGCTTGTTGAAACAGCCATGACCACTCCTCATGCAGTAGGTGCCGTCGGATATGTAAAAACAATCAATGAAGAGCGTAATATTCTGACTCGCATGATCTCACTGGAATTTCAGGTATTTCAGCTGCTCATGCAGGCCGGACGCTGGAAGTTATTTAAAACGGGGTCGCTTACGGGCACCAACATGCTTGTATCACGATCAGCGATTGAAGCAGTCGGTGGCTATGATCCCCATGCTCTGGCAGAGGACGCCGATCTGACACTGACCCTTACCGCTGCAGGTGGTCTGCTGCCAATTGTTCCCGAAGCAGTTACCTGGGAACAGGAGCCGGAGACATTTGCCGTCTGGCTCCGGCAGCGAACCCGCTGGAGTCAGGGCAATATCTACATATTGGCCAAATCACTCCACGAGAGCAGCTGGCTGCGGGGTCGGGTACTTGTCCATATTCTGCAGCAATTCATTGTTTATGTGGGCTTTGCCGGACTGCTGATAGCCTCCGATGTGTGGCTTATCATGGGACTGACCGGTGCCATTCACGAGCAATACACCGCTCCCCTGCTGCTGCTCTGGTTCTACTCCTATGCAGTTTATCTGCTGCAGCTCATTAGTGCCCAGACTGTCGACAACCGCTTGTCACCAGCCAATATGTTCGTTGCAATTATCATGTACTGCACCTATGCCCAGCTGTTCCTTGTGCTGCTCATTCGCGGCACGTACAGCTATTTTCTAAGGCAGCACGGTTCTAGTTCCGGCCCGGTGTGGGATAAGACGGACCGTTTCTAAGTGCATACCGTTGATAAATCCCATTTATTAGTTTGTTAAGAATCCTCGTTCCCAGGCCGTTCAGAAAGTCCCAGATGCTAGAAAGGCCGAGGAAGCGAGCGAAGNNTGGGGCTTTATCAACGGCCTTTATCTTTTTTCTTCTGTCATCCAGATATACATCACCGGCAGCATCTTCGTCTTATACAGCCTTACTTCCGCGAGCAGAGGAAATACATTATCAAAGATGTGAGTCTGATTATCCGACACATAACCGCCCTGATACTCACCGCTCCGGTGCTGCAGTTGCAGCATCCTCTTATAAAGAGCAAGTGCCCATTCCGTATCATTTCGTTCCAACGAATATAAAATGGCCAATGCGTAAACCGACGGAGATTCAAACTTTACAGGCGCTTCGTGCGTCATTCTGTCATAGCCCCCATAGATCAGTCCTTGCATTTGAAATTCATTTTTCAAAAAAGCTGTCAGCTCAGGAGATGGAATCCCTTGAGACGCTCGATGTAAAGCGATTAGCAGCTGGTCAATCAGATTAACTACCGGGTCATAAGCATATTGTCTGGAGGGCAAGTGATAGGATTTCGGAAAAAAGGTCCCGTCATTCGGTATCGCTTGAATAACGGCTACCCCTCTTTCATAAAGAGGCTGCTCAGCAGCATTCAATTGTCCCAGGCGTTTCACTGGGCGCGGGTCCAGGTAGGAAAGAGTGAGTACATCAGCTGACTTATTGTATTTACGATCATAAAAATCAACAAAGGTATTATCTTTAGCCAAATACAGTGAGACTGCTTTGCCAATAGAACTGGCGGTCTCAGCCCATTCCGCCTGCCCCCAGAGCTGATACGCCGCCAATAAGGCACCGACCAGCCGCAGATCATCTACCAGAGCGTTGGTAGTCACATCAGACTGACCTTCCGGTGATATCTTCCAGTATACAAATCCCTCGGGAGCAAAAAAATACTGCCGTAATATTGCATAGTTTTGCTGAAACAAAGCTTTATCCTTGTTTTCTACCGCATATTCCAGCCATAAGCCCAGCGACTCTGATAAAGCTTCCCGTCCATGAGCAAGATCAGGAGAAATTACCGGAGTTTCCACAAGATAGGTCGCCAATGTTCCATTGGGATTAAGCATATGCTTTTTAATAAAGCTCTCTGTTTGTGCGTAGCGCGGCTGATAGTAAAAAAACAGATATGTACCGATTCCTGCCGCTATACATAACAGCAATGCGATTTTCAAAACCGATTTACTCTTTACTCTCATAATTTAACAGCTCTCTCCTGACACATTTTATGGTACTATAGCATTACAAATCAACATATTCACGGGGGCACTTTATGACATCCAGGCATAACCTTATCATCTGTATCCTGCTTTGTGCTATTATATTTCCTACTAGCTTATTATTTGCAATGCCGGCCAAAAATACCGCTTCCGACACGGAAGCTTTCATTAAAACCAAACTTATTAATCCAAATGGCACTTTAGCCACTTATTTATTGCCTGCTGGTGCAGCAAATTCTAACCCGGATATTGTTGCAGGCCGCGATTCTCTATCTGAATCACTTGGGTTTTGGATGCAATATGCGATTCTTAAAAACGATGCTGCCTTGTTTGAGCAATGTTACCAGTCACTTATTCATTACTACCTGCTGCCTGGCAATCTTGTTGCCTGGCAGGTAACAGCTGAGGGACAAAAAAACGTTGCTGCCAATGCTTTGGTCGATGATCTTCGCATCCTCGATACTTTATTTCAGGCAAATGAACTCTGGCCTAATTCAAAGTGGCAGGATACAGCCAAAGAGATCAGTCTTGCCGTAGATGAACATCTTATGCGGCAAGGCCAGCTGGTAGATTTTTATGACCACCGCTCGCAAACTGCTTCCGGGACGCTGACACTTACTTATCTGTATCCTCCACCTATACAAAAGGCAGCCGCCTTAACTTATTTCTATCCGGTTGTTGCCAATCGCAGTCTTGAGCTGCTCCGAACGCTGCCTACCGATACTGCGTTTTATCCCAAAACATATGATGTTACTACTGGGATATTCACATTCACCGATAAAGTAAATATGCTTGATCAAATGCTGATTGCCCTTAACAGACAGAGTCTGAGTATCGGATCTCCCGAACTCATACAATTTATTAAAACGGAGTTTTATCGCAATGGCAAACTTATGACCGATTACGACAGAGTCAGCCATGCCGCTGTGTCCCCTTATGAATCGCCTGCCTTGTATGCTGTGATTATTCTCTATGCAGCTCAGCAAGGTGATCCAGCTTTTGCCCTGGATATTTACCGGCGAATGATTTGCTTCCGAGTCTCTGACGGCGAAAACCGGGGTGGCTATATGGCCGGAGACAATACCCATATTTTCGATAATCTGCTGCCACTTATTGCAGAAACCGTTTTGCAACAAAAAAACTTCATAAAATAAATACAATGAGCACTGTTTTGTCCTTAGACAAAACAGTGCTCACTCTGTGTATAGACAAATATACCTAAAAAGAGATTGCCGCGTCGTTTTACTCCTCGCAATGACAGTAAAGTCGGGTATCATCGCGAGCGTAGCGTGGCGATCTTATATCCGGAATTTACTTACATCGTCCTGCAGGTTAACAGCAAGATGCGATAAGGATTGGCTCGCAGAGGCAACCTCTTCCATAGAAGCTGCTTGTTCTTCCGTTGCGGCCGATACGGTCTGCGCTTCGGCAGATGCTGTTTTACTCAATTCATTGATCTCATTGACCGAATTGACAATCTGCCCACTGCCTGCAGCAATATGTTCAATTGCAACAGAAATTTCTTTTGTTTGATTAGATCCTTTGAGAATCATGGCTACGATCTCCTGGAAGGCAACTCCGGAGGCATTGACAACTTCCGCTCCGAGTTTCACTTCCCGGGTACCGGCATTCATAGCGCTGACAGCCTTGTCGGTATCACCTTGAATTTCGCTGATCAAAGTGGCAATTTGTTTCGCAGCATTTTGCGATTGTTCGGCAAGCTTGCGCACCTCTTCCGCAACTACCGCAAAGCCACGGCCTTGTTCACCGGCACGTGCCGCTTCAATTGCCGCATTTAAAGCCAATAGGTTAGTTTGACCGGCAATACCGGAAATAGTATCAACAATTTGACCAATTTCTTTCGAACGTTCTCCTAATTGGGCTACTACCTGTGCAGAAGCAGTGACCGTTTGTTCAATGCTGGCCATTTGTGTTACTGCTTTATTTACCGATTGAGTTCCTTCATTTGCCTTGTCAGCAGCCTGCGCTGTTTGCACAGCAACTTCATTAGCGTTAGTAACGATCTGCTGAATAGTCTCTGACATTTGCTGTACGACAACAGAAGTATCGTCCGCAGCCCGCAGCTGCAGCTCCGCGCCTCGTGCTACTTCAGTAATGGATCCGGCAACCTGGCTGGCAGCTTGAGCCGACTGTTCGGCACTGGCTGTCAACTCTTCTGAAGAAGCCGCCAGTTGTTCGGCCGAGTTATTTATATTTTTCATCAGCTTACGAAGTTGATTTCTCATTTGAATCAACGAATCAGATAATTGACCAAACTCATCTTTTCTAATCAGTTTTTGCTGTTTTTCCCGGAAGTCTCCGGCAGACAGTTCACCGCAAAAGACTACCATAACCTGTAGGGCATTTGTAATTGCCCGGGTAATAACGAGGCCGGTTGCAGCCAGCAGTACAATACAAGTCAGCAAGACAACAGTAGTAATTTGCGTGGCTGTTGTAAAGGCAGCTTTATTAGCGCTGTTAATCTTATTAGCCCGCTCTGTGGCATATTGAGAAAGATCCATACATTTGTTCAGTGCAGCAGTTTCTAAAGGTGCTACCTGTGAAAGATACATGGCATAGGCTTCGGCATTTTTATTCTGCGCAGCTAACTCAAGTGCTGCTGTGCGAGCTTCACGATATGTTTTCATCGCTGCCCTAAGGTCTTCTATTTTTTGTTTTTCTTTATCATCCAAATTGGTTTTTTCAATCAGAGCCATATTTGCATTAAAGTTTTTAGCGCGATCACTAATTAGCGTACGAAGTTCGTCCATCTTTTTTGCATCTGTTGTGAGCATCAGCTCCAGCACAGCCGCGCTGACTTTATTGATGTGCGCCTGATTTTCATTAATGAGCATGACCGGTATCAGATTGTCAGCAAACAGAGCATCCATATCCGCACTAGCCTTGTGCAGATAGTGATAACCGGTGTATCCAATAATGCCGAGTGAAATAATCGATATAAGAACGAGAACACCTAATTTTAGACTAACCTTAAGATTGTTAAAAAAATTCACTTTCGATCCCCTTTTAAATTGTAATTTTTTCCCTCCTCATTTCGACATTATTCGATAATTTTCCTGTTTTTCTTCGAAAATAATTATAAATATTTCTAAAGAAATGCATTTAGAATATAATAACAATTCTTTCTTATCAGAAAAAGGCCAGGTAAAGCAGCAGTTACTAGCTACTGATTTACCTGGCTTCTTTGAACATCTATTGACTGGCTAATCTTTTATAGGTATTCAATCTAGCTTTAGCATCTTGCTCCGTTTTTTGGAATAACGCCTCAGCTGTCTCAGGGAACTGCTTCTTTAAGGAGGAGTACCGTACTTCACCCATCAAAAACTCCCTAAACTCCATGGTCGGTTCTTTGGAATCCATAATAAACGGATTTTTACCACTGGCTTCAAGCTGCGGATTGTAGCGGTATAAGGCCCAGTAGCCACTGTCTACGGCCCGCTTGGCTTCTAGCTGACTGCAGCCCATCCCCACTTTCATACCATGATTGATGCAGGGAGCATAGGCAATAATCAACGATGGTCCCGGATATGCTTCTGCCTCAGCAATCGCCTTTAAGGTCTGATTTTTGTCAGCTCCCATCGCGATTTGCGCAACATAGACATAGCCATAGCTCATGGCGATCATGCCGAGATCTTTTTTCTTGGTATGCTTACCGCTTGCAGCAAATTTAG
>DDHB01000110.1:13945-21697 GCA_002337925.1 Sporomusaceae bacterium UBA1887
CCGCCCTGGCACGGGACCCTTCACTATTTTCCCGATTGACCAGCCACTCTTCACAGACGGCCGTAAAGTTTTGTCCGTAATTGAGCTTACAGGCAGCCTCAATATCCATAGCCAGTTTTCCCCGGATTTGACTGACGCCCAGCAGCATTCCCAGGCCAAATTCGGCATTATCTTCAAACAATGAATTCCCCCAGGCCGGGCCGTGACCACGCTCATTCTTGGTGTATGGTACAGATGGAGCGCTGCCGGCATAAACGGAAGAACAGCCAGTAGCATTGGCGATCATCATCCTGTCACCATATAATTGGGTCACAAGCTTCGTATATGGCGTTTGTCCACAGCCAGCGCAGGCACCGGAAAACTCCAGCAGCGGCTGTTCAAACTGACTGCCTTTTACCGTAAAGGCNNATGGGATTAGGTTTAGCAGCTAATGACATGGCATAATCCCATAACTGCACTCCCGATAATTGCGTAGCCAACGGTTTCATGACCAGCGCTTTTTCCTTAGAAGGACAGATTTGTGCACAATTACCGCAGCCAGTGCAATCAAGGGGAGAAACGGCAATTCTGAAGCTATACTCTTTTGCTCCTATTGCAGCTTTAGCAGCAAAGCCCGCCGGTGCAGACTGTATTTCCGGTTCCGTTACTAATACGGGCCTGATTGCGGCATGAGGGCAAACATAGGCGCATTGATTGCATTGAATGCAATTGTCCTTATTCCATTCCGGTACATCAATGGCAATGCCCCTTTTTTCATAGGCCGACGTTCCGAGCGGGAATGTGCCGTTCTCCATGCCGATAAAAGCGCTTACCGGCAGTTTGTCACCTTCCTGGCGATTCATCGGAACAAGAATTTGTTCAATAAACGCCGGTACATCACGTGTGGCGGCAGCTTGATCATAAGCCTCCCGCCAAACTTCAGGTACCTGGACTTTTATAATCGCACCTATCCCCTGATCAATAGCCGCATTGTTCATATCAACAATTGCTTTTCCTTTATTGCCATACGAATGCTCAACTGCCTCTTTGAGGTAACTGACAGCCTCCTCTACAGGGATGATGTCGGCCAGCTTAAAGAAAGCGGCTTGCATAATCATATTAATCCGGCCGCCTAAGCCTATATCCTGGGCAATTTTCACAGCATCGATCGTGTAAAAACGGATGCTATTTTCTGCAATATAGCGCTTCATAGCAGCAGGCAGTTTTTCAGTAAGCTCTGTTTCACTCCAGGTACAGTTCAGGAGAAAAACTCCGGACGCTTTCAAACCTTCGAGGACATCATATTTGTCAACATAGGATTGATTATGACAGGCAATAAAATCGGCTTTATTAATTAAGTAAGGTGATTTTATTGCCTGCCGGCCAAAGCGTAAATGCGAAATGGTGACACCGCCCGACTTTTTAGAGTCGTAGGCAAAATATCCTTGGGCATACATACTGGTATGATCGCCGATGATTTTAATTGCATTTTTATTAGCACCAACAGTTCCATCTGAACCTAGTCCCCAAAACTTACAAGCTTTAGTCCCGCTGGGAGTAGTGTCTATATCTTTTCCCAGTGGCAGCGAAGTGTGATTGACGTCATCAATTATGCCAACGGTAAAGTTATCCCGGGGACGTTCTTGCTTCAAATTCTCGAACACAGCCTCAATATGTCCCGGTAATACATCCTTACCGCCAACACCGCACCGGCCGCCAACAATAACCGGCTGCCAGTCCTTCCCGTAGAAAACAGATTTTACATCCAGGTAAAGCGGCTCAGCCAAGGCCCCCATTTCTTTCGTTCTGTCCAGTACGGCAATTTTTTGTACAGTGCGGGGGATGTATTTGAAGAAATGCTCAACAGAGAATGGCCGGTAGAGATGGACGGTCAGCAAGCCGACTTTCTCGCCATTCGCATTCAGATGATCTACCATTTCTTCAATCGCCTCACACATTGAGCCCATGGCGATAATCATTCTGTCGGCATCTTCTGCGCCATAATAATTAAATAAGTGATATTCCCTGCCGGTGAGTTTACTGATTTCGCTCATATAGCCTTCAACGATTTCCGGCAGTTCCCGGTAGAACCGGTTGGATACTTCCCGTTGTTGGAAATGAATGTCTGAATTCTGGACTGTCCCCCGCAAAACAGGATGATCGGGGTTAAGTGCATCACGCCTAAACGAATCAAGTGCCGAACGATCAAGCAGCTGCGCTAATTCCTCATACTCGAGCACTTCTACTTTCTGTACTTCATGGGAAGTACGGAAACCATCAAAAAAGTTCAGGAAAGGGACTCTCCCCTTAATAGCTGACAAATGAGCCACTGCCGCCAAATCCATTACTTGCTGCACGCTGCTTTCGGCCAGCAGGGCAAAACCGGTTTGTCTTGTGGCCATAACATCCGAGTGATCGCCAAAAATATTAATGGCATTGGCACCAACTACCCGGGAGCTTACATGAAATACGCCAGGCAGCAATTCACCGGCAATTTTATACATATTGGGGATCATTAACAGCAAACCCTGCGACGCCGTATAGGTTGTCGTCAATGCTCCGGCTTGCAGGGAACCGTGAACAGCACCTGCCGCCCCGCCCTCAGATTGCATTTCCACAACTTTTACGGTCTGGCCGAAAATATTTTTTCTTCCCTGAGATACCCACTCATCCACACTTTCAGCCATATTGGACGACGGCGTAATTGGAAAAATAGCAGCTACATCGGTAAATGCATAAGAAATGTGAGCTGCTGCCGTATTTCCGTCCATCGTCTTCATTTTTCTCTTTAAATTGCCCATACCATTCTCCCCATTAATCAATATTTAAGACTCTCCGGCTACGCATAAGGAGCGTATCCGGAGAGCTTACCTTCAGAAAGTGCGTTATTTATCTTGCTCTACTATTTGTTTTGCCGCCTGTTTTTTCCCAATACCTGTACCAAAATAAACAGCTGTGATGATTGCGCAGAATACGGCTCCAGCAATCAAGCCGCCCCGCGTATCTTCATTAAACCACATACCAACTAGCACGCACAACAAAAATACAATGGTGAAATAGTTGCTAATAGGATATAACGGAGATTTAAAAGGATGAGCAGCCATTTCTTCCTTGCCCCATTTTTCCCGGAACTTCAGTTGGCTGATACACAAGACAAACCAGGGAGCCATACCGGGTAAAATACTAGCACTGTAGATATAGACAAATAGTTTGGAGTCAGGATAAATGTAGTTAAAGAATACGCCCAGCAATAAGCAAGCAATCGTTACTTTAATGCTATTGGCAGGCACTCCACTAGGGGAAACCTTCTTGAGAAATGCCGGAGCCTGTCCATTTGCAGCTAAGGTATACAGCATTCTGCCTGCACTATATATCCCGCTGTTGCAGCCCGACATGGCTGCGGTAAGAACAACGAAATTAATGATGCCTGCGGCTGCGGCAATCCCGACTTTCGCAAAGGTCAGTACAAATGGACTGCCAATGGTTCCCACTTGGTTCCAGGGATAGATAGAAACAATAACAAAAATGGCACCGATGTAAAAAATCAGGATGCGCCAGATAATATTTTTCGTAGCCTTACGCAAGCTGTTTCTCGGATCTTCCGCCTCACCTGCAGTAATGCCGACTAGTTCGACCCCTTGATAAGAGGCAGTGACAAGACAAAGTGCAAACAGGAAGCCCTGCCAGCCACCGGCAAAAAAACCGCCATGTTCATACAGATTGCCAATTCCTAGTGGCTGCCCTGCGTTGCCTACTCCAAAAAATACGATTCCAAAACCAACAACCAGCATAATGATAATTGTAACTACTTTAATAAGTGCAAACCAAAACTCGAATTCGCCGTAATATTTAACAGCAGCCAAATTAGCTGCAGCAACGATAGCAACACCGATTAAGGCAGGTATCCACTGGGCCAAATCCGGAAACCAGTAGTTCATATAAATGCCAATTGCCGTAACCTCCGACATCCCTACTGTGACCCACAAAAACCAATAGCACCAGGCAGTTATATAGCCAGCCCATGGGCTGATATACTTATGACCATAAGTCGCAAAGGAACCGGTGACCGGCTCTAGATATAGCATTTCTCCCATAATGCGCATAACAAAGAACATCACAAGACCAGCTAATGCATAAGCAAGTAATACGGATGGCCCTGCCCACTTAATTGTACTTGCCGACCCCATAAACAACCCGACCCCAATTGTTCCGCCCAAGGCTATTAGCTCAATATGGCGGGCTTTAAGTCCACGGGTCAGCTCTCGTTCTTCCATATTCTATGTCCCTCCTGCTCGTTATACAATTTTTACGCAATACTGATGTTGCTCCATAAGCTCTTTAATTGCAACTAGATGATCCTGATCAGCTGTTTCCAGTTCTAATTGAACTGCAGCATTTCCCAGGGCAACTCCGCCGGTTTCCCGGTCATGGGTAACAGTCAGCACATTTGCACCTGTTTCGGCTGTCAGCTTCAATAACTGCCACAAAGAGCCCGGTTTGTCGGGAATAACAATATTAAATATTGCTTTGCGGCCCGATTTTGCTAACCCTTTATTGATAATTCGAGCCATCATGTTCACATCGATATTACCACCGCTGACAATTGCCGCAATCTTCTTGTTTTCAAATACTTCCAGTCGGTTTAAAACTGCCGCAACGGCAGCAGCCCCCGCCCCTTCAGAAATCGTTTTGATCCGTTCCATCATCAATAGGATCGTACTGGCGATTTCTTCTTCATCAACTGTTACAATATCGTCAACATAGCGCTGCACCAATTCAAAGGTTATTTCACCGGGCGTTTTTACTGCAATACCATCAGCGATTGTCGGGCAGCCGTTGCAAGTCATAATTCTCTTATTGGCAATTGCTTCAGCCATCGAAGGCATATTTTTTGTCTGTACGCCGATAACTTTTACATTTGGCCTAAGGTTTTTAATCGCTACGGCAATACCTGCAATTAAACCACCGCCGCCAATCGGCACAACTACGGCTTCCACATCAGGCAGATCCTCCAGTATTTCCAGAGCAATTGTCCCCTGACCGGCAATAACCATGGGATCATTAAATGGATGGATAAAAGTAAGCTGTTTTTCTTCTTGAATGCGGCGTGCCTCTGCATAGGCTTCATCATAAACGCTGCCGTGAAGAATAACCTGGGCTCCATAAGCACGAGTAGCCTTTACTTTTGACAGGGGGGCATTTTTCGGCATCACAATGGTAGTTGGAATACCAAACAGAGTCCCCCCCAGTGCGGTTCCCTGGGCATGGTTTCCTGCTGATGAAGCAATAATCCCCATTCTCCTCTCGGCTTCACTTAAATTCGCAACCTTATTATAGGCGCCGCGCAGCTTAAATGAACCGGTGCGCTGTTGATTTTCCAGCTTTAAATAAACTCGATTACCCGTCATATCACTTAACGTATTGGTGTAAGCCAGTTCGGTCCGGCAAACTACCCCAGCCAGCGTTTCCCGGGCTTTTTTTATTTCTTCTAGTGAGACATTCATTTCAGCATCTCCTTATTGATTGTAGCTGCAATCTCCTGTCGACAACAGCATCGCCGGGAGATCCGTGGCTTTCTCTACCGTGTATTTTTCTTGCCCCCACCTCCACACGAGAATTGAGAATTTCTTATTATATTCAGGGCAGTTACCTGCCTCAAATACGCCTATCTTAAAAACCCATCACATTTCCGGTAAATCCTTATCACGATAACTTTTTATTATTACAAGAATACAAAAAAAATAGGTAAAATCAATAAGCACATGTTTTCTTATTTGCCAGAGAGATAGCGATAAATTGTACTTTCTGAGGCTTGCAGGGTACTGGCCACCTTTGTGATGGCTCCTTTTATTTTAAAAACACCATTTGCATTTAATTTTTGAACAATCGATATTTTTTCATTGATCGACATTCTTTCTACCGGCATATCGTACTCGCCGACGATTTTATCTATTGCTGAGTCAGCTACGTTCTCAATTGAGGTCTGCAGCGATTCTACTACTTTCTCCTCTTCCGCCGCAACGGCTCCGGCAATGGAATGATTGGCAACCAAGGCATTAATCAGCTTGTCTGCTAAATTATTTACAGCCATACCATCTGGTGACAATAAGATATTCACACACAGCATACCAATTAATTCGCTGTTTTCATTTTTAATAAAATAGGTAGATGACCGCAGTTTTTCTCCACTCGCAGTACGGCTCAAATAGTTCACAATTGCACTTTGATGAATATAGGATTTCTTTTCGAGCAGTTCCAGTCCGAGATCGGTTAATGGACAGCCAATCTGCCGCCCACTGATATAACCATTGCGAATTGCAATGACAGAGTTTTGCACATCCACAACGTCATGCAAAAGAACTTCACAATTGGGACCAATAATATCTGCAATAAAATTCACTAGTGGAATGTATGTTTCGAGTAGTTTCATTACTATGCTCCTTATATTGTCAGAATTTACTTTACCTTTAGAATATTACACAATTAATAATTAATTCCTTCTTTTATGATAAAAAATTTTTACTATGACGTAAAAAAATAAAAAACCTCCACTTATGTTAGCGATCTAAAGCGCTCTAAGTGGAGGTTTACATTCATTACTCTATATTTTTAAGAGTTAGAACTTTAAGGTTGCACCAATTGCTATTTCATCCTTGTCTGGACCATGGTCAGGCATAAAATTGGTATATGTAGCATTAAGGTCAAGGTTAGAAGCTAAGCGATAGCTGGCACCTGCCTGCAGTTCATTAAACTTGTCACCGGCTATTATTGAAGCGTGACCATTAAGCTGCGGCGCTAACGGTCCTTGCAGTCCGAGACCAAGATAAACGGCTGAATCACGATAATCAAAATCGCGGTTGCCAATTATCCCTCTAAGGTTGCCCGTAAACTCATATTGACCATAAACATCTTTCATATCGCCATAATAATCGCGGTCAATGGATTGATACCCTAGAGTAAAGCGGTCACTTAATTTATGTTCAATGTAAAATGCATCTCCACTTAACCCTATTGCCGTTTGCTCATTATCCAAGTTGTTGAGCGGAGCGGCAAAGCTTGTACCTGCGCTTAGAATAACGAATGCTCCTGCCAAAAGTAACCCTTTTTTCATTGTAAAAACCTCCAAGACTTTGTTATTGTTCATTAAGCATTACCTTAATGAACGTAACGGAATTATTTACCTATAATTACTATATCGTATCATTTTTAGAATTTCTTTAGAATTTCTAATATTTTTTTACTCCAATTGTTGGTAATTTTCATATCTTGTTATAACGCAAGATCCGAATCAAGCTCCTCTTCCTCTACCACATCATCTAACCCTACCTCAATCGGCAGTGCTGCTTTTCCAGCTACCAGCAGCTCGCGGATTTTGCCTTCAATTTCATCGGCAACTTGTTTGTTATCTTTAAGGAAATCTTTCGCGTTTTCTTTGCCCTGTCCCATACGAATGCCGCCATAGGAATACCAGGTTCCGCTTTTAGCAACAATATCCATGCTTGAAGCAATATCAACAATACTGCCTTCCCGCGAAACACCACGACCATACATAATATCAAATTCAGCTGTCCGAAAGGGTGGAGCAATCTTATTCTTAACTACTTTCACCTTGGTTCGATTGCCGATAACATCATTGCCTGACTTGATTGCCTCGCCCTTACGAACCTCCATACGAATACTAGCATAAAATTTTAAAGCTCTGCCGCCGGTAGTCGTTTCCGGATTACCAAACATAACGCCTACTTTTTCCCGTATCTGATTAATAAAAATAGT
>DDHB01000109.1 GCA_002337925.1 Sporomusaceae bacterium UBA1887
GACGTGCTCTAACACGCCAGCCCAACAGGTTGTCTAACCGAAACGGTTAGCCCGGACTAAAGGCTATAAGAAATAACCGCAATCCTTTGCGAGAGGGCGGTTATTTCTTTTTTATGATCAATACGATTAACGTAGCAAATGCAACTGCAAAAGACAACGCCTCATATGTAGTCATAAAGCACCACCCCCTTTCTTAAGGGTGTGGCCAACCGTCCCTCGACAACCTGTTACGCTTATTGTAACATAATTTCCCAGTTTTAAACGAAAAATATTTAAACCGTTACATATTGACTAGCAGAGACGTATTGACCCTGGCGATATCCGCCATCGGATACAACTACGCCTGGAACGGATCTCAGCGGCATTGTTATCAAATCGCTATAAAAATGTAAAAGAAAAGCTTTACGATAATATCGTAAAGCTTTTCTTGACGTATGGTGACCCCGGCAGGATTCGAACCTGCGACCTTTTGATTCGTAGTCAAACGCTCTATCCAGCTGAGCTACGGAGCCATTTATGATGTTTACGTGCTTGGTACTCATTTATTATATAACCATACATCTACTATGTCAACTAGATTTTTATGTTTTTTTCAACATTTCACTAATAGTGACACACTGATAGCCTTGTTCGCGTAATTTAGGAATTAATTGCCCCAGCGCAGCTACCGTATTGGCCCCATGCAAATGAAACAGCACAATAGAGCCATTCGTTACATTCCGCATTATGTTCTCCTGCATTTCGGCGCTGCTTGCCCCTGTCCAGTCACGGCTGTCTACGCTCCAAATTACCATTGCCTGATAATCCTTATCCTGTAAAACAGTACTTGTCATATTGTTAAAATCACCATAGGGAGGTCGAAAGTAACTTTTCATCGTCTGCCCGGCACTTTGCGTTAAAGCAGCCTCACAGGCTTGTATTTCATTTTCTGTTTCACTTTTAGATAGGCGAGTAAACTGGGGGTGACTGTAAGAGTGGTTAGCAATTTCATGCCCGTCTTCCAGGATGAGCTTTACCAGCCGCGGATTAGCTTCTATCCAATTCCCTAACAAAAAGAACGTACTTTTCACATTGTTTGCTCTTAGTACCGCCAGCAGTTCATTCACTTGCGCAGTATTTCCGCCGTCATCAAATGTGAGCGCTACTGCTGATTGGGAAAGAGGCCGGGAATACAGCACACGATATGGCAGCGTCTGTACTTTTTCTGTAGGCTGCTTTGCTTGCTGCTCCTGTTTTTTCCCCTTTTCCAGCAGTTCGCTGATGGTCACAAAGCGATAACCGGCATTTTTCAGGTCACTGATGATGGAAGGAAGAGCAGCAACAGCGGTCTTGGCCTGCATATTGATATTGATAATGCTGCCATTACCGGCTTGATTCAGCACACGTTCAAGAACAGCCTGCGGTGTGGTGAGCATCCAGTCTCCCGTATCAATCCCCCGCACAACAGTTGCTTCCGGCTGATAGCCAGTAACGGCCTGGAGAAAATTGTCCTCGTAATAACCAAAAGGCGGTTTAATAAGCTGCGGCTTGCCACCCAGCCCTGCAATACGGTCACCGGCATTCACAAGCTGCTGCTTAATGGCGTCACTGGGGGTGTCCCCCCAATATTGTGGTTCTACACCATAATTGCCTAAGTCATTTCCCGCCGAAACCAGGGTGCGCACTAATGTCTCATTTTCTCCAGCAGTCTTTGCAGAAATAAAAAAAGTCGCCCTAACCCCTTGCTCTTGCAATAACCGTAAGGCTTGGGCGACCGTATCCGTACTTTGTGCATTTTCAATTGTCAAAGCGATCAGCTTTTCACTTGTCGGTATTTGATCCACAATCGCTCCGGCAAACACCGGATTGCTAACACATAACAGCCAAATAATACTAAGAGCAATTAGTCTCACTATGCCATCTCCCTTGAGGAAAATATCCTTTCAAGTGTATGGCGCTAGTCTTATATATAGTACCTAGATTTTTATTCGTTTCAGTCTGAGCGAATTAGTTACTACAGACACAGAGCTGAAGGCCATGGCTGCACCGGCCAGTACTGGTGACAAAAAGCCAGCAGCAGCTATTGGTATTCCTAAGGTGTTGTAAATTAATGCCCAAAATAAATTTTGTTTGATATTAGCCATGGTTTTGCGGCTGAGACGAATCGCCGAAACAATACCGTTCAAATCTCCCCGCATCAAAGTAATATCCGCTGCTTCTATCGCAATATCCGTTCCCGTTCCTATGGCAAACCCTACATCGGCAGTAGCCAGCGCAGGAGCATCATTGATACCGTCGCCGACCATTGCAACAATTTTGCCTTCTTTTTTCAAAGCGGCCACCTTATCTGCCTTGTGCTCCGGCAGTACTTCAGACAATACATGCGTAATACCGACCTGGCGGGCGATAAAGTTTGCCGTCCGCTCATTATCGCCGGTGATCATCCACACTTCCAGTCCCATCTGCTGTAGATTTGCCACTGCCTGAGCGGAGGTTTCCTTCACTGTATCAGCAACTGCCAGCAGCGCTGCCAGTTGAGCATCAATTGCCATGAGCATAACGGTTTTTCCCTGTGCCTCCAGTTCGCTAATCGCATCGCTTTGCTCTTGATAGATCACATTGTGGTCAGTCATCAGCTTGCGGGTACCGATTAGCAATTGGCTGCCGTTTACGACAGCCTGAACACCATGGCCGGGAATAGACGTAAATTGCTCTGGCTCAGCACTTGTTATGCCTGTATTCTTGCCGTAATTAACCACCGCCTGCCCCAATGGATGCTCGGAGTTTTTTTCTGCAGCAACCGCAAGCTGCAGCAGCTCAGCTTCTGTCATACCGTTAATCGATAGTATATCAGTTACTTCCGGCTCTCCTTTGGTGATAGTACCTGTTTTATCAAGTACAATTGCCGTCAGCCTGTGTGCATTTTCAAGATGCTCGGCCCCTTTAATCAGTATGCCGTTTTCCGCACCTTTGCCGGTTCCCACCATAATGGAGGTTGGCGTAGCAAGCCCCAGAGCACACGGGCAGGCAATCACCATAACTGCCGTAAAGTTAATGAGCGCACGGGAGAAGTTACCCGGTTCCAGGATAAAATACCAGACTAAAAAGGTGATGCTGGCAATCGCGACTACAGTTGGTACGAAATAGCTGGAGACCACATCTGCAAAGCGCTGAATGGGAGCCTTGGAGCCTTGCGCGGCCTCCACTACCCGGATAATCTGGGCCAATGCCGTATCCCGTCCTACCTTCGTCGCAGCAAATTTAAAAGTGCCGAACTTATTAATGGTTGCACCTATTACGGTATCCTCTGCTTTTTTATCCACAGGCAGACTTTCCCCTGTCAGCATGGATTCATCAACGGCGGAAGTTCCTTCGGTGATAACGCCGTGAACCGGGATTTTTTCACCAGGCCGTACTACGATAATGTCTCCCACCAAAACTTCTTCCACCGGAATATCGACTTCCTGCTGGTCGCGTACGACTCTGGCCGTTTTCGGCTGCAGTCCGATTAGCTTCTTAATTGCTTCTGAGGTTCGCCCCTTGGCAACTGCCTCCAGCATTTTCCCAAGGATGATTAATGTGATCAGAATTGCCGAAGCTTCAAAATACAATTCATGAACACCACGAATTAAATTGGCAACACTATAGAAGTAAGCCGCCGAAGTACCTAAGGCAACTAATACGTCCATATTGGAGCTGCCATTTTTCAGTGCCAGGAAGGCCCCCCGGTAAAACTGCCAGCCCGCACCAAATTGTACAGGCGTAGCTAAGGCCAGTTCCACATAAGGATTAAGCATGCCAGTAATATTGGCGGAATGAAGAACCATCGCCGCAAGTAAAGGAAACGACAGGAGCGCCGAAAAAATCAGCCAAAACCGCTGCCTTTTTACATCCTGCTCACGGGTCTTTTGCTCTTGATCCTTTTCTTCCCTGCTCGCCGCATTGTGCGCACCAAAGCCGATTTTTTCAATAGCGGCTTTAATTTCTGTTGGCGTAACTTCGGAGCCGTTATAGGTAACAACCGCTTTTTCTGTAGCCAGATTGACAGATGCCTGTAAGACACCGGGCAGTTTGCCAACTACCCGTTCAATCCGGCCGGAGCAGGCTGCACAATGCATGCCAGTAATGGCAAATTCGGCTTTATCTATAATTGCCGAAAATCCCAGAGCATCTATTTTTTCAACAATATCGTTTGCTGCCACTTTAGCCGGATCATAAGAAACAGTCACTTTTTCTGCAGCAAAGTTAACCGCCGCATTTTCTACACCATCTAATTTCCCCAGTGATTTTTCAATGCGATTTGCACAAGCCACGCAGCTCATACCGCTCACTTTTAGCGTTGTTGTTTGTTGCTTACTCATAATCCCCCCACCTTATTTAGAAAATTTACGGACAACATCGATCAGCTCACCAATAGCATCCTCTGCACGATCTTCTTTTATAGCAGTGACCACGCAGCTTTTGGTGTGACTCTCCAGAATCAATAAAGAAACCTGATTCAACGCAGCTCTGGCCGCCGTCAACTGCTGCAAGATATCCACGCAATAGCGTCCATCATCAATCATTTTATCAATCCCATTTATTTGACCGCTGATTTTTTTTAATCGCAGCTTTAACTCTTGTTTTTCTTTATCATTTAGCATAAAAAACCGCCTTCCATTCTATACTGGGGTATAGTATCATAGTAATCCTTCCTCTTCACTTTTGTCAACAGTTTCAGGTCAGGAAGGAATATATTAAATCTTTCTAAACTCGTACGATAATCTCTTTCACCACTGCGTGCTTTATGCTAATGTAATGAAAAGAGGTGATCCTGTGTCCAGCAAAAAAACTCGAATTTCAGTTCAAGACATGCACTGCAAAGCCTGTGAATCAAGGCTGGAAAAACAACTGCGCCGTTTAACCGGTGTCAGTGAGGCCAAAGCCAGCTTCAGCGGGGGTTGGGTAGATGTTAGGTACAACGCTCAGCTAACAGACCTTATTGCACTCGAAAAGGCAATCAACGCCGCCGGTTACCGGACAGGTGCAGCAGGCGGCAGGATTGGTAAAATCGCTGGTATCTTTATCATTGCAGCCGCTATTTTCTTACTGAGCAGCAGCAGCGGCACATTTGACATCAGTTCTGAGCTGCAGCAGCAAGTGACCTTTGCGGCTTTATTTACAATGGGTCTGTTTACATCCCTCCATTGTGTAGGGATGTGCGGGGGAATTCTTGTTTCTCAGAGTATCGCGGACTGCACGACTAACAAGCTCTCCGCTTTAAAGCCCTCGCTTCTATACAATTTTGGCCGCTTATCCGCCTACACCTTGCTTGGCGGTCTGGTCGGCGCTATCGGTTCGGTATTTGCACTTACTCTTGCCGCAAAAGCAGCCATTACCCTGACTGCAGCTTTGTTGATGATCTTAATGGGTCTTAGCATGGCCGGACTGACACCCTTTTCTCTTTCCTTACCTCAATCGTGGAAGCAGCGGCTGCCTCAATCCAAGCGGCCCTTTGTCATCGGCCTGTTTAATGGTCTGATGCCCTGTGGCCCGCTGCAGACGATGCAGCTTTATGCCTTAGGAACAGGTAGTTTTGCCGCTGGCGCTATATCTATGCTGGCTTTTTCGCTTGGAACTGTTCCCTTAATGCTATTTTTCGGTTTTTTTGCCGGTTTTATCAATAAGTCGTATACCAGTCAAATTGTACGCTTCAGCGGTGTGCTTGTCATCGCTTTGGGACTTGTTATGGCCAATCGCGGTCTATCACTGGCAGGTGTCAATTTGCTCGCCGCCGGCACGCCCGGTACACTTCCCAGCACCAAAAGCTCCACTGCTGCTCTCCATTCCAAAGCAGAATTACAGGATGGAGTACAAATTTTGCGCATGGCAGCGACCCGTATGGGATACACACCAAACGTGCTATATGTGCAAAAGGGTATTCCCGTTAAATGGGTAGTCTCTGGCGAGCAAGTCACTTCCTGTAACAACGAAATCATTGTGCCATCAATGAAAATAGAACAAAAGCTAAAACGGGGCGAAACGGTGATTAACTTTGTACCGCAAGACAGGGATATCCCCTTTAGCTGCTGGATGGGTATGCTGCGCGGTGTAATTAAAGTAGTCGACAAATAGCAGACCCCTTTTTCCAGCAATAAAAAAAGCTGTCCGCACAAACGGACAGCTTTTTTAGCCTTGTTTATGAGGGCAGCCACACGAGCCCCCTTTATTCTTACCGCAGCTGCATCCGCAGGATTTTCTGCCGGTTTGGGCCTTAGCCCATTCTTCCGCTTCTTCCGCACTGGTAAATAAGCCCCGGCCTTCCTGGGCCCGTAATTTCTCGGCAGTCTCTGGCCGATACCGGGTTAAATCTATTTGATCAACGTGGTAATCCGCAAAGGAGCCATCTTCATTGACGGCAAAGCTTACCATCCATTTCCATTCAGCCATACTAACACGCTCCTATCGTATATTGTTATTCCTATTGTGTTCGAACTGCCGTTAATGTATCATAAATTTGAGGTGTCAATAAAATGATAACTAACTATCATACTGTCCGCGGCTACGGCCAAGCAGAGCTGGAGATTAACAAATCCCGCTTTATTGCGTATGTGGACCGCGTAGAAACAGAAGAAGCTGCACTTACTTTCATTGAAAAAATTCGCAAGCACCATTGGGATGCGACTCACAATTGCGCCGCTTATATCACCGGAGAACACGATCGCCTGCAAAAAGCCGATGATGACGGAGAGCCGTCAGGTACTGCCGGAAGACCAATTCTGGAAGTAATAAAAAAATCAGCGTTAAGTACTACCGTTGTGGTAATTACCCGATATTTCGGCGGGATAAAGCTGGGTGCAGGCGGGTTGGTCCGCGCCTACGGCAAAAGTACAACTGCGGGCCTGGCCGCCGCCGGGATTATCGAACGTCAGCTGCATACCCGCATAGCAGCATGCTTTGACTATACACTGCTCGGCACAGTCGAGAATAACTTGCGCAATCAACAAGTTCAAATCGTAGATAAGCTTTTTACCGACCAGGTGACGGTGATTGCGCTAGCGCCAACCGGTCAGGAAAATATCTTAGAAACCAAATTGACGGATTGGACAAGCGGCCGGGTTAGCCTTACACAAACCGGACACGAATATGTGGAAACAAGCGTACGTCTTCCCGGCCTGAATGGCTAGTGTCTTGACAATTCTATTTCATAACTTTGCCAAGACACTGGGAAGACGCCTTTTTTACAGCCATTTGATATCATCCGCCGGTACGGGGCGGCCAAATAGATAGCCTTGCATCTCGATACATTGCTGTTGTTGCAAGAAGCACGCCTGATCCTGAAGCTCTACGCCTTCTGCCACAACTTTCAGCTTCAGGTTTTGAGCCAGAAAGGCTATGGTAGTAACAATAGCTGCCGCATCTGGATCAGAAGTAATATCGCGTGTAAAAGAGCGGTCAATTTTTAGCTTAGAAACAGGAAAATACTTTAAATATCCGAGAGAGCAAAAGCCTGTGCCAAAGTCATCAAGGGCAAACCGAATGCCCATTTCGATAAGCTCCTGCAGCGTTTTAACAGTAAACTCCACATTCTGCATCGCAATGCTCTCAGTAATTTCTAATTCAAGCCAGGCTGCATCCAGCCCGGTTTCTGTTAAAATTCTTTTGATATTCTCCACAAGCGTGGGCTGCTGAAACTGCCTGGCACTTAAATTTACAGCCATTGTCACGGGCGCCAGTCCCTGGTCCTGCCATTTTTTATTTTGCTGGCAGGCAGTATAGAGAGTCCATTCNNTGCGGCTGGTAATGCAGCACAAACTCATTCTCTTCCAGCGCCTTACGCAAGCTTGCTTCCGTCTCCAATCGGTATAGTGCATCCGTATACATCGCAGGAGCATAGAATTGATAGGAATGAGTCCCCTTCTCTTCAGCCCGGTGCATAGCAGTATACGCATTTTTCAGTAGTTTTTCCGCATCATCACCGTGATTGGGATACAGCGCACTGCCAATAGTCCCGCTAATATACAATTGGTGATCCATCACCATCCAGGGCTGACGAAGCTTGTCCAAAATCTGCTCGGCAATTTGCCCAACCATAGCTTCAGTATTATCTGTCAACAATAATGCAAATTCGTTACCGCCGACCCTGGCTAGAATATCCTGGGAACGAAGATTTTCCTTCAGGCGGTCCGCCACAGAATGCAGCAGTTGATCACCAACATGATGACCATAGGTATCATTAATATTTTTTAGCCTGTCCAAATGCAAATACAGTACTGCCACCATTTGCGATTTATGGCGTGCCTGAACTATGGCCAGTCTAAGGTGATTGAGAAAAAATGTTTGGTTAGGCAGTCCTGTCAGCAGGTCATAGTATAGCAGCTGCTGTACTCTCTCTCCCAGAACCTTTTTCTCCGTAACATCGCGAATAGATATTAAATGCGCGTCTTCTCCCTCCCAGGCTGAATTGGTAACTCTGAGTTCGGCAACTCTCAGCTGTCCGTTAGCAAGGAGAATATCGACTTCCGTTACTCCGCCCTGATGAATAGTATAGGTAAAAGGATTGCCTATTAAATCTTCCCGTATTTTCCCCATGATCGACTCGGCTGCAGGGTTTAAGTATCGTATTGTTCCAGCACCATCAACTACGACGATCCCATCAGCATTGTTCTCAATAATATTAAAAAAACGGGCTTCACTCCGCACAAGCTCAAAGGTACGTTTTTTTAACAATTTTTCAATCGTCGTTTTCTTTTTTAGCATACATCCGCTCTCCTGTCAGCAAAGGTTTATGTTGATGCAGCAATACTCCACTTATCGATCTATAAGCCTGCATTGTAAAACACCGGGGCTTCAACCTTGCTGGCAGCAGCAGTACCACACCAGCTACTGCCTAATTAGAGATTCGCACTAATTCTTATATTACTAACACCGTATCCGGCATATTTTGTCTTATTTATTCTTCTCCTCTTACAGAGATAATTCCTGCACTGCTCTTTCGCACAGTAGAAATAAAAGAAACTCCATGAAGCATAATCCTCTTGGAGTTTTTTACCAATTATTCATTTATTTGTGTGTCCCACCTAGCATCGATGGCCCAATTATCACCCTGTCCACCATGCGAAAGCGGGTATCCTCCAGGGTTTGCAGCCCCTCTTTCAGCACACGAAGTTCCTCTTCTAAGACTCCTTGCGTATAACCGTAGCCACTGAGCTTATTAATAGCTTGTTCCAGCTCATTGATTTTTGCATTAAACTCTTTATGCTGCCGTACGATTTCCAAACCTGATTTAATATCCATAACGTTCAAGAACCTCCCACGCCATGTACTAAATCTAATGTGGTTAACTTACGGCATTCTTATACACAAATATCGATCTTTGCTAGCCATATTAGTGAATTGCTCTCTTTTTTACCCTGCCGCCAAGGACATCATGCACCTCATTGATCGTCACAAATGCATGTTCATCCTTTTCATAGATAATAGCTTTCAGTTTGGCCACTTCCAAACGGGTGATAACCGAATATAATACTTTTTTCGGCTCTCGCGAATAGCCGCCCTCACCATGAAGAATAGTGACTCCCCGTCCAAGACGGGCCATTAAGGCATCCGCTATTTCGTCGGGATTATCGGTTACAATCATGACTCCCTTTGATTCATCAAGCCCCTCAATTGTGATATCAATTACTTTAAAGGCAATGAAATACGCAACAAGGGAGTACATGGATTTGTCCCAGCTAAATACCAGCCCTGCACTGCCAAGAATAAACAGATTAAAGAACATGATAATTTCACCGACAGAAAAGCCTGTTTTCTTATCAAGAATAATTGCCACAATCTCCGTTCCGTCCAAGGANNACCCGCCGTACCGGATAATGAGACCGACGCCTAGCCCAATTGTGATGCCACCAAATACAGCCGCCAAAAACAGATCGTTCGTCATCTGTGTCACCGGATGCAGCACTGCTACCCAATAGGCTAACGATACGACCGAAAACAAGGTCGCAATAGTAAAGCTTTTGCCAATCTGCATATAACCTAGATATAAAAAAGGCAAGTTTAAAATAATTAAAAAAGCACTGAGCGATAAGCCTGTTATATGACTCAGCATAATAGAGATACCTACAATACCACCGTCAATGATTTGATTGGGAACCAAAAATTCTTCTACGCCAACAGCAGCTAGAATAGATCCTAAAAGCAGCATGAGGTATTTGCTGATAAATGCGACAACCTTATTGCGTTTCTGTGGCATAACATCGCCTCCTCTAAAGTTATATTATTTTTACCATACCTGCTATCAGTCATGGATAATATAAGTTCTGCAGTCAACTAGACTGCCTTAAGAGTGGGTTTATGGCCTATATATTCAAATAAAGAAAAGAGTTGCTGCATGCAACTCTTTTCATAGGAACTTCACTACTTTTTTTTAACGTGTCTGACCACAGTCATTACCAGTACAAGAATCACTAGTCCGTCAAGAGTAAGCTGAGTCCACTCTCCCGTTCCCTCTCGTACCAAAAAGTAAAGTAAAGCCATGCATACAAACAATATATCCGACATTTATTTTGAACCTCAGTTCACAGTTACTTGCCCCGGCCGCTCTTTCTCATTGGCATCTTATTATTACTTGTTTTCACCTTGCCGGCTTTGGCGAAGTTTTTGTTATTATTTTCGTTTGCTTTTTTCTTCTTCTCAAGCAGTTGTGCTAAGTCCACCTGGTATACCTCCCTTTAGCTTTGCAAACAGATAAGTTTCTCTGTACATTATTTCGACATTTCATCATCTCTATCCTGCAATCCGGTCGGACTTCAGCAGAAAAATTACTAAAAAAAACGTAATTTACCATAAGACAGCTTCCAGCGTAAAATTATTCTCCGGACAATCACCAAAATCCCCTTCATCTACATACGATACAGTAGTTAGATAATGAAGGAGGTTATTGGTATGAGATTTGGAGGTTGCGGAGGAAACAATAGCAGTTGGATTATTATCGTTATCATTATCATTATCCTACTGCTCGGTTTTGGGGAAAACGACACTACTTTCGATTAATCAATACCCAAGAACATACACGACAAGAAGCACTGCCTTTGCCAGCAGTGCTTTTGCTCTTATTCACACATTTTGATCGGCATTGAATACTATGTAGATAGGAGGTGATTCAAATTAGCGAAGAACTACGGCCACCAAAAAAACACTCCAAGCCCGCTCCCGACCGGGAGCGAAATAGTCATGTCCACATGTTTATCACCATGACGGATATTGTACAAAAACACCAACATACAATTGTGGGAACTACCGGCCCGGCTTTGAAATCAAAGGATTCCCATGTACACCGCATACGGGTTCGAACCTCTTCCGCGCCAGAAAGCCACGATTGTCATTGGCATCTGGTTGAGGATACTACAGGTCCGGCAATGGAAACACCTGATGGAAAACACACTCATTATTTCTGTGGTGAAACCAGCCGCAATGATGGTCATAAGCATTGTTACGGCACAGTCACCGATACCTCGCCCAACTGCGAAGATTGCGACGAAGATGATTGCTGTGAAGACGACTGTGATTGTGATTGTGATTGCGATTACGACTGTGATTGCAACAAGGATCATCGCTGAGAACAGACAAAATCCCTTTAGGCATTGCAGGCCGTTGATAAAGCCCCATCTGCGTTGTCAGGCCTGCGGAAGCTCACTTGTCGTACCTGCGCTGTACTGTCTTCGCTCGCTTCCTCGGCCTTTCTAGCATCTAAGACTTTCTAAACGGCCTGGGAACTAAGTTTTGAACAAGCTGAACCCCTTAAGTCAGAGACTTAAGGGGTTCAGCCTTGTTCCATAATTTCTTTTAGTTTAGCAGAGAAAACACAGAGTGGCCAATGCTATAAATGGTTAAAATTGCCGCAATCAAGACGATTGGATACTGAAGCACATTTTTCAACAGAAACACCTCAAAACAATGTTAATTTATTAAAGACAAAAATCAGGTTTGTATCTATATTGTGGATTTATTTGTAAAGTTGTTGAATTTATTATAACTTAATTATTATTATTTGTAAATATATTTTAAAATTAATTTGTAAATTTTATTCATATTTGGTAAATATTTCAATATACTTATGTATAATAACAGATTATCGGGGGCTAGTCAATGAACGCAGCGGCACAGGCAATATATTGTGACACTACAAATAGGCCCCAGCTATTGTTTAATATCACACATGGCTCTATACCCGCTAACTGCCGTTTGATCATTACCTGCGATCAGTCAGGCGTAATAATCATGCAAATCAGTCCCCCAACAACCGAACTCACCTACTTGCAGCACCTTACTACTATATGCGGCAAATGGAAAATATGGCTCATTTCTTTAATAAAAAGATGGTATTTATTCTAGTACCTTGTCAGTTTTAAAACAGTAGGATAATGGCGAGGCTATTTTTTGCAAACCAAGGCGGAGAAGGGAGGCATACCGGATGTATGCTGACCGACGACAACGAAGGGTTGCGGAAAATAGACCGTCAGTATTCACTGGATTAGGGCTGATAAGGTACTAAGGCTGTTTGAAAAAGTAAAAAGCGGGGTATGAGCGAATCAAATTCGCCCATACCCCTGCTTTTATTTGAACCGGATGCCGAAACCGGCTCCGTAATGTTCGCCATTCGTCGTTCCACCAATATAACCTGTAAGTGTATTGGTGAAATTTCGCTTGAGCCGCACTTCAGTGCCATGATTGGACCAGCCCAGCTCCAGTTCATTGGGCTTATCAAGCTTCTCCTTCTCGACAGCCCATTTCATACGCTCTTTCTCCAGCTCTACATTCAGCCGCTGGTTGAACAGCTCCGTAAGGTCCACTTTTGCCTGTACTTCCTGTGTAACCTGAACAGTACCGTTTTCTCCCAACGTGACTTGCGATGCGCCCGAACCTTTCAGCTCATATTCCTGGCTGTTGACAACAATATACACCTTGTTATCCCGGTTGACTATCCGGGTTACTTCACCAGGCTGCTCCGGCTCTACCAGGGAATATTCCGCTTGATTTTTCGTTTCACTCTTCACTTCAAGCGGCGGCAATTGTTCATAAGTTACTTTTGTCTCAATACGAGGAAAAAAACAATATATCAAGCTCGCCCCTGCTACGCAGCCCAGTATAAATCCGCTAAGCACTCGCCAGTTAATCATCATACTGCTCCAATTCATTGGCAGCAATTGTTATGCCGATATCTCTTGCATACCGGGGATTGGTCGCATAAATAGGCGCCATGGTTTGGACAAAAGCCTCCCGCGAGGAATAGTCTACATTATTGACATACACCGGCTCTTCCGTCAGCAAGATGCACCAGTCCTCAACGGCTTCTTCCAGGGAGTTATATAATTTAAATTTATCGACAATCGTGACCAGTTCATCATCGTAATATTCTTCAGTGACTACCTCAGTGAACAAATCACCGTCTACCGCTTTCCTGCCAAAAATATTATACTCACCGATCGTATAGCGGCCCCAGCCGCTTTCGATTGCCGCCTGGGCAATGCAAACACTGGCATACAGCCGGTAACGGCTGCAGATTGCCTGTGCCGCCGGTGCCAGCCAGCTGATAAATTCTTCTGGTGTCATTATTTCAACCCTCCCAGCTTGGACCGGATGAAGACAAGCAGCGGCTCCAGGCTCTGTACGCCGGAGTCGCGCAGGTTTTCGATAATACTGACCGCCTCGGTGGCAGCGAGGTAATACCAGGCTGCCTTCAGAAAAATTCCCTCGCCGCCTACCATAACATCTACATGGACGACGGCGGCAACTAAGACCATATACAAAATGATTTTCCCGGCAAACTTCGTCTTCATCATCTCCGACGTGATGTATTTATGATTAAAGGCATTAGTCATACTCCGGGCGCATTGCCAGAGACCGGCCTGTGCCTCGCAGACTCCCTGATCCAGCAAGTAGCGGTAAGACAGCGCCAGCCACTTTGTCGCCAGATCAATCAGAATCAGTACCACAAAAGCCATCAGTGCAGTACCGTGACTGCTGAAAATAACGGCAAACAAACCTGCCACAGATATTTTTGCCAATGCCACATCGACAAGTGAGTGCGCAGCTCCTTTGGCTGCTTTGAATACGCTTTCTGCTATTTCTCCCAAAAATATCCCTCCATTAGAAAAAAATGAGCATGAGCCAGCAGCCCTAAAGGGTGCTGGCTCATGCTTTATGCTGCAAATAAAAATAGAGCCTTATTGGCTCTTTCTGGCGGCGCAAGGAACTAATTTTTCTAAATATCAATCTTGGCTCTTCTCCCACAATGTCTCTCGATACAAGTAATTACTTAATATCTTCACCCTTAAATAAACAACGACGTCAGTGTTTAATACCCTAACGCAATATAATAACAGGCTGTCCCGCTGTTGTTAGAGTCCAGTCCAAAACCAGTTTTTGTTAGGTTATTCACTTTATATCCCGTAAGTATGGCCCCATCGTGCTGAGTCAACACTGTCACAAATACTGCATTAGGAAACGCAACAGGAAAATTATATATGCTTCCACTCCACGCTACATCTCCCCATTGGATCATCAGTCCATTACTCAACTTCTGATATCCATTTTTTGCAAAGGAATGTCCAGCATCTTCTAAATAAATTCCAGCATGATTGTGCCCCGATGTCGCAAAGGCGTTTGCTGAAAAACCACCCAACGTCGCAGCATTTGCATTATTTACAGCAGGATCAACCCCAATTACACTCTTCACTTTGATAATGAACATTAGTGCTATATTTCTCGGCCTAGTTTCATTTCCTGAGTTACGATATGCAGTTGCATTATTCGTATTAGTAACACTACAAATGAGACCTGGCGAAGACCAGTTTCCGTTTTCCGGAACATTTACTTTTCCTAGTGCGCCAGCAGTACTTACATTTTGTACTTCAGTTAAATAATTAGAGCTTTGAGATTGTAAGCTTCCTAATGCTCTCTCTCGATCTATACCTTTACCATGGTCCCACCCTCTCAAAAACTCTCCACGCAAATCCGGGATATTAAAAGTTGTAGAACCGTTACCACTGCCGAATGTAGTGCCAATTTTGGCATAAAGCTCACTAAATGCAGATCTGGATACCGCCTGTCCGTTACATTCTAAATAGCCTTCAGGAATGATTGTTGATGTCCACATTAAAACATTGCCAATTGGCTCACTAATGTTAGGTAGATTGGTAGCTGGAATTAATGCATTTGAATCCAATTTTAAAATATTATTTGCTGAATTTCCTGGTACGCATCCACCAACACTGGCAGAATTCCCACCATTTGCTGGCATGCTTCCCAATATACTTCTTAATGTTGCTAATGATATAGGTCGGACATAATTATCAGCACCAGTTCCCAACGCATTTTGCCCCATTAGATAAGCTCCCGTACCATCAGCTACACTGTATTCACTCCTTATTAAACGGCAAGCAATATCACCACTTCCATCACGTATTACCGCTGTTGATACCGCACTAGTTAAGGACGGAGAGTACCCTCCAAGTTTATTAGAATTAGTAGCAGTAGTAGCAGTAACTGCATTACCAGTGCATGCACCTGATGAAGCTGCTAATGGAACAGTACCCGTAACAGCAATCGTAACCCTATCATTAATTGCATCAGGCGTAATTGAAATATTATTCCCGCCCACAAATTCTAGCATGTCAGTTGAACTATCAGCCTGTATTGTTGTACTACCAACCAAGATATTACTAAATGCATTTTGGTTGACCTGGGCACCAGCAGCAATTCCATCTAATTTAGCCTTGTCTGTATTGCTTAGAAGCCCATTGCTTGATATAGTTGCGATATTATGTGTATGGCTAGCAGAAGCAAAAGCGCTTGCATCCAGCCCATCCAGCTTATCCGCATTTAAATTTGTATTTACTGTTCCATTTGAAACTGGAATCTTTCCAGTTGCATTGCCAGCCGAAATGCCATTCAGCATTCCTGCATTCACCACTTGCCCGGTTGCTAGCCCTGCTAATTCATCACGAATATCTGCCGGTCCTTGCGCAATTGTTTGTGTATCAGCTGGTTTAAGTCCTGTATATCCCAAATTTTTCACTCCTTATATATAAAGCTCGAATATTTTGATAGAAATAATAAAAAGATCAAATAAGTATAACTTATTCAACTGGGGGAGTTATCGGCCATACCGGACTTAACGGATTGCATTTGATTGGGAAATCACGTAACTCTTGCCGATATACTTTCCATTGTACTTGTGATGTCTTCGATATTGGATAGTCTACCAGCATATATTTGTCACTTTGAATTAATAGTTGGTCACGCTTTGATCTGATTGTAGATAGTCGCTCTTCTGTAGTTGGTATATTAGGTGTTTTTTTTATAGGCTTGCCAGTCTGTACATTCAGAATATAACTATTGGTTGCATAAAGATTCTGATCTTCTTCCGAAATTCTGATTGCCCCTTTAGGTATATTTTTATGAATTCCCTCGACATAGGTTGTAATTCGATTACCTTTGCAATCAAATAATGCTAAATACATTTAAAAACCTCCAATCTAATAGCCTAATGCAGTCCATCTATATGGAACTCCACATCTTCCGTGATTATTATAAGTAATAAAATTTGCTTCTGTATTCGTTAATGGATTAACAGTCGCTATAAAAGAATCCCAATCATTACTACTAGCAGAGGTATTTCCCACACAAAATAGACAGGTAGTGGGAAATGCGATAGGAAATTTTACGACCCTATTGGTATTACCTGGGCCAATAGTAAATAGATCATATCCTCACTGTAGAATCAAACCATTACTAAATATCTGATAGCCGTTAGTTCCAAAGGAGTGCCCACCATCAAACCCTCCCATTAATTGATTTGCTAAGAATCCTCCTACGGTATCCGCATTACCCCCACTGGCTGTCGCTGTAAGTGTAATATTAGCAGAACCATCAAAGCTGACACCATTTATTGTTCGTACTGTTGCCAGTTTAGTTGCTGTATTTGCATTACCTGTAATATTGACTCCCATACTAGTTGGATTTGCCCCCGCAAAAACTCGCCCTTTGGCATCCACTGTTACTGATGTATAAGTCCCTGCCGTTACTCCAGTATTGGGCAAAGTAACTGGTATTGTAATATTTGTGCCACCATTAAATGCAGTACCTACTCCAATAGCATCGCCATTTATGCCAATTGTCCGGGCAGTTGCCAATGTACTCGCTGTTGCCGCATTTCCGGTACAAGCAGCTGCTGTATCGGCGATTGCGGCATTAGCAACCTTACCGGTCACGGCTATTGTCACTCTGTCATTCGTTGCATCCGGCGTTAACGCAATATTATTCCCCGCCAATAATTCCAGTGTGTCAGCTGCACTATCTGCTTGGATGGTTGTACTGCCCACTCGTACATTGCTGAAGGTATTTTGATTCACTTGAGCACCAGTGGCAATGCCATCAAGCTTCGACTTATCAGTAGTACTCATAAACCCACTGATTTCCGTAGTTGCCGCATTATGAGTATGTCCGGCAGCAGCAAAAGCACTTGCGTCCATTCCATCGACCTTGTCGGCATTTAAATTTATATTAAGCATTCCATTAGAAATCGGTATTTTACCGGCTGCGTTACCGGCAGCTATCCCGTTTAATAGTCCAGCATCAACAACTTGTCCTGTAACGAGTCCTTCTAGCTCATTACGGATATCCGCGGGTCCTTGGGCAAGCGTTTGTGTATCTGCCGGTTTCAGTCCTGTATATGCCATAATCTTCACTCCTTAAAATAAAAAAGGGCTACTTTTTAATAGCCCTTTACTCGCAAATCTACTATACCGCCTGCATCGGCTCCCGTTGCCGTGCTGAACACCTGTAACCTCACATCCGACTTAGTTTTTGCTGACCAAGTAGCTCTACTGCTTATTCCCTCAGCAGTAGGAGTTACAACAGGCACTTCATAAAACGTATAACCATAAGATGCAGTAATTCCGCCTACAGGCACGGTAACAGTTCTAGCAATATCTTTATCTGGTACATCCATACGAATCATCAATTGATTAACTTCCGGAGTTTTCGTTGTATCCTGCGTTACTAAAACAACCCGGAAATCGGCATAGCGAAAAGTTGCCTCTAATGGCTGAAAAGGCTGCCAGTCTGTCCAGGTTATGTTATCCCGAGACAACCGGTATTCCAATCCGGCTGCCGTACCTGCGGCATATAGAACACTTGGCTGAAATACAGAGCTAATATTCGCCGTAATAACTTGCCCGATATCCTTCCGGGCGCATGTATAAGTACCCGTTTCCTGATAATGTCCATTCTTTTTTGCAAGCGTTAGTACAGTTGCACCACCGATATCCGAAAACTTGGTGTCTGGATAGTCACTAAAGCGCCCTGGCAATGTAGCAAAGGTAATCAAAGAAGGGCCGAACTCGGTTCCTGTATGCTCCCCTGTTTGTAACTCAATCTCATCAAATGTCTCAATAACGTTTTTAGGAGGCAAATCCGTTACGGCGATAGTTGCTGTCGCTGCCAAGCGGCTATAGCAGCCACTGCGATTCATTGCTTTAATGTGAAATCTGCGCAATATTTCCGTATCTACAGCAAGCTGGTATTGAGTTAGTGTAATACCAGTTGCTATAACTACACCATTATCAAAATTACTACCTTCCCGCAACTCATACCCGACCACATCATTTTCAGGTACTTTATCCCAAATGAATGCTAACTTTTCGCCGTTCTGAAAAATGCGGAATCCGCTTACATTGGCTGGCTCCAAGGTCACATATAAGCGGGCACTTGCCTCATCGGAGTAATAGCCGGCAGCATTTAGTGCCTTTACCATTATTTTTACATCTCCAGTTTTCTCCGGACGATAAGTCCAGTGAACTTCTTTGGTTTCACCGATTTTTACCGCATCTTCCCAGACGTATCCCACCCGCAATTCATAGTTTGCTAAATCACTTTCCGGTGTGGCCTCGTAGGTAATATTGACCAGTGATTTGTCATTGATGTCCTGCATCAATTGAATATTAGTCACTGCCTTCGGGCGCAGACTAAAGATGCCATCATACTGAACGGCATTTCTACTGTACCTGCCGGCTACCGTGACTGCTTTAATCCAATAGATATGTTCGCCTTCATGGGAAATAGTCGTTTCATAAAATGTTCCGGTAACGCGCTTGTTAATTACTATTCCGGTATCCCAACTAACACCCTCACGAATCTCATGATACGCCACATCTAAGCTGATCGGATTATCCCACATTAGCCTAACCTTAGTCCTGTCCGCTATACTTTGTACAGCTGTAAAGCCTCTGACATCATAGGCTTCTACCATTGCAGATACAAACAGATTAGCCACATTCGATAAATAACCGGCAACTGTCTTTGCCCGAATCATGAAGGTAAAATTGCCGCTATCCGCTATTGTATATCGGTAAGAAGTCTCCCGTGTAATATCAATCTGCTCTGCCGTATCCCAAATAGTTCCACGGCGAATCTCATAACTATCAATATCTTTACCCGGCGAGGCTGACCAGGTCAGTTTTAGTATACTGCTGTCTCTAATATCCTGAATAGCTGCCAGGTTTGCCGGTGCGTCTGGCCGCAGTATCACTTGTTTGATTTGTACCGCAGCATTGACACTGGAATGACCAGCTAAATTAACTGCTTTTATCAGGTACGCCTGACTGCCTTCTGCTGATAACTGATACAAAAAAGATGTAGCTTTTAGCTGAGTAGCAATAATTTGCGCAGTATCCCAATCAGCGCCTTGCCTAATCTCATAATAAGAAATATCTTTTTCACTATTAGGCTCCCAGGTTAACAACAGGCGACTTCGATCAGTCTCCTGGACTGCAATAGAAAAGCCTGCCACGTCGGCAGGCTCAACTTTTTGCGTTACCAAGACACTTGCCGGTGTATTGGAATAATTGTTGCTGTTATCTGCCGCACACACCAGAAAGTTATACGTACCGCTTGCCGGCATAACGAAGGTATATTGATTATCGAACACAGTATCACTAATAACGGTGCTGCTTTCCCAGACAGGTCCATATCGAAGACTGTAGCGGTTCAAGTCTACATCTTCTGCTTTATCCCACTTCAAATTTACTTTTGTACAATCGAGAGGATCGATGGCAGCTGAAAGTCCAGTCACATTAGCAGGTGGATTATCCTTACCGGTTACAAAGATAGACTGGGAAACAGCCCCTTCCGATCTACGGCCCACACTATTTTCCACAACGAGCTTCACTAAATATGCCGTCATCGTTCTCGCATTATGAATAACAAAATGCTCATTTGCCGTGTCTCCATAAAATACCCACGTGTTGCCGTTGTCGATCGAATAATACACTGCTACCTTGTTTAAGTAAGGATAGTTAGGCAGCGTACACGCGCCGGCTATATCGGATACAATAGTTCCGTCCCTTTGCTTATAAAAATTTTGCGACAATTGGATTTCAGCTACGTCTGGAATAGTATCCGTCAGTGCATTAGGTAAATTCGTATAATTCTTAACTTCAATTTCAGCTAAATACTCATCATCATATACACTCTCGTTGTATTCCCTGGCCTTTATTTCATATACTCCCTTTTGTTCCTGGATTTCTACAATACGAAAGGGCTTATCACTGAAATAGTTCCGGTAAGAAACAGTAACAACATCACCAGGCTCTAAATGAGCTGCGTAGGTGCCTGTGCTAAATTCAATAATCAGGCTGCATAGCTTATTAAGATTCTTATTTAGATTTCCAATGCGTTTAGCTTGCGTCTGCCTGATAGTCCCCTTTAATTCAATATCTTTTTCAATTATTTTTCCCCGTTCTTCCTGTTCTACCGTATCTTCGATTAGAACAGGAACTGCAGTCCAGTTAGCCAGCGGATCAATGTATTTAATGATATACTTATTGGGAGTATCTTCCAACGATGTCTGCGTAAAAGATACGGAATCCCGGACAATTGTATCATCGGAAAAATGATAAGAAGCAGCTGTTGGCTTTTCGATACGCAGGGAAATTTTATTGTTGGCTAAGACCAAAAAGCCGCCGATATTAGCAAACATATCTTGTAGATTTTCAATAGCATTCTTCTTTTCCGTTAGAGCAATATCAAGCTGCAATCTTTTTTCCTGACGGATTTTCCCGTCAACATCTTTGAAGGAGATAAGTTGATCACAATAATCAGCCGTTTCCCGAAAAGCAGCTTCATCCAGCATAGTTGCATCGATCCATCGCCCTAAGCCATATCGCTTATTTAATAAATAATCCCGTACAATCCAAGCTGGATTATTAGACCATTCAAACTGCCAACGGTTATCGCGATACACCCATACCTTACTGCCTTTTGCTATGGCCGTAATTGTCGGATTTCCACCTTGCAACTGATCGGACTGCTTTAGCGTTGCCCTAACATAGGCCATGTTCTTATAACTGCCCGTTTTTAAATAATTTTCAGGTGGCGCTTGATCTTTTGCACCGCTTTTGAAAACATAAGAACAGCTCGGCAATCCTGTCGTTTCAACAGCAATAGGATTGTGATAGCAGTTCTTCCCGCTATAAAGAATGGTTTCATTTCCTTCACTATCAGTAACCGTTGTCGTATTTGCTACCTGCAGTATTTTATTGGGTGCCGATTCTACATGAACGGCATTGGAAATTACCCATCCTTTTGCTTTAAGTCCATTGCTGTAGCCATATTCCGTCAAATACTGAATCAGCTTTGAAATGGTACAGGAATAGTCATTGGAGCCATCTGATTTAAGGCTATTTTGATCCTGCAGGGCAATTTCCATAGTAGACCCATTCGCTTTTAGTTTCAGCTTTTGGTTGCTTATTTCAATAGTTGCATCTTCATAGAGACTATTGTGAATCGAAAATACCGGTCCTTGCGAAATCAGCAGGCTGTTAGCCGTTGCTCCGTATATTGACGCAATCTCTCCTTCAGCCAGCAAAACATCTTTAGTCAGCGTTTTACTATCCGATGATGTCTGGTGATATGTTTGCAGTCCCCCGACCTTCCGTGTACCATATACGACAGGAATCACGGCATCAGATGATACTTCATTCATATACTGATCAAACGATGCTTGAGTGGAGTAATCTGGCGGTTTTATCGGGTTCGTTATCGACCACAAAGTAGATGCCATGCTCATACCAGCCAGACCTGCACGAAATGAGTTAGACATATTAAAAAAGTTTTGCCCTGGAATACCCGCTCCTAAAAAGAATCCTGCAATACTAAATAATATCTTACCTTTACTTTTACCCATAAGCGACCTCCTTTCTTAATTAGCTGCGAATAATCATTTCCCACGGTATGGCTACGAAGCCGGAAAAATTAGCTCCATTATTAAAGCGATTAATGCAAGTGGACTGGCTTTTATCACAACCTCGGCTGATCTCATACTGGCCCTCAACAGGAATAAGAAACGGGTACTCTACCTTAACTGAATTACCGCTGCTGCTTTTGATTTTCCGTGTTTCAAAGCCAAGAGTGATATGGCCGTCCTTCCAGTAGTCATCTGATTTGATTTGTTGAATAACGATGGTATGACTATTGCTGCCACTTTGAACAATTCCTCTTGTTAGTTCTTTTGCCATACCGCAATCATCAGGATCGGCAAACACCGCGTTGCAAGAAAGCATCGTGGTCCTTCCCGTAGGAATTGTCGGAATCCCCGCCCGGCAGGTTACTTTAAATACCCCTTTGCCGCAGTCCAGGGAGGGACTATCCATGTCGCCAACAAAAACATAGCGATATTCACCTGTTGTTAGTGACGATGGATAGGCGATTTCCAGCAATTGTATTTGCTTTCCTCTAAAATCAAAAGACTGAAACAAGGCTGACGAAAATTCGTCACCGGCATTGCTGATAGTTAATTCTACATTATCAATCTTAGAGTCCACCCCTGTTTTTTTTGCTCCTATTTCCACTGGAAATGCAGTGTAATGCTGACCGTCAAAAAATATATCCTGATCAGCTATTGCCAAATACAAAGCCTGAGGCTGTACCAGCACCCGGAGCAGTGTTATTAGAAAAGGGGCATCCTTTTCCTTTTCGGCAGCTAACGATACCGGAAGTATTTGCATTTATACCACCTTCTCCAGGATAATTTCTGCCTTATAGCCAATGGGATCATGTAATTCTCTAATCAAGGTAATGGGCAGCTTATTTTGCGCAAATCTCACAGTTTGCTGGACCCCGTCCGGGTCAGTCCAGTAAAATGCATCAGCATTTCCGTAGTGTCTGTCAAAGAAAGCTTCTAACTCCAGACGGTCTTCATTCAAGCCTGCTAACTGAAACTTCCATTGAACTTGTGGAGTCATTGCTATTTTTTGAATTTGTTTTTTTGAAGACTCGAACTGTACCACACGATTAGCGAACTCAGTTCCTTTTTCACATTCACCTTTATAGTTCCAAATAAATGTTTCTATGATCATTCACCCGCTTTCCTACGTTTAAATCCGCAAACAAAAAACTGTCCCCAATAGGACAGCCGGTCTATAAAACTATATGAAGTTATAGCAGCATTCTTGGGGGGAAATGTGCTCAAAAACTTATCATACTCTAAATATATGCCCGTATGGTGCTCGCCATAAACTTCAAAAAGTACAATATCGCCATACTCTAATGCCGCAATGCTGCGAGTCTTCTCAAAGTATTTAATAAAATACCGCAGCATGCGATATTTTTCTTTTACAAACCATTCCCTATCAATAAGCTTGCCATCATCGAATGAAGGCTGCCACTGATGGGTTTTATAGAATTCCACTAAAAGTCCTATGCAATCGACACCGCTATTCTTATCACGCCCATTAAACTTCCAGGGAATACCGATGAAATTGTTATCTTGTATCACCATTGTAACCACTCATTAATACCGGTAGCCATAACGCTTCATTTTATTCAGCATGGCTGCGAGTTCATCCATCGACATCTGCTGCTGCATAACAATTGGCTGTGCAACAGTGGTTTGCCCGTTAGAACCATCAGTAACTAATTGGAAAATCATCTGATTTTGTTGAATCATCAATTCATTCTGCCTCTGCAATTCCTGAATATGTTTTTCCGACTGCTGTACCTGAAGGCTCATTGACGAATTTTTTGCTAAAGCAGGATTTTTGAGATAGGGTACAACATCTGTACCGGTTCTCATAAAAGTCTCAAAAGCTTTATTTGAATCAATAGTTAAGACTCTTTCTCCTACTCTTAGCTTTCTTATTACCTCATCTTCCTTAATATCCGGCTTAACCATACCGTCTTGCTGTATTAACTGAGGGCGTTTCGTTACTGCACCGCCATTATGATGGCTGAATAGATTTACTATGCTGCCGAGAAAGCCTAAAGTGCTGCCTAACTTACTATTTTGTTTTGCTCCTGCACCCCCGGTATTAAACGATATAACCGGTAATTTTACTAAGTCTTCAAAACTCTTAGATTTACTGCCGAATATGCCGAAAATCCTACTCAACAATGATGGTGTATCATTTTCCACACCAAATATTTTTTTAATCGCATCTGTTTTTAGCCCATCAAGTAAAACCTTCCATTTATCTTTTAAATTCGCACCTTTGACAATTACGTCTGTAAATAATACCGAAAGTTCTTCTCTGATCTTTGCCCACTTGCTTTTTTCTTCCTTGCTTTGACCAGCTTCCTTTTCAGCAGACTTACCGGTCTCCTTTACCTTATCTGGTTCAGCAGCTTTAGCAGTGTTTTCTGCCTTAGCAGGAGTTGAGGTGTTCTCTTTTGTCTCATTTGCTTTTTTACCGCCAAATATCCCAAAAATTCTGCTCAACAATGATGGATTATTATTTTCAACCTTAAATATAGATTTAATAGCATCTTCAAGTAAACCATCTAATAGGGCCTTCCACTTAGTTCTGATTTCCTCACCTTTTACAGCGATTGCAGATACTATTTCTGAGGCTTCTTTTCTAATTCTTTCCCATCTTTCTTTTTCTTTTTTATCATTATTCTCATTTGCCAACTTCACCAACTCCTGTTGTTTTTAGCACTATGACGAACCCCATAATGATTTGTTAGAACTTACCTTGCATTTTTTGTAGTGCTTGGATCGCGTCAACACCGGTCAGTTGTTCTTTAGCTTCCTGCTGTTTATTATTCCTATTAATCCCGTCAATAGTGGCTTCGATCTCTGGAATGCTCATTTGTTTAATATCCTGCAAAGTCAACGATGTTTCCTGTATTAAAAAGGCAATAAGCCTGTTCCACTCCGGCTCGTTCTCCTTCTCACTGCTGCCTGTTCTTTTATAGTGTGATACATCCAGAAACACATCAATGATTTGTCTTGCCGTTCGCAAATCAAGCCACCCTCGAATTTCTTCCTTGGTTTCTTTTTTGTTTACCGCAAGATAAATCATTTCCAGAATCGCCTCATATCCTTCCTCACTATACATCCTGGAAATACTGCCATCGTGATTGACTTTAGATTTTAAAATATCGTAAGCTAATATATCAGGATAATCCAGTTTCTTCATAAAGTAGCGAATTTTATCTTTCCATTCGAGCATTGCAGCATAAATGAAATGCTCGTTGCCATTGCGGTCTACAATGACTTCAAACGCAGTATAAACATCAGCCATAGCTGCCTCCTAACGAATAAAGAGGGGCATCCGCCCCTCTCGCAATTTAATCTACATATTCTGTAACATTATAAGAAACTACGCGTTTATCTGCCCGGCCAGAATCCAAAATTTCAAATTCAAGCTTCGGTGCAAAAGCAGCACCACGTTTTGCATCATAAGTATACGCGCCATTTGCTTTGCAGCGATAAGCACGAATATCAATTTTATAGCGTTTGCCATCATCCATCTGATCGGAAATAAGGGTATGCCGGAATTCAGCCACCTTGGGAATATCATTTTCTAAATGGTGTACAGCTTGCCCATTCGCATCTGTATAATAGTAAGAGAATTCTACCGTTTTACCATTGAGCGCAGTATCAACAGTTACTGCACCGGCAGCACTAACCTTAAACTCATTCGCAGTAGGAGTACCGGAAGTCTTAACAAGCGTCACTCCCGTTTCGACTACATTGGCTACTACCGTATCCAGCAATAGATTGGTCGTTCTGCTTAGTGTGCAAGTGCCGGTTGCGATCGCCTTCTTATCTGATGTAACCCATACTTCAGCGCCTGAAGTAATAGTTGAACCAGTAGCTGCTTTAATCCCTTCCAATTTGAAAACGGCATCCGTAATAGTCAGCTTTGCGGTTTTTTCACTGGCAAAAGTGAGCAGCGAGTAGAGTGAGTCGCCACCATTTACTTTCTGCTCGGTTACAGTGGCTGCAATCTGCAGATCTTGTGATTTATTGATGTTAACAAAAGAACCATCGGTAAATACTAATTGGCTAACGCCAACTCCGTGAAAAATTAAATCAGGCATCATTACCATTTTACATCCATCCTTTATTATTAATTTAGCTAACTGCTAGTTATTTACCAGCGGTTTATAGCGAATACTGTATTGGAATACATCCCAGGGTTCTGCATGTTTTTGCCCCTCTGTGATAATGGGCATGTCCGAAAAACAGGCTTGCATCACTCTCGTTATTTCCTTGTGCACCGCAGCCGCTTCATCACGGCTAGCCGTGTAGATGCAAATCTCCAATGTGGTATTATTGCGGAAATAGTTTTCTACTTCCGGTTTTTCTGGTCTGAATACTAGGCTCAGAAAAGGCAACTGATCAGCTGCAATTGTTAACGGTATTGCCGCTGTTCTACGAAATCGCTTGTTTTTGCTGTCTTCATCAGCAGGATTACTCACTAGAGCCATTACAGCCAAGTCATGGGTAAATTCGCGAAAAATTGCGTCCTGTACCTCAAATGGAGTAATAAAACTCACCTCCTCATTCTCTCTATCTAATATCTGAGGTTATACACTCGCGTTCTTCACCTCCTCGTACACAAATCCTCACCCCAGTCCGTACCGCAAATCGGACAACAGGTTTTGGTATCTTTAAATGAATCATGTAATTCCTCGGGCACCTTACAAAGAGTTTGCGAAACAAATTCTTTACGACCATCACGTCTTATCTTCCAGCGACCATTTACAGCTACATGCTGTAAATATTCATGAATAAGTCCCACTGTCAGGCTGGGACTCTTTGCTGTTTGCTTTGATGCTCGAGAGATTAAGATGTCCTTCACTATATACTTATTTTTTTCTGCATATTGTAACAGCTTCTTGCGAATTTTCATTAACCGTCGATGGATTTGCATTTTGTAAGTACCTTGTCGTTTTGCGATTTGCTCAAAGCTAAACTTCCTCACAGTCCACAGATAAAGTAGCTTATATTCTTCAGGCAATAATATTGCTTTAATATCCGCAACAAGCTTAAGCATTTCATTTAAATTCTCTTGTTCAATCAGCATTTCATCAGGCATTTTTCCATATATCCCAATATAGCTTTCAACAAGAACGGCCCCGCGCCGCATCAGCAAATTGTATTGTTTCGCATCAGCTTTACTATCTTCACTATGCGCTTCCAATTGAAAAGTATGAATACATTCTTCTTCACTGATCACTCCATCTGATAAATCCCTTAGTATTTTTTCTAGCCAATCGATTTCAACGCACCTCCCTGTGTCTTTTATCTGCGGCATAATTTAACCTTTTGGTGCTTAGACTGCTAATCATATCAACAACAAAGAAAAAACCACGGATAACACCACAATCGAGCTTTCTTTTTCCTTTTTCATGTCGTTTTATTGCTTCTCCGCTCTTTATATAGCGAACATCGTTGCTGCATTTACACAGATACACTTCTATTTCTTCTTTTTCCCCTTCAACTGCAATACGGCCATATCTACCAGAATTTCTATAGTTAATGAGAAAATAATGAATTGTAATACGATCACCCCATTTATTTATACGCTTTATCCCCTTGATACATTTTGTATCTAAACTTATTTTAACGACACATTTTGTATCAGTCAAGTCTTTTTGAAACATTTTGTTTCCACTATTGCTTAGAAACGTTTTGTTTCTTATAATAGAGACAAGGGTGGTGTGCTGTATGATCAAACCGCAATATGCATTACGGCTTGCCGAATTACGTAGTGCAAGAGGACTAACACAACAACAGTTGGCCGACTTAACAGGTTTAACAAGAGGTAGGCTTAATAATTATGAGCAAGGTACGCGTGAACCGGATCTTGTAACGCTGCAAAGCCTTGCCGATTTTTTTGAAGTAACTACCGACTATCTTCTTGGTCGTTCTGATACCACTGCCGAGGCTGCTGCCGAAACCATGAACAAGATTGACCAGGCTCTGGGGGAGGATCCAGATTTGCTTGCCTTCTGGCTGGAAACAAAAAAACGCCCTGACCTGCAATTATTTCTAAAGCAAGTCAAAAGCGCATCCCCGAAAGCCATTCGTCAAATGATGACCATTATTAAAATGATTGAAGATGAAGAATCAGACGAGCGTTGATTCTTCATCTCCTAAAAACTGCAAGTTATTAGAATAAAACCAGAAAGCTGGTATAACTATGCACAATTACAACATGCTCTATTGCCTCTTTGAACCGGACTGCAATCTTGATGAGGTATTAACAGCCTATAACATTCGCACCAAAGTGCTGCTGATGGATGGTGCGATACATGCATTTGTTTGGCACAGCCGTAAAGGCAGATATTACATTGTTGCTAACCAAGCCTTGTCCCCGTGTGCCCTGCGCAGCGTTTTTTTCCATGAGGTAAAGCATATTTTAGAAGACGCTCCGCTAATGGGTTATTGGCTGGGAATCGATCAATACCGCCATCCTATAGAGGAAAAAGCGGATGCCTTTTATGAAGTCGCTGCTGCTTATGTAACAAAAAATACAAGCAACTGACAACTACGGCCTGAAAGCCGTTTTAAATTGTCTATTTTTATCGAACATATGTTCTTGGGAGTGTAAAAATAAGATGCAGCGATGTTGTGTCTCACTGCATCTTGACCAAACACTTTCGGATTTAGTTATTCCTATTACTCATAGCGCAAGGCTTCGATCGGATCTAACAAGGCCGCTTTCCTTGCAGGATAAATGCCAAAAAACAAACCAATAGCAATTGAAAATCCAAAGGAAACAACAATTGAGAGTACCGATATAACCGTGTTCAGGCTGCCGATCACCGATATGGCATAAGCAGAAAAAATGCCAAGCAAAATACCGCCAATACCACCGATAAGACCAATAACAATGGACTCCAGCAAGAACTGCAGCATCACATCGCGATAGGTAGCCCCCAGCGCCTTTCTGATGCCGATTTCCCGGGTTCGCTCCGTTACCGACACCATCATAATGTTCATAATACCGATACCGCCGACCAGCAGCGATATGGCAGCAATACTGCCTAACAGCATCGTGATCGTTCCCGTTGTCTCTGTTGCCATTTCCATGATACTGGTCAGATTGCGTACGGTAAAATCATCTTCCTTGGTGCCGGTGATCTTATGCTGCTGACGCAATAGGGTCGTGACTTTTTCCTGTATCTGATCCATTGTTTCCATTTTCGTCACTTGTATATTGATGGAATGAACATAATTGATGCCGATCAATCGTTCCTGCGCTGTCGTCAGCGGAATCATCACGATATCGTCCTGATCCTGTCCCATAGACGACTGTCCTTTGCTGTCAAGCACACCAACTACCTGATAGGGTGTGTTGTTGATCCGGACGCTTTGCCCCACAGGGTTGACGCTCCCGAAGAGGTTCTGGGCAACAGTAGCCCCGAGCACAGCGACCCGGTTGCGGGCAGTACTATCCCGTTCGGTGACAAAACTGCCGCTCCCGACCGTTAAGCTGCGAATGGCCATATATTCGGGCGTAATCCCCTGCACGGTTGTCGTCCAGTTCTGATTACCTGCAATCAGCTGATACTGTTTGCTGACAGTTGGTGCTACATAGTCAATGCCGGTTGCCATTTTGCGGATATAGTCGGCATCAGCAGTAACCAGTGTTATGCTGCTGCCTGAAGCGGATCGCACCCCCTGGGAGGAAGCGGCTCCCGGTGTGACGATCAGCATATTGCTTCCCAGGCTGGCAATCGAATTCTGGACTTTTTCCCGGACGCCCAGACCGACCGAAACCATCGCGATGACGGCACCGACCCCAATAATAATTCCCAGCATGGTCAAGATGGAACGGAGCTTATTGCTGAGCAAAGCACGTAAGGCAATGGTAATGCTTTCTTTAAACATGGCCTGACTCCTTTGTCTGATCGCTTACTATCAATCCGTCCCGCACCATTATGACCCGCTTGGCATATTCAGCAATATCCGGTTCATGGGTAACCAGAATGACAGTCCTGCCCTGTTCATGCAAAGAGCTGAAGATATTCATAATATCCACACTGGAACGGCTGTCCAGATTGCCTGTCGGTTCATCAGCCATAATAATGCTGGGATTGTTGACAAGCGCCCTGGCAATAGCCACTCTTTGACGCTGCCCTCCGGATAATTCATTAGGCATGTGTTTTTTTCGCGTTGCCAACCCCACCATATCCAATAGCTTAGCGGCACGCTCCAGGCGTTCCTTTTCCGATATGCGGGCATAAATCAAGGGTAAGGCTACGTTTTCCCAGGCCGAAACTCTGGATAGCAAATTAAAATTTTGAAATACAA
>DDHB01000021.1 GCA_002337925.1 Sporomusaceae bacterium UBA1887
AGCGACGCGGCAATCTCGTTTTAGTTTCCTAGCAGCTGGAACCTTCTCGACGGCCTGAGCTAGTCGGCAATGGGAGACGAGGGGGACGGGGCTTATCGCTGTTGGTGGTGGAAAGCTCCCCTGCGGGATGCACAGTAGGCAATGCTATGTTGCTTAGCTTCACTGTCATTGCGAGGAGCGCAGCGACGCGGCAATCTCGTTTTAGTTTCCTAGCAGCTGGAACCTTCTCGACGACCTGAGCTAGTCGGCAATGGAAGACGAGGACGAGGGGACGGGGCTCATTGCCGCTGGTGATGTAAAGCTCCCCTGCGGGGTGCACAGCTAAGTTAGGCTACTGGGAGCTCAACTTCACTGTCATTGCGAGGAGCGCAGCGACGCGGCAATCTCGTTTTTAGCTTCCTAGCAGCTGGAGCCTTCTCGACGGCCTGAGCTTGTAGGCATGAGGCGAGGGGGACGGGGCTCATCGCCGCTGGTGGTGTAAAGCTCCCCTGCGGGTGCACAGCTAAGTTAGGCTAATGGGAGCTCAACTTCACTGTCATTGCGAGGAGCTCAACGACGTGGCAATCTCATTTTTGGCTTCCTGGCATTTAGATGTGATAAGATCCCCTGGTGGGGTGCACAACGGAATAGAGATTTGACTATACATAATAACCGGGACTCTGATCCTGTTTTTCATTTTTTACTTAATTTTTTTTGCTGTTATTACGATAACAATTGTGTAGAGGGCCGGACTTTTTTAGAGGCCCAGGGCTGCTGACCGACAGAGGCAGACCCGTGATAAAGAGGGGGAAACAAACTGTATGATGCGTGCATTATGGACTGCTAGCACCGGAATGGTTGCTCAGCAAGGCAATATCGACAATATTTCCAATAACCTGGCAAACGTGAATACAACGGGTTTTAAAAAGACTCGCCTTGATTTTCAGGATTTAATGTATCAAACAATCCGCCAGGCTGGCGCCGCATCCGGTCAGGATACGCAAATTCCTACAGGCCTGCAAATGGGACATGGTGTTCGCCAGGTTGCTACTCAGAAAATTTATACACAGGGCAACTTCCAGGCAACAGGCAACTCGCTTGATGTGGCGATTGAAGGAGATGGCTTCTTCCAAATTACAATGCCTGACGGCACAATCGCGTTTACCCGTGACGGTGCGTTTAAAAAAGATTCCCAGGGCCGTATGTGTACTTCGGATGGCTACTTGCTGGAACCGCAGGTCACCATTCCACAGGAGGCTACTGATTTTACGGTCTCTTCTGAAGGCCGGGTAACAGCTACTACCACCGCAGGACAGCAGGATTTGGGGGAGATTACGCTGGCCCGGTTTATTAATCCCTCAGGTCTGGAAAGCATTGGGCGCAACCTGCTGAAAGAAACAGAAGCTTCAGGAGTTCCGATGGTGACGAATCCGGGAACTGACGGTGCAGGAACGCTCGCTCACAAGTACCTGGAAATGTCTAATGTTCAGGTAGTCGATGAAATGGTCAACATGATAGTTGCCCAGCGTGCTTATGAAACCAATTCCAAAGCAATTACAACAGCCGATGAAATGCTTGGTCAGGCTGCTAATTTGAAACGATAGAATAGGTGAATGTATGAAAAAGCTGTGGCTGGCGTTCCTTTTTGTTTGGTGTTTCGCCGTCCCCGCTTTTGCCGGACCGCTTACTATCACAGTTAATGATAAAGCCGTTGTTAAAGGACCGTATATCACACTAGGTGAGATTGCGACCATTACAGGTGAAGAACCGGGGCGCATTGAACAACTGTCCCGGTTGCAGCTCGGCTATGCTCCGGCTCCCGGCAGCAGTACTGTATTGACCAAGGAGTTGCTGGGAACCCGACTGGCGGCAACCGGTGCCGATTTGAGTGGTGTTGTCTGGCAAATTTCTCAAACGATATCGGTAATGACTGAATCGCAGGTTGTTAGTGGACAATATCTTACTGATAGGGCTACGGAGGCTGTACACAGCAAGCTGACGGGAATCGTTGGTGAACTAACTGTTGTCCCTGCGGTTATCCCGGCTAATGTACATGTTCCGCTAGGGACGGTGCAAGTCGTTGCTGAGATTCCAGGAGGAGTTCGCTTTACGGGATTTACTACTGCCTATGTAAGTATCTTTGTTGATGGGCAGCGTTACAGCTCTGTGCCGGTACGTCTTGCGGTCAAACTGTATCAGCAAGTTGCCGTAGCCGCCCGTGCTATTAGCGGACGGGAGATGCTCACGGCAGACAGCATTCGGTTTGAACGGGCTGATATTGGTCGTTTGGCAGCCGGATACATAACAGACAGTGATCAAGTCATCGGCCTTCAAAGCCGCCGGCTCATCATGCAAGGGACGGTTATCACCAGTCAGCTGCTTGAAAAACCGGTCCTGATTGCACGAGGCAGTGCAGTTACTATCGTTGCCCGTATGGGAGATATTGAGGTAACCGTCAATGGACAAGCCTTGCAGGATGGCATTAAAGATCAGCTTATCCGGGTGCAAAATGTAAACTCTCGTCGTATTATCGCTGCCAGGGTAGTGGACAATACTACTGTACTGGTTGCAACATATAATGGAAAGTGAAGGTGACCCTCATGAATAACCTGATAAACAGGCTGGGTTGTCTTGTGTTGGGTTTAGGACTGGTACTGTTCATTACCGCTAATCCTGTAGCAGCCCAGTCACTATGGAGTGATACCGCATCTGCTTCCAGTTTGTTTATGGATCATAAGGCCCGCGCGGTGGGGGATGTTGTTACTATAATTATTAATGAAACCTCCAGCGCTTCCCGCAGTGGCAATGCGAGTAATACGAAATCCTCTAGTACTGAAATGAACGCAGGGGTAGGAATATTTAAATTCATTGGCGACGCAAGTGCCGGACAGTCTGACAGCTTCAAAGCCAATGGCTCGCTTACAAATACGAACAGAGTAAGTGCGAAACTAACTACGACAGTAACGGAAATTAGACCAAACGGTAATATGGTGATTACCGGCACACAAAATATCAATCAAAACGGTGAAGAACAAAAAATTACCGTCACTGGTGTTATCCGGCCGGAAGATCTGACTTCGGATAATACGATTCTTTCCAGTTATGTAGCAGATGCCCAAATCCGGATTGATGGTAAGGGCCCAATTGCTGGTAAACAGAAGCAAGGTATATTGACCCAAATTTTCAACTTCCTGTTTTAGATAGTAACAGCTACCTATTACTCCAAGAGTTAGAGCGGAGGACATATGAAAAAGAGCTTAACTTTCCTGCTTGCCTGCACACTGCTGGTCGGAATGTCAGTAACCGCTTTTGCCGCACCCATCGCAGCTACCTCGCGTATTAAAGATGTGGCAAAAGTACAAGGGGTACGTAATAATCAGCTTATTGGCTATGGATTAGTAGTTGGTCTTGCTGGCAGCGGTGATACGAATAAAATGGTATTTACCAACCAGGCGCTCTCCAACATGCTGAAAACATTTGGTCTTACGGTAAACTCTCCTCAAATGCAGCTGAAAAATGTTGCGGCTGTCATGGTTACCGCCCAACTGCCTCCCTTTGTGAAGCCAGGAGACACGATTGATATTACCATATCCTCAATGGGTGATGCCAAAAGCCTGCAGGGCGGGACATTGCTGCAGACGCCGCTGCAAGCGGCTAACGGGGCAGTTTATGCTGTTGGTCAGGGGCCGTTATCGGTAGGCGGATTTTCGCTTGGCTCGGGCGGCAGCAGCCGCCAGAAGAATTTCCCCACAGCCGGCAGTATCCCCGGAGGGGCTATTGTTGAGCGGGAAGTGCCCACACAGTTCAGTGATGGCAATACCGTCATGCTGGCCCTAAATCAGCCTGATTTTACGACAGCCAGCCGGATTGCCGATGCACTCAATTATCGTTTCGGATCAGGTGCTTACGCCCGTGATCCAGGCACAGTAGTTGTCAATGTGCCTGGTGCATACTCCAATAATGTAGTCGGTTTTGTTGCTTCGCTGGAAGAACTGGTTGTAACACCTGACGCAATAGCCAAAATAGTGATTAACGAACGTACCGGAACTGTCGTTTTGGGCTCCAACGTGACTATTGATGAAGTTGCAGTTGCTCAGGGCAGTCTCACGGTTACGATAACCAGCAGTAAAGAAGTATCTCAACCATCACCGTTCTCTTATGGTTCAACAGTCGTGACAGAAAATAAGAATGTTTCTGTAGAAGAACAAAAAGGCAGCTTAATTGTACTGCCGGCATCCTCCAAAGTGGGTGATGTTGTAAATGCGCTCAACGCCGTAGGAGCCACACCGCGCGATATTATTGCTATCCTACAGGCAATGAAAGCAGCAGGCGCATTGCATGCCGAACTGCAGCTGATCTAGCTTCAACAGTGTATCTCATGAAAATAGGTGATTGTTATGCAAATAAACGGATTGGGCAGTGGAAATCTCGCAAATAATGCGACAGTAAGCAAAGCGACAAATACTGATTTTGCCGCTAAACTGGAGTCCGCGGCGAAGCAGCTTCCATCTGATAAGGATGATCAGAAACTGCGCGCTACCTGCAAAGAGATGGAGTCTGTTTTTCTGAACTACATGTTGACACAAATGCGGTCAACTGTGCCTAAAGTTACTTTGATGGGTGATAATTCCAAAACAGATATTATGCAATCCATGCTTGATGGTGAGTTAAGTAAGAACATGGCTCAGGCGGGGGGGATTGGGATCGCTGATATGATCTACCGCCAACTGTCTCAGAACCAGAACGGCCGCCGATAAGACCTCATCTGCGTTGTTGCTCGGCCCTGTCGAAATCCTCAACGTACCAACATGTACGCCTCCGGTTTCGCCAGGGCCGGCGCCTAGTATCTGAAGCCTTCTCGGCGGCCTAGGCTTGTCGGCAATGGGGACGAGGGGAACGGGCTTCTGGCGTTTGGGTGGGATAATCTCCCCTGCGGGGTGCGCGGACGGAGACGGGCTATCGTTGCTAACTCCCCTTCGGGGTGCACAGTAAGAAGTTTCTCTGAATTCTAACAAATGAAAAGCCAGGCACCGAAAGAGTGTCTGGCTTTTGTTCATCATTTCTAGGAGGTTTTGTCATGCGTGCTTTCCGTAGTATCAGTATTGTTCTAATTGCTTTGCTGTTGGTGCCTTATATTGCTTTTGCGGCTCCGGCTCCTGCCGCTGCTGAGGCACCGGCAGTGCTTAAAGTCCGGTTCAGCCAAACGCCCGGTCAATCGCGGATTGTGCTGGATATGACAGCTTTTCCGGATTACAAGGTAAAAGTAGAAGAAGACCCATTGCGGCTGATTATTGATTTACCATCAACGGCTAATAAAACCGGGCTGCCTCAGGTGCTTGTCAACAATTCGCTTGTATCCACAATCCGGCTGGTTCAGGGAGATGGCGGTAAGCTTCAGATCATCGTCAATTTAAAAGAAGCAGTACTGCACAAGGTCTTTACTTTAGTCAACCCAAACCGGCTTGTTATCGATGTTACCCGGTTTGTTGAGCAAAAGGTGCAGACTCAAATTGCACCAGGCGTGGCGTATACTTCCTGGTTCAAGGCCCGTTCAGCAGGTCCGGTCAGCGCACATATTTTGGATGTGAGTCCCCAGGCGGGATTTGTGCTGCAGCCAGTCTTATCGAACGGACTGGTGAGCGGACTTGATTCGGTCAGCTCTATGGCTCGGAGTAGTAAGGCAATTGCCGCGGTTAATGGTTCGTATTTTAGTCTGTCCGGCGAGATTATTGGACTAATGAAAGTAAATGGGACACTTGTCAGCACTCCAGAACTAGCGAGAACTGCTCTGGGTATTATGGCTGACAAATCTGTGCTGATGGAGCAAGTCGCTTATCACGGATTTGTTCAATTGCCTGATGGCAGTCAGGTACCCATTAATGGGATTAACCGTGAGCGAGGACAGGATGAGTTAATTGTATATAATGGATATTATAATGAGGCAACAGGTACAAACGGCTTTGGTGTCGAATACATAATAAGTAATGGCATCGTTACGACTGTAAGCAGCTCGAATACGCCGCTGTCGGCCAATACGGTAGTGTTGTCTGCTCATGGGAAGGCAATGAAGGCACTGGCTGCTTTAAAACAGGGGGATGCTGTAACTATTAAGCATACGCTGGGCGAAGAATGGGATAAGACGGTACATGTGATTGGTGCTGGCCCCATGCTCGTTCATAATAACAGTGTATTCCTTACTACCAAGCTTGAGGAATTTGGTGCTGATGTGGCAGGCGGGCGTGCTCCCCGTACTGCAGTAGGAGTTACGAAAGAGGGGCATATTCTCTTAGTAGTAATTGATGGCCGCCAAACGGCTAGCGTTGGTATGTCGCTTTTGGAACTGGCACTGTTTATGCAGGAGCTAGGAGCTGTTGATGCAATGAATCTCGATGGTGGCGGCTCTAGTGAGATGGTAATTAATGACAAGGTAGTCAACATTCCCTCCGATGGCCGGGAACGCAAGGTGGGGAATGCCCTTGCCGTTATTTCGGCTACGCTTGCTAATTAGTGCAAAAAGATTATAATAAAGGTATAGCATGGAGGTGATAGTATGCTTCCCAGTAAAAGAAGTATTTTATTAGTAACGCTGATTTTAGTTATATCTGTTACAGCTTGGGTTATGGCTGCCGGTCAAACAGTAGATCACCGCAGCGTTCTGTCCGGTCATGTACTGAGCGTTGTTAATCCGGGTGCAACTGTGCAGGAAGGAACGGTACTTGTTGTTGTTGGTACTCTCACGGGGCCCATTCCAGCGGCACGTGCCACAACAGATGGAGTTGTTAAGGAAGTGCTTGTAAAGCCTGGTGATATCATCCGTCAAGGGGATTTGGTCGTTCGTATTGAAGCGGCTCAAAAATAGAGAGGATGAGTGGATTGTCAATTGTACTTATTTGGCGCCGGTTGCTCACAGGAATACTGGCGCTGTTGTTTTTATTACCGGCAGCGGCTGTTTTTGCTGCCGACATAATGCCTGTGGATCAGGTTAAGACAGGGATGCATGGCATTGCCAAAACAGTAGTAACAGGCAGTAAAATCGAAGAATTTGGTGTAGAAGTGCTCGGTATCATGAAGGATAAGGGACCGTCGGGCGATCTTATTCTTGTACGTGTATACGGAGATTTGATTGATCGTACTGGCGGCATTGCGCAAGGGATGAGCGGCAGTCCTGTCTACATTGACGGCAAACTTGTCGGAGCTGTTGCCTATGGCTGGTCACTTACCGACCACAAGGTGGGCATGGTTACTCCTATTCAGGATATGATGAAAATATGGGATATAACCGCTCCTTCCAATGTTCCTTTTGTACAGCAGGTATCGGAAGAGCTAGAGCCGGTGGCAACGCCGCTGATGGCTGCCGGATTTAGTGATCAAGCCATGAATATGTTGAAAGAAAAACTAAAACCTCTTAATTTTGTTCCCTATGCTGTAGGCGCAGGATCAGAAGAGAATGCCCCGGAGCCTTTGCAGCCAGGCAGTGCTGTTGGTGTTGAGCTGGTAAGGGGCGATGTCAGTCTGGGTGCTTTGGGAACGGTGACCTATGTGGAAGGAGATAAAGTTCTGGCTTTTGGCCATCCTTTCATGAAAAAAGGAAATACCAATCTCTTCATGACGAATGCACAGATCTATACCACAGTTAGTGGTCTGGAGAATTCATTTAAAGTAGGCACTACGGGACAAATGGTCGGGATTATTAACCAGGACCGTGGAGCTGGTGTCGCAGGGGTTACCGGACGGTATCCGGTAATTGTGCCTATGCGGATCATGGTGCATGATACGAATACCGGCAACAGCCGGGATGCTGCCGTTCAGATTGTACAGGATGAACAATTGACGCCTGTGCTTGCGGCAAGCACTGTTTTCAGTGTGATTGATAAGACTCTTGACCGGGTAGGAGCAGGTACGGCCCGGGTAAGTTTTGAGATTACCGGCAATCAGGCGCCTGTAGAGTCATTAAAACGGGAGAACATGTTTTATACTGCCGGAAATATTGGTGAATTGGCAATCGCTGAGCTCCATGAGGCGCTTACTATGCTCTTAAGCAACCAGTATAATCCGGTTGATATTATTGACGTAAAAGTCAATGTCGGTATCGACAGCGAACGCAAGACAGCCGCGATTACCGAGGCAAGAGCTGCTGTGGCTGCTGCCCGCCCGGGGGATACTGTACCAATCACTGTAAAATTGAAACCATTTAGGGGCGAACCCATTACGCGAGTAGTGAATTTCGTTGTTCCGAAGAATCAGCCAGCAGGCCCATTGACCTTGGAGGTCCGGGGCGGTGGGATGGTCCCTCTCCTTTACATTTTAAAAGGGCAGGGAATGGACAGTGAGCTGATTAAGTTAACCAGGAAGCAACAGTCCTTCGCTGAGACGGTTGCCGAACTGGCAAACCGGGATCGCAATAATGATCTGGTAGTAGAAGTGATGGATATGAATTTTGAAGGTCTTGCCGAAGGCGGCATGATGCCTCAGACCGGTAAAGTGAAGAAGCCGGCAGTTGAACTGGAGCCTCAGCTTTCCCAGCTTGCTAAAAAGGGCGGCGACAGTAAAAATAAGTATTTTATCACAACTGACTATATCATTGAGAGCGATACTCAGGTAATGCTGCAAATTGTAACTGACGAAAAGAAATAAAGTAGTAAGAGCACCTTCTTCGGAAGGTGCTCTTTTTGCAGGGTAAAATCCACCAGCTCCGAAAAAAGGGGTTTAGCAGGGAATTATCCGTAAAGTATGGAATAAAACCAAGTAAATGAAATAGTAATGTATTGCCGCTATGTGCTGCAGCGGATAGGGGGAGCAAAAATGATCATAGCATTGCTGGAACAATTGGGGCACATGGTACTGGTACAAATGGAAAGAATGGGCCGCGTTGTCTTGCTGTTTGTTGAAGCGCTCATGCATTTGCGGCGACTAAACGTCCGGCATTGCCTGCAACAGATGTCGCACTTAGGCGTAGACTCACTGCCTATTGTAATGTTGACAATGCTGTTTACCGGTATGGTCATGACGTTGCAGAGTGCCCAGGAATTTATTAAATATGGTGCTCAGTCTTCGGTAGGAGGCGTCGTATCGATTGCTATGGGCCGGGAATTGGCACCGGTGCTTACGGGGGTAGTCGTTGCCGGACGTGTGGGAGCGGCGATAACAGCGGAAATCGGTTCCATGAAAGTCACAGAACAGATTGATGCCTTGCGCGTTATGGCCACTAATCCCGTTGCATATCTGGTGGTGCCCCGGCTGGTAGCGTGTGCGCTCATGATGCCTATATTAGTCGTATTTGCCGACTTAATTGGCACAATCGGCGGCTACCTAGTAGCTACTCTCCATGCTGGTATCGGTTCTTTTACGTATTTACAGTCTATTAAAGTATTTACTGTGATTAATGACATAACGGGCGGAATGGTTAAATCCATGTTTTTTGGTGCCATTATTGCCATAATTGGCTGCTATAAAGGCCTGACAACGGCTGCAGGGGCTGAAGGAGTGGGGAAAGCCACTACCGGTTCAGTAGTAACCTCCATTATTCTTATTTTTATCAGCAATTATTTCTTATCATTGGTACTATACCGATAGTAACCTGCCGAAGAGGTGGAACATGATTAAATTAAGCAACATTCATATGAATTTTGGCGGCAAAAAAGTCCTAGACAATATTAATCTGGAAATTGCCGAAAAAGAGACAATGGTTATTATCGGACCAAGCGGTTCAGGTAAGAGTACACTGCTGCGCCTGATCATCGGTTTGCTGCGTCCTACCAGTGGTCAAGTATGGATTAATGACCAGGAAGTCACTGCTATGAGCGAAGACCAATTAAATGAGCTTCGCCGCCACATGGGGATGGTCTTTCAATATTCGGCATTGTTTGACTCGATGACGGTAGGGGAAAATGTAGCATTTGGGTTACGGCAGCATACCGATTTGACTGAAGAGGAAATTTCTTCAGTAGTCAGACGCAAATTGCGTATGGTGGGGCTGTGGGGACAGGAAAATGTTATGCCGAATGAACTGTCAGGCGGTATGAAAAAAAGAGTCAGTCTAGCCCGGGCTATTGCCCTTAATCCCAAAATTGTGTTATATGACGAACCCACTGCCGGACTTGATCCGGTTAAATCCAGTGCGATTGACAGATTGATTAGCAGTACAAAACGGATGCTGGGAGTTACATCAGTCGTAGTGACGCATGATATGAACTCTGCCTTCACTGTAGCCGACCGGATTGCTATGATCTATGACGGTCAGATTATTGAAGTGGGGACGCCGGAAGAATTTCAACAATCGGTTAATCCGAAAGTGCAGCAATTTATTCACGGCTGGAAATCGCCGGGATTACCGGTCAAAAGGAGGCAAAAAGCATGAATATGTCAACAGAAGCAAAGGTCGGTGCAGTAACGCTGATTGCTCTCCTCTTGCTTGGCTTTATGGTAGTGCATATTGGAGGTTTCAGCTTTGGCGATAAAGGATATCCTGTTCAGGCTGTCTTTAGCCATGTAGGCGGGTTAAAAGAGGGCAATGTTGTCCGGTATGCCGGAGTAGATGTGGGTCGGGTACAGCAGGTGCAAATTATTCCGGAGGGAGTCAAGGTCCTGCTGATTATTAACCCTGACACAAAAATTCCTGAAGGCTCTCATTTTACCATTGGTACTGACGGCTTGTTAGGGGAGAAGTTTATTAATATAGCTCCACCGCCTAAAAGCTCTGGTTTTATTGGCCCTAATGCTCTTGTGAAAGGCGAGGAGCCCCAGGGACTGGACACTCTTATCACCAATGCTGATAAAGTCTTAGCGGATATTCAAAAACTGGTACAGTCGTTGAATGAAGTTATCGGTGATGACAAAGTGAAGGCGGCTCTCAAAGATTCCATGCTCAATTCAAAGGAGATTACTGCCAACCTAAATCGCTTAAGTGCCTCTCTTGCACGTATGGCAGAGTCCAATGAACAGGACACGCACACCATGATTACGAATCTGGCAGCGATGTCGCAGTCGCTGCGCGATGTTGCCGGCAGAGTGGACAACATGATGACCAATATCGATAACAACGGTCAGACGGCTGCTGACTTACGGGAAATGATCAGCAATTTGAAGACAACTAGTTCCCGTGTCGAAAAAATGGCTGCATCTCTGGAAGGAGTAGTGACTGATCCGGAAAGCTCCCGGAACATCAAAGATACGTTGAAAAATGCACGGGAAGCATCGGAAAAGGCAAACAAAATGTTAAATTCGGTAAGTGATATTGAAACAGAAGTCAACGCTGAATTACTCTATAATACAGACAGCGGCAAATACCAGAGCAATGCTGATGTTAAAATCAGTACTTCACCAAAAGACTTTGCCGTTGTTGGTGTAACTCATATCGGAGAGAATGAGAAACTTAACTTGCAGGTTGGCAAGACAAATGGTTCTTTTGCCAGCCGTGCCGGTATTATGGAAGGTAAGGCAGGGATTGGCTTTGATGCGAATACCAGTGGCCCTCTCAGACTGTCGGTGGATGTATATGATCCCAATGATGTGCGTTATAAGCTGCGAACAGAGTTCCAGTTAGCGCCCGATATCTTCGTCGTTGGCCAAAGGACGAAACCCGATCGTGAGGGCGAGACAGGGAGTTACGTTGGCCTTAGACATACTTTTTGATTGACACTGAAAAATGATTGGACATATAATGGAAATAGACTGCTGACTAATTAGTCATTTTGTAGGGGGAATAGTACATGATCAGACAGAAAAATTGGAAAAAGCGCCTTACTGCTGCTTTAGCTGGTGGCGTTTTTATACTTAGCACAGCAGCTGCATGGGCCGCTCCGGTAGAACTGACACTGGATGAAGCTGTCGCTTTGGCACTTCAGAATAATTCGGATATTAAAATTTCCGAATCGGAAAGAGAAAAGGCTGACTGGGCGGTAAGTGAAGCTAAGGCAGGCAAAAAGCCATCGGTAAATTATAATTTTACCGGATCATACACTGATTCTAATGCTACCAAACTTAATGGTAACAAAGAAAACTATGATAACAAAATAGCATTGACCTTGCCACTCTATACTGGCGGCAAAGTAGAAGGCTCCATTGAAGCTGCTAAATTAGGCTTAAAGTCGGCTGACCTCGGCATAGAAAAAGCTAAACAGCAAATAAAACTGGACGCAACTACCGGTTATTTCAACATTTTACAAACCGCCAATTTAGTGAAAGTTGCCCAGGAATCAGTTGATGGCTTAACCGCACATTTGAAAAATGTCCAGGCTCAATATGATGTAGGTACTGTAGCCAAGTCAGACATGCTGCGCTCTGAAGTCGAACTGGCTGATGCCGATCAAAAATTGATTATCGCCAAAAACAATCTTGAACTGGCAGTAGCCAGCTTTAACAATGTCACCGGCTTACCGCTTGATACGCAAATAAATCCTAAACAGTCCGCATTGGCTTATATGGCCAATAATCAAACGCTGAGTGACAGCATTACCTATTCTCTTGCCAACCGGCCGGAGGTAGCCCAGGCTGATGCCAATGTGGCAGTCGCTAAACAACAAATTAAAATTGCCGGTGCTGATAAAAAACCAACAGTATCTTTGACCGGCTATACTGACTGGAATGACACAGACTTACCGGGAGCAGACAATGATAATTGGGGTGCCAGTGTAACCGCCAGTTACAAACTGTTTGACTCGGGATTGGCCAAATCCAAAGTANNCAAAAGAAAGACAAGCCGATGCAGGGTTAAACAAAGCAACTGAGCAAGCCCGTCAATCCCGCGACAGCGTTCAACTCGAAGTACGGCAGGCATTTCTCAATATGAAAGAAGCGGAAAAACGCATTGAGACAAGCAAAGTAGCAGTAGATAAAGCCGAGGAAGATTTCAAGATTGCCCAGGTCCGCTATAGCGCTGGTGTAGGTACCAATCTGGATGTAATTGATGCGCAGCTGGCACTTACGCAGGCGAAAACAAATAATATTCAAGCGCTTTATGACTATAATACCAGCAAAGCGAAGCTGGATAAGGCCATGGGAATACCTGTAAAATAACGTAAATAGCCGGAAATTTTCCGGCTATTTTTTATTTGAAATACCTTTGAATTTGCCATACTTGTATTCCAGAAATTGCTGTATAGACCAAGATTTACCGGAAACAATAAAAGCGACAGAATAAGTTTCCAAAATCAGGGACAAGGACATCCTCAAACAGCGTCGAACTTAATTTAATATCTTTGTGTAGGAGGCGGAACATGCGTTATAAGGCTTGGCTGCTATTGCTTGCAATCGTTGTGACCATCGGCGCTGCTTTCTGGACTAGCCAAAGTGAAAATGTACTTGGCAGGGCGCAGGATGCGCTTGTTGAAGAAATGAATAAGATGCTGAACGGTCAAGTGACGTTTAAACGCCTGGAGATTACTTCTTTTCGCTCAGCAGTTCTTTATGACGCTGTTATTCAGGACAATCAAGGGCAAATTGTTGCTTCTGCCGCAAAGGTAACCGCCAGGTTCGATTTATGGGCTGCCTTGCAGGGAGAAGTGGCATTAGCCGCGATTAAGGAAGTGGAGTTAAGCGAACCGGGTTTATTTCTCGTCAGGCAAAGCAACGGGCTTTGGAATATAGAGCAATTGCTGAAAACCCAAAATAATCAGGAGATGTCCTTTGCCGGTCTGGTAAAATTAACAAACGGCCGGATAAATTTCTTGCATGATGGTGTAACTTATACGGTTGCTGACATAAACGGATCTTTTAATTTCATACATAAACCGGCTGTTGCTTTTTCCGTCGCAGGGACTTTTCAGGGGGAGCCGATCGTCGCAGAAGGCTCGATGAAAAGCAAGGACAGCCTGTTTGCCCGGTTAAAAGTCAGTGGGCTGGATCTGACTACTCTTAAGCCGCTGCTGCCGGCGGATCATTCGATTGTTGTTCATAGCGGACAGCTTGAAAATGTGACGGCAACGGTGCGGCAGGAGCAAGGCGTGCTGGCATATGCCGGAGAGGCGCAAGTTCACAAGCTGGCGGTTGATGCCGCAGGAATTGCCGTCAAAAATGGTGAGGCCAGCCTGACGTTTACCCACCAGAATTTATATCTTTATCAAGCTTCCGGTACGGTCAACGAACAGCCGGTACAGGGACATGGCCGTATTACCCTGGATACTTCCGAGCCGGTACTGGATTTGGCGGTTCAATCTGCCGGTATTGATCCGACTGCTTTTGACAAATCCCTGCCAGTGAGCGGAAAATTTGCTGTTCAGGCTACCGTCCGCGGTCTGGCAACAAATCCCGAGGTACAGGGTGAGATCGTGCTGGAAAAGGGGTCCATTGCCGGTGTAACGGTTGAAGAGGCTAAAGGCAGTGTGCTTTTGTCTGACGGCCTGCTCACGCTTAAGCGCTCTGCCGGTAAAACGCTGGGCGGTGCCGTTACGCTGGAGGGTCAGCTGGATACCGCTACCCGGCGTTATCAGGGACGGGTGCGGGGAACTGGTATTGACAGTTCACAAGTACCGGGAGTCCCGGTACAGGCAGCAGGTCGTGCCGATTTTGATGTAATTTTGGACGGAGAGGACTTTTCCCAGCCTGCTATTAGCGGCACGGCAGTCATCAAGCAGGGGCGCTGGAATGCGCTTGCTATTGATGAGGTGGCCACTGGCTTTAGCTGGTCAGGTAAATCGGCTATTATTGATTATTTGAATATTACGGCCGGACAGGCCAAAATAACAGCTAAGGGAAGCATGCAGGATGAACAGCTGGCGCTTACTCTGCTGGGGCGGTCAATTCCGCTTGGTCTTATTGGTGCTCAAACATCAGCCGACATGAGTGGGACGCTTGATTTTGAAGGCACTGCAGGAGGCAGTCTGAGTCATCCGGTCCTTACTGTTGATTTTAAAGCAAGAGACGGTCAGGTACTGCAGCAGCCTTTCTCGTCTGCAGCGGGTACGTTACTGCTAACCCCCGATCAGCTGAAGATTGAACAAGCGACAATTGTCAATCGAAATACGACCCATAATTTGGCTGGAACGGTTGAATTAAGCGGCGATCATCCTGTTAACCTGGTGCTTGTTACCAAAGCGGCCCGAGCCGAAACGCTTATTGCGCTGCTAATGCCTGGTGAGCAATTAACGGGTAATGTAGATAATGAAGTGGTGTTGACTGGTTCGCTTGCGGACCTAAATGCTCAGGGGCATTTCAGACTGTATGACGGCAGCTTCCGTGGGCAGCTGATTTCTAGTATTGAAGGGCGCTACCAGCGGCACCAGGGTGTTGTCAGCCTGGAAAATGTTGTGCTTCAGTCTCTCAATACCGAAGTACAGCTGGCAGGTACGATCTCTGCAGATCAACAGCTGAATTTTGATTTGTTGGCAAAAGATATTGAATTGGCAAAGCTCAGCCATACAGCCGGGTATCCGATGTTCGGCAAAGCAAGCTTTGTAGGACATCTTGGTGGAACGGTAGCCTCACCTGTTTTTGAAGGACAGCTCACGGCAGATAAACTGGTGCTTAACCGGCAGGAGATAATCGGTATTAACGGAACCGTATACTCCGACGGTAATCGCATTCACATTAGTCATTTTGGATTCAAGCAAAATGAGGGGGCTTTTGCTTTTACCGGCGGTATGGAGCTGGCGAGTGATACCATTTATGGAACAGTCACAGTGGATAACGGCCAACTGGGGAGTCTGCTTACGATGCTGAATTCGCCGGTGAAAGAAATTGACGGTAAGTTGAATGGCAGCATTGTAATTGGCGGGACGCTCGATAAACCGGATATTGCGGTGCAGGGCAACCTGCTGGCAGGCAAAGTGAAAAATTATCCGCTTGATAATATTGAGATGGATATTGCTCTGAAAAATGAAGTTGTTACGATCAATACATTTTCTGCCAAGCAAGGCAGCGGCATACTGGTAGCACGCGGTACAGCTAATCTCAATGGTCCGGCTACCCTGGAAATCGGCGGCAGGGACATTGATGCCGGTTTGCTGACAGCCTGGCTGGACTCTACTGTCGCGACAAGCGGCAAATTAACCTTTAGTGCCGAAGTAACCGGTCAGACCCAGGATCCTCAGATGGCCATATCGTTACAAATTAATGATGGAAAAGTAGCTAATGCCAGTTTTGATGAGCTTTACGGGCTATTCACAGTGAACAAAGGCAGTATTCATGTCAATCAGGTGATGCTGTTAAAAGGCCCATATAAGGCTAGCGCTTACGGACTTGTTCCCATTGCGGCTCTCAATAAAGAAGGCCGGGCCAAGGCCTCGGCTGTTGATCAAATGAATCTGACAGTTACGCTTGATAAAGCAAACTTAAGCATTTTGCCAATGCTGACTAATGAAGTATCCTGGGCAGTGGGCGATACAAAGGGGCAGCTGAAAATCGGTGGAACCTTGTTTGAACCGACTGTTACCGGACAGTTTTTAGTCCAGGATGGTACCATTAAGTTTAAGTCGCTCGGTCAGCCCATCCAAAAAGTGGCGGTTGATATTCAGTTCGAAGGTGATACAATGAATATTAAAGCCTTTAACGGGTCAATGGGGGGAGGATCTTACAATCTCACCGGGCAGATCGGCTGGCAGGGACTGACTTTAGCGGATTATGATGTGGTGCTTACGCTTGACCGCTTGGGGGTAGAGCATAAGTATTTTAAGGGTCCGCTGCAAGGGAAACTGCAATTGACCACAAATAGAAGGGGTCGCCCGCTAGTGGCAGGAAACCTGTTATTTGAGAATGCAACAATTGATATACCAATGATTCCGGATATGGAGGCTACCGATCTGAATGTGGCTCTCGACCTGGAGGTTGTTGCGGGAAAACGCGTTCGGTTGTATAATAGTTATTTGTATGACATTATGGCTGAAGGTAAAGTAAAATTTGGTGGCAGTACGCAGCGGCCGTCAACCTCAGGACGGATTAGTGCCGTCAGGGGAACGGTAAGCTATTTGCGGACATCGTTTAAAATTAAAGATGCTGTGGCTGATTTCACGCAAGTTGGTTCTTTTATGCCGGTTTTGCGATTGGACGCTTCTACACGTCTGGAACAAACAACAATCAATCTGGCAATAACCGGACCAGTTCAGGAAATGGAAATGAAACTGACTGCCGAGCCGCAGATGAGCCAGCAGGAGATCTTGTCACTTCTGACACTCAGAAGTCATTACTTTGATAATAAAAATGGTAATGATGGCAGGGATAGCGGCTTAGGACGGGATGAAATCGTCGGTCTTCTGGATGCAGGATTGCAGATGCGGTTTATTTCCGAGATGGAAGGGGCTTTCCGTAAGGCGTTCGGTATTGATGAGTTCCGGGTTGTCCGGGGGACTCTTGCTCCTGATGACAATAAAAAAGACCACACAATTGACCGGGAAGTATATAATCTGGAAGTAGGTAAGTATATTACGGACCGGCTGATGCTCAGTTATACCATGGGCGTTGATCACGATGAAAGAAGTATGGGCTTCCGTTATGATCTGAGCCGGCGGTTTAGTTTCACTGCATCCCGTGATAACAAGGACCGTAACCTGTTTGGCTTAGAGGCGCGATTTACCTTCTAGAGAGGTGAGAGGTAATGCTGTTTGAACATTATGTTGCTGAATTAAAAAAAGTGGAGCTGTTAACTCCTGAAGAGGAGCAAAACCTTTGGCAGGGCTATAAAGTAGACGGTGATTTGACTTGCCGGAGTCAGCTGATTGAGCATTACCAGCCTCTGGTTTTCAAAACGGTTATGCGATGGCGCGGCAACCAGGCCGTAATGATGGATCTGGTGCAGGAGGGGACCGTCGGCCTTATTGAGGCTGCGGAAAACTTTCAGCCAGACCGGGGAGTTGCCTTTAGTCTTTTTGCTACTCATCGTATCAGGGGCCGTATTTTAAACTATTTGGAACGGGAAGGCAAACTCAACTGGGTGTATATGGACAGTCCGGTTGATACCGAGAAGGCCACTCTTGGCGATACACTGGTGGATACGTCTGTCGCTGTGTCTGATCAGGCTGAGCATAACTATTTGCTGGAGCAACTGCGCTCGGCTATGGGACGTTTGCCTGAACGGGAGCAGGTTGTGCTAAGTGGTGTATATCTAGATGATCAGCAGCCCAAAGAGCTGGCGGATAAACTCAATCTTAGCCTGTCTCATGTCTATCGTTTGCAAAAGCAGGGCATTCGCCGGGTCAGAGGCATGCTTTCCCGCATGATGCAGGAGTTTAAATAAGAAAAGAAGTCGAATCCTGGAGAAAACAGGACCTATTTTCGTATATTCCTTAAATTCGCCTCATTTTCACTGAACAGGCGTGACCATAATCTGGACTCTTCCCAGGATTATAGAATTGTGGTTATAATAGGGGTGGTGAAATGGCAGATTCCAAAAACCATATCTCCCGGCACCTTAAGTCAGCAAAAGCATGGCTTGACCGGGCTGAAGACTCGTTTGACAAGGATTCCGATGTACGGGGTGAACTTAACCTGCTGCTGGCTCAGGCAGAACTGCAGCGGGTGCGGGAAGTGAACCGTTCCGGGCGCTGGCGCTGGAAATATCCGGTGCTTAAGCAAAGTCTGGCGGTCTCTTTGGCTGTTCTCCTTGCTGCAGGCGGCTTCTATTGGTGGGATAGGCAGGATGTTTCTATAGAGCCTGTTCCAGTAGCTGCCAGCGAACGTATTGTGACGATAGACAAGCCGATGGTACTGGAAACAGAACGATCCCTATCGCCGGTCACGGCTGTATCCCTGATTCCTGTTACTGCCGCACCGGTCAGGCAACCTGTTCATGAGCCGGAAGCAGCCCAGAGCAGTAAAACACCTGTAACTGCAACGACAAGCAGGCCCGTATCAACTCAAACCAGTCAGACTAAAGAAGTCCGGCTGGCTCCGGACGAAATGCAGCAGCTGATCAGAGCAGCAGGCAAGTCCTTGCGCGGCCAGTAAATGAAATAGGAGGTAGTCCATGAGTACTAGTAATAAGAAACGCTATAGACAATTGCTGCTAGCGGCTATTTTGGGTCTATCAGTTAGCTTAACCGGTTTTGCTCCCGCTTCTGCTGCAGATATTGCCGGTAAAACAGTAACTGCTGTGAAAATTACCGGAATGTCAACAGTAGGTGAGAATGCTGTACTTGCTGCTGTTAAGACAAAAGTAGGCGATAAAGCAGATCCGGAAATAGTAAAGCAGGATTTGCAGTCTATTTATGAGCTGGGATACTTTTTTGACGTTGTTGCCAATTTCACTGAGGTTCCTGAAGGCATTCAAGTCGTGTATACCGTAATGGAAAACCCTCAGTTAAAAGAGATTGTGATTAAAGGCAATACCAAAGTTTCTAACGATAAGATTAAAGAGCTGCTGACCATTCAACCGGGTACGGTTTTGAATGCGAAGACCCTTAATGATAATATGAGAGCCGTTGAGCAGTACTACCATGACCAAGGCTTCATTTTGGCAAAAGTCAATGATGTTGCCATGGGTACAGGTGGTGTGCTGACCATCAGCGTCAATGAAGGTGTATTGGAAGGGATTACCGTCAAAGGTAATGATAAGACCAAAACCAATGTTATTACCCGTGAAGTGAAGCTGAAGACGGGAGAGGCCTTTAACGTTAAGGATGCCCGCCGCAGTATGCAAAAGGTGTACAACCTGGGCTACTTTGAAGATGTCAACATGAAGCTTAACCCTGGTAAAGAGCCGAATGCCGTAGTGCTGGAAACCAGTGTGGTTGAGCAGAAAACAGGGACATTCTCGATTGGTGCCGGTTACTCGAAAGCCGACGGTATGGTAGGTATCATTGAATTAGGTGATAACAACTTCCGCGGCACCGGTGATAAAGTTAAAGTTCACTGGGAGTTTGGTGGCAACGGTGGCAATAAAAACTATGAGTTTGGCTATACGAAACCATGGCTCGATGACAAACAGACTTCTCTTGGCTTTACTGTCTATGATATGACAAATGAATACAGCGATTATGAGCATGGTGATTTGCTGTCCAGCTACGACAAAGAGCGTAAGGGCTGGGACATCACGCTGGGACGCCCCAGTGGTGAATATATCCAAAACTATATCGCATTTAAAAACCGTAAAGATATCTGGAAAGAAGCGGTTGACGGTGTCGATTACAGCACTGACCCTGATTATGCTGGCTATATTGATAAGAACTTCGGTCTGACTCGAAGTGTCACGCTGACCCGTGTATTTGACTCCCGTGACAATGTATTTAATGCTACTGAAGGAAAACGCTACTCTCTGTCTGCTGAGTTTGCTGGCAAGGCGTTAGGCGGCGACTTTAATTATAACAAATATACTGCAGAAGCCCGTCAGTACCTGAAAGTAGGTAAAGAGCAGGTTGTTGCGCTTCGTCTGACAGCCGGTTATGCCGATGGTCACATGCCTGACTCGGGTCGCTTTGCAGTTGGTGGTGCCGATACGCTGCGCGGCTATGAAGATGATGAATTTAAAGGCAATAAAATGCTTGCTGCGACTGCTGAATACCGTTTCCCGGTAGCTAAGAAAGTGCAGGGCGTTGTCTTTACCGATGTTGGTAATGCATGGCAAGGCGAAGGCTACAAACTGAATGATCTCGAAGCAAGCGTCGGTGTGGGGCTGCGTATTACCACTCCGATTGGTCCGATCCGGCTTGATTATGCCCAGGGTGGCGAAGGCGGTAAAACGCACTTCAGCTTTGGTGGACAATTCTAAAATCGTAGCCAAGAGTCAGGTAGCAGTACCTGACTCTTGCTGCACAGGCTGAGGACAGGGAGGTGCATACCCATAAGACGCCAATTTATGCTAATGCCTGTACTAGTACTTGTTGCTTTTGTCCTGCATATTCATCTGGGCTCTTTTGCTTATGCGGATGCCGATACAGTTGAAACAGTCACTGTTTCGATCACTTCCCCTGAGGGCAAACCGCCTGTACGCGTTGCCAAACGGATGGAAGCCAGTGTTGCAACAGTGGGTAACCATGTTTTCACTGGCCGCAGTGTTGCTGAAATCGCCGCAGGTAAAAATGCCTATGAGCGCATTGTTAGTGATGTGATTGGCAGGGTGCTAGTAGGCTATTCAGTAGAGGAAGTTCATATTTCTCCAGGCCGTGTTACCCAGATTGTCGTTACTATCACCCCTTGGGGAGATGTTGTGCACGACGTTCATCTAGAAATGGATTTTGGTAATTTATCACCGGATGTTGTCGGTCTTATTACCAAGGATATGGGTGATCTGGAAGAGCTGCTTGCCGGTGTTCTGGTAGGTTTGCCGATTGATTCACTGGATTGGGCAGGCGGAGTTTCCAAAACGGTGATTCGCGAATTGCTTACCGCCCAATTGCCGGAGTTTCGTTCTAATTTTGACATTGTCTCGGGCACTCAGACCACAGTGAAATTATCACTGGCACCACAGGGGCCGGTAGTGCAGGATACACGGGTAACGCTGCGGTCCAGGACAATACCGAATGTACTGCTGTGGAAGGCGAAACCGGCTGTAGAGGAAGCAGCTAAAATGATGAATGGCTTGCCGGTGGCTTTTGTCGAACGACACAGCGCTTATTTCAATACCCGTCTTGCTGAAGTGGTGAAAGATCAACCGGTAGCAAAAGAGTATGGTCTAACGCTTACACCTGAAGTTATCGCTGGTAAGCAGACACAGATTCAATTAAAAGCAGAGACGACTAAATATCGACTGACCCTGGAAGGGTATGTGGATATGGGACGTGAGGACGACAATACGGCTATTAAACTGCATGCCGGTAAATTTATCAATTCGTCCGATGAGTTATTTACCGAGGTAGAATTTATTCCATCCTCCGTCTCCTGGAAGTTTTATCCTGGGTGGAGCCATAGAATTGGAACAACAACCTATGCCGGTCTGAAATATGATATATCCGATAAGGATAATATCCTCTGGATCAATCAAAATTTCGGCTCTGACTGGTCACTCCGGCTGGAGCATGCCTCCTCTACAGAAGGTGACGAGATTGGCCTTCGCTATAAAATTCATGACTTCTTAAGTGCTGAATATGTGGTCGGCGAGCATGAAAACTGGCTCCGACTGATTGGTCATTTATAGTCTTGAATAAGGGTCAGGTCCCTGTTATAATGAAATAGGACAAAATTGCCAAGTGCAGAAAGAAGGGAATTCTTCATGTTCAAAGACAAACGTAAAGTAAAGGTTATTGCTTTGGCTATTGCTGCAATGTTTATATTAGGCGTAGCAAGCATTGCGCTCACCCAAACCGGAGTAACGCATACTGCAAGTGCAGCCCCCTCATCGAATATCGGTATTGTCAACTATCAGACACTGTTTGGTGAGGACATTCCGGAAGTGAAAAAAATAAATGAGGCCATGCAGGCAGAATACCAAACCCTTAAGCAGGATTTTGACACTAAAATAGCGACAATGAATGATAAAGAGAAGCAAGACTATGCCAATCAGCTGCAACAACGCTTGGCACTGAAAGAGCAGGAGCTAAAAGGTGCTTACATGGATAAAGTAACGGCAGCTGTTAAATCAGTAGCAGAAGCCAAAGGTCTGTCGGTTGTGCTGGAAAAAGGCAATGTTGTCTATGGTGGCACCGACATTACTGATGAAGTGAGCAAAAAACTGAAGTAGTTGTAAGTGAAATGATGCAGGGCCGGGCGGTAGCGATGCTGTCTCGGCTCTTCTACTAGAAAAGAGGTGGTTTTGGTGAACATCAATCGTGCCAAGATCGTGTTCCTCTCAGCTCTGCTGACAGTAACGCTGCTGGCAGCAGGTTGTGGAACAAAATCAACTCCCGAAACAAAAACAACGGCAGTACCACAAGTGGGTATCCTGAATGTGGATAAAGCAGTCCAGGCTCACCCCAAATATGTTGACTATCAGCGTCTCCAAAAGGAATACAATACGCTGGCAGCTCAGGCGGCGGTGGAAAAGCAAACAGCTCAGGGACAAGCTCAGGATAACGCTATGCCTGATGGCGCCTTGCAAGGGCTTAATGAGGCCTTAGGGCAGGAGTTTAACAGCAAAGTGGCAGCTAAGCAAAATGAAATCAGTGTCCGTCTCAATCAAAAGGTAGACCAGCTAAGACGCGATTTAGCGGGGCAATTTGATGCTTATAACAAAGAAATGGATGAGACCTATCAAAATCAGATTTTTAGCCTTCAATTGAAGCTAAAAACAGTACAACTAAGCAAAGAGGAAATGGAAGCTCTGCAAAAGCAGCTGGAGCAACTGCAAGGAGAACGCTCGGCTAAGCTTGCTGCAAAAGAAAAAGAATTATCCGGTCAATTAGAGGCTGTTATGGCCCCGGAAAAAGCTGCTGCCGAAAAAGAGCTTTCCGCATATGCAAACGAAGTGAATACAGCACTACAGCAGCAAGCAGCTGTGAAAAGTGCGGAAATTGCTGCCCGTATGCAAACTGCTCCGCTCCAGTCGCAAGCAGGACAGGGCAGAACGGAAACTGAACAAAAGGCGGCGCTCAAAAGCCAGGAAATTACTGTGCTGCAGGATTCTATTATCAAAGATATACAAGATAAAACCGCAAAAATAGCCGCTGAACGTAGTTTGGAAGCTGTTTTGGGTGTATATAAAGTGAATGTTTCTGCTGTTGATATTACCGATGCAGTTATTGCTGAAATTAAGAAATAATTTGGGCTGGTATAATTGGCCTGGATTGTTGAGAAAGCTATGAAAAAGGCCTTAACTAGGCAATAATGTACGATTGGGAGGATTTGTAAGATGATAATGCAAAAAAAAGTTAAATTACTTGTGTTGGCGGTATTTATGATTGCTGCTGCAACGCTGCTAGGCGGTTGTTCCGGTTCGGGGCAAACTGCGGTTGGTGTATTGGATGTTAATAAAGTAATGTCCGACAGCCCCAAGGTCAAACAATTTCAGGATCAGTTGAATGTTCGTGGTAAAGAATTAAGTGATCAACTAGAGAAAGATAAAGCAAGCATCAGTGCTGAAGAGTATCAGAAACGTCAGGAAGCAGCCTATGCTGAGTTTCTTAAGACAAAGCAGGATCTGGAAGGACAAATTGACAGCACTATTAAACAGGCTTTAGAACAAGTAGCCCAGGAAAAGAAAATGGGTGTTGTCCTGTATAAAAATGGGGTTGCTCAAGGCGGCACTGACATTACGGAAGATGTATTAAAGAAAATGCAGTAACTTGCTTATAGAGCAATAAGTTGTGAACAATGAGATTACCGCAAAATCTGTGTGGTGATCTCATCTTTTCGTCTAGTTTAGTTTCATCTAAAAATATATAGGAGTGTTTCGCTTGAAGCTAACCTTACAAGAAATTGCCGACCTAGTGAATGGCTTACCAACAGGGGATGCCTCGATGGTTATCAGCGGCGTTACCAATATTGCCGAAGCCGGTCCGGGGGATATTACGTTTGCAGTGCCGCCTCATTTGGAAAAAGCGGCATCATCTTCAGCGGCTGCTGTTATTATTCCCGAAACAGTTACAGATTTTGATAAACCGGCTATACGAGTCGCTAATCCCCGTTTGGCCTTTACTACGCTGCTTTCAGTGTTTACTCCGCCTGTAGCAGTTGCCCGGGGAGTTCATCCCGCTGCAGTGCTAGGAGAAAACGTAACACTTGGTGAGAATGTTGCAATTTTACCGCATGCTGTTATAGCCGACAATGTATCTATTGGCAATAACACGGTAATTTATCCTCATACTTACATCGGTGCCGACGCACAAGTTGGCAATGACTGCTTGCTTTATCCAGGAGTTTCTATTAGAGAAGGCTGTCATATCGGCAGCCGTGTCATCATTCACAGCAATGCCGTTATTGGCAGCGATGGCTTCGGTTTTGTTACCGTCGGCGGCAAACATACCAAAGTTCCCCAGGTTGGTAATGTTGTCATTGAAGATGACGTGGAAATTGGAGCTTGTACGACAATCGACCGGGCAACAACCGGCAGCACGCTGGTGAGAGCGGGAACAAAAATTGATAATCTTGTCCATTTAGCGCATAATGTAATTGTTGGTGAAAACTGCTTCTTTGTTGCGCAGACAGGCATTGCCGGCAGTACCCNNCGCGGGACATATTACCATCGGCGATCATTCGGTTTTTGCCGCCCGAAGTGCTCCCATTAGTGATATACCGGAAAAAGTCTTCTATGCTGGTTTCCCCGCTCGCCCGCACCGTGAATGGCTGCGTACCGAAGCGGCTGCCGGCAAAGTGCCAGACTTGTTGAAGAAAGTCCGCGACCTTGAACTGCGTCTGGCAGCCCTGGAAAAGCAAGAGAAATAGGACTAAAGATATTCATTACAGATTTTACTAGCCCATTTTGGCAGGATTCGACAAACAGGCAGAGAATATGATAGATACGTATACTAATTTTGCTATACGAATTTGCTATGAGGAGGAACTAACTTTGCTTAGAAAAACAATGTTTGCTGCAATTTGTACAATGATATTGACTAGCGTTACGGCCTTTGCCGCACCATCGATTAATGGCTCAACAGGCTTAATTAATAATCCGACGGCTGATGTATTACAGGATGGAGAGTTTAGCATCGGTTATTACAATCTGAAAGATGGCGGAGTAGGCGTATTCAATCTTAATTTAGCCCGCAACTTAGAGGTCGGGGTAGCCGGATTCCGTTATGATAATCATGACAATGATACACTTCTAAATGCTAAATTTGCATTAGTGCCTGAAACAGTATTAACTCCTGGTTTGTCAGTAGGTGTAGAAGACATTGGTGACAAAAATGGCCGTACCACTTATGCAGCTGCCAGTAAAGCGCTGCCTTTCGGCTTTCGGATTCATGCTGGTGTGGGCAATGGACGCTATGATGGCTTCTTTGGCGCTATTGAAAAAACCATTAATCCTGTCAGTGTGATTACTGGAAACAATGCCTTTCCTGCTACTACGCTAATTGCCGAATATGACGGCAGCCGGATGAATTACGGAGCCCGTATGTCGATCGTACCAGGCATGAAATTAGATGCCGGCTGGCGTCATAGCGATTTCTATGTTGGTTTGAGCTTTACGCACTAATTTACCCTTGCTGAAATGAGGACACCATTATGTATCTTATGATTAAAGCATTAAGTAAATTTGTTTGCCTGCTGCCAGCCTCGCTGCGCAGTCTCACTGCCAGTGCAATCGGGAGATTCTGCTGGCTGGCAGTACCCAGGCGGCGTAAGCAAATGGCGATTAACAATGTATTGGAAAGTGGCCTTGCTGCAGATGAACATGCTGCTGCCTCTATTGTTCAGCAAAGTGTTTATCGCTTTGGCCCGATGATGACAGAGGTGCTGTGTTTTCCTGAATTAACCCGTGATAAGGTTAGAAGCATGGTTACGATTAATGGAGCAGAGCATTTGCAGGCCGCTTTAGAACATGGTAAAGGCGCTGTTTTAGCTACTGCACACAGCGGCAACTGGGAACTGCTGGGAGCTGCTTTGGCTTTTTACGAATTCCCCCTGGTTGCAGTTGTTCAGAAGCAGACGAGTGCTGGGGCTGATCAATTCATTAATGAATACCGTACTCTGGCAGGTATGCATGTAACCTATAAATCCAGTGTTCTCGAGATGGCACGCCTGCTGTCAGAAGGGAAAATAATTGGTCTATTGATGGATCAAGATGCTCGTTCCGATGGTTTGCCAGTCACTTTTTTTGGCAGGCTCGCTTCCACCCCTCAGGGGCCCGCTGCCTTGGCCAGGATGAAGGGGGCACCCATTGTACCAGCCTTTATTACCCGCCAGCCAGATGGCACTCATACGGTAATCATTCACCCACCGCTGTGGACTGCTAAAAGTAGTGACCGTGGGCAGGATCTCCTTACTGTGACAACCAAGCTGAATGCTATTATTGAAAGTCATGTGCGCACCTATCCCGGCGATTGGTTCTGGCTGCACAACCGCTGGAAAACAAAATATACTCAATCGTGAAAAAACCACGCAATGCTTCGGCAGCGCGTGGCTTTTTCTATAAGGAAGCAAGGGGACGGTTCTTCTGCTTCCTTAATAGCAACTTTCAAAAGAAAAAGTATATACAAAATATATAAAAAGTATATACATATGGACATGAAAGTGATAGATGTGCTATAATACAGTGTACGAAATGAGGTGATAGTGTGGCGTTTATGAAGAATCTGGTCAAAAATTCTTTTACACGAGACTTAGCAGTATTATTGCTGGTAAGTATTTTTGTCGGCTCAGTTTTGGCAAGCACGCTGTCACTGGCGGCTAACTCGTATTTTTCTGGCGCCTTGTCAGGTTTGGTTGGTGAATATGGCGAATATGACCTAATTATCCAAGTCCGGGAAGAAATGAAGGATGACGCAACCACACAAATTAACAAGATTATGAGTGAAGTTTTCCCTGGAGCTAAATTTAAGGAAGGTCCTACTGTGACAGGTAAAACGAATTTATTCATTGCTTTGCCTGAAGAGTTTAAAACAAAAAAGACGTTTGAAGAACTAGGAAAAACCTTTGGCAGTATTCCCGGGGGCGGCAGCGTTGGTGTTATGACGGAACCGCGATTGACGATCCGGGGAGTTCCGGAAGGGGCTAAAGATACGTTAATAGAACGGATTCAGCAAATGGAGGGTGTTCGATTCGTTTTTCGTGACGGTGCATCAATTGGGGTTGTCTTATTATCACTAGAAAAAGCGCCTGCAGTTAATACTGAGATTAAAGCTGTACTAAATCAGTATCAAGTGATTGAGATTACCTTTCCGGTTGGCAGTGAACCGGCTAATCCAATTCGTCTAGGCGAAACTATCGCAAATGATATGAAAAATGAGTTAAAGCTCGAATATGCCAGCAACGTGTCAATTGATAGTAAAAATGATGATATGGCCTATATGGTAAGTACAATGCTGGAATTGAAACGATTTTTACTTGCCTATGCTTCAAGAATTACGATTACTCCAGCCCCGGGGATGCGTTTGGCCCAGGGGGATGTTGTTATATTTCAGGGCACCGCTGATGCAGCTCCGGCAGCAGGCAGCGCAGTGCAAAAAAACAATGTAGTTGTTCAAGTAACTGGTACCCGTGCTGACGGAACAGCCGAAGGGGCTGTTACGCAGGGCGATGCCAGCCAATTGACCAATCTACAAGGTTACAAACTGGACAAAGAATTGGTAGCAGGACTAGCTGGTACTGCGGCTTATACCAATCCCCGCCAGCAATTAGGCGGGGCTCTTTCGGAGACAACTAAGCTGGTAACCCAAATTCCCGCCTTTGCCCAGGATGCTCAAAATATGAGCGCGATAACACTGTCTGCCTTAAATAACTACAGCAGTACAGTTACCGCAATGGAGCAGACCTTGGGCAGTCTCTCGGTAGCAGGTGCTACTATTCAAGCAGCTACCGGTGCATTGGCCAACTTAGATACAAGAGGAATTCAAACGCAGCTGGACAGCTCAAGCAGAGCGATGGGTTCTATGATTAACAGCCTCCAGGTAGTCAGGTTGATTAGTCCTGATGTAAATAATAGCATTGCCGGACTGACGGCTACGCAGCAAAACTTGGATACGCTGAAAAGCGGACTTGGTGCACTTGATAATGTAGCGGCTCAGGGCAGGCAGGCCCGCTCGGCCATCGATAATATTGTGACAAATGGACAGAGCACACTCAATAACTTAAAAGCCTTTGATGCCGCTGGTGCCCGCACTAATTTAACGAATATCAGCGGCCGGCTGACCGAAGTGCAAAAACTGGATGTTCCGCTGATTACAGCACAGCTGCAGTATATGGCAGCTGCAGTGCCTAACCTGAAGGATGAGGATATCAGTCATTCGGTGGCGCTGTTGGACCGGTTTATTGCCGGACAAGTCATTCCTGGTGCCCGAATTCAGGTGCTGACTACAAATAACATCAGTACCGAAGCCGTAGCACCCATCGTGCAGCGTGATGCGGGCCACAATGATGCATCACTTTATTCAACGTCACTAGGTGTTATTGAGCCCAATACACGGGCTGAAGTCATGCAGATTCTCAGCCAGGTTAAAGCAATCCTGGCAGGGATGACGGCCATCATTGCTACGGTACTTTTTCTGGTACTTGATCACACCGCTGTCATGACGGTGATNNCGGGAGCGGCAATGCTCACAGCCATGTTTGTATTAGCGGGCGGCGGCATCCCCTACCTACCCTGGATTGGGGTGCCGGTGATTGGCGCGATGCTGGGGCTGATCGTAGCGAACAATACAGAAAAAATCAGTCCTGTTTCTAGAGAAGAAGTAGTAGCCGGTGAAGCCCTTGGTTTATCTTTTGATGAGGTTATGCGCGAGATCGTCATTCCTAGCGGACGGCCTGGCCTAATGCAGAAGCTGAATAACCGTAAGCTGAAATTTCGCTGATAGATTTTGGCTATGATAAGCCGAACAAGAGATGAATGTCACGGGGACAGTTCCGCTG
>DDHB01000076.1 GCA_002337925.1 Sporomusaceae bacterium UBA1887
GGCAAATCTCTGGTCTGACGAACAGAAATCACATATAAGGCAGTGTAGGCTGGGTGAGGTTGCCACACAAACTGAAGCCCAAAACTATCCGAAAGAATGCGCTGTAAATGTGGCAGATAGATGGAGAGAAAGATTGCGTTCTTACCCGGGGAGGTCTCACAGACATGTGAAGATAAGTGAATCGAAGCATGGTTGAAATAAGATTTACTGTGAGAAGTCAGCCGAGGTCATAGTACCGAAGTTTTTTTTTTTCGGGAAGGACTGAACAATAATCGAGTTCGTGAGCAAAGGAAGGTGAAGTCATGTTAAGAGAGCAGAAAACCAGTAAAAAGGGCTGCCCTTGCCAGGGTATGCTGGAAGCAGAGAATAACAAGGGAGCGCAGAGCATGGCAATACTGGAATGTGCAACAAAGAACCGCGTAAATCTGTTAGAAAGAATCCTAAGCAAAGACAACCTCAATGCAGCCTATCTTCAAGTAAAGCGCAAGAAAGGCGCGGCAGGAGTAGACGGCATGGAAGTTGGTGAAATGCTGGGATGGTTAAAGGGGAACAAAGAAAGACTCCTTGCATCGCTGAGAAACGGAGAATATAAGCCAAAGCCAGTGCGACGGGTAGAAATCCCGAAGCCTGATGGAGGAAAGCGGAAGCTGGGAATACCGACTGTGTTGGACCGGCTTTTTCANNGGCTTGTACAGCAGGGCATAGCGCAGGTATTACAGCCAATATTTGAGAAGACATTCTCCGAAAACAGCTATGGATTCCGACCGAGGAGAAATGCGCACCAGGCCATAAAGAAGGCAAAAGCCTATTATGAAGAAGGACACACGAAAATTGTGGATCTAGACCTGGCACAGTATTTTGACACAGTGAATCATGACATCCTCATCAACATGCTCCGGGAAGAAGTGAAAGATGAGCGAGTAATCAAGCTCATCCGGAAATACCTGAAAAGCGGAGTCATGGAAGGCGGCCTAATAAGTCCGACAGAGGCGGGAACGCCTCAGGGAGGAAACCTATCGCCGTTGTTATCCAATATCTATTTGACGAAGTTCGACAAACTGCTGGAAAGCCGAGGGCACAAGTTCGTAAGGTACGCAGATGATTGCAATATCTACGTAAAGACAGAACGTGCGGCAAAGCGGGTAATGGAAAGCAGTGTAAAGTATCTTGAGGGAAAACTGAAGCTGAAAGTAAACCACAAGAAAAGCAAAATAGGCAGCCCTCTAAGAGAGAAATTTCTAGGTTTCTCCTTGCATAAGACGCCAGTAAAGATGGGAATCCGGCCACACGGAAAAGTGCTGAAACGGTTCAAGCAGAAGGTAAAAGAAATAACCGGTCGCGGTCGCGGCCGGTCCATTGATACAATACTGCAGGAACTGCGAAGATATACAACCGGATGGCTGGGCTACTATTCTATAGCGGACATGCGAAACAAGATACAGGAGATGAATCAGTGGATAAGGCGAAGGCTAAGGATGTACTTGTGGAAGCAGTGGAAGAAAATCTCAGCACGGTTTGAGAATTTGAGAAGGTTGGGACTGGATAAAGGGAAGGCGTGGGAATATGCTAACACAAGATTGGGATATTGGCGCATCGCTAACAGTCCGATACTGAAAAGAACACTAACAGACAAATACCTCGAATCCCTAGGCTATATGAACATAGCGAAGAAATACGAGGTATTGCATTTACGTTAAGTTATTGAACCGCCGTATACCGAACGGTACGTACGGTGGTGTGAGAGGTCGGCTACTCAAATAATGAGTAGCCTCCTACTCGATTATCAGGAAAAATAATAACTTTAATTAGCGGTAGAGCCCTTCGGTAGAGTGATAAGTGTTTGATATTCCTTAATAAACTCGGGCAGGGGATAACCGAATGTTTTCTTAAAAGCGTCATTGCTACTTAAGCCGTTGCTGATATGCTGCATGTATTGAGTGACTGAACGGAAACCATGTTTTTCAGTTAGATAAAGGACGGCGAGACCAGCTACTTTATGGGTGAGAGGTGAACCATATTCGGTAACCGCCTGTGCCCAATCCCTTGCATCATTGAGTTCCTGCAAGTCAGGCTTATTTATCGCTGCTCTCAGGTCGCCAAGGGAGCTATTGCGGTAAAACTTCAAAGTACCATAGCCCTGTCTCTCCACAATATTTGCGGCAACAACTTCAGCCATACCCTCTACTAACCAGAAAGGCTGTGCCCTGCTGGGAGATACATTCTGCCGCTGATATTGATGGGTGATTTCGTGAGCGGTAAGGAAGATTTGTTGTTGACCTGTTGTGATGCTTTGCGTATTCAGAATGATCAGCCCAGTACCCGCTAACACATCTACATTCTTAGTAGCCTGAGCCGCTTCTTTATCGGAAATTTTAAAACGGGAGCTGACTTCTTGCTGAAAGTTAGGCTTGTTTGCTGTTAAGACAAAAGTCACAGATCTCGTTAATGTGAAATTGGATCTTTCACAAAAAAAGTTCATTGTGTCAATCGTTGCCCGTGTGATCAAGTCATTTGTTTCTTCGGCAACCCCGTTAAGGCTTTCAACTTGCAACTTCACATCTTTCTCAGGAAGACCTGCAAAAGAGGGAGCTCCGGGAAGGTAATAATAGATGAGGCAAAAGGCTAATAAAAAGAGAATGATTAAATCCGTGCGAATCCGTTTCCACATTCTATCACCTTCTTAATTGATTTGATTGTTTTAGACAAAATACAACTAATAGGCACAAGATTCCTGCCTGTAATAAAAAAAATCCAAAGTAATCCAAATGTAAGTTTTGCTGTATTAGAGAGGAGTTTTATTGTCAAGACTAGAAAATAATACCAATCAATCATAATAGTCAGGAGGGAATAGGTATGGAAAAAGAGCGAGTGATTGAAGAGACAATTGAAAAATACGAGAAATATATCAACCCTGCAGTTGCCCGGTTATTTCGATTTATGGGGTTATCAACAATAGAGCAGCACGCCTCAGGCGTTATTATTACGGATAGCAATGGTAAGGACTATATAGACTGCCTGGGCGGATATGGCGTTTTTAGCCTCGGCCATCGCCATCCCCGAGTTGTGGAAGCAGTAAAAGCACAGGTAGATCGCATGCCCATGTCCAGCAAAGTACTGTTTAATAAGCCTATGGCAGATTTGGCAGAGCTTATGGCTAAAATTACGCCTGGTGATTTGCAGTATTCTTTCTTCGGCAACAGTGGTACGGAAGCAGTAGAAGGGGCATTAAAGCTGGCTAAAGTTCACACTGGCCGCAGCAAAATTGTTTCTACTGTCAATTCCTTTCATGGTAAAACTCTAGGCGCATTGAGCGCTACCGGACGAGATCTGTTCCGTGATCCGTTCCAGCCACTATTAAGTGGCTTTGCGCACGTTCCCTTTGGTGATGAGGCTGCCATAGCGGAATGTATTGATGCTGATACAGCTGCAGTTATTGTAGAGCCTATTCAGGGGGAAGGCGGTATTATTGTACCGTCTGACGAGTATTTGCCTGCCCTGCGTGAATTGTGTGATCGTCACGGGGCGTTGTTAATTTGCGATGAAGTGCAGACCGGCCTTGGGAGAACAGGCAGGATGTTCGCTTGTGACCATTATGGTGTAGTACCGGACATCATCACAACTGCCAAAGCGCTAGGCGGAGGGGTCATGCCAATTGGTGCCTTTACGGCACGTCCGCAAATTTTTGAAGAATATGTTACTAGTCCGTTCCTGCACACATCTACATTTGGCGGCAATCCATTGGCTTGTTCGGCTGCTATTGAAACAATCAAAGTCATTTACGAAGAAAATCTTATTGAAAAAGCCGAAACTAAAGGGCGCTATTTTATGGAACGTCTGCAGAAGATTGCCGATAGCTTCCCGGGTGTTATTCAGGAGGTACGCGGCAAGGGGTTAATGATCGGGGTAGAATTAACAAAAGAAGGAATCGGCGGGCTGCTCATGTCTGAACTAATTAATAAGGGCGTATTGGTAGCCTATACTTTAAATAACCCCAAGGTGATTCGCATTGAACCGCCGCTTATTATTGAAGAAGCAACAATTGACCAGGTAATTTCGGCTTTTGCTTATGCTGTTGAGCAGGCCTATGAAATGCTTGAGGATCTATAAGGGAGGAACTGCCTGATGCCATACGTAGAAGTAACATTACCTGTCCAGTGTCCCCGTGAGGAAATTTATCCAATACTGAAAAAGATGGAACAGTATCCTGATTTTATGGAAGATCTGGTAAGTGTGACTGTAATCGAGCGGAATGGAAATACTACGATTACCAAATGGGTGTCTAATGTTGATGGCCGCATCATTAAATGGACTGAATTAGATACATTTGATGATGAGAACTTACATATAGCCTATTCGCAGATTGAGGGCGATTTAAAAAAGATGCAAGGTGAATGGATTTTAACGCCGATTCCCGAAGGTACTGAAATAAAACTGACTGTTGATTTTGAGTTTGGCATTCCAATGATAGCTGGGCTTTTAAATCCGATCTTAAAAAAGAAGGTCCGTTTGAACAGTGAGAATATGTTAAAGGCCATCAAAGAACGTGTGGAAAAGCCCGTATAATCCTGGTGATGCTGTTTGGTCTGAATGAATAAGGAGTGTTATTTTTTGCGCTTTTCTCCCCATTTCCGGCTATTGTTAATTATAAGTAAATCACTTATAATTAAAGACAGGAAGAAAAGGAGGAGAGTGACAAGAAAACTCAACTTTTTTGTAAATACGTAAAATAGAATAGACCTAATTATGCTATCACGGAGGGAATATAATGAGTACTTTGAAAACAACAGTTCTTCTGGCGGCGTTAACTGGTCTGCTGATGGCTGTAGGTAGTTTCTTTGGCGGCGCCAAGGGAATGACGATTATGTTTGTTGTTTCTATTCTAATGAATTTTGTCAGCTACTGGTACAGTGATAAAATTGTTCTTAACATGTATGGTGCCCGTGAGGTTACGCCTCAGCAAGCGCCTGACCTTATTAGAATGGTTTCCAATTTAGCACAAAGAGCTAAAATCCCAATGCCGAAGGTGTATATCATTGATACCGATGTTCCTAACGCTTTTGCGACCGGGCGTAATCCTGAGCATGCTGCAGTTGCAGCCACTACCGGAATCATGCGCGCGCTCACTTACGAAGAACTGGAAGGCGTAATGGCCCATGAATTGTCGCACGTAAAGAATCGCGATACCCTGATCAGCACAGTTGTAGCATCTATTGCAGGTGTTATCACAATGATTGCAAATATTGCGCAATGGTCAGCGATTTTTGGGATGGGACGAAGCAGCGATGATGAGGGAAATGGTATTTCCGGAATCATTGAATTTGTCTTTTTGGTAGTGCTGGCTCCCCTGGCAGCTACGTTGATTCAACTTNNTTCAACTTGGCATTTCGCGCTCCCGTGAATACCTTGCTGATGAGACTGGCGGTAGTATTTCCGGCAATCCGCTGGCATTGGCAAGCGCGCTGCAAAAAATTGAATACTACGCAAAGCATCAGGTCATGCCTGAGGCCACTCCGGCTACTTCTCATATGTTTATTGTCAATCCGCTTACTGGTGCCGGCAGCTGGATGATGAGTCTTTTCAGCACCCATCCGCAGACGGAGCAGCGGGTTGCCCGCTTAAAGGAGCAGGCTAAACGCGTACGTTAAGAAATAGCACTTTGCTGTAAAAAGCAAAGTGCTTGTTTTTATTTTGAATTTATCAGATTTGATGCAATTTTGACAACTATTCCACTATACCATATAATGGTATGGTGGAATAGTTGTATCACCTTTGCCGTACACTAATACGTGTAGAACAGGGAGGGTTATAATTGGATAAGGCAATGGAATGGTTAAAGCAGATCAGTGAGGTTTCAGGAGTTTCCGGTTTCGAAAGACCGGTAAGGCAATTATTGATCGATAAGCTGAGCAACTGCAGCGAAATAACCAGTGATAAACTGGGAAGTGTCATTTTTAAAAAGCAAGGCAGTCAGCAGGAGCCTCGGATTATGATTGCCAGCCATATGGATGAGATTGGATTTATGGTTAAGTTTATTACCAAAGAGGGATTTTTAAAATTTACTACGCTTGGCGGCTGGTGGGAGCAGGTTATGCTTGGTCAGCGAGTTACGGTCATGACCGCCAAAGGCAATATTCCCGGTGTAATAGGCAGTAAACCACCTCATATTCTGACACCGGAAGAACGGAAAAAAATTGTTCCCAAACGGGAAATGTACATTGACGTTGGGGCAAATGACGAAAAGGAAGCAAGAGAGTCTTTTGGCATAAGACCTGGGGATGCTGTTGTGCCTTTTAGTACGTTTACTGTTATGGCTAATGAGAAGTTTCTGATGGGAAAAGCCTGGGATAACAGGATTGGCTGTGCTGTTATGGCTGACGTTATGCAGGCGATGGGAAATGAACTCCATGCCAATACGGTATACGGCGTAGGTACAGTACAGGAAGAAGTAGGCTTAAGAGGTGCCAAGACCAGTGCAGCTGTAATTGATCCGCATATTGCGTTTGCAATTGATACTTGCGTGGCTGGTGATACTCCAGGAGTATCGAATGATCAAGCTTCCAGCAAATTAGGTAAAGGTGTAGCCATATCTATTTATGACTCCAGTCTTATTCCACACACGGCACTGCGAGACTATGTGATAAGCCTCGCCGAGCAGCATCACATACCACATCAGCTGGAATTCACCGAAGGCGGCGGTACGGATGCAGGCCGGATACATTTGCATGCGCAGGGTGTACCGAGCCTGGTTCTCAGTATTCCTACCCGTTATATTCATAGTCACAACAGCATTATTCACCGTGATGATTATGAAGCAGCAGTAAGATTACTTGTAACAGTAGCGAAAAATTTGGATGATACTGTTTATCAAGGGTTGATTAGGTAGTGCCGCTTATTTCATATGAGCACAATTTTCCTAAGCTGGCTCAAGACGTTTTTATTGCAGCAGATGCCTATGTGATTGGTAACGTTGAGGTTCGTCATTCTGCCAGTGTCTGGTACAAGTCTGTGCTCAGAGGAGAAAGAGGTCCTATTGTTGTCGGCGCTTTTTCTAACATTCAGGAGAGCTGTTCGGTAGAAGGCGGCGAGGCTGATCCCTGCCTTATTGGTAATTATGTTACAGTAGGCCATGGTGCAATCCTTCAGGAGTGTATCATAGGGGATTATTCTTTGATCGGTATGGGATCGATAATTGGCAAGGGTGTCAAAATCGGAGAAAACTGCATGATTGGCGCAGGGACAGCAATTGCCGAGGGGAGAGTTATTCCTGCAAACTCTTTGGTGGCTGGCGCTGCAGGCAGAGTGATCCGCAAGGTAACTAAAGCTGCGATTACTGCAATTCAGTATTCGGCGCTTGGTTATCATAAGCTGTCATTACAATATTGTTTAAAATAATGGAGAGAATGGGAAGGTCGATTTACAATGGAAAAAACACTTGTATTAGTTAAACCTGATGGAGTAAACAAAGGACTATGCGGCGAAATTATTGGACGCTTTGAACGCAGAGGATTAAAAATTGCAGGTTTAAAAATGTTGCAATTATCTCGCGAAACAGCTCAGAAACATTATGGTGAACATGAAGGCAAACCATTTTTTAATGGATTAGTAGATTTTATTACCTCCGGTCCATTGGTTGCAATTGCCGTACAGGGAGAAAACGCCGTGCCAGTTGTTCGTGCAATGATGGGAGCTACAAATCCTGTTGATTCTGCACCTGGAACCATACGGGGGGATTTCGCTTTGACAATTGACAGCAATATTATTCATGGGTCTGACAGTGCTGCGAGTGCAGAACGGGAAATCGCCATATTCTTTGCTGCCAGTGAAATATATAATCGCTAAGCATTCTTTGTAAGGAGATTGTTATGAAAGTATATACAAAAACGGGTGACAAAGGTCAAACAGGCTTATACACTGGTGAACGGGTAGACAAAGACAGTGTAAGAGTGGAAGCATATGGCTTAGTAGATGAAGCTGATTCGGCACTTGGAATGGCCCGGGCTATTGCTGTTAATTCAGAAGTGAAGTCGACCATTTATGATTTGCAGAAGCTTCTGTGGAGTTTAATGGCCGATATCGCAAGTATTGGAGCTGAGCCTCGGATTACAAGTAAAGAAGTGCAGCAGCTGGAAGCGCTCATTGATCAATTTGATGGTCAGCTGCCCCCGATAACCAGTTTTTTGGTTCCAGGGGATACAGCTTCATCGGCTGCGCTGGATTTTGCCCGTACAGTTACCAGGAGAGCGTAGCGTCAGCTTTGGCGGCTGGCCCGTCAGGAGGAGCTTTCTGGTGAAGGATTAGTTTTTTTGAATCGCTTATCAGATTTATGCTTCGTATTGGCTCGTACCGAAATAAACAGTAAGTAATGCCTTAACAAAGATTATATACACCAAAATCACTTTTGCGCATACACTGTAGCGAGAACTGCTACGCAGTATGTAAGGAGGCGAAGTGGGTGAAATTGAAATGGTATGTACTTTCTGTTCCCACACCGTTACGAAAATTGATGCGACTATTTTGTAAAAATTGTTAAAGTGGGTATAATAACCGCCTAAGAGGGCGGTTATTTCTTTTTTAAAATTAACTGAAAAGAAGGAAAATTTGCTATTGGCAGAGAAAATGGAAAAATAAGTTTCTTGTTAGCAGTAATAGTGTAGTAGAGAATAGACAAACCAGGAGGGATTCGCTATGAAAGAATTTAAATGCGAGAAGATCAGAAATGTATCTATTGTATCCCATGGTGGAGCTGGTAAGACCTCACTCACAGAAGCATTACTGTTTAATTCCGGTGCCGTCAATCGATTGGGAAAGGTGGATGATGGAACTTCAACAACCGACTTTGAACCTGAAGAGATCAAACGCAAAGTAACAATCAGTACTGCTCTTGCTCTTTGTGAATGGAAAGGGCATAAGATTAATTTGCTGGATACTCCTGGTTATTCCGATTTTGTTGCTGAAGTTAAAGGGGCTCTTCGTGCTGCAGATAATGTGCTTATCACACTTTGTGCCGCCGCGGGGATTGAAGTTGAAACTGAAAAAGTATGGCAATATGCGGAGGAACTTAATTTACCGCGTATTGCCTTCATTAATAAAATGGATAGAGAGAATGCTGATTTTGATCGTGTTGTTGAAAGTTTAAGAAGCAGATTTGGCACGGGTATAGTGCCGCTGCAGCTGCCAATCGGCAGTGAACAAACATTCAAAGGAATTGTTGATCTTATCAGTATGAAGGCTTATGCTCCAACGCCGATGGAGATTCCTCAGGATTTGCTGCAAAAGGCGCAGGCTGCCCGTCAGGCATTGGTAGAAGCTGCCGCAGAGTCGGATGATGATCTGCTAGCCAAATATCTGGACGGAGAAGAACTAAGCGAAGAGGAGGTCCGGCTTGGCTTAGTTAAAGGTATCGGCCAGGCATCCTTGTTCCCTGTATTATGCGGTTCGGCTTATAAAAATATTGGAATTAGCGCGGCATTAGATGCTGTTGTTGATTTTCTTCCATCTCCGGAAAACCGAGTACTTTCTGGTATTCATCCGCAAACAAAGGCAGCAGGTGAAAGAAAAGGAACAGATCCTTTTTCAGCTTTGGTATTTAAAACAACAGCCGATCCTTTTGTTGGCCGCTTAAGTTATCTGAGGGTATTCTCGGGACAATTAAAACCAGATAGTGTGATTTTTAATGCTACAAAAGAAAAGGCAGAAAGAATCGGCAATATCTATACACTGCGCGGTAAACAGCAGGAACCGATGAGTATCGCTTATGCAGGCGATATTGTTGTTGTTGCCAAAATGCAGGAGACCGGTACCGGTGATACCTTAAGTGATAAAGATAAACCCATTTTATTCGATCCCATCTCTTTTCCCAAGCCAATGTTTACAATGGCATTGGAAGCCAAAAATAAAGGCGATGAGGATAAAATCGGTAATGCACTCCATCGTTTGATGGATGAAGATCATACATTCCGGATGCTGAAAAATACCGAAACGCATCAATTGCTGGTTTACGGTATGGGGGAACTGCATCTTGACATTATGGCAGAGCGCATGAAACGCAAGTTTGGTGTGGACGTTAAGCTTAGCCATCCCAAGGTGCCGTACCGCGAAACGATTCGCGGCAGCGTAAAAGTGGAAGGCAAGCACAAAAAGCAAAGCGGTGGTCATGGTCAGTATGGCCATGTTTGGCTGCAGCTTGATCCCTTGGCGCCAGGAGGAAATTTTGAATTTGTAGATTCCATTTTTGGCGGTTCTGTACCGCGCCAATATATTCCTGCAGTAGAAAAAGGGGTACGTGATGCGCTTATCGGAGGAATTCTGGCAGGATATCCAATGGTAGATGTGAAAGTAACACTTTGTGACGGCTCTTATCATGCCGTAGATTCATCGGAAATGGCCTTCAAAGTAGCAAGTGCTATGGCGCTGAAAAAAGGGGTCATGCAGGCAAAACCGGCATTACTCGAACCCATTTGCAACGTAGAGGTGTTGGTTCCAGAAGGGCATATGGGTGATGTTATTGGCGATTTGAATGGTAAAAGAGGAAAAATTCAGGGGATGGAGCCTATCGGCAAAGGGCTTGGTGTTGTTCGGGCGCAGGCGCCAATGTCGGAATTGTTCACTTATGCAATGAATTTACGCTCAATCACACAGGGAAGAGGATCATTTGATATGAGTTTTTCTCATTATGAAGAAGTTCCCCAGCGTATGGCAGAGCAAATTATTGCAGGTGCTAAAAAAGATAAAGCAGAAGAAGAATAACAAAAAAACAAGCACACTATTCGCTGAATAGTGTGCTTGTTTTTTTGGTCGGGGCGACAGGATTCGAACCTGCGGCCTCACGGTCCCGAACCGTGCGCTCTACCAAACTGAGCTACGCCCCGTTGCTACATTAAAAAGTATACACATAGAAGTAATTATTGTCAACCATCAAAAAAACTCGTATTTTTTAGAGAAAAGAACAAGGAAAAAGAAAATAGATGGCGAACGTAGGCTTTCAGAACTAATAAATTCCAAATATTGGGGGGATGGTATGGGTACACTTTTTAAACGTGTCATAGTGGTGTTTTGTCTGCTTTCAGTAACAGTTTTTTTGCCGTTGTCACCACTGCCTAAAGTTGCAAATGCTTTTCCTGCCGATATGACTGTTCTAAAATATGGTATGAGCAATGCTTTGGTTATGAAGCTGCAAACTATGCTCGGTGAACACGGTTATTATACGGGAAATATCGATGGTGATTTCGGCGAGGGGACGCGACAGGCGCTCATCAGCTTTCAAATCGATCATCAACTTGTTCCTGATGGGGTTGCAGGTCTGCAGACAATGACAATATTACGGGAAATGGCGATACAGCCTAGCCGTGATCAGGCACCTAATCGTATTGCTAAACAGATTACGGCTCTTGCGAGACAGCTGCGTAACACTCCTTATGCCTGGGGTGGGAGCTCGCCCGGTGGCTTTGATTGCTCCGGTTATATATATTACCTTTTTCACTACTTTCATCTTGAACTGCCGCGCATGGCAGATGAGCAGTATGAGGTAGGGATCCCTGTTAAGCGTACTGAATTGCAGGAAGGCGACTTAGTTTATTTCAGTACTTACATGCCAGGGCCGTCGCATGTGGGGCTTTATATAGGTGAGAATGCATTCATTCATGCCAGCTCAGCGGCCGGGAAAGTGATTATTACGCCATTAAATTCAGATTATTATCAGGCAAACTATTTAGGGGCCCGCAGGGTAATAAAAGGATTTTAAAAAAGTGACAATCAAGCTTCCACTTGATTGTCACTTTTAATTTTTGATTTGTACGATAGATAATTCTGGCTCAAGTTTAATTTCAAAGGTGCGATCCCAGGGCAGCTGCGTTTTAATATGCAGTCCGGTTAACCGATAATCCTGCCTGCCTTGCGCTGAGAGAAAGACAATAGGGCGGTACGCAAGATTCTGGCGAAAGAAATGCTGTGCCCGGTCATTTAACAAACGATCAATCAAGTCACTGGTTTTGACGTGATATTTACCAAGATTGTATGGGTCGGCATGCATATCGCGCAAAGTAGTGTTGACAACACTTTGAACATCTTTTTGGTAATACCAGTCATCGACAAAACGTTCACTTAAAAATGTAAGCTGGGTAGCATATAGACTAAGCCAGTTCGTTTCTTCAATGCGCGCTAATGCTCCCGTAAACAAAGCCCCTTGCGTAACGGCGGTACCGATGGAATTGCTTGTTGTATTCCAGCCTGCATATGCAGCAAGCTTGGTAAGATCCGTATTTGCCTGGATTAAATGGGGCAGCAGTGTTTCGTTTGCATAGTAGTTTTCGGATAAGTCAACAAGCGCAATTTTATAACCTTGTTCAATCAAATTTGTGATGTTTTGTGCCTGTGCGGTTAATGTACTATACGACGTTTGGCGGCTGCCTGCATGAACATAAAGCACGAAATCGGCATCTTGCGGACTTGCTGCTTCCACACCCCCTATGAGGGCAATTTTTTCCTGAACCGTTCGACGGATGGTGTGGGGCATGTAGGGCATAACCATTTCGGGCACTGCAGGCTGTGAGTACTGCACATAAATGCGTGGATTATATTGGTACAGTGAATTAACATGACGGCCTAGTATCGTTAATGCAACCTCATCGGTTCCTCTGGTAATAGAGACTTTTTCAGCCAGATGTTCCTTTTGTTCTACATAGTGAACAAGCCGTTGTTTTTCCATATTGGGCAGTCCAAAAGGCAGGCCGTCGTCTTGCCCCAGGACTAATCCGGTAAAAACACCCGCCTCTGCAAGCTCAAGCAGCTTAATGTTTACTTGGGTGTTTTGCTGATACAAAGCAAGATAATTCTCCCGTATATCGGCAGGAATCTTTTTTTCCAATTCAGTTAGTAATTTAAANNCTGATCTTTTAGCACAGAGTATTTTGTTACTAATTTTTGCAAATTACCATTATTGTGACTATCGGCTAATAACAGCCGGGGAATAATAGAAAAGCCATACAGCTTAATATGGGGCTGCTCCGCGTGTATACGTTGTAATAAATTAAGTGTTTCCTCAATATCTTGAGACGTTCCATGTACATTTCTAGAGGCTAATAATCCGCCGTGAATCAGCATGTCTGTCGAGATAATCGCAGCGTCCGCTTGTGGAATTGTACGTAACAGCCAGTCACGGAGTGCTTTTTGCTGAGCCGGCTGATTATAATTGTCCAACAGCTCAATCGGTGGTAAAATTATCTCGATTTGTGCCATGCGGGCAAGCTGCTCCACGTATTGGATACAGGGAGGACGGCTGTCAAGGGGGATTAGTAAAACTTTACTCTTAGACTGTAATCGTGTAGGATATACAGGGTATCCGGATATAATAGTGCCAAAGTAAAGATTTAGGCTTACTGCCACACTAGTCAAGACCGTTATGAATATAAGGTAAATAAAAGTACGTTTCATTATTTGGCACCTCATTTTAAACTACTTATACATTCGACTCCTCCGGCATAAAATCCTGTGCTGCAGGTTAGTATGCGAAAGGAAAGTTGAGCTTTTAGTAGGAATAGATGCGGCAAATTCTATTTTTTTCTAACCAAAATCGTCAAAATAATGTATAATAATTGAGGTATACATATGCGAATTATTACAGGTAGCGCTAAAGGCTTACAGTTAAAGGCTCCCCGCGGTCTTAATACAAGACCGACAGCAGACAAAGTCAAAGGATCTATTTTTAATATATTAGGTACACGGGTACTAGATGCGGCAGTGCTGGATCTGTTCGCCGGTACCGGTAATTTGGGGCTGGAAGCGCTGAGCAGAGGTGCGAGTAAAGCAGTCTTTATTGATAATACCAGTACCGTTATTATTAAAGAAAATGCTGCTCATACGAATTTGCTTGGTAAGTGTGATATTTGTCGGGCCGGGGTAATAAGGACTATGGATAAACTGACTCAGCAAGGCCAGAGTTTTGATCTTATTTTTTGTGATCCTCCTTATAATCAAGGATATGTAGGACAAGTACTCGGCATAATTGATAGACCGGCATTATTGCACAGTACGGGAATTATGGTATTGGAGCATTCCCGTCATGAATCAATTGATTATCCTTGGAAGAATATAAGCATCAGACGTAGTGAGCGCTACGGTGAAACGATGGTCAGCTTTATTACGAAAAAACAGGAGTAGCAGGAGGTTGGCGAAAGTGCGTGTTGCAGTGTGTCCAGGCAGTTTTGATCCCGTCACAAAAGGGCATGTGGATATTTTTGAAAGATCAAGTAAAATGTTTGATCAGCTAATCGTAGCTGTTTTTCACAATCCGAATAAAAAACCGTTGTTTGATATGAAAGAACGGGTTGAAATGCTGGAAATGGCTACAGCCCATATCCCTAATATACGGGTAGATTCCTTTTCAGGACTAGTTAATGAATATGTTCATCAGCAGAAAAGTACGATTATTGTCAGGGGGCTGCGAGCACTCAGCGACTTTGAATATGAATTTCAGCGAGCGCTGTTAATTAAAAAGATCGATCCGGTTATTGAAACCGTATTTATGATGACAAATAGTGAGTATTCTTTTGTTAGTTCAAGTGGCATAAAAGAACTGGCTAAGTTTGGTGGATCGGTTAGCGGTTTTGTACCTCCCTGTGTAGAACAGAAACTTTTTGCTCGCTTACGTGAGGTTTAGAATACGATGGGAGAGGAATTTATGAAAACTAATGATATTTTAGAAGAAATGGAAACATTGCTGTTAAATGCTTCCCGTGTTCCTTTTACAAACAGGAGAGTCATTGAAGAAGATGATCTGTTACGCTTAATTGATGCACTCCATGAGTCGCTGCCTTTAGAACTTATGGAGGCTGGACGAATTGTTACTGAAAGGCAGCGGATTTTGGATGAAGCACAAAAAAGTGCACAAGAGATTGTTGAACAGGCAAAAGGCTATATTATCAAATTAACAGATGAAAATGTGATTACTAAGCAAGCGCAGGAACAGGCTCAGGAAATCATGAATTATTCGCGTCAAACATCTGAAGAATTAAAACAAGATGCTGTTAGTTACGCCAGTGATGTATTTAAGCATTTAGAATGCAATCTCGAGAAAACACTGGAAATCATTCGACAGAGCCATGCTGAGCTGCATCAAAATAAAACCGAGAAATAAGGAACGAGCCCTCCAGGTAAGGAGGGCTCGTTTTTCTTATTAGGATTAACCGGGCTATGTATTTTTATTCCGTTTCTATTAATGATTCAAGCAAGCTTTTGTCAGGTGTTATATGCAGTGTACGCTGATGCTCATAGGTGACGAATCCCGGCTGTGCGCCAGACGGCTTTTTAACATTACGTCTTCTGGTATAGTCAACTGGAACAGATGAGGAGGTTCGTGCCTTACTAAACCAAGCGGCACATTGAGCTGCAATATGCAACACTTTTTCCGGAATCTCTGGTTCACTTAAGCGAATGATCACATGAGAGCCAGGGATATCTTTAGTGTGAAGCCAGACATCATCGGGGCGTGCCTGCTTGAAGGTAACCCAGTCATTTTGGCGATTGTTTCGGCCAATGAGAATAGTGATGCCGTCAATTACTAGCTGGCGGGGTTTAAAAGATGGTTGAGCTGCCTGTTTGCGCGGCTTTACTTTCAATTGCAGATAGCCGGAAGTGACTAGCTCTTGCTTAATCTCTTCAAGGTCATTGGGACTATCAGCAGCCTCCAGCGTAAATAATACACTTTCCAAATAGGTTAGCTCTTGCATGCATTGCTGGAGCTGCTGCTGCGTCATTTGTTGGCGCCGCTGCAACTTATTGTATTTTGTATAATAGGTTTGAGCATTAACAAGTGGTGAGAGCAGGGGATCTAAAGGAATGAGTATTTGTTTTTCATTATTGTCATTAAAAAGGTCAGGCAACGTAACCTGCGTGGCTTGATTTGGAATATCATGCAAATAAATCATGAGGGTATCTGCAAAAAGCCGGTATGAATCGGCTTGAAGGGCTTCTGTTAATTCAGCCTCTAACAGACCTTTTTTGCGCTGTAAGCGGCTCAGCTCAGCTAACAGCAGTTTATGTAAGGCTTCTTTAGCAGGACGCTTTCTTGGCCCCTTTAGTGCCTCCGTATATTCTACGGCTGAACTCATAGAAGAAAACGGTACTTGCTTGGCGTTCTTTACGTGTTCCAGGGGAAACGCGGCAATGGCAAGTAATTCACTCTGCTCGCTAATCGCCACGGTAGGCTCGGCAGCAGCCGACTTAAGGACAGCAGTGAACTCTGCGATGGTTTGAATTAACGATTGCTTATCAGCCTCGTCAAGTGCATTGACGAGGAGTTTCTCCGGCAGCCCGGCGCGCCAGACGATCTCTTTTGCAGAAACGGGGCCCATGCCGTTTACGGTGTAAATTAATGCTTTGGTAAGGACTGTATTCTGATGCTGCGTTACGAGCTGTGAGACCACCTCGCCGGCAGATATGTCAAATAAGTTCAGCCGTTCCTGACCAGGCGGTAAAAGATAAGGACGTCCCGGTAGGACTTGCCGTTGGCGGCTCATATAGATGTTCACTCGTTTGATTGAATCCAAAATAATATCGTTGTGAACGAAGATGATATTACTATGCTTGCCCATTAATTCTATGATGAGCTGCTTAGTGGTAATCGTGCCTTGCTCGGCCCGGACATCAATGTCAATGATAATAATCCGGTCAAGTCCCTGCTGCGTCATTTGTCCGATGCGGCCGCTTTCCAGATGTTTCCGGAGCAGCATACAAAAAGCAGGTGGTACTGCAGGATTATCCGGTACATCTTTTGTCATATAGATGCGCGGGTTTTCGGCTGCGACTGATATAAAAAGCTTGCATGTTTCCTGTGGCTGGCGTATCCATAAGAGTAATGTATTTTTATCAGGCTGAAAAATTTTATCTATACGGCCACCAATTAGCTGATGGTGCAATTCCTGTATCAGGATAGAGAGTGATAACCCATCAAGACTCATAATAATCCTCCGACATAATTTGCCAATAGTATATCATTCTTGCCAGCTTACGGTCAAACTGTACCAATTTGCCGTCAAGAGCATCAGTCACTCCGGATTTGAGTCGTGCTGTACTTGGTCTAATTATCCGTGATTTGGAATAACATGGATAGAGAAACTCAAGTTAGTGAGGTGCTTGGCGTGAATATGGAAAAATGGTATGCCCGATCGGCAGATGATGCATTAGTCTTTTGGGAGACTCATCCAAGTGAAGGATTAAGTAATAAAGAAGCAGCAGTAAGGCTCGACAAGTTCGGTTTCAACGAGCTGGCAGAACAGGTAAAACTGGCTTGGTGGAGGCGGTTCCTGGCCCAGTTCCAGGATTTTATGGTATTGGTATTGCTTGGTGCAACACTCATTTCCGCTTTTTTAGGCGAATATGTAGATGCCGTTACCATTCTGGCAATTGTCATGATTAATGCGGTATTAGGGTTTATTCAGGAACATCGGGCTGAGCAATCAATGGAAGCCCTGAAAAAGATGGCTGCTCCTACCGCACGGGTAGTTCGTAACGGTACCGTGCAGCATATTCCGGCCCGTGAATTAGTACCTGGAGATATATTATCACTTGAAGCCGGTGACAAATTGGCTGCAGATGGACGGCTGGTGAATACGCATAGCTTAGAAATTGAGGAAGCAGCGCTTACCGGAGAATCTTTGCCGGTTCGTAAGGAGTCAGACAAGCAGTTTCAGGAAGACAGCCCGCTCGGCGACCGTAAGAATATGGTTTTTTCAGGTACCAGTGTCACGCGTGGGCGCGGGCTGGCAGTGGTGTGTGCTACAGGCATGGCTACAGAAGTAGGACATATTGCTAAAATGATTCAGTCCAGTGAACCGGAAGAAACCCCCCTGCAGCGCCGTTTGGAGCAGTTAGGACGGCTATTGGTTTGGGGATGCTTAGGAATTTGTTTAGTTGTAGTCATAACGGGACTGTTAAAAGGTGAGCCTATATTACTTATGCTTATGGCCGGTATCAGCTTAGCGGTAGCAGCTATTCCGGAAGGCTTGCCTGCAATTGTTACAGTAGCGCTGGCTCTTGGTGTCCAGAGAATGATTAAACGCAATGCGATTGTCCGCAAATTACCTGCCGTCGAAACACTCGGCTGCACTACAGTGATTTGTTCGGATAAAACAGGCACACTGACGCAAAATGCTATGACTGTTCGCAATATTTATGCAGGGAATTCCATGTTTGCAGTTACTGGAGCAGGATACGAAATAAAGGGACAGTTTCTTTTGAATCAGAAAGAGTTTGACAGCAAAAAAGATAAATGTTTAGAAAAATCGTTAACAATTGCTGCCCTATGCAACAACAGCGTTCTAAAGCAAAATAATGTGAGTATTACAGGGATATGGCGCCGCCTGACAGGTAATACAGGCAATACCAGCGGACTGTCTGTTGAAGGAGATCCAACAGAGGGAGCATTGGTTGTAGTTGCTGCCAAGGCAGGTATTTGGAAGGCCGATTTGGAAAAAAATGAAACCCGTGTTACCGAAATACCGTTTGAATCGGAACGGCGGAGAATGTCTATTCTCTATCATGGCACTGATGGCAATATTCTGTATACGAAGGGTGCACCTGATACTATTCTGGAATTATGCCGTTATCAATATACCAGTAAAGGGGAAGTTCCGCTTACTCCCGATGGAGCAGCCGCAATTGCAGCTGCAAGTGATACAATGACTTCTCAGGCCTTGCGCGTACTGGCTGTTGCATATCGGCGCATCGCCAAAACGGAAGCTGCCAATATTAGTGAAGAGGCGGAACGCGAGCTTGTATTTGCAGGACTGATTGGTATGATCGATCCACCGCGTGAAGAGGTAAAAGAAGCAATTATGACCTGCCGACAAGCTGGAATTAAAGCGGTAATGATTACCGGAGATCATAAGAATACCGCTATTGCTATTGCCAAAGAGCTTACCATTTACAAGGACGACAGCACAAAGGCCTTGACAGGAAAAGAGCTGGATGCGCTAGACGACAGTCAGCTGGCAAAGATTGTTAATGACGTTACCGTCTATGCCCGGGTTTCGCCAGCTCATAAATTACGGATCGTCCGGGCGCTTAAGCGCAATGGGCATATAGTGGCCATGACTGGTGATGGTGTTAATGATGCTCCGGCAATTAAAGAGGCCGATATTGGCGTTTCCATGGGAATTACAGGCACAGATGTGACAAAAGAAGCCTCCTCAATGATTTTAATGGATGATAACTTTGCTACCATTGTTGCTGCTGTTGAAGAAGGCAGGGGTATATACGAGAATATCCGCAAGTTTATCCGGTATTTACTTGCCTGCAATATTGGTGAAGTCCTGACGATGTTTATTGCGGCATTAGCCGGAATGCCCCTACCGCTGATTCCGGTACAAATACTATGGGTTAATCTCGTTACTGACGGACTGCCGGCAATGGCCTTAGGTATCGATCCCCGTGAACGTGATATTATGAATCGTCCGCCTAGACATCCAGGTGAAAGTGTTTTTTCCCGCGGTCTCAGCCGTAAGATCATTGCCCGGGGGACCCAAATTGGCCTTTCGACAGTTGCTGTTTTTGCCTTTGGTTATTACGTCCAGAATGATATTGCACTGGCAAGGACAATGGCCTTCTGCACACTGGTATTTTCTCAGATGTTCCATGTCTTTGACTGCCGTTCGGAGATGATGACCATTTTTGAGGTTGGTTTGTTTAGTAATAAATTTTTAGTTGCTGCCGTAACTTGCTCTACTTTAATGCAAATAGCGGTTGTATATACTCCGTTTTTGAGTGGTGTTTTTGAAACCGTACCAATGTCTTTACATGACTGGGCCCTGGTTCTGACTGTTTCAGGGTGGACTTTTATTCTTGGAGCAGTAAAACATTTCGTATTTCGACGTCGTTCCGTTGTACGCCGCACTGCAATAGGGTACAATAAGTAAGAAGTGATTGTACAGGAGGAATTTGAATGCAGTTTTCTAAGTGGCATGGGCAAGGCAACGACTTCGTAATTGTTAATGGCTTTCAGGAGAAGCTGAATGATTACAGGCAGGCAGCTATTGCTGTTTGTGATCGGCATTTTGGTATTGGCGCAGATGGATTGGTTATTTTGCTGCCTGCTGCAACTGCTGATGCAGATTTTAAAATACGGATTTTTAATTCTGATGGCAGTGAGGCAGAAATGTGCGGCAATGCTACACGATGTATTGCCCGCTATGTTTATGAAAATGGGTTAACTGAAAAAACCAGCCTGACTCTCGAAACTTTGGCTGGCTATATTAAACCGGAAATTGTTTTCGAAACTGGACAAATTAAAACAATCTGTGTTGACATGGGCGTGCCTCGCTTACAGCGAAGCGAAATACCAATGGCAGGCTCAGATGATTTACAGGCGGTAAATATTCCGTTAGAGGCTGCAGGGGGTACTTACGGTATTACTTGTGTCTCTATGGGTAATCCTCATTGTGTTATTTTTGTAGAAGATATTACTGCTGTTGATTTATCGGCGATTGGCCCCGTAATTGAAACACATTCCCTATTCCCCCGCAAAACTAACGTAGAGTTTGTTCAGGTGCTCAGCTCCAATAAGGTGCGTATGCGTGTCTGGGAGCGTGGTGCCGGTGTTACATTGGCCTGCGGAACCGGTGCAAGTGCGACACTTGTAGCGTCTGTGCTCAACGGAAAAACAGACCGTGCTATAACGGTAAACCTGGACGGAGGGGACTTGTTTGTAGAGTGGCGGGACGATAACCATATCTATATGTCCGGTCCAGCTATTGAAGTTTTTCGTGGCAGTTACTTAGGTCGAGTGTAAGCTTAAAAGAAAATATTTCGCAGTTATAGAGGAGTTTTGGGATGAAAATCAGTACGGTCATAGTCCTGCTGCTAATTGTTTGCACCTTTCCGGTGTATGCGGTAACACCGATTAATGAAGCTGTAATAAAAGACGCACAAACTTATGGCACGGCACACAATCAAATGGATGTGGCTGAATTTCTCGCCCCTTGGACGGCGTATGAAGAGAAAGCTGCTAAAATTACTGATTCAGCAGAAAAAGCGTATTTGTATACACCGTATTTACTCATTGCTGTTGATGCAAGAGAGAAAAGTCAGGCAAAGAAACCGGTAAAAGTAGGGGACAGTGAGAAAATACTGTCTGACTATGCCGGATATTTGAGTTTTAGTGTAACTCTTTATGGCGATACCCCACAATTCGCTGACAAAATTTCTGCTGTTATTAAGCAGGGGAATAAAGATATTTTTGCCCGGGATTTAAACAGTGCGGCGGCTGAGCGTATTTCTGCAGCCGGAAACAGCAATAAGCCCCTGTATATGACTAGATGCTATCTCTATTTTTTTGAACGGGATATTGATCCGAATAAGCCGGTTATGCTCAAGGTGATAACGGGTGAAAAGCAGAACCACTCCTTTTACTTTGATTTAGCTAAAATTAAATAGCCGCTAGAAAAAGACTTGGCGATTGCCGAGTCTTTTATTTTAAGGAGAAAAAAGGAATTATCAGAAGAAAGGAGAAGTAAATTTGAAAAATCAGGATTAAATATAATTTTTGCAGTCAATAATACTTACGCAAAGGATGGTGCTCTTAATGCTGAAAAGCATGACTGGATTTGGCAGGGGAGAATTCCTCGATGCCAACCAACGAGTTATCGTTGAGGTCAAGGCTGTTAATCATCGGTATAATGAAATTGTCATTCGGATGCCCAAACATTTAGGCAGCCTTGAGGACAGAATACGCCGGGCTGTTGCTGGTTCGTTGGCAAGAGGGCGGATTGATGTATATATTACTTTAGATGACTATTCTCAAAAGAGGCGGATAGTTAGGGTTGACAAAGAATTAGCAATGGCGTACCATAGTGCATTAGAAGAATTAGGCAGTTTACTCAATACGCCGCTGAATAACAATGTTTATCACATTGCTAAATATCCGGATGTGCTGAAGGTAGAGGAAGTTGCCGAGGATGTAGAATTAATTTGGTCAAAATTAAATGAGGCAATTGATCAGGCGATTACCAACCTGCTAGGCATGCGAATGGCCGAAGGAAAAGCGATCCAGACGGATTTATTATCACGTGTAGAAAAACTGACCGGCCTAATAGAGCAGATTGAAGTCAGGGCGCCGGAAATCTTAGAAGAGTACCGGAATAAGCTTTCTGCAAGAATGCGTGAACTTGTTGTATCGGTTGGAGTAGAACCGGACGAGGGGCGCTTACTGCAGGAAACAGCAATTTTTGCAGATAGAACGAACTTTACAGAAGAAATTGTTCGTTTTAAAAGCCACATGGCTCAATTGAGTGCCGCCTTGCTGTCCGGTGAGGCAGTTGGCCGCAAATTAGATTTTATTATTCAGGAAATTAACCGGGAAACGAATACGATCGGCTCTAAAGCAAATGATTTGGTTGTTGCCGGAATTGTTGTTGAAATTAAAAGTGAAATTGAGAAGGTCAGAGAGCAAATCCAAAACATAGAGTAATATAGAATGGTTTCATGCGAAGTAAATTGTAGGAGGAATTGTGAATGGATATTAAACTAATCAATATCGGTTTTGGTAATATTGTGTCAGCAAACCGGATTATTTCCATTGTCAGCCCTGAATCGGCACCTATTAAACGAATTATTCAAGAAGCCCGTGACAGGGGTATGTTAATTGATGCCACTTACGGCCGCCGTACCCGTGCGGTTATAATTGCAGATAGTGATCATGTTATACTTTCTGCTGTCCAGCCTGAGACGGTAGCTCATCGCCTGGCTAGTAAAGAGACTAGCAGTGATGATACGGCCGAATAGCATACGGAAAGGAGCCACTTTATGACGCCGCAAGGAATTCTCATTGTCCTGTCAGGGCCGTCCGGCACCGGCAAAGGGACAATTTGCCGTGAATTGCTGCGTAGTTATCCTGATTTGCATTATTCCATCTCTGCAACTACAAGGGCACCACGCCCAGGTGAACAACATGGCACTAATTATTTCTTTTTGTCTCATGCAGAATTTCAAACGATGATACAAAAGGATGATTTGCTGGAGTTTGCTGAAGTGTACGGCAACTATTACGGTACGCCTCAGCAGCATGTTATGCAATTGCTGGCCCAAGGCAAAGATGTTGTATTAGAGATTGATATACAGGGAGCTATGCAAGTTAAAACGAAGTTTTCCGCAGGAGTTTTTATTTACATAGTACCTCCGTCTCTCAATGAACTCTCACAACGAATTTATAAGCGTGGGACGGATAGCCCTGAAGTCATCCGCAAGCGTCTCAACTGTGTCAGCAAGGAATTATTGCTGGCTCATAACTACGATTATATCGTAGTGAATGATAAGGTGGAGGACGCAGTAAAGCAAATTGCGGCTATCATTTCAGCTGAACGGTGTAAGGTAAAGCGAAACAATGCATTAATTGAACATATATGCCATGACAAATGCAGATTAGAAGAATAGAGGTGGGACTACGATGATACATCCATCCTTAGATAGTTTAGTAAGTAAAGTAGACAGTAAATATACGCTGGTTACACTTGCTGCCAAGAGAGCCAGAGAAATTATGAGCGGAGAACCGGCAGCGGCTGAAAGCAAATCGAATAAACCTGTTACTCTTGCCTTGGAAGAAATTTCGCAAAATAAAGTTACTTTTGAGCGTACCAAGACAGGTATTAAGTAGGTGGAAGAATGCTGCTAGGCAAAAATATCGTTCTTGGTGTAACCGGTGGTATTGCAGCATATAAGGCGGTTGAGATCGTCAGCCGCCTTAAGAAAGCCGGAGCTTCTGTTCATGTTATCATGACAGAAGGTGCAACGAAATTTGTTACACCGCTAACCTTTCGTGAACTGAGTGCGAATCCGGTAGCTGTGAAAATGTGGGAAGAGCCAAAAACCTGGAATGTTGAGCACATTGCATTAGCAACTTTAGCTGATTTGTTTTTAATTGCACCTGCCACAGCTAATATAATTGGTAAAATTGCAAATGGCATTGCCGATGATATGTTAAGTACTACTGTTATGGCTACTAAAGCGCCAGTCATATTGGCGCCGGCTATGAATACCAATATGTATCTTAACCCCATTACACAGCAAAATATCGCAAAGCTGGCATCGCTGGGATATCATTTTATTGAACCGGGCACTGGTATGTTGGCATGTGGTGTCGAGGGACCTGGCCGCTTGGCTGAACCGAGTACAATCGTTGAGTATGTAGAGAATCTTACAAAGCAGAGCTGTTCTTTGGCAGGAAAAAAAGTTCTGATTACTGCTGGTGGCACTCGTGAGCCGCTTGATCCGGTTCGGTATATTGGCAATCGGTCAAGCGGTAAAATGGGCTATGCTCTTGCAGCAGCTGCTGCTGAGAGAGGTGCTGCAGTTTTACTGGTGTCAGGACCTACAAACTTACCTGCACCTCAGGGCGTTGCTGTTGTAAACGTTGAATCAGCGCAGGAGATGCGCAATGCTGTTTTGGCTGAATATCCTGATGCCGATATTGTCATTAAGGCGGCAGCTGTTGCCGATTATCGCAGCGTCGCACAGGCGGAGCATAAAATCAAAAAGAATGATGAAACGTTGACGATTCTCTTAGAAAAAAATCCGGATATACTCGCTGAATTGGGCAGACTAAAAACGAAGCAAATATTAATTGGCTTTGCAGCAGAGACGGAGCAGTTGGTTACCTATGCTACCGAGAAACTCAACCGTAAGAATGCGGATATGATTGTTGCCAATAATGTGATGCTGCCTGATGCCGGCTTCAATACGGATACGAATATTGTTAAGCTGCTTTATCGTGATGGGCGAATAGAAGATCTGCCCAAAATGGAAAAAACCAAACTTGCCGGTATTATATTAGACAAAATTTGTGGATTAATGTAGAAATTTCTTGCTTTTTCACCTCTTTTATTTTACAATTGCTTTGGTGAAAACTATATAAATGCTCATCGAGAGTTGGTGGAGGGACAGGCCCAATGAAACCGCGGCAACCATTCGACATTTATGCGAAAACGGTGCCAATTCCGGCAGATTTATTCTGCAAGATGGGGAGTGCGCGTCACCCTCCCCTGTGGGAGTTTTTTTTTATCTTATTCAACATTTACAGCTTTTGAATATGATAATATAGACTTCACCTAACTCGAAATATGTCGAGGTCTTAAAATAATACTCTTTAGGAGGTTGTAAGGTGGATAAAAAACGAGTGCTGTTTACATCTGAATCCGTAACGGAAGGGCATCCTGATAAAATAGCTGATCAAATTTCGGACAGTGTTCTTGATGCAATTATTGCTCAGGATCCTGCTGCACGGATAGCTTGTGAAACATTAGTGACAACTGGTATCGTTCATGTAGTTGGTGAGATTACAACAAAATGCTATGTAGATATTCCCAAAATTGTCAGGGAAACGATTAAAAATATTGGCTACACACGTGCTAAGTTTGGTTTTGATAGTGAAACCTGCGGCGTGTTAATATCGATTGACGAACAATCTCCAGATATTGCCATGGGGGTTAATCAAGCGTTAGAAGCCAAACAAGGTCAGTCGGATGAAGTTGAAGCTATTGGCGCCGGCGATCAGGGCATGATGTTCGGCTATGCTACCAATGAAACTCCTGAATATATGCCTTTACCAATTTCATTAGCACATAAATTGGCAAGACGGTTATCAGAAGTTCGGAAAAACGGACAATTGGATTATCTGCGTCCTGACGGCAAGACACAGGTTACTGTCGAGTATATTGATGGCAAACCTTCACGCGTTGATACTATTGTTATTTCAACCCAGCACAGCCCGGACGTCGATTTGAAAACAATTGAACAAGATCTTCTATCTGCAGTCATTACTCCTGTAGTGCCGGCAGAGCTGCTTGACGATAAAACAAAATATTATATTAATCCTACCGGCCGTTTCGTAGTTGGCGGTCCGCAGGGTGACTCAGGATTAACCGGGCGCAAGATCATAGTAGATACGTATGGCGGGATGGCCCGTCATGGTGGTGGCGCTTTCTCGGGCAAAGATCCTACAAAAGTGGATCGTTCGGCTGCCTATGCTGCCCGTTACGTCGCCAAGAATGTCGTGGCAGCCGGGTTAGCTGATAAATGTGAAATTCAATTAGCTTATGCAATTGGTGTTGCCCGTCCGGTATCTATTTTTGTTGAAACATTTGGCACAGCCAAGGTTGAGGAAAGTAAAATTGCCCAATTAGTAGATAAACATTTCGATCTGCGTCCTGCCGGTATTATTAAGTCACTTGACTTACGTCGTCCTATATACCGTCAAACCGCTGCCTACGGTCATTTTGGCCGCACGGATGTTGATTTACCGTGGGAAGCAACTGATAAAGCCCAAATTCTGCGTCAAGAAGCAGGTTTATAATTTGCGAGTGAGAATTTCAGTCCCTGGTAATACTAATATTGCCCATGAAATTAACCAAGGGGGTTAGTATTACTGTGCAAAAAAAATCGACCTATCGTGTAGGTGGGCTCAAGGGTGAACATTGTCGGGATCGAATCGAGCATACGCTATCGCATCTTGATGGAGTTTCCGGTGTCGATGTGGATCTTACATCGAAAAAGGTTACAATTGAGTACAATTCAGAGGTAGTTGCGGACGGTTACATCGAAGAAACGCTGCAAACACTGGGTTACTCAATTCAAGGATAGGGCGTTGTGCCCTAGCAGGTGTTTTCTATTCTATCTCGAAATAATTTAGGTACATGAACCGGAAGAGGGACTGTAAAGTCCCTCTCTCTTATTGTCAGGAGACATTATATGAACGAAATTGCGCAAGTCATTGTAAATATTCCTGTGCGCACAGTAAATAAGGCTTTTTCTTATTCTATACCCAGCGAGCTGGACTATGTCAATATTGGCTGGCGGGTGGTTGTTCCTTTTGGAGGACGCAAGGTAGAGGGATTTATTACCGGGATGAATTCCGGGGATACATCTGGGTTAAAACCATTATTAGATACACTGGATGATGGACCATGGTTTGATGAACATATGCTTAAAACTGCACAATGGATATGTGACTATTACTTATGCACGTTAGCTGAGGCTTTACGCTTGTTTATTCCAGGAAAGGCGGGGATAAAGAGTAACTCAGCTTTTCGCGCAAACGAGGAGTGCGGTGAACAGGACGTTATCAAGCTGCTTACGGCCAAACCGGTGATTTACGGGCAGCTGTATCATTTTCTGCTTAATGAGGGGCAGCATAGTTTGACTCAGCTGGAAAAAAAATTCGGTGACGGTATCAAACGTGTGATTCGCTCGCTTGTTCGTTCTGGCCTGATTACGATAGAGTCGGTAACAAGAAATACCAATCATGCAAAGTTTATGCGCTATGTGGAACTAGCGATAAGTGCTGACGAGGCGCAGCAGGTACGGAATTCCCTGGCGAACCGCCCTGCCCAAAAGCGTTTGCTGGACCTGCTTCTAGCCAAACAAAGCTTGCCGTTAGCTGTGCTGAAAGCTGATGGTGTTAATGCCGATACGGTAAAGAGACTTGTCGATACCGGAGCAGCTGTCATGAAAGAGCGGCAGCTTTTGCGGGATAGCTATGCAGATATACGCTGTGTTGCCTCTGATGTACAACTTACCGGCGAGCAGCAGTCAGCACTTGAGGCTATTTTGCCTGCAGTGGAAGCGAAGCAGCACAAAGCGTTTCTTGTCCACGGAATTACCGGCAGCGGCAAGACGCAGGTGTATCTGGAAGCGGTTGCAGCGGTCCGCTGTTTGGGGCGGCAGGCAATTGTACTTGTTCCGGAGATTGCGCTTACTAATCAGATTGTAACCCGTTTTAAGGCACGCTTTGGTGATGATGTGGTGGTCATACACAGTAAATTGTCAGTCGGGGAGCGTTTTGATGCCTTTCAGCGATTAAAGAGTAATCAGGCCGGAATTGTTATCGGCGCCAGGTCGGCTATTTTTGCGCCGGTACAAAACTTAGGGTTGATTGTCATGGATGAAGAGCATGAATTTACTTATAAGCAAGAAGAAACGCCGCGTTATCACACCCGCCAGGTAGCGCTCTATCGTGGAAAGCTGTCAGGTGCACCCGTCATATTGGGAAGCGCAACTCCGTCGCTGGAAAGCTATTATCTGGCTTTATCAGGGAATCACCAATTGCTGTCTATGCCTTCGCGTGTAGATGACGCTCTATTACCAAAGGTAACTACGGTTGATATGCGGGAAGAATTGGCTCTGGGCAGAAGGAGCGTATTATCCGAGTCGCTGGTCGATCTGCTGACCGACACNNCGAGGGGAACAGGCAGTCATTGTACTCAATCGCCGTGGATATGCCACTTTCGTATTATGCCGGGAATGTGGGTTGGTACTCAAATGCCGCCATTGTTCGGTGTCACTTGTTTATCATGCTTCGGAAAAAACGCTGCGGTGCCACTACTGCCAGGCGTTAGAGGCAATACCCGATGTATGCCCGGTTTGCCAGAGCCGCTATATACGGTATTTTGGAACAGGCACGCAAAAAGTGGAGGAAGAATTAAACAAGAATTTTCCTCAGGCGAGGATTGTCCGTATGGATCAGGATACAACCGGTGGAAAGCTTGATAGTGACCGTATTATGCACGAATTTGCCGCTGGCAAATATGATATATTACTGGGAACACAAATGGTAGCGAAAGGCCATGATGTAAAAAATGTTACTGCAGTGGGGATTCTGGCAGCAGATAGCGCCTTAAACTTACCGGATTTTCGCTCCGCAGAGCGGACCTTTGCATTACTCACGCAGGCGGCTGGCCGGGCAGGGCGGGGAAATTTACCCGGTCATGTTGTGGTCCAGACGTATAACCCGGACCATTACGCTGTAACTACGGCAGCTGCTCAGGACTACTGTTCTTTTTACGAGCAAGAGATTATTTATCGCTCACAATTGCAATATCCGCCTTTTGCGGAGCTCATGAAGTTAACTGTTTTAGCAGCTAACGAGCAGCAGGCACTAATGCAAAGTAATGAGATTGTTGCTAGCCTCAAAGAGTTGACAGAGCCGTGCAGTGATGTAAGAATACTGGGGCCGGCTCCTGCAGCTGTAGCTAGAGTCAAAGATGTGTATCGCATGAATATATTGGTAAAGGGAAAAAGTCTGGAACATGTCAAAGAAAAAATAAGTCAGGCACGATTGCATTACCGTCCCGATTTGCTAATCGATGTTGACCCGGTTAGTCTCTTATAACATGGGCATGATAAAATATGATTAGTTAGTACCAATATAAAAGACAAGAGGATTTATATTTTACCTAATATATGCTAGAATGATGACTAAATGAGAAAAATAAAGGGGGGCCATAATGGCAGTCCGTGAAATTGTAAAGGCTGGAGATAAAGTATTAAAAGCAACTGCTACTCCGGTTACCAAAATAGATAAGCGTATCAGACAATTATTAGATGATATGGTTCAGACAATGCATGCAGCAGATGGCGTTGGCTTAGCTGCACCGCAGGTTGGTGTTTCATTACGTGTAATCGTAATTGATGTTGGCGATGGTCTAATTGAACTGATTAACCCGGCTATTACCGAGTCAGAGGGCTGTGAAAACGGACGTGAAGGATGCCTGAGTGTTCCTGGGGTCTATGGCGAAGTAGAACGCTTTGCAAAGGTGACTGTAGAAGGTCTTGACCGGTCGGGAAGAAAAATCCGCGTTTCTGGATCAGGGCTGCTGGCTCGTGCCTTGCAGCACGAAATTGACCATTTGGAAGGCGTATTGTTTATTGAAAAGGCTACTACGATTTATAAGGGGCAGGGAGAATGACAAAGCTTCGCATCGTATACATGGGCACGCCTGATTTTGCTGGGCCCTGCTTAGACAGACTAGTTGAAGACGGGCATGAGATCCTGGCGGTTGTTACGCAGCCTGACCGGCCTAAAGGTCGTGGGCAAAAGCTGGCGGTCTCTCCTGTTAAGGTTGCTGCTCTGGCGTATAACCTTCCGGTGTTGCAGCCTGTAAAGATTAAAAAAGCTGATTTTATGGAGAAAATGGCTGCGCTGGCGCCTGACGTGATTGTCGTCGTTGCTTTTGGTCAGTTTCTACCGAAACAACTGCTTGAGTTACCCTCATTAGGCTGTATTAATGTGCATGCTTCGCTCTTGCCGTACTATCGGGGCNNGCCCTATTCACTGGGCAATTATTAATGGCGAGGTAACCACTGGCATAACCACCATGTATATGGATGTTGGGATGGACACAGGCGACAGTATTCTTAAGGCCCAAATACCAATCGGTGTTAATGATACAACTGGTGAAGTGCATGACCGGTTAATGCTGTTAGGCGCTCAAGTATTATCGGAAACACTTGAGCTTATCGCGCAGAAGCGAGCACCTCGCACACCGCAGGATAACACGATTGCTACCTATGCATCGTTGTTAAAGCGGGAACATGAAAAAATAAGCTGGTGTCAATCAGCAACAGCGATTCACAATTTGGTCAGAGGCCTGAATCCCTGGCCGGGAGCGTACTGTCTTCACAACAATAATATTCTTAAAGTATGGAAGACAGAAATAGGGAACACTATGGGCGAAGATGTGCTGCCTGGCAGAATTGAGGCAGTGACGAATGATGCAATAGTCGTTCAAACCAGCAATCAGAATGTGCTGTTGCTGGAAGTGCAGCCAGCTAATAAACGCCGCATGACCGGGGGGGAATATGCTCGCGGGTATGGACTCAAACCGGGTGATGTCATTATTTGAGGTGAAGCATGATTGGAGCAGTATCTCGTCCTAAAAAACGCGTTTTTTTAGCGCTCATCTTAGTAAGTCTTTGTTTAACCGCTTTATCAACCTATGGCTTGTGGAAGGTAAGTTCACCGGGCCTGGCTACTATTAGTTTGTATTTGCCTTATCTACTAGGAATATTTTTAGTAGGTGTCATTTTATCAATCGCTTTTGGCTTAGGTGGCATAGTGCTGGCGATCCTGGGATTTTCTACTCCAAGTTTTTTCCATCGCACTGCATGGTCTACTATTAATATGCTCTATCCAATAGCGATGAGGCTTGGCAAGCTGCTGGATATTGATAAAGAACGGGTAGAGCATTCGTTCATTGAGGTTAGTAATCATTTAGTGAGACAAAAATGTATTAAAGTATCACCTGACCGGCTGTTGATTCTCACTCCCCATTGTATTCAACAAGAGGCCTGTCCTTATAAAATTACCCGCGATGTGAATAATTGCCGTTCCTGCGGAGCTTGCCAGGTTGGTGAATTATTAGAAATATCCCGCCGCTACGGAGTTCACTTTGCCGTGGCAACCGGTGGTACGCTGGCTCGTAAGATTATTAAAACAATTCGTCCCAAAGCCGTTTTGGCGATCGCTTGCGAAAGAGACTTGACCAGCGGCATACAAGATGCTTTTCCCTTACCGGTCATTGGAATACTAAATGAACGTCCTTTTGGCCCTTGCTGCAATACACGAGTAGATTTAGCTCAAGTAGAAGCAGCACTACATAACTTTTTGGATTGTGAGGAATAACGTGGAGGCAAGAGAGTTAGCTCTTAAAATTATTAATGATATCGAGGGTAATGGTGCATATGCCAATATTGCCCTATCGCGCGAGATTAATCGACATCGATTAACGGATCAGGATCGCCGCTTTACTACCGAATTGGTTTATGGCACTACTAAGGCAGGGGAGACGCTGGACTGGCTGCTTTCCCATTATAGTAACCGCCCAATGAGTAAAGTTGTTCCTGTAATCCGCAATATCCTTCGTATGGGTATTTATCAGTTGTTTTTTCTGACAAAAGTCCCCCCCTCGGCAGCTTGCAATGAGGCTGTTAATTTAGCTAAAAAATATGGACATGCCGGTACGGTTAAATTTGTAAATGCGGTGCTGAGAAATGCGGCCCGGAGTCCGGAAAAAGCGGCATATCCCGATCCTAAGTCCGAGCCTGTACGTTATTTGTCTTTAAAGTATTTTCATCCCGAGTGGCTTGTGACGTTATGGCTAAGCCGCTGGGGCTTTGATGAATGTGAAAAGTTACTTAAAATCAATAATGAAACGCCTCCGCTCTGCTTGCGCACCAACACGCTAAAGATTAATCGCGAAAATCTGCTCAAGCGATTACAGATTGAAGGCGCTAGCTGTGAGGCATCTGTCTGGACACCGGAAGGCATTGTCTGTCTTGAACACCCTGCACTTAATAATCTTCCTTCGCTTCAGGAAGGCTTGATTCAGGTTCAGGATGAAAGCTCCATGCTGGTAAGCCACGTTCTTGCTCCTCAGCCGGGTGAATTTATTATTGATGCCTGCGGCGCTCCCGGAGGGAAAAGCACACACATTGCCGCTCTGATGAATAATAAAGGCCGGCTGCTATCAACTGATTTGCATGACCATAAACTTAAGCTGACCGAAGAAAATGCGAAACGGCTGGGGATTACGATATTAGAGACACAGGCACTTGATGCTACTACATTGCACCTGCGTTATGCCGGTCTGGCTGACCGTGTCCTGGTGGATGCTCCCTGCTCGGGCCTTGGAGTGCTGCGGCGTAAGCCTGATTCAAGATGGCGTAAAAATCAGGCGATGCTGCGTGACCTGCCGGTACTGCAGCTGGCTATTCTGGAAAGCGCAGCAGAGTGTGTAAAAACTGGCGGTGTACTCGTATATAGCACTTGTACTACCGAGCCGCAAGAGAATGAACAGGTAGTTGAGGCTTTTTTGCGCAGCCATTCTGAGTACACTCTTGAGCCGGTGGGCTCTCATTTGCCAGTTCAACGTGATGCTGTTACACTTCAGCTTTGGCCGCATGTTGATGGAGTTGACGGATTCTTTATTGCCCGGATGCGAAGGCTTAAATGATGATGAAAAGGGATTTATATGGCTTGTTTATTCCGGAAATTGCTGTAGCGATTGCTGAGTATGGAATAGAATCGTATAGAGCGCGTCAAATTGCCGAATGGATGTATCAGCGTGGTGTTGCAGACTTTTCCACAATGACTAATTTGCCGCTCCAACACAGGCAGCAGTTAGCTGCACATTTTAACAGTACCGGAGTTACCGTGCAAGGTCAGCAAGAGTCGGCTGATGGGAAAACTACGAAGTATTTATTAGCTTTTGCCGATGGTGCAGCAGTTGAAACGGTACTCATGCGACAAGCCTATGGCAATAGCATTTGTGTTTCTACTCAGGTTGGTTGTGCGATGGGGTGCTTGTTTTGTGCTTCTACGCTTGGCGGGATTGTTCGTGATTTGACGGGTGGTGAAATCCTGGCACAGGTGCTCTATATTCAACATCAATTAGCACAACAGGGGCAGAAAGTGAATTCGATTGTCCTGATGGGAGCGGGTGAGCCGCTTTTGAACTATGATAACGTACTTCGCTTTATCAGACTGTGTCATGAAAAATATATCTTAAATTTAAGCTATCGTAATTTTACGCTGTCTACGTCAGGAATCGTCCCTGGAATTGATCGTTTGTGCAAGGAAGACTTGCCGCTTACGCTGGCCATTTCCCTGCATGCCCCTGATAACACTTTGCGTTCTAAGCTAATGCCGATCAATAACAAATATTCTTTGGATGAGGTTATGCGTGCTGCTGATCGTTATGCTTCACACAGCGGACGCAGAGTTACTTACGAATATACGTTGATTGACAGAGTCAATGACAGCGTAGAGCAGGCTAGACAATTAGGGATGCTGTTAAAAGGGAAGTTGGCTAACGTAAATCTTATTCCTGTCAATGCTGTGCCTGAGCGGGGCTTGCTGCGCCCTGCAAAAGAGAGGGTAAACAGCTTTGAAAAAGCATTATTAAGTATGGGCATTAATGTAACTGTCAGGCGCGAAATGGGAGCTGATATACAGGCTGCCTGTGGGCAATTACGCCAGCAAGTGCTAGAGAAAAATGAACCGGCAAGGCTATAGTATCTTGTCAGCTCTAAAACAGTAGGATTGTGGTGAGGCTATTTTTTGTAAACCGAGGCGGAGGAAAGAGGCATACCGATTGTATGCTGACTGACGACAACAAAGGGGTGCGGAAAATAGACCGCCTGTATTCACTGGATTAGAGCTGAAAAGGTACTTAATGCCTTGCCGGTTGCCTTATTTTGACTCTGTTGGAAATTTAGCTTATAATGATGATAACTACCGATACGGGGTTGATTATACTTGAAATTATTTCGCAATATAGAAAGCTTTTTCCAAAAGCATATTGAAGGTTTTTTTGACAAAACCTTTGGCAGCGGCATACAACCGGTTGAATTGGCCAAGAGTCTGGTCAAATATATGGAAAATGAACGCTCCGTGGGTGTGTCCCATGTTTATGTGCCCAATCGTTATGTTGTTTATCTCGGAAGTGAAGATTTTAACCGGCTGCAGACCTATCAGCAGAATATCGAAAAAGAACTGACAGGCTATTTGCAGCAGCAGGCCGATCATTATCAATATACGATCATGGGCTTATTAGAAGTGAAACTCGATTCTGATGAATCACTAAAACTGGGAAAGCTGCGCATTGCCAGTAGTTTTATCGAGCAGCCATTACCTGATTCTAAGGATGTCGAGCAGGACGAGATTTCTCATACCCGTGTTTTTGATAAGCTGGATGTGCCCATATTTAAGCCAGCTGTTCGATTGAATGGCAGGTTGACAGTAGTGGAAGGTCTGGATACGGGGCAAAGAGTAGAGGCTGCCGTAAACCGGATTAACATTGGCCGCAGAGAGAGCAATGAAATGCCATTAAGCGATATGAATACTTCGCGGCTTCATGCATACGTAATATACGAAGAGGGCGCTCATGTGCTCTATGATGCTAAGAGCTTAAACGGAACATATGTCAATGACCACCGGGTCACACGTAAGCGTCTTAAAAATAAAGACAGGATTAAATTAGGTAGTACGGTTCTTCTGTACGAGGTGAAATAAATTGACTGGAACTGCAACACTCCTTACAATTACTAGCATCTTACTACAGTATAGCTTGTTGCTATTCGTGTACTTTTTTTTGTTTAGAGTTCTAAAATTGGCTTATGCGGAATTTAATGCACCTTGTCATAGCAAGGCCAGTGATGATACTCCTGCGATAGCAAGGCTGACTGTTGTAGCGACAGGCAAAAGCCCACTGAGTGCAACACAGTATAGTATTGATGAGTCAATTGCAATCGGACGCAGTGATCATAACGATATTATTGTTGATGATTCCTTTGTTTCAGCTGAGCATGCATGTATTACCGCTGTTAAGCAGGATTTTGTCTTGACTGATTTGCATAGTACCAACGGTACTTACTTAAACAATGGTAAAATTGCAGAAGATGTAGTGTTACAGCCGGGCGATATTATTAGGGTCGGGCCGGCAAGTTTCAAATTTGAGAGGTGATCATGATGCTCGCCTATGTGAAATCAGATATTGGTATGGTTCGTAAAGCAAATGAAGATAGTTTTGCTTTTGAACCGCCTCATTTATTCGTTGTTGCTGATGGAATGGGAGGTCATGTTGCAGGAGAGGTAGCCAGCAGTATCGCTGCATCTACAATAAAGGAGTATGTGCTGCGTAACTTAGGTGACGTTCATCCAAGGCAACTATTGGAACAGGCTATTTTGCAGGCTAATCAGGAGATTTTTGAAAAATCACAGACTCACGCAGAATATGCAGGCATGGGAACAACTGTTACAGCGGCGATTCTTGATGAAACTACTGTTTTTTGGGGCCATGTTGGTGATAGCCGCCTTTATTATGGATATCATGACAAGTTAGAACAGCTAAGCAGTGATCACTCCTTAGTATGGGAGCTGATTAAAGCAGGTACGATCTCCAAAGACGAAGCACTTACGCATCCGCAGCGGAATCTTCTTACCAGGGCGGTCGGTACAAGTGAGCATTTACGGGTAGAAACAGGTGCATATCAATATGCGGCAGGTGGTAAAGTGCTGCTTTGTACAGATGGACTTACCAATATGGTAGATGAAGATGAATTGGCGCAGGCATTATTAAGCAGCGAACAGGACGGGCAGCTTATTCTGGACGGACTGATTGAAAAAGCGAATCATGCTGGTGGAAGTGATAATATAACGGCAATTTTAATTGCCTTATAGTAAAAATGATGATGGATAACACAAAAAAGAGTATTGTCCAACAAGAGCGTTTCTTGCTGCTTTTATGCAGTCTCATTTTAATCAATGGAATTTTAGTTGTTAATTTGGCAAAAGCACAAATTGACTATTGGCTTCTAGCTGCCGTAGGTGTCTTAATTGTCTTGTGGTTTGCCGTACATTACAACATTCGCCGCACGATGCAAGGTGATGTACTTTTAGTGCCGTTGGCTCTTTTGTTATCTGCTATCGGCCTAATCATGATATTGCGGCTTAAACCGAATTTGTTTTTTACACAACTAACCTGGAACCTGCTGGGGTTAATTGCATTTATGGCAACCGTACACTTTTGCCGGAAGCTGGAGCAGCTGGCAGACTATAAGTATCTAGCAGGAGTTTTAGGCGTTGGTTTGTTGTTGGCAGCAGCAATATTCGGAGTTGAAATTGGCGGCAATAAGAACTGGATCATTTTAGGTCCGGTACGCTTTCAGCCTGCAGAGTTTGCTAAGCTCTTTATTATCCTATTTTTAGCTGCTTATTTAACTGAGCGTCGCGAAGTGCTGACCTATGCTACGCGCAAATATGGATTATTTATGTTTCCTCACCTTCGGTTTACTGCACCACTTTTCGCTATATGGGGCATTACTATGGTAATGCTGGTCTTACAACGAGACTTGGGCTCGGCACTCCTGTACTTTGGGACAACCTTAGCAATGATATACCTGGCAAGCGGCCGCATTCGCTATGTATTACAAGGGATGCTGCTGTTTATTGCCGGAGCATCTGTTTGTTATTTTCTGTTTCCCCACGTAAAAGTACGAGTGGATATCTGGCTGAATCCCTGGTCTGATCCCAGTGGAAAGGCTTATCAAATTGTACAATCCTTATTCGCTATGGGCTCAGGAGGCGTACTTGGCAGTGGGTTAACTTATGGATTCCCCGGGTTTATACCAGAGGTGCATACTGACTTTGTTTTTGCTGCTATCGGTGAAGAACTGGGCTTCTTAGGAGCGGCAGCAGTATTATTAACCTATATGCTCTTATTGTACCGGGCATTCCGGATTGCCATATGCGCACAAAGTGCCTTCCAACAACTTACTGTTGGTGGATTAGCAATATTTTTGGGGTTACAAACTTTGCTTATTATTGGCGGTGTTACTAAATTTTTGCCGCTTACAGGAGTTACTCTGCCGTTTATCAGCTATGGAGGCAGTTCGCTGATTTCTAATTTTATTTTATTAGGAATTCTATTTGCCGCCTCTGAACCAGGAGCTTATGATGCATAAAGATATTTCGACAGCACTTCGCAAGACAGCTGCTTTTTTCTTAGTAATGATGGCTGTTCTGCTTGTTTATATTTCGTATATCCAGATCATTGCCAGTGACACATTAGCGTCTCATCCGTTAAACCGCCGGTCAGCAGAATTATTACGCCAAATAGAGCGGGGGCAGCTTATTGACCGCAATGGAGAGAAGCTAGCCTACAGTGAACAGGATGAGAATGGTATTTACCGGCGCGAATATCCGCTTGGAGCAATAGCTGCTAACATTACCGGATATACTAGCGCAACCTACGGTTTAGCTGGGCTGGAGGGAACCTATAATCGCTATTTGTCGGGCTTAGCTAATCCCGAACGCCGTCTGGGAGCAATTGGACAGCTATGGCCTTCAAAAAAAGGAGCAAATGTTGTTCTGACAATCGACAGTGAATTACAAAAAGCAGCCTATAAAGCACTTGGCTCGCGGCGTGGTGCTGTGGTGGTTCTAAACCCCAAGACCGGAGCAATCCTGGCGATGGTTAGCAAACCCAGCTTTGATCCAGGAACAGTCGACACGGAATGGGGAACACTCTCCAGTGCGGTCAGCAGTCCTTTACTGAATAGAGCGGTGCAAGGTTTGTATCCGCCGGGGTCCATTATCAAGGTCCTGATGGCAGAAGCCTCACTGCAAGAAAAAATTACTACGAATACAAAAACATATCGCTGTGAAGGGCTCCTGAAAATCGGTAGTGATTATGTACTTCATGAAGCGAATAATCAGGCTCATGGCAAGATAGACTTAGAACAGGCCCTAGTCGTATCGTGTAATGTTACGTTTGGCCAATTGGCATTAGATTTAGGACGCAATAATATGGCCAAGACATATACTCGTTACGGTTTTAATAAAATTGCAATGCCTGACTTAAATGAACAACCTGTTGTTTTACCTGATTTTAATCGTCTAGGTGATGGTGATTTGGCACAGACAGGAATTGGACAAGGAAGCTTATTGGTGACACCTATCAAAATGGCAATGCTTGCAGCAACCTTTGCCAATGGGGGAACAACCATGCAACCTTATATTGTTCAAAAAGTTCTTGCTAAGGATGGCACAACGATGGAAGAGTTTTCTCCTGCGTCATGGTTATCTCCCGTTTCCGGGGCGCTAGCGGCGCAAGTTAGTAAAATGATGGTTGCTGTAGTGGAAGAAGGAACAGGCAGTGCCGCAGCAATTTCCGGCGTTAGTGTAGCCGGAAAGACAGGAACGGCAGAAAATCCGCATGGAGCTCCGCATGCATGGTTTATCGGTTTTGCTCCGGCCTCTAATCCTGAAGTGGCTATTGCGGTTGTTGTAGAAAATGGTGGTTCCGGGGGAGGCATAGCCGCTCCCGTGGCTCGTCAGGTAATATCCCAAGCATTACGTTAAGGGGGTGATAGTATGCTCATCAATCGGACATTGGATAACCGGTACACAATTTTAGAGAGAATTGGTGGAGGCGGAATGGCTGATGTCTATCGCGCACATGATAAGTTGCTTGATCGTTCTGTTGCTGTTAAAGTATTACGATCGCAATTTACCAGTGACGACGAATTTGTTACCCGTTTTCGCCGCGAAGCGCAAGCTGCCGCTCGTTTATCACATCCGAATATTGTTAATATTTATGACGTTGGTTGTGATGAAGATATTTATTACATAGTAATGGAGTATATCTCAGGCGAAACGCTCAAAGAAAGAATAGAGAGAGCGGGACAACTGCCGATAGAGTCATCTGTTCGAATTGCCTTAGAGATAGCAGAAGCGCTTGAGCATGCACATCAGAATGGGTTGGTGCATTGCGACATCAAGCCTCATAATATCCTTACTACTAAGTCAGGTCGTATAAAAGTAACTGATTTTGGTATTGCCAGGGCAGTAACATCGGCTACTATGACTCATACAGGGACTATTATTGGTTCAGTCCATTATTTCTCTCCGGAACAAGCGAAAGGTGCTGCCGTAGGCGCTAAGTCGGACATTTATTCCCTTGGTGTGGTAATGTATGAAATGCTTACTGGTACAGTGCCTTTTAATGGAGAAACTCCTATTAGTATTGCGCTGAAGCACTTGCAAGAAGAGCCTCGCCCCCTAAGGGAAAGTAATCCTGAGGTGCCACCGCTTGTCGAGGCTATTGTATTGAAGGCAATGGCAAAAGAGCCGGACCAGCGTTTTGAGGATATCAGTGAAATGATTACCGATCTGCGCTTATCGCAAAACTACTTGCGCGATGATCATACACGCCGCTTATCCCGTGAAGATTATCCAACACAGGTATTACCGAGGATCACCCCGCCTGCCGGTGAGGGAGTAGAAAAATCCCCGCAGCCTGCAGCGGTAAAAACACGCTCTAAAACCTGGGTCTGGGCCTTGACGGGGTTATTGATCGTGGCATTTGTTACAGGGGCCTTTCTGGCGTATGGGAAGTTCTGGAGCCTGAATGAAGTGATTGTGCCCAGTGTAGTCGGCAAACAAGTTGAATCGGCTCGCAATGTGTTAGCTGATAAAAATTTACGCGTATCGGTAGTAGAAACCTTTCATGATAAAATACCTGTTGGACAGGTCATTTCACAAAATCCGGAAGCAGGATCAACTGTAAAAGAACAGCGAACAATTAATCTTATTGTTAGTAAAGGCGGAGAAATAACGGTAGTGCCGGATGTACGGGGCCTTAGCCGCCGTGATGCGGAACTGCAGATTAAAAACGCCGGCTTAACAATAGGGCGGATTGATGAACAATTCGCGGCTAATACGGTAGCTGATACGGTAATCAATCAGAATCCCCGTCCACCGGCGCAGGTGGTAAAAGCGACGACGATTGATATTTCGATCAGCAAAGGGCCAGAGCCTAAAAAATTAGCTTTGCCGGACTTCCGGGGATCTCCGCTGAGTACGGTCGGAAGTCAGTTAGACAGCCTCAAGCTGAAACAGGGGAAGGTAACAGAAGCGGCTAGCGATAAGTATCCTGCAGGAACGATCATCGATCAAAATCCTCAGCCTTTTACAGAAGTATCCGAAGGGGCTACAATTGATTTTACTGTTGCAAAAGGTACGTCTGGAGCATTGAAGCGCGCTGTCGTTCAAGTGACTGTCCCAGATGGACCGCAACGCCAGCCGGTACAAATTGTTGTAACTGATACGAATGGGCGCAGAGTGGTTTATGATAATAATCATAAACCTGGTGACAAGGTTGAAAAAACTGTAGAAGGTACAGGAACCGTTCGTGTTCAAGTTTATATTAATGGAGTATTACTTCAGGAACAGACAATTTGATAGGAGGCTTCCATGCTAAATGGAATCGTGGTTAAGACATATAACAGTTATTACTATGTGCAGGATAAAGATAAGGTAATAAGCTGTAAATTACGGGGCCGTTTTAAGAAAGGACGATTTAGCCTCTTGGTTGGTGATGAGGTCAATTATGCGTTAGTAGGTCATGACAGCGGTATTATTGAGGAAATATTACCGCGTCGTGGAATGCTGAAGCGCCCGGCTGTAGCAAATGTTGACCAAGTGGTATTGACTTTTGCGGCGGCCAATCCGGATATAAGTACAACGTTAGTTGATAAATTACTGATACTGGCTGAGGATGCTCAGCTGGATATCATTATCTGCATTAATAAAATTGATTTAGCCAATAATGAAGAGCTGGACTTAATGGTAGACTTATACCGGCAAATTGGCTATCCGGTACTATTTACATCTGCTAAAAGCGGAATAGGGATGGAGCAGCTGCGCAGTGCCTTATATGGTAAGATTACAGCCTTTGCCGGCCCTTCCGGAGCCGGTAAGTCAAGTCTGCTGAATGCTATTGAAAGCGGACTCCAATTAGTAACAGGGGAAGTTAGCGCCAAAATCGGCAGAGGAAAGCATACTACGCGCTTTGCTGAACTGCTGCCTTTGTCGGGCGGGGGCTTTGTCGTTGATACTCCCGGCTTTAGTGCTACTGAATTTACGGATATTGAGCTTATTCATCTTACGTACTGCTTCCCGGAAATGGCGGCATTGGCTCCGGAATGTAAGTTTAGTACCTGCCTGCATGACAGGGAGCCGCAATGTGCGGTAAAACAAGCTGTACTTGAAGAAAAAATTGCCCAAACTCGCTATAACTCCTATAAAAGCGTACTGGAAGAGTTGCGGGCGAATAAGAAAGGATATTAGTGTTGTGATTAAAATTGCACCGTCGCTTTTGTCGGCGAACTTTGCCTATTTGGCTGATGAAATAAAAAAAGTAGAGGCTGCTGGTGCAGATCTTTTGCATCTTGATATTATGGATGGACACTTTGTGCCGAACCTTACATTCGGTCCGCCGGTGATTGCAGCGCTTCGCCAGGTCACCAAGCTGCCGTTTGATGTACATCTGATGGTAACTAACCCACAGGAATTGATCGAACCTTTTGTGAAGGCCGGTGCTGACATCCTGACAGTACACGCTGAAACTGCACCGCACATGCATCGCCTTATCCAAACCATCAAGGCTTCAGGCGTGCAAGCAGCGGTATCACTGAATCCTGCTACATCGTTAACGGCAATAGAAGAGGTCTTAAGCGATCTCGATATGGTCTTAATTATGAGTGTTAACCCTGGCTTTGGCGGTCAGCAGTTCATTCCGGAATCGGTAAACAAAATCAAGCGTCTTCGCCAGATGATTGAAAGCCGTAATCTGAAAGTGGATATAGAGGTAGATGGCGGTATTAATAAAACAACAGCTCAAGCGGTTGTTGAAGCCGGTGCGAATGTTCTTGTTGCCGGATCGGCAGTTTATGGCGCACCGGATGTGGCGAAGGCCATTCAAGAATTAAGAGGACGCAGTTAAAATTACTTGCAATCATCATTTAACAATGGTAACATATAACAAAGACCAATAAATTATAGCCTTTGGGGCAAGGTGAAAAAGAGCAATCTTTTAATTCCTGACCGGCGGTAAAGTCCGCAAGCCGTATGGCTGACTCGGTGTAACTCCGGGACCGACAGTATAGTCTGGATGAGAAAAGGCATTCCACAGCGGAGATAAGTCCGTTAATTTTTTGGTGTTGGCATGCATATTTTAGATTGATTGCACAAAGGCTGTTACAAAGCATTTTCGCTTTGCACAGCCTTTTTCTATTTTGAGAAGGAAGGTAATCATCTTGGATGACGAACGCTACATGGGAGAAGCACTGCAGCTTGCTCAGCGTGCAATTGGTCGAACTAGCCCTAATCCGCTGGTAGGCGCTGTAATTGTACGGGATGGGCAAATTGTTGGCAGAGGATGGCACCAAAAAGTAGGTACTGCTCATGCAGAAATACATGCACTTAATGAAGCCGGTCCGTTAGCAGCAGGCTCCACAATTTATGTAACATTAGAACCATGTTCGCATACAGGCCGGACGGGTCCTTGTACAGAAGCATTAATCAGAGCCGGGATTAAAAAAGTTGTTGTCGCCATGACCGATCCCAACCCGCTTGTGGCAGGAGCTGGGCTGGAGCTGCTTCGCAAAGCGGGGATTGAAGTGGTTGAAGGTGTAATGGCTTTGCAGGCAGCGCAGCTGAACGAGAGCTTCATTAAATGGATTACAACCGGACTGCCTTTTATTGCGGTAAAAGCAGCCATGACTTTAGATGGAAAGATTGCTACTCACAGCGGTCATTCGCGGTGGATAACCGGGCCTGAGGCCAGATTGTTCGTCCATTCGCTGCGCAACCAATATGATGCAATCATGGTAGGAATCGGGACGGTATTAGCCGATGATCCTGAGCTTACAACACGCTTGCCTGAAGGAGGCCGAAACCCGGTCAGGATTATCCTGGATAGCGAGGCACGCACCCCGCTGGCAGCGAAAGTTGTCACAGATGGACAAGCGAAAACGATTATTGCTGTAACGTCTCGGGCACCGGCTGAGCGAATGGAAGCTCTGCGCAAGGCTGGAGCCGAAGTGCTTATTGTACCGGAATGCGCCCAGCGGGTATCGCTGCCAGCATTGTGTAAACTGCTGGGCAGCCGTATGATAACCAGTATTTTAGTCGAAGGCGGCAGTGCGATTCATGGGGCAATTATCGATGCAAAGCTTGGAGATAAGTTGTATTGGTTTGTTGCACCTAAAATAGTGGGTGGCAGCAGCGCTCCTAATCCGGTTGGCGGACAGGGCGTTTCCACAATGGAAGCAGCCATCCTCATAGAAGATCAGGCTTGGCAGCAAGTTGGAGCTGATTTCTTACTCATGGGACATTTTAGTAATAGGGAGGGGCGCGATGTTTACCGGACTTGTGGAAGAATTGGGTAAGGTAAAAAATATGGTGCGCACCAGCCGTTCTGTTCGTTTGACGATCAATGCAAGCAAAGTCGTAAGCGATGTTAAAATTGGAGACAGCATTGCGGTTAACGGTACATGTTTAACTGTTGTCGCTCACGGCGATGACTGGTTTACGGCTGATGTTATGCCTGAAACTGTAGACCGGACAGTATTGTCCAGACTGAAGACAGGCGATAAGGTAAATCTTGAACGAACACTGCGCGTTGGTGACCGGTTTGGCGGACATATCGTCAGTGGGCATATAGACGGCGTAGGAGCAATTAGCGGAAAAAATACGAATGATATTGCCGTTATTGTCCGTATCACTGCTGAACCGCAGGTGATGCGCTACATTGTAGAAAAAGGTTCTATTGCAATTGATGGTACGAGCCTGACTGTTGTTGAATTTGGTAACGATTGGTTTACTGTATCGCTGATCCCTCATACTGCAGGCTTAACCACGGTTGGACTGAAGTCTGTCGGTGAAGTGGTGAATCTGGAAGCGGATGTTATTGGCAAATATGTTGAACGTTTAATGGGACTTTCCGGGAAGTCGCCGGCAGGTAAAGAAAATATGAACGCCGAGTTTCTGCGTTCGAATGGGTTTATGTAGAGAAGCGCTAAGGGAGTGAGAGTTATGGAAAATGTATTCAGCACAATTGAAGAAGCGATTGAGGATATCAAGAATGGCCGCATGATTGTTGTGGTCGATGATGAAGACCGGGAAAACGAGGGAGATTTGCTCATGGCTGCTGAAAAGGCGACGCCTGAGGCAATTAACTTTATGGCTACTCATGGACGCGGGCTGATTTGTATGCCACTGGCTGGTGAACGCCTTGATGAACTGGAAATCGGCGCAATGGTAACCAACAATACTGACTTGCGGGGCACCGCATTTACTGTTTCGATCGATGCTCATGATGTATCAACCGGTATTTCAGCGCCTGAACGTGCTAAAACAGTTCAAACGGTACTTTGCCCTGATTCAAAAGCCGAAGACTTGCGCAGGCCTGGCCACATTTTTCCGCTGCGCTACTGTGAAGGCGGAGTGTTACGCAGAGCTGGTCATACTGAAGCTGCCGTAGACTTAGCCAAGCTAGCCGGATTATACCCGGCAGGAGTCATTTGTGAAGTCATGAGTGATGACGGAACGATGGCCCGGGTGCCGCAGCTAAGTGAATTTGTGCGCAAGCATGATTTAAAAATGATTACCATTGCCGAGCTTATAAAATATCGCAAGAAGCATGAAAAATATGTGGAACGGGTAGCAGTTACCCGGATGCCCACACGTTATGGTGAATTTCAGCTTTTTGCCTATGAAAGTGAGTTGGACGGGCAATGCCATATCGCTCTTGTGAAAGGCGATATAACCAACCAAGACAGTGTGCTTGTTCGCGTACACTCTGAATGCCTTACCGGTGATGCCTTCGGCTCATGCCGGTGCGATTGCGGTGAGCAGCTTGATGCTGCTATGCAGCGCATTGAAAAAGAGGGCGCAGGAGTTCTGCTGTATATGCGTCAGGAAGGCCGCGGTATCGGCCTAGCCAATAAAATGCGGGCATATGCTCTGCAGGATACCGGAAAAGATACTGTTGAAGCAAATGAAATTCTCGGTTTTGCTCCTGATTTGAGAGATTACGGCATAGGTGCCCAAATACTGGCAGACCTTGGTTTGACGAAGGTACGGCTGTTAACGAATAATCCCCGTAAGAGAGTAGGCCTGGAAGGATACGGGCTCGTTGTTACAGAGCGTGTTCCGCTTGAAATAAAGGCCAACCGTTTTAATCAGCGCTACTTATCTGTCAAAAAAGCAAAACTCGGACATTTTTTAAAACAATATGAGGAGGCATAAACAATGGTTAAAGTATATGAAGGTAAATTAGTAGCACAGGGCTTGCGTTTCGGTGTGGTTGTTGCCAGATTTAATGAATTTATTACTGGAAAATTACTTGGAGGCGCCATAGATGCGCTGGAGCGTCATGGTGCTGTTAGTGATGATATTGAAGTAGCTTGGGTTCCTGGTGCATATGAAATACCGATGGTTGCCAAGAAAATGTCGCTGAGTAAAAAATATGATGCAGTGATCTGCTTAGGAACGGTTATTCGCGGCAGTACTCCACATTTTGATTATGTGTGTGCCGAAGTCTCAAAAGGTGTAGCCCACGTGGGGTTTGAAACCGGTGTGCCAACCATTTTTGGTGTTTTGACAACAGAAACGATTGAGCAGGCTATCGAGAGGGCAGGAACAAAAGCAGGCAATAAAGGCTTTGATGCTGCCACTTCGGCCATTGAAATGGCTAACTTACTGCGCGAAATTTAAATGTAAATTATTTCCAGGGAAATAACGATATGGAGGCTGCGGACTTTGCAGGATCACTTACTACGGGCAACAGCTAATGGAGTGCGGGCTTTTGTTGCTGTAACTACTAATTTGACTGAAGAAGCTAGACAGCGGCATGACTGCTATCCAATAGCGGCAGCAGCCCTTGGCAGAACGATGACAGGAGCAATGTTATTAGCTGCCAATTTAAAAACAGATGAAAGTATTTCTATTCGTATAGATGGAGACGGACCGTTAGGAGCAGTTGTAGCCGATGCCTGGGCTGATGGCAGGGTGAGAGGGTATGTCGAAGAGCCTCACACTGATTTACCGCTGCATAACGGTAAATTAGATGTTGGGCAGGCTGTAGGGGCGGGACATATTAATGTTACTCGCTTTACCGGCTTAAAACAGCCTTTTACCGGCAGTGCAGAATTAGTTAGCGGTGAAATTGCCGAAGATATGACGAACTACCTCTATGTATCGGAGCAGACTCCTTCAACCATCAGCCTTGGTGTGCTGGTAAATCCCGATTTATCTGTCGCTGCTGCCGGCGGTTTGATGGTACAGGCTTTACCGGGAGCTGACGACGCTGCTTTGGAGCAAATTGAGAACAATCTTGCCGCTTTAGGGCCTATTTCTCAGCTGATTCAACAGGGGATGGATGGACAAGCTATACTGCAGAAGATCTTTGCCGGTATGGAAGTAGAGTTAAATCTCTATGAACCGCTGGAACTAACGTTTCGCTGCCAGTGTTCCCGTGAACGGGTGACGACTGCCCTGATTAGCTTAGGGGTTGAAGAGCTCACAGACATTCTTAAAGATGAACAGGCTGAATTATGCTGCCATTTCTGCGCAGAAAAATACCAGTTCAATAAAGAAGAGTTGGAAGAATTAATTGAGAGTATAAAACAACAAGATCTTCAGTAGTCTAATCTGCTGACAAATGAGAAAGCAATCGCAAAGAACCGGCTAGGAAATACTTCCTTAGCCGGTTCTTTGCGCTGTTTACGTTGAATGCCGTGCCGAAGGTATTGCCAGTATAAAATAAGCAATACCTATTAAACCTAAGGGAATATGACATACTGTTGTCTTATACCTTTAAGTATAATAAGAGCAAATGTACCCAATTAAATAAAGGAGAGATCCCATGAGACAAAACTGCCGAAAGCAAAGGCCATTGATTTCGCTGCGGCAACCGAGCGCGCCATGCGTGTGCGCCGCTTTTACCAACAGCTCGAAGAACGCAATCATAACGGTGCGTGGACCACAGAAGAGGACATGCTTGCATTTTCCACCGATATCGGCGCTCTCGGGCGTCTGGTCATGGCCGCGGAAGGCCGGTGGGTACATGACGGGGAAGTAAAACCGGAGCTTACAGCGAAACTGGCAGAATGCCTCTGGTGGATTTTGGTGTTGTCCGACCGCCTCGGGGTTGATATGACTGAAGCATTTACGTCATTTATGGACAAGCTTGACCGCGATCTTGTCAAAAGCGTGGCAGCAGCAGACAAGCACAAATAGATAAGCACGAGGGAAGTTTCTCTTTTCAGCCTGGAAGAATATGCTATAATAAGCCTAACAGGCTGCTCGGGGGACGGTTAGCCCCTTCCTTTCCAGGAGGGGGGTGGTAGGATGACTGTTTATGAAGCATTGACATTTGCTGTCGCATTTGCCACGCTCATGGTATTGGTCATAAACCAAAAGAAATAACCGCCCCTGCTCAGATGGCGGTTATTTCTTAATAACGAAGCTTTTGGGCTAACCGTTCCGGTTAGACAACTTGCTGGGCTGGCGTGCGACCAACACGTCAGTCCTTTTCTTATATTATACCCATAGATTGTAAAATA
>DDHB01000036.1 GCA_002337925.1 Sporomusaceae bacterium UBA1887
ATTCTGCCCTGAGGCACCATTTCTGCGGAAGTAGCTCAGCGGTAGAGCATCGCCTTGCCAAGGCGAGGGTCGCGAGTTCGAATCTCGTTTTCCGCTCCATAGGGGTATAGCTCAATTGGTAGAGTAGCGGTCTCCAAAACCGTTGGTTGAGGGTTCAAGTCCTTCTGCCCCTGCCAGACTACAAAGCCCACGGAAGTTATTCCGTGGGCTTTGTGCATGCTATTTAGCTAAATTCCTGTTCTTTCACCTTTAGTACTTCATCGCGCAAGCTGAACCATACCTGCTGAAATAACTCGTTGTAGCGAAGTGTAGTTCTGAGGGTTGCTATATCGCGCGGGCGAGGCAAGTCAATATTGACGATTGTTTTAATTGTTCCCGGATGAGCGGTCATAATCATAATCCGGTCACTGAGGCAGAGCGCTTCATCAATGCTATGTGTGATGAAAACAGTTGTCTTATAGGTTAATTCCCAGATCTTTAACAGCTCCTGCTGAAGGATAATCCGATTTTGCTCGTCTAGCGCGCCAAAGGGTTCATCCATTAGCAGGATTTCCGGATCGTTTGCAAAGGCGCGGGCAACGCTGACCCGCTGCTTCATGCCGCCTGACAACTGACAGGGATAAGAATTGGCGAATTTAGACAAGCCAATCATTCTGATAAACTTATCGGCAATTTCATTTCGCTTTTTTTTAGGCATGCCTCTCATTCTTAGGCCGTAGGCAACATTGTCTTTAACCGTCATCCAAGGGAAGATGGATTGTTCCTGAAAAACCATTGAATTGACGGGGCGGGTATTGTCATTTGCCTTTAGTTCAAATTCGCCAGATGAAGCTTCTTCAAGGCCGGCGAGAATTCGGAGCAGGGTAGTTTTGCCACAGCCGCTCGGACCTACTATAGAGAAAAATTCGCCATCTTGGATTGATAAATTAATATTTTCTAAGGCCCATACCGGATCAGCTTGCGTTTTAAAGTTTTTACTGATATTTTGGAGTGTGATTTTTACATCACTATTGCTCATCATCAACACCTCCTAGCGGCACTGCTGCTTCCAGGGTAAGACCCAGCGCTCCAGTATATCCAGCACGATGGAAAAAATATATCCAAGGGCCGAAAGTGTCATTAATGCAACAAACATTTGCTCTATGTCGAACATATCGTAGGATCTCCAGATCATCCAGCCGACACCCGCTTTAGCTGCAGATAATTCAGCTGCTACTATGAGAATCAGAGCCATGCCCATGCCCAGTTTAAGCCCAGCGAAAATCATGGGAAGTGCTCCGGGAAAGGCAACGGTGAGATAAAAATCTTTGCGGCTGGCCCCGAAGTTTTTGGCCACATCCAAATATATTTTGTCGATGTTCAGAACACCGGCCATTGTATTAATAACGACTAAGTAAAAGACGCCAATTGCTATAGTAAAGACTTTTGAAGTTTCTCCTAATCCGAAAACCAAGAGAATGAGCGGCATGATGGCAAGTTTGGGGATAGGGTATGTAGCTGCAATCATTGGCTCAATGGCGGAGCGGACGAGTGGTGATAACCCCATGCTCATCCCGATCAGGATGCCTGGAATGGCTCCCGCTAAAAAACCTAATATAACGCGCTGTACGCTGATGGCGGTATTGTATAATAATTCTCCGGAAAAAAGTAAAGGGAAAAAAGTTTGAATGATGAGGCTTGGACTGGAGAATAACCGGATGTCAATGATCTGAAAGCGGGCGAGAAATTCCCAAAGAAGGAGAAGTGTTAAGGGTGACAGGATGGATAAGGTGCGAACGAGCATAGTAGTATTCGTTAACTTTGCCATATTATTGGTACTTACCAAGCGTTTTTATAGCAAAGTCAACATACTTATTGTCTACAGCATCTTCCAACTTTAAGTCGGCTTTAATGAGATTATTCTTTTTATACCAGTCAATATCCAGAGCAATCCCTTTCATACGCACATAGCCATCCGGGTTGAGTCCGGTAGGAAACATTTTCTCATATAGGCCAGGGTCTTTGATGACTGAGTACTTGCAAAGTATGTCAATGATCTCTTGTTTTTTACTGTTTTTAAAAAAGGCGTCATTATAATCGCGCATCGATTTTACATATGCGGTCATGAAACGATTAGCCATTTCGGGGCGATTTGTCATGCTTGTGCCATAGACAAGTAAGGCTGTTTGCGCATCGGGGTCATAGTCGCTAGGGTCTTTCCAGGGATCGATAAATTCCTTGGCAATGCCTTGCGTGATAAAGGGCTCTATTACCATTGCAGCATCAATGCTTTTATTGGACATAGAAACCAACATGTCGGGGAAAGCGCGAATCACTTGCAGGTCAATATCATTAGTTGTGAGGCCGGCTTTTTCCAGTATGCGTACTAACGCAATTTCATCGAGAGAGGCAGTGCCTACAATTGCAATTTTTTTGCCTTTTAAATCTTTGTAATCATTGACTATCCCAGCGAGATCTTTGCGGATAACGAGGCGGTAGTACCCTTTGCCTGCTACATTAATGCCTTTATCAGCTACGATTTTTACAGGAATGTCACGGGACATTGCATTTAAAAGACCGGCAGCTGTAACGGTTGCACCTACATCAAGTTGACCGGCTGCCAGCTGGTTAATCATTTCCTGGCCTGAATTGAATTGTACAGGCTCGATGGTAATGCCTAAATCCTTGTAATAGCCCTTAGCCATTCCGATTAGAATGCCTGCATCCGAGATGACTTGTTTCATACCAACCTTGACCACTGTATCCTGTGGAAGCGGAGTTAATCCAGGTGCCCAGATTGGCCCCGCCTGTTGCGCTTTTGAACTTTGCTGAGTTGTTGTGGTTTGCCCGCAGGCGGTGAGTAATAGCGTTACCATTACTAATACGGCCGTCAGAGCAGGCCAAAAACGTCTTCTCATAAGACATCCTCCTTTGCTAGTTAAAGATTAATGCATAGTATTCAGTTCTGAGAAAAATGGTCACTCAAGGTGAGAGGTTTTTACGAATCTATACAGAATACTTACTAAGTTAGGTGATAATGATGGAAAAAATAGTAACACAATTAAAAGAGTGGTCATTTCTGCAGAATTTAGAACCCGAATTTGCGGGATTTATGTTAACGACAGAATTGATGCAATGTGACAGCCAATACCGGATATTTACTTATCATAGCGCTGCGAAGTACCGTAGTTTTTCTGTTTTATATGATGAAGCGACTAAGGAGTTTTTAGTCCGCGTGGTAGTCGGCTTAACGGAAATGTGTGATATTAGCTTTATTATTGGTGATTTGGCAGGGTTAGAGCAATTGTTGAATCTGCGAATGAAAGAAACAATTCAGCGATTGGCTGCTTTTGATGAAACTACTTTGTGCAGTATTTTTCGTGAAAAGAAGATAACGGATTGGTCTTTTGGTGCTCAATTACCACAGCAGTTAGCTGGGTTTGATTTGTATATAACACCACTTCAACCAGTAAAATCGCTTAATGGTTCTTATATCATCATTGATTATAGTGATTTTTCAGTAGAATCTAATCTTCTGATCTATTATAATATTTATCGTGATGAATTTTTTGGTGAACTGCGTGTTCGTCGAACCCCGCGGGTAATTAGTACTTTTGATACAAAGCAATTGAGTGAATTAGAACAGTGCTTAAAAGAGCACTTAGAGAGAATTTTAACTGAACTGCGGCTGGAGCTCACATAAGGCAATGCAATGTTGGTGCAGGGAGGACTTAGTTTGGCGAAAATACTGATTTGTGATGATTCGGCTTTTATGCGAATGATGTTGCGGAGAGTACTGGAAGAAAATGGCCATGAAGTAGTTGGCGAAGCTGGTGATGGTGAGCAAGCTGTACAGCTGTACAATGAATATAGTCCCGATTTGGTTACGATGGATATTACTATGCCAAAAATGGATGGTATTGAGGCGGTTAGAAATATTCATTCTAACAATTCGTCGGCGCGCATTGTTATGGTTACAGCCATCGGTCAACAATCGATTATTACTGCGGCGATTGAGGCTGGTGCTGCTGACTTTATTGTAAAACCATTTGATCCTGTCCAGGTTATTGCCACTATATCAAAAGTTTTACAATAATTATTTACAAAACTACTTGACAATAACTTTAAAAGCGATATAATAGATCTTGCAGTTGCTGCTGATGCAAGTGCGATGTTGATAAAAGAAAAAAAGGTATTGACATCTTGGAATTAATCGAATATAATAGTATATGCAGTTTGTAAATGGCCCTGTGGTGTAGCGGTCTAACATGCCGCCCTGTCACGGCGGAGATCGACGGTTCAAATCCGTTCAGGGTCGCCATTTTGCCTCGGTAGCTCAGTCGGTAGAGCAGAGGACTGAAAATCCTCGTGTCGGCAGTTCGATTCTGCCCTGAGGCACCATTTGTCCATAACCTTACAAGCTGTTGCTTGTAAGGTTTTTTATTTGCTTGACAAATGATAATTACAGAGTATAATGGTAATATTAAATCCCTAAAGGGGAGTAGCTTATTGATCACGTCAACATACTGCCGCAATTTTTGCGTCTGGCGTGAACGTTGGATTAATTCGTCCAATTAGCGAGACCTTTAGTATGACTTTTTGGTCATACTAAAAGTGTCTCGCTTTTTATTATTTTTAAGGAGGATTCTAAAAGATGGAAGCATTTATTACGTCATTTGTTTTTGTTGTCTTAGCTGAGATGGGGGATAAAACGCAGCTGCTGGGAATGTGTTTTGCCACACGATACCGCTGGCAGACGGTGCTGGGGGGAGTGTTTGTTGCCACTATTCTTAATCATTACCTGGCCGTAGAGGTCGGCAGTTATTTAACCCGCTTTATTCCAATGAGTTACATACAAATTGCAGCAGCAGTGTCATTTATTGTATTCGGTTTATGGACAATCAGGGGAGACGAAATGGGAGACTGTGATGCGTCTAATAAGTATAGTCCTTTTTGGACTGTCGTTATTGCGTTCTTTATTGCTGAAATGGGAGATAAGACACAGCTGGCTACAGTTGCGCTAGCTGCCAAATACAACCAGCTTATACCTGTGTGGATGGGAACCACGGCAGGAATGATGGTAGCAAATGCGATTGGTATTATTATTGGTGTAACGCTGGGTAAGCAAATTCCCGAGAGACTGGTGAAATGGGTATCAGCAATCATATTTATCTTCTTTGGTTTTGCCGGGTTGTATCAAACCTTGCCTGCATACCTGCTTTCAGCTCCCAATATTATTGGGGCCGTTCTGCTTGTACTGGTTCTTATCTATGTCGTAAATCGAATGGGTAAAGATGGTCAGCCTGTGGAAGAATAAAAATAAAAGCCGCCGATAGGCGGCTTTTTATTTGGCAAGGATTGTGAGCAGAAAAAAGGGATGCTGCAGAGAGTCTTGAATAGCAGAAAATATAGAGCGATTGGAGGGTGGGTATATGAGTACGGACGAAGCCTTTTATTCGGAGTTATATTGTGCTGAGTATCTACGGCGCCTTAACCGGTTTGTTGTAGAGTGCCGGCTGGCAAATGAAGTAGTGGAGGCTCATCTGCCCAATCCCGGCCGGATGTGGGAATTGCTTTTCCCGGGGCGAAGGATGTACTTGGCCGCGAACGATGGTATTGGGAAAAAGACACGTTTTAAGGTAATTGGTATTGAGCGTGAGGGGATACCGGTTATGCTCGATACTCATTATAGCAACCGGGTTGCTGAAATGCTTATTCAGCAAAAGCGTATTCCGGGGTGGGAAGAATGGAGTATAGCAGGCCGGGAAGTAACTTTTGGCGATAGCCGGATTGATCTGTTGCTCAGCCGGGGAGAAGAACGATTTGTTGTGGAAGTTAAGTCGTGTACATTATTTGGTCATGCAATTGCGATGTTTCCAGATGCAGTTACCGAGCGGGGGCGCAAACACATAAGCAGGCTTGTGAAGCTTGCTGGTGAGGGATATAGGGCGGGAATATTATTTTTGGTTCAATGGCCCCGCTCTTCTTGGTTTTTACCGGATTATCATACCGACCTGGCTTTCGCGCAAACCTTATATGCCGCTAGAGACAAGCTGGATATTAAAGCGGTAACGCTGGAGTGGCAAGAGGATTTCCGATTAGGTGAACGTGTTGCGGAAGCGACGATTCCCTGGGAACTTATTGGCCGAGAAATGAATGACAGCGGCAACTATATTGTCGTGCTGCGACTTGATCAGGGGAAAAAACTATCCATCGGCAGTAAGGGTGAAATAAACTTTCCAGGTGGATATTATCTGTATGTAGGTTCAGCAAAGCAGCATCTTTCGAAGCGCCTTGAGCGGCATAGGCGGAAACGCAAACGATTTCACTGGCATATTGATTATCTGCGTCAAGCTGCAGAGTTCCATGCAGCTATCGCAATTCGAACGACTGCTTCCCTGGAACATGATATTGCCCGCGCAATAGGGCAAATTGCTGATTGGGAAATTGCTCAATTTGGCTCGTCCGATTGCAGCTGCTTGACCCATCTTTTTGGTATGGATACCGATCCACTGCATACGCCGGCTTTTATAGAGGTTTTGCAGCACTTTCGGATGGATATTCTGGAAGAAGAAATATAGACAAGTACGCGGTCTGGTACTATGATAAGTGGTATGGATTTATAGAGATTGTCACAGTAACTGTGTGACTATATAGAATGTTGATAAAAGAGGGCATAGAGATGATTACATTAACAACTGCCTATGTTTTTTGTGTGGTTTTATTTGCCAGCTTCTTGCAAACTCTTACCGGATTCGGTTATGCCCTTGCGGCGGCCCCTCTCCTTGCTCTAGCGATAAATCCCAAAGATGTAGTTATGCTGGTTTTGTTTACGGGGTTGCTTGTAAAAGCGGTTATGGCCTGGCATACTCGGCGCGAAGGATGCTTTTCCAATGTTTTTCTCATGTTTATGGCCAGTATCACCGGCGCTTTGCCGGGAGCTTTTGTTATGGCCTATATCAGTAATGATATGTTAAAAATATTTATTGGTATTGTGCTGGTGGCAGTAACGGTGCTGATGTATCGTCAAGTAACCCTGAGAATTCAGAATCACCGTATTGCTCAAGCTGTTGTCGGCTTGAACAGCGGCTTTCTGGCTTCAACTACTAGCCTGAATGGACCTCCTATTGTCTTGTACTATATGAATGAGGAAGTTGAAAAAGAAACCATACGTGCCAACCTTGCCCGTTATTTTGTCTTGGGAAACACTGCTTCTTTGGTCCTGTCTTACTTGCTGGGTACATTGAATGTGTCTAATCTCGCATCCAATGTTGCTATTAGCATTCCGGCATTGTTAATCGGCTTTTGGGTGGGGGAAAAGGCGTTTTCGAAAGTAGATAGCCAAATGTTTCGTAAGCTGGCATTAGGAGTTATTTCGGTTAGCGGGATGATATCTCTGGGGTCTGGATTATGGAACTGGCTCCATTGAATTCGGGTAATGAATGTAGGCGCTTTCAAGCGGAGGTTCAAAGATGAAGTTAATTAAAACGACGCTGATTGGCTTTGGAGCAGGTATTGCCAGCGGCTTGCTCGGTATTGGCGGCGCAATTATTATGGTGCCGGGTATGGTATATACTCTCGGACTCAGTCAGCATATGGCAAATGCCACTTCTCTGGCAGTAGTGATTCCAAGTGCATTTGTGAGTGCTGCCGTATATCAATCTTTTGGTCAGCTTGATACCGGGCTGGCTGCTTTGTTCGCGATAGGCGGGATGGCTGGCGCTTATCTTGGCTCGACATTGCTGCCCAAAGTGCAGCCTGAGCACTTGCGGCGTATTTTTGGCATACTTACTTTTGCCTTAGCAGTAAGGATGTGGTTTTCGTAATGGTTGTACTTATTTCAATTTTAACTGGTGTCGTTACCGGGGTGTTAAGTGGATTGCTGGGGATTGGAGGAGGCGCAATTCTCGTAGTGTCGGCAGTATTCTTAATGGGGCTTAATCAGCATATGGCTCAGGCCGCTGCAATTGTGGCAATGATACCAACCGCATTGGTAGGAGTCTGGAGGCACCACAAAAACGGGTTAATACATTATCCTGTTGCCGCAGTGCTGGCATTAGGGGCGTTAGCGGGAAGCGTTTGTGGTGCGTATATTGCTAACTTATTGCCAGAGGCAATATTGCGGAAAGTATTTAGCATCTTTTTTGTTATAATGAGTATTCAATTGTTCTGGAGTTCGAGAAAGAGCCGGCAAAAAGGATAAAGGAAGAGGGCGTCGCAAAATGCTTTTTGAAAAGCATTTTGTGACACCCTCTTTTTCTTTGTCTATTAAGGCAAAGAGACGAGCGGAAAAAGCGGAAGGAAACGAAGATAACAGCGTCACACCTTTTTAGTGCAACAGTCTCGTTCTTTTTATTTTAATCTGAATAGGCCGATTAATATTAAAATAGCACCAGGTAAATAAGGAAAGCGACTTTTCAACTCTTCAGTGAAAAAACGGTTAGAGGCATATATGCCGCTGATAATTAAAACCATCTGGATGATTGCCATGATAAGCGGAGTATAAAGGGGGAGCAAGCCCATTAGGGCTGCTGCAAAAGTAGCAACCATATTGTCAACCCCGAGGGCTAAGCCGAGAAAAAAGGCTTCGACTTTGCTGATGCTTTGGGATTCGTCGAAGTCGGCCGACTCGGGACGAGCCATAATGCTGATGACTAGTTTTCCCACTGCGAAGGTAAGCTTGCGGGCGGTGACCTCGCCTTCGATATGATAATGTTTTACATCGCGAGTAAAATATTCTTGAAACAGACTAAAAGCTCCGATGGCGATAAGCAAGAGCGAGCCGCCAATAATGGCAAAATGGGTGTCTATCCAATTGCTGAGCATTGTGGCAGCAATCATGGATAAAGCAGTGCAAAAGCAGGTAACGGCACCGACAATACATAAAGAAGAAAAGGGTATTTTAATGTTCTTTATACCGTATGCCATGCCAGCGGCTAACGCATCTAAGCTTACTGCCAGCCCCAGCGACAGGGCATAAAAAAAGCTCGAGAACATAATAACCTCCTATAAAAGTAATTAGGCAAGCCGGATTAGGCCTAGAAAGATAAGCAGTGCTCCCGGCAGATAGGGAAAGCGCCGTTTTAAGTTTTCAGGAATAAATCGGCTGGCGGCATAGCAGCCATAACTAATGCAAATCATGTGCGTAATGCCAACCGCGGGTGGTGTGTAGATTGGTAATACGCCCATAAGAGCTGCTGCAAAAGTACCAACCATGGCATCTAAGCCGACCGCAAGACCTAAAAAAACTGCCTCTAATGAACTAATGCAGCCTAAACGATCCACATCGGCGGTCTCTGGTTTGGCTACAATGCTGATTACGAGCTGCCCGATGGAAATGCTGAGCTTACGGGCTGTCACTTCCCCGTCCAGCTCGTATGAAGGGACGTTCCTGGTTAGATATTGTTGAAAAAGACTCCAGGTGCCCAATAGAATTAATAGCAGCGCACCAATTACAATGGCGGTATTGGTGTTAATAAACTTCCCTAGTACATAAGCGCAGAACATCGCTATTGCCGTTAGGACAGTGGCAACTATGCCTACGATGACCAGCGAGGCAAAAGGCATGCGGATATTTTTCAATCCGTAAGCCACACCGGCTACAAAACCATCAATACTAACGGCTATGGCCAGCAGGATCACGTAGAAAAACCCGATATCCAAAATAGTCAGCTCCTTGGCATAAGTAATAATTAACTTTCCTCTTACTATATGGTGGAGGCTGCAAATTGGTTACAAGTAACATTCTTTGGGTATGCTTATAGTAAAAGCAGGAATTTCTGGTATCGATAGGGAAAATGTATATGTTTAAAGCGCCTATGTTTATATGGTTGAGGTGAGATAGTGGATTTTGGATTAGGTAAGGTATTGCCCATTCGGATAGAAGACGAAATGAAGAACTCCTATATTGATTACGCTATGAGTGTAATTGTCATGAGAGCGCTTCCAGACGTACGCGACGGATTGAAACCGGTTCATCGTCGTATTCTTTATGCTATGCATGAAGCGGGAATGACTCCTAATAAACCGTACAAAAAGTCGGCGCGTATTGTCGGTGAAGTATTAGGTAAATATCACCCTCATGGTGATAGCTCAGTCTATGATGCTAGTGTGCGTCTGGCTCAAGATTTTTCCACCCGTTATCTGCTGGTTGATGGTCATGGCAATTTTGGTTCCGTAGACGGTGACTCTGCTGCTGCGATGCGGTACACGGAAGTCCGTATGTCCCGTGTTGCTGCTGAAATGCTAGCTGATATTGAGAAAGATACCGTAGATTTTGTACCTAACTATGATGAATCATTAAAAGAACCGACCGTTTTGCCTGCAAAGATTCCTAATTTGCTAGTAAACGGCTCGTCAGGTATTGCAGTCGGCATGGCTACTAATATTCCGCCTCACAACCTGGGTGAAGTAGTAGATGGCCTGGTTATGATGATTGATGACCCTGAAGTATCCATTCAACAATTAATGATGGCAATCAAAGGGCCTGACTTCCCGACGGGAGGACTTATTCTTGGCCGCGAAGGCATCAAGTCGGCTTATCTTACCGGCAGGGGCAGTGTGAAAATGCGGGCGCAGGCACGCGTGGAACGCATGTCTAACGGCAAGAACCGGATCATTGTTACCGAGATTCCCTACCAGGTCAATAAAGCAAAACTCGTCGAAACCATTGCCAATTTGGTTCGCGATAAAATTATTGACGGTATCACCGATCTCAGAGATGAAAGTGATCGCACCGGTATGCGCGTAGTTATTGAGCTGCGTCGTGATGTTAATGCCGATGTCATTTTAAATCAGCTGTACAAGCACACTCAATTGCAGGATTCTTTTGGTGTGAATATGCTGGCATTGGTAGACGGGCGTCCTCGCGTACTGAATCTGCAGGAAGTGCTGCGTTTTTACCTGGCACATCAAAAAGAAGTTATCACTCGTCGGACTCAGTTTGAACTGGAAAAGGCCAGAGCAAGAGCGCATATTTTAGAAGGCTTAAAAATAGCTCTTGATAATTTGGATGCCGTTATTGCTGCTATCCGTCGGTCGCAAACCGTTGATATAGCAAGAACGGCCTTGATGGATGGCTTCCATTTAAGCGAAAAGCAGTCTCAGGCAATTTTGGACATGCGTTTACAACGTCTGACTGGTTTGGAACGGGCTAAAATTGAACAAGAGTATAAAGATATAATGGAAACTATCGAGCTGTTGGAGTCGATACTGGCAGACGAGCACAAGATTATGAATATCATTAAAGAAGAATTGCTTGATGTGAAGAAACGCTTTGGTGATGAGCGCCGTACGGTTATAACCAGTGATGTTTCCAAACTGGAAGTGGAAGATCTAATTGCTGTTGAAGATGTGGTTATTACCATTACTCATCAGGGGTATATCAAGCGGCTAAATATTGATACCTATCGCAGTCAAAAACGTGGTGGCCGGGGCGTTACCGGAATGGGTACGAAAGAAGAAGATTTTGTAGTGCATTTGTTTGTAGCTACTACTCATCATAACATTCTCTTCTTTACTAACCGGGGCCGCGTATACAGGCTGAAAGCATATGAAATTGCTGAAGCCAGCCGGACGGCTAAGGGGACGGCTGTTGTCAATCTGCTGCCGCTTGAGCAGAATGAAAAAATTACTGCCGTAATTCCGATAAAAGAATTCGCTGAGAGACGGTTCCTCTTCATGGCAACCCGCAAGGGGATAGTCAAGAAAACGGAACTGACCGAATTTGATACAGCCCGCAAAGGCGGCTTGATTGCGATCAATCTCGATGAAGACGATGATTTGATTGATGTTAAGCTCACCAATGGCGAGCAGCATATCATATTGGGCACTCGTGACGGCATGGCCATTCACTTCGCTGAAAAAGAAGTTCGTAATATGGGAAGAACTGCTCACGGCGTAAAAGGCATCAGTCTGGAAGAGGGTGATGTGGTCGTTGGCGTGGACGTAGTCAAACCGGACAATGAGGTGCTGACTGTCAGTGAGGAAGGCTATGGCAAGCGTACACTGGTTCGTGAATACCGTACTCAGTCCAGAGGCGGTAAAGGCGTCATTAATCTCAAAGTAACGGAGAAAACCGGCAAGGTAGTAGGCCTCAAGCTGGTACGTCCCGGACAAGAGTTAATGATGATTACCAGTGATGGTATTGTCATCCGGATTGAGATCGACGAAATATCGGTTATCAGCCGGAATACGCAAGGCGTTACGCTCATGAGAACGGGCGTAGAAGACAAAGTAGTAGCTTTGGCTACTGTTGAAAAGAAGACGGATAGTGATTAAAAACAATGAACCCGGGCCGCTTAAGCGGTCCGGGTTTTATTTTGTTTTAGAGTCATGAAAATTAGCTGCTTCTATAGGAAGGCGGCGGGCGTAAGTGGTTAAAAAATCAATAAAGGCCTGTGATGCTTTAGAGAGATACCGGTCCTTCTTCCAGGCGAGTCCGATTGTAATAAAAATCGGCTTAGACAAGGGAATGCTGATAATATTCGGGTGTTTGCGTACGACCATATTCATTAAGAAGGAGATCCCCACATTACTTGCCACAAGTGCTTTGATTGTTTCTATCTGGTTTGAGGAAAATACGATGTGCGGGTTGAAGTCATGTTTGGCGCATTCTTCAAGGATCAACTGCCGGTGAAGAAACTCTTCTTTCAGCATAATGAAGGACTCATTCTTTAAGCTTTTAAAATCTATGCTGGCTGCATCACTCATGGCGTGCTCGGGTGAAACGCACAGCATAATCTGTTCTCTGGTAATGGGAATGGTGTTTAAGGACTGGTTGTTTTCAGGTAAAATGATAATGCCCAAATCCAATTCTTCTTTTTCCAGCATTGTTCTTGCAGCTAGAGAGCCTGCTTCAAATACAGCGAGATCGAGAGTTGGATAGGTGTTTTTGAAATGAGTGAAGATATTAGGGAACAGGTAAGCCCCGATCATAGGCGGAGCAGCAAACTTAATTGTTCCTTTGTGCAAATTCTTAAAATCATTCATTTCTGACAGAGCCTGCTGTACCTCATACAGGATTTTTTCAGCTCGCAAATGAAAGGCCTGTCCTTCCGGAGTGAGAATGACTTTTTTTTGGCTCCGGTCAAAAAGCTGCAGACCCAGCTCATCTTCCAGCTTGTGAATCGCGTTGGTGATAGAGGGTTGGGCAATATGAAGCACCTCGGCTGCCCGGGTAAAATTTCGCAAGCTGCTTACTTTGTAAAAATACTCTAACTGCCTAAATTCCACCTAATTACCCTCCTTGTCAATAGCTTGCTGACGCCTGATAGCCACAAGCTATTATACCATAGCTTATGAATATTTTAAATATTGCGTCAGAAATGCTACAGTAATTATGAGTTATTACTTGTATTTCAATAGCTCATTAGAACTCAGTAGTTTAGTAAGCTAAATGAGGAGGAGTGTATGTCATGAACGGTAAGATTGTACGGGCATTGGCCACTGTCGCTCTCGGCGCAATTATTTGGTTTATTCCTGTTCCCCAGGGGGTAACTCCCCAAGCCTGGCACCTCATGGCCATTTTTGTGGCAACTATTTTCGGCTTTATTCTTCAACCAATGCCTATCGGTGCTGTGGCATTAACGAGCATAACCTTCACAGCCCTTGTAGGAGTACTTAAACCAGCTGAAGCACTTAGTGGATTCTCTAATACCACCATTTGGCTGATTGTGTCAGCCTTTCTATTCGCCAAAGGGTTCATTAAAACCGGTCTAGGTCGTCGGATTGCCTATGTGCTGATTCGTGCTATTGGAGACAGTACCTTAAAATTAGGCTATACACTGGTCCTAAGTGATTTAATCATCAGCCCTGCTACGCCTTCGAATACAGCCCGTGCCGGCGGCATTATATTTCCGATCGTGCGCAGTCTTTGTACGGCATTTGATTCGGAGCCTGGTGTTTCCTCCCGTAAGGTAGGGAGTTATCTTATGCAGACCGCCTATCAAGGCAATACAATTACCTCCGCTATGTTTCTTACCTCCATGGCTGGTAATCCTTTGATTGCATTATTAGCTGCTCAAGCATTACACATTCAAATTACCTGGGGCCAATGGGCTCTTGCAGCAGCCGTTCCCGGTCTTATTTCTATTCTGGTTGTTCCTTACTTTTTGTATAAGTTTTACCCGCCAGAAATCACCAAAACTCCTGAGGCTAAAGCGCTTGCAGCATCAGAACTGAAAAAAATGGGCGCTATGAGCCGGGGTGAAAAAATTGTTACCATGGTATTTGTGGGAGCTTTAGTATTATGGAGTACTTCACAATATACCAAATTGGATGCGACTGTCGTTGCTATGTTGGCTGTCGTTGTTATGCTGGCAACTGAAGTACTGGAATGGAAAGATGTGTTGGAGGAAAAAGGGGCCTGGGATACGTTGATCTGGATGGGCAGCTTGGTTGGTTTGGCAGATTTTCTGTCTAAGCTTGGTTTTATTCCGTGGTTTGCTAAAGCGGTTGCAGCTAGCATTGCTGGTATTCCCTGGGTCCCGGCCTTTGTTATCCTTACAGTTGTGTATTTATATGCCCATTATGCATTTGCCAGTTTGACGGCGCATATTACCGCCATGTATTCTGCATTTGTTGCTGTAGCGGTGGCAGCAGGTGCGCCGCCTTATTTAGCTGCTCTGGCAATAGGCTTTATGTCTAATTTGTGTATGTCTCTTACTCACTATGCCGCCGGCCCATCGCCTATTTACTTTGGAGCAGGTTTTGTTGATCAAAACACCTGGTGGCGGTTAGGATTTATCATATCTGTTATTAATCTAATCATTTGGGTAGGATTTGGATCAATTTGGTGGAAAGTGCTTGGGTTGTGGTAGGAATGGCGGCAAAAGGCGAGAATTAATTACTACACAAATGAAAGGAGTCTACGAAATGCGAACAATTACTGCGCAAGCAATTACGGATGCTGTAGCAAAGCTAGCCATTGATGCTAATTATTATTTATCTGAAGATGTTTATAATGCTCTGGTAGAAGGCCAGCAAAAAGAGGAATCGCCTCTTGGTAAGGATATTATTGGTCAGATTCTGCAAAATGCCTGTATTGCAAGAGACGAAGATAAACCTATGTGTCAAGATACAGGACTGGCGGTCGTCTTTGTAGAGTTAGGTCAGGATGCTCATATCGAAGGCGGCACACTGGAAGCGGCTATTAATGCCGGAGTGGCGAAGGGATATATTGAGGGGTATCTGCGTAAATCAGCGGTAGCTGAACCGCTTTTTAACCGGAAAAATACAGGCGACAATACACCGGCCATTATTCATCTCGAAAGTGTGCCGGGAGATCAGATCAAAATATTGCTTGCGCCCAAAGGTGCAGGCAGTGAAAACAAAAGTGGCCTGAAAATGCTTGTACCTGCAGACGGTATTGCAGGAGTGAAAAAATTTGTATTAGATACGATTATTAGTGCTGGTTCCAGTACCTGTCCTCCGATTGTTGTTGGTGTCGGTATTGGCGGTACTATGGATAAAGCTGCTTATCTTGCCAAGAAAGCGCTTATTCGCCCACTGACAGAGCGCAATGCGCATCCCGAGTACGCTAAACTGGAGGCTGAATTATTAGACCTCATCAATAAAACGGGAATAGGACCTCAAGGGCTTGGCGGCTGTACTACGGCATTAGCTGTTAATATTGAGTGGTTTCCCACACACATCGCCTCATTGCCAGTAGCCGTTAATATTAACTGCCATGCAACAAGACATGCCGAGATAACGCTGTAAGGAGGAAGAGAAGATGGCTGAACAAAAAAAGATTACTGCACCGCTTACTAATGAAACTATAAAAAGTTTAAATGCCGGCGACAGCGTTCTTATTTCCGGCGTCATTTATGCTGCACGTGATGCCGCGCACCAACGGATGATTGAAGCTTTAGATAGGGGGGAAGACTTGCCGGTTGATCTTACCGGTCAGGTTGTTTATTATGTGGGACCATCACCGGCCAAACCAGGTGAGCCGATTGGCTCTGCCGGACCAACTACCGCCGGACGCTGTGACGCTTATACTCCCCAACTGCTTGATAAAGGGCTCAAAGGCATGATCGGGAAGGGGTACAGGTCCGATGCTGTTGTTGACAGCATGAAAAAGAATGGCGCAGTTTATTTTGTTTGTGTTGGCGGTGCTGCTGCATTGATTTCGCGAACAATCAAAGCCTACGATGTTGTCGCCTATGGTGACTTAGGTCCGGAAGCGCTGGCAAGGATGGAAGTTGTTGACTTCCCGGCAATAGTCGCTATTGACTGTGAGGGTCGCAACTATTATGAGGAAGGGCAAAAACCCTACAAAAAGTTGTAAAGATCTATAATCATTGCATCAAGGAGATTGACCGGCTGGCCAATCTCCTTGATTATAAAAAACGATTGAGGTGAACTCATGCTTACGTTTGATGTACTTGTTATCGGCAGCGGCGGCTCCGGTATGAGGGCAGCTTTGGAGGCTGGCAGTCAAGAAGGGCTTAGTGTCGGTCTGATGACAAAANNGACAAAAATGTTTCCTACCCGCTCGGCTACCGGTATGGCTCAGGGGGGAATAAACGGTGCTGTAAAAAATGCCGATCCTAATGATACGCTGGAGAAGCATTTCTTTGATACTGTAAAAGGCAGTGATTATTTGGGGGATCAGGATGCCATTGAGTATTTTGTTTCTCAAGCGCCTGAAACAATTTTAGAAATAGATTATTTGGGTGTTCCGTTTTCCCGTGATGGGCAAGGGCGTATCTCGCAGCGAAACTTCGGTGGTCAATCCTCTCCGCGCACCTGTTATTCGGCGGATAAAACCGGACATGCGTTGCTGCATACCATGTATGAACAATGCCTGAAAGCTGGTGTGAAGATTCTCAGTGAATGTCAGCTTCTGGATATTGTAACAGAAAATGATCAACTGCAGGGAGTTGTTGCTCTCTCGGTGAAAGACGGCGAAATCATCCCAATTAAAACCAAAGCGATTGTTATTGCTACTGGTGGTGCAGGCCGGATGTATTGGCTGCGCACTACTAATCCGTTTACTTCTACCGGTGACGGAATGGCAGCAGCCTTCCGGGCAGGTATACCATTGAAAGATCCGGAAATGATTCAGTTTCATCCTACTGGTCTGGCAAGCACAGGGATTTTGATGTCGGAAGCGGTACGCGGTGAAGGCGGGTACCTCTTGAATAAAGATGGCGAACGGTTTATGAAACGCTATGCGCCAGAAAAAATGGAGCTTGCCACGCGTGATGTTGTAGCGAAGGCGATTGAGGACGAGATAAAGGCAGGACGAGGCTTTGGCGAAGGAATGAATGCCTATGTCGTAGTGGACATCACACATTTGGATAAAAGTGTAATTCTCGAAAAGCTTCATGGGATTCGGGATTTAGCAATCGCATTTGAACGGGTTGATCCGCTTAAAGAACCTATTCCTATCCGTCCAACTTGTCACTATACCATGGGAGGCATCGATGTTATCGATCATCGTACCTGTGCGACGGCTGTGCAAGGTGTTTTTGCAGCAGGGGAAGCCTCGTGTTTATCTATCCATGGCGCTAACCGGCTGGGAGGCAATTCCCTTGCGGATATTATGGTCTTTGGCAAAATTGCCGGGCAGGGAGCAAGTCAATGCGCACGGGAACGGGGCTTTGGAGGCGAAGAGGGTTTAACTAAGGCAGCAAACTCGTGGCGCGATAAATTTGAAAAAACCGTGGCCCGTAAAAATGGACCTACCGTGCCTGCCATACGAGACCGTATGGCAGAGACCATGTGGTACGATGTTGGCATATTCCGCAACGCAGCTGATTTGGCGAAAGCAAGCCTGGAGATTGACAAACTGATTGCTGAATACCAGCAATGTGTTGTCGGCGATAGCAGTAAGCTATTCAATACAGCTTTTGTCAACTACATTGAGCTGGGAAATATGCTGACAATGGCGAAGGCTGTAGTAATGGGGGCTATATATCGCGAGGAAAGCAGAGGCTGCCATTTGCGGGACGATTATCCTCAGCGTGATGATGAGAATTTCTTAAAGCATACGATTGTTGCACTTGAAGGACAGCAGTACAAATTGACCAGTCGGCCAGTTGTAGTAACAAAATATCAACCGGCAGAAAGGAGATATTAATGAACCATATCACGTATAAGGTTAGACGGTTTGATGGGAAAAAATCGTATATGCAGGAATACTCCTTTGAACATCAACCCGGAAAGACGATATTATGGGGTTTAATTAAGATCAAAGAAGAGCTTGATCCGACTCTGACTTTCACAGCAGCATGCCGTTCAGCTGTTTGCGGTGCCTGCTCAGTCCGCGTTAACGGCCAAGCGATGCTGGCCTGTGAGACTCCGCTGGATGATGTAATTCGGCGGTTTGGTTTTGAGCTAACAATTGAACCATTGGGTAATTTCACTGTTGTTCGCGATTTAGTTATAGATTGGGAGCCCAAAACAGAGCGGATGACTGCTGCTAAAACCTGGCTTATTCCCAAAGATGAATTTACGGCAGCAACAGGCTGTCGGCAGCAAGCTGCCGATTTCAAAAAAATTGATGTGCAGGCAGGCTGCATCCTTTGCGGCTCCTGTGCTTCTGAATGCAATAAGCTGAGCGCAAATAATCAGGATTTTCTTGAACCTTTCACCTATGCAAAAGTATGGAAGTTCGTCGCCGACACAAGAGATAAAGCAGATGAAGAACGCATTAAGGCAATCCTTGATAAAGGTTTATGGAAATGCCTGCACTGCGTTGAATGTACAACTCAGTGCCCCAAAGGGCTTTCTCCTGGAGAGGATATAGCTAGGCTCCGGCAGGCCTCGATCAAGATGGGGTACAGGAATAATCCAGGTGCCCGCCATGCTTTTGCCTTTCTAAAAGATATTGAAGATACCGGTCGCCTGAATGAAATGAAACTGTCTTTGCGCAGTGATGGTATCATCGGCTCTTTGCAAAAGTTCCCTCTGGCACTTCGGCTTTTACGGCGGGGTAAATTAAATCCCTTCCATTTCCCCGGAAAAGTCAAAGGGCATGATCAAATCAGAACCATCCTTAAAGCAGTAAGGGAGAGTGAAAAATAATGAAATATGCTTTTTTCCCCGGCTGCGTTTTGGAAGGGGCCTCAAAGGAAAACTATATTGCTACTACTGCCGTAGCTAAAATTCTGGGAATTGAACTTGTAGAAATTCCGGGCTGGACATGCTGCGGGGCCTCGCATCTGCAAGATATTGATGATTTGACCAGTACGGCAGTTAACGCCCGCAATATTGCTCTTGCCGAGAAAATGGAATTGCCGCTTCTCACCGTTTGTAACACCTGTACGCTTATGCTGCGCAAAGCAAAGGCAAAACTCGATGATGGGCAGAAAGATAAAGTAAATGCAATCCTGTCAAAAGCCGGAATTGCATATCGGGGATCGAGTGAGATTACTCATCTTTTATGGGCAATTATTCGCGATTACGGGCTGGAAAGACTAAAAGAAAAAGTAAAGAAACCACTCACAGGACTAAAGGTTGCTGCATATTATGGCTGTCACATCTTAAGACCGCCTGCAATTATGAACTTCGAAGATCATGCAAATCCGGAGTCATTGGAAAATGTTATTCGTGCAGTAGGGGCAGAACCTGTTGATTTTGACTTTAAGTTAAAATGCTGTGGCTTTCATTCCACTTATACAGCAAATGAAGATATGCTCAAAATTACTGGAGAGACCTGTCAAAGTGCAGTTAAAGCAGGGGCAGACTGTATTGTTACACCTTGTCCGTTATGCCAAATGTCGCTTGATATGAACCAGCCTGAAGGCCAGGCTGCTGTTGGATACCGTCAAGAAATGCCGGTGCTGCACTTAGCTCAGCTCATAGGCCTGGCACTAGGATTAAAGCCGGAGGATCTGGCGCTGAATATGCATATCGCCGGAATTAACCAGTTGAAAATCAAAGTATCCTAATATAGAGTCTGGCCGGTATGGACACCGGCCAGACTCTTGACATTTACATGCTGCTATAGTAGTATAAGCAAGCCGCAGATAACGGCAGAAAGTTTTTTGTAAATAGTGTTGACATAGTGTATGAGGCTGTGTTACTATAAGTAAGCCGTCAACAAGCGGCCTAGCCCTAACGGGTAAGAAAAACAAAAAAAGATGTTGACAAAACAAATTGGTTGTGTTAACATAAATAAGCTGTCACTGCGACAAGCGATAACAGCAAAC
>DDHB01000002.1 GCA_002337925.1 Sporomusaceae bacterium UBA1887
GATTGTGTCCATAAAAAGATGAAAAACTAAAAAAAAAAGGAGGAGACAGTGCGAATGGAAAAAACATAAACAAGCCGTAAATTGCGCCGTAAGTATAAACGTTATGCCGCTGCCGTAGCAGGCGCTGCTATTTTAACAGGAGCCGCCTTACCGGGAGTGCCAGTTGCTAAGGCCTTAGCGGCTGAGAACCCCTACACTCCTTCTAATAAAACTGAGCAGACCACAATGATTGATAAGGATACGCAAAAACCTGTGAAAAAAGTGGTTGCTGAAAAAGAATCGACCAAGGATCGCAGAGATTATCGGGATAGCTGGCGTGATAGAGATCGAGACCGCAATAACGGCTGGCATGAACATAAATATAGCTGGCCTAGTGCAGATGAAAATCAGGGCTGGTATGAAAACGGACGCATCTATTATCGCAGCGATAACTACCGGAATTATAACAGTGATCGCTATGGTTATTCCCACTATCTCAGCAGCCCTGTAGACGCTGTAAAAGCTTCTGCTGCTAATTATGGATTCAGTAGATACAATGATTCTTTCACAACTATTTCTCAGTCTACTAATAGCGCAACTGTCCAAGTAACCAAGAACTCGACAGGGAAACGTTTTTTAGTTAACCTGGAAAGAGATTCGAACAGGGACTGGCACATCATCTCCGTGCGCAGCTTGTAACTACCATTGGTACCGCTTTTAAGCGGTACCAATTTTTGATTCTTCTCATCTTTCGTGAGTCACCTTCTGGGAACAGCTTCGCATCTCACAACAGTTTTTGCAAAAACGGCGTAAAAAAAGCCGATTTGCGCTGCTTGCAAAATCAGCCTACGAGATATCTCCGAAGAAACATACCCGCGAATATTCTAGCACTTTATGACAATGCCGTCGTGCTTTCGTTATTTCGTTTCACAAAATTCCTCTTCATCGAGGTAAATCCAATCATGCCCTACTTTCTGAAACATCCTCAAACAAGGGTCATCTTCCGATACGAATACTGTAATAGCATTGTTGGCAAGGGGATTAGTTTTTGCATTTTCTTCAACTCGTTCAATCACTCTTTTTAATTGATCTGTATATAAAGTAAAGGTTTTCGTCATTATGTCCTCGCTATACTATTTTATCTATAAGCAAAATTATAGTCGGTAAGTCGAGTGAAATACAAGAAAAATTTAATAAAAAGTTATTAACATGTATGAAATAATCGTTCATCAACATTTTCCGAAGCTCCATCCCCCTTCATCGTCCAATTCCAGCCTCTGTTGATGGTACTTAAGCAGTGTTTTTCTGTGGCCAACACTGATAATTGCGGTTTTGTCCAAGGCTTTACATACTAACGCATAGACAATTTGTTCAGCATCTTCATCTAGAGCAGAAGTAGCCTCATCTAAAAATAACCAATCCGGTTTTTGCAGTAAGGCCCGCGCAAAAGCAATTCTCTGCTGCTCCCCTAAGGATAGCACTTGTCCCCAATCCTGTGCTTCATTCAGTTTAGTTGTTAAATATGGCAGCTTGCAGGCCGTGAGAATCATCTGTAAATCTTGATCATTCACGGTGTGCTCTACTCCTGGATATAGAAGGACTTCTCGCAATGTATCGATCGGCATATAAGATTTCTGAGGTACAAACATAATTTTATCTGCATGAGGAAAAGCAATATTGCCGCTGGCAAACGGCCATATTCCCGCTAAGGTACGTAATACAGTACTCTTACCGCACCCGGATGGGCCTGTAATTACGACTCTCCCTCCCCTATTGATTTTAACTGACAAGCCTGCTACCAAACCATATCCATCAGGCTGAAAAACCGTTACATTCTCGGTCGTGAAGCAGTCCCTGCTTGCTTGATAGATAATATCTTGTTGATTTACATTCTTCGTCTGTACCGTCTCCATGTAGGTAAGGAAGTTATTAAGCCGATTAACAACAGCCCTCCACTGTGCAAGCCGGGTAAAGCTGTCAATAATAAAAGAGAAACCTGTTTGAACATGATGATAAGCGTCAATGACCTGAAACATCTGCCCTAAATGGATTTGCCCTAGAAAGTAACGGGGCGATGAAATTAAAATAGAAAAGATAACCGCTACTTGTGAGTATCCCGTAGTTAACCACATAAGCCGTTTACGAACTGCAATGATTTGCATAAAATTAGTAACAATATTATTGAAATGGCGCAGGCAATTCTGCCTTTCTTTATTCTCTCCATTATATAGTGCAATACTCTCTGCATTTTCACGTATGCGGACCAGACTAAACCGAAAATCGGCCTCATATCGCTGCTGATTATATTCCAGTCTGACCAGGGGACGCCCTGTTCGCAAGGTCCAATAGGTCCCAGCTATAGCATACCCTAAAGCCAGCCATACTAAATAACCGTATATGGATATAGTGAGATTGGCAATGGAAACCGTTACAACTCCAGATAAACTCCACAAGATAAGCACAAAGGAAAACACGGTCACGGCATCCTGCAGAAAATCTACAGATAATCGCAAAGTAAGCATGACAAACAGTTCAACATCTTCACTTATTCTCTGATCAGGATTGTCGGCTTCATTTCCTGCCATTAGCTGCAGACGGTAGTATGTTTTCTTTTGCAGCCACTTTGTTAAATACCGTTCCGTTAACCAACGGCGCCAACGGTTATGCAACAGCAAACGGGCATAGATTTGATATCCCTTTACAATAATGAACAATGTAGCCAGCAATGCATAAACTTCTATGGATTCAATAAAGCCACTCTGATTATAGTTTTGAATGACCTGATAAAAATCGCTCTGCCAGAGATTGAGCTGCACTGTTATATATACTAACACAAGATTTAAGCTGATAACACTTATTAACAATAGCCAGGCTGACCATTTTTCTTCGGAAAACCAGTAGGAACGGGCAATGGTCCAAGCACTTCTCAATACAGCTCCCCGTCTCATTACAGCATCCTCTCCTCCTCACCTCTCTATGTTATATTTCCCGACTCCCATTGTCATGACAAAAGGTGTAACTCACAAACAAAAAATCCGGCAGTATTTTAACTGCCGGATTTACAATTGCGAAGCTTATTTTGTTTTACCTGCGTGATGCAAGTGGCACGAGTCATTAAACAAGCCGAGCATTACCCTGCCTTCGTAATATTCCAGGATATTAACTGCCGTATTATCCTGCTTTAAGCTCCATACTTGATTTAAATGAAGATTGAGTACTGCACAAAGCAAGGACCGGATGGTCCCCCCGTGAGAAACTATTGCAATTGTCTCCCCCGGATGATTATTGACAAGTTCACAAACAGCTGCATATGCTCTTTCTTTCACTATAGGAAATGACTCTCCACCCGGAATTTCTACCTCATCAGCATAGCTATATAATTTTTCAAGCATGCCAGGCCATTGCTCATTAATTCCGTCGTAGGTCAGTCCCTCCCACTCGCCAAAGCAGATTTCCCGAAGGGCCGGTACGCTGCCAACAACTAACCCATGTTTAGCAGCAATATGTTCAGCAGTAACAAATGCCCTGCTTAAATCACTGGCATAAACGGCTGTCAGCGGCTCATCAGCCAAGCGCTCTGCCACAAGCTCAGCCTGTCGTATTCCTTCGGCAGTCAAAGCGATATCAGTATGTCCCTGATATTTCATTTCATGATTCCATAGTGTTTGCCCATGACGAACCAAAATTACTTTAGTCATGCTCTTCACCTGCCAAAATTTGTTGAAGTGCTTCAATAAGTTTTCGATTCTGTTCGGGCAGCTTCACAGCCACCCGAATAAAATGATTGCCAAGGCCCGGATAATTACTACAGTCTCGAATCAATATATGATGCGCAAATAACTGCTTTCGCATTTGCGCGGCACTTAACCCCGTCTTAGCTATATTAATAAGAATATAGTTAACTGACGGAGAATATGCCTTAATACTGCCGATTAATGATAAGTCCTGAAATAGTCTTGTTTTTGCATCAACAATTACCCGACGGCTAAGCTGGCGGTATTCCTGGTCCGCCAAAGCCGCCACGCCGGCAGCCTGAGCCAGCGAATTGACATTCCAGGGATCTTTTCCCTTATGCAGCAAACGTACTAAGGCAGGATCTGCAATAGCAAAACCCAGACGCAAGCCTGGAATAGCATAGAATTTAGTCAGCGAATGTACTATCACCAAATTGGGATATTGGTCTACCAGCCAGCGGCAAGTATACTTGTCATCATTTTCAATAAAATCAATAAAAGACTCATCAATGACCACCAGGCTGTCCAGCTCTGCAGCAGCTGCCACTACTCTCGTGATATCCTCGCGAGAAATCAGGCCACCTGTAGGATTATTGGGATTGCCAAGAAATACAATTGATTTTGCAGTCATAGCCTTTAATACATAAGATAGTTCAAAAGCAAAATCACTTGTTTCCTGCAAAAAACAATAATCAATTTCAGCACCGGCTGCAATAGCTGCCCGCTCATATTCACTAAAAGTAGGCGCTGGAACCACAACGCGTTTTGGGTGAAGCATATGACACAGCAGATACAGCAATTCAACAGCACCATTGCCTGCAATAATCTGTTCAGGCGGAACACGATAATAGGTACTAATCGCCGCTTTCAAGTCCGTTGCCTGTGCGTCAGGATAGTGAATGATATGCGGCAGCTGTTCGGCAATCCTTTTATTGACAGCCGGTGATATCCCTAATGGATTGATATTCGCACTAAAATCAAGCAGTTCTCCAAGATTCCCGCCTTTTAAGCGGGCAGCTTGGTATAAATTTCCTCCATGTTCATAAACGGCTATATCTTCCACTCGTCATCTACCTCCACAAGCGTTAATCCGCCGGATATCAGACGGGCGGTACGGATATATTGCACCTTCCCATCGCATAAGGAAAGAATATGTTCAATACATTGTTGTTGTCCTCTATGTCCAGCTGGAAACAGTACGCCGAGTACAGTCCCGCTGTGAGCTGCATTCACACCTACCGCTCCATAGTATTTGCCAATTTCAATAATTTGTTCCAAATAGGGTTTATATAATATAGATTGATTGGCCAGAGCACTAATCGTAGCGCCTTCACCAATCAGTCGGCTGTCCCCTTTTTTCAATCCGGCTGCAACTAGTTCCACCGCCTCAAGTACGGCTTTTTCTTTGGAATAATTGCGATCTGCCAAATCATTGCGGCGATTAAAAGACAGTGTATCAATCTCACCGCCAACATCTAATATAACAATCTCTATTGGCGGCGGATTACCTAAGCTTTCGCTTATTTTTCCCTCCACATGGTCAAACATCATAATGCCAGGATAAAAAATAGCGTCAGTCGGCTCAATTGCTAATGCAATTGCAGCAATTTCCTCAGCCTTTAGCAGCCGGCCGCAATGAATAGCCGTTGCCTGGCAGGCAGCACTGATATCAGCACTGCTTGAAGCCATGCCTTTGCCAATTAGAAGCTCTGATTGAATTTGAATGGAATGACTTTGCTGTGGTACTCCCAAATAGCGCAACGTCATTTCCATTGCCGTTGCCGCTTTCTGGTAATCAGGCAAAACTGTTGATGCACAGGAAATAATATGAGCCTGAGAATACACGTCAATGGGACAAGTAATTAAGAAATTTTGCCCTTTAATGGTACCCTGCACAAGTTCGCCGCAGGAGCCGGGCGCCTTAACTTTAATCGCCATAGGCCTCTCCTGTAATACTTTTTATAGAATTAGAAATACAAATAATACAACTACTTCGCTTAGTTCGGTAATAGCTCCGTATGTATCACCGGTCAAGCCGCCTAAAATGCCTTTGACATAATTGCCAAACAGCACAATAAAGACCAGCACTGCTGCAAGGGCTGCCAACGCAGGTTTTCCTGCCAGAAATACCGTCGCACATAGCAGGACTAATGCACCTGTTAGGAACGCAGCAACAAATAATGCCTTCTTACCGGCATACTGCGCAAATGCTTTGCCCATACCGTCAGGACGGGCATAGGGAAAACAGGTAATACCCACAACCATTGCAAAGCGGCTGACTACGGGCATGATAAATAGCGCCGCAGTCAAATGGCTTGGAGTCATATCCATCAGCAGTGACCACTTTAAGAGGACAATCAGACAAAATGCCATGACTCCGTTAGCACCAACCCGGCTGTCTTTCATGATTTCCAGCATCCGTTCCCTGTTTCGTCCCGAGAAGATTCCATCGGCTGTATCCATTAATCCATCTCCGTGGAGTCCGCCAGTAATAACAATTTCAGTTGTAATTAGTATAACAGCCAGAACATTTGGTGGTAAATGTTTTCCTAAAAATAAGTTAACAGCCACCAAAATCAGCCCGATAATCGCTCCTATCAGCGGGAAATAACGTACACTCCTGCCAAAAATTTCTGGTGACCAGTTCGTCTGATGAGAAACTTTTAGACGGGTAAGAAATTGCAAACCAGTTAAAAAGTCCTGTAACAACACCCTTACCTCCCTGTTACCATTTACTTACTATAAGCAGCAGTACGCAAATAGCGGTGACAGCATACATAATCTGAACTGTTTTCTGAATATAAACGGCAGAGAGCGTATTTTCCTCATCTCCCATATAGGCTCGCAAAGAAGCAACTCCTCCGTAATAATTCAATCCCCCCAGGCGTACGCCTAGCGCACCGGCAACTCCGGCTTCTGCTATACCACTATTGGGACTGGGGTGTTTGGCTGCATCACGCAGTATCATTTTGACAGAGCCTCTGGCGTTATAACCCAGCAACAGTGCAGCAATAACCAGCATAATTCCAGTTAGGCGGGCCGGAATATAGTTGAAAACATCATCAACCCGTGCCGCTACCCTGCCAAAATACAAGTACTTATCATTTTTGTAGCCCACCATCGAATCCAGCGTATTGACAGCCCGATACAAAAAGGCCAACGGTGCGCCGCCAATAGCGAAATAGATTAACGGCGATATAATCCCGTCTACAATATTTTCTGCTACTGTCTCTACCGTTGCCCGCGTCACTTCGCGTTCGTCCAGCTGTTGCGTGTCCCGGCCTACAATCCAGCCCACTTTATAGCGAGCCTGCTCTAGATTTCCGTCAAGTAAATACTGACAGATTTCTTTCCCAGCAGAGGCCAGACTGCGCGGTGTTATTGCAAAGGAAAGAATAAGAGCTTCTCCCCAAAACACCGCTAGCGGATCTAACCATTGGAGCCCGGCGACAATTAACCAGACAACGGCATAGGTGGTGCCCAATACCGTAAAAACTAACACAGCACCAGCTGCCTGCTGACAGAGGGGAGAATGAGCCGTCCGACGGAGCGCTTTTTCAAGCAGGCTAATGTAATTGCCAATCAGCACTACCGGATGCAACCTGGAACGGGGATCGCCAATCAAACTGTCAAACAGCACCGCCCCAAGTGGTATCCATTTCTCAAAACCGCATATCATTTCTTATTCCCCATGATCTGATTCAGCAATTCCATGTTCATGTTCTGACGGACAACTTCGGCCAAACGGTCATAGCTAGCTTCCTTGCTTTCCTTAACATTCAAGATATGCGCCAAAGGTGCCAAGCCCTTACGCTCACGCAATGCATTAATTACAGAACGGCGATACTGATTATTGTCAAAAATTCCATGGAGATACGTTCCCATCACCAAGCCATCATTTCTTACCACCCCATCTGCCGAAGCGCATTGCTCACCAGAGCGGGAAGTAATCGTGAAGGCATGCGAAACAGGTTCTAAAAACTCTGTACGCCCCATGTGAATTTCGTAACCAGTCAAATCATTGTCATCATAGGCAAGCCCCAAGAAGGCATGGCGGCTGCAGGTTGCAGTTACCTGATGGGTGATTTTATCTTGTTCAAAGGTAGTGCTTACCGGTAGCAGCCCAAGGCCATCCACTTTATCAAAGGAGGATTCGGTGTGTTCAGGATCATGAATTTCATGGCCGAGCATTTGATAGCCACCGCAAATACCAACTACCGGCACACCGTTGTTGGCTAACTTAGCAATTTCCTGATCATATCCATGTTGACGAAGATACAGCAAATCTTCAGTAGTGTTTTTACTGCCCGGCAGAATAATCAGGTCCGGATTGCCAATTGCGTCTCCCTGTTTAATAAAGCGAACAGCTACATCTTCTTCCGCAGCCAGCGCATCAAAATCGGTAAAATTCGATATTTTGGGAGTACGCATGACAACAATCTCAATTTCGCCTTTTTGAACTGTCTGCTTGTCATCAAGCGAAACTGAATCTTCATCATCAATTCCCAGGTTATCAAGATGAGGTATGACGCCAATAACTGGCTTTCCTGTTTTTTGTTCCAGAAAATCAAGTGCCGGTTTTAGTAAGCTGATATCGCCACGGAACTTATTAATAATAATGCCTTGAACTAATTCCCGTTCATCCGGTTCAAGTAATTCCAATGTTCCCACAACAGAAGCTAAGGCTCCGCCACGGTCAATATCGGCAATTAACAGTACCGGAGCAGGCGCAAGCTTGGCAATCCGCATATTGACAATATCATTTGCCTTAAGATTAACCTCTGCCGGACTGCCGGCGCCTTCAATAACAATAACATCAAATTGGTTATGGAGCTTTTCCAAACACTCTTTGATTACGCCTAATGCCGTAAGGCTGTATTGCGTATGATACTCACGGGCAGACATAGTTCCTACAGGACGTCCCATTAAAATAACCTGTGAACAGGAATTGCCTGTCGGCTTTAACAAAACCGGATTCATTTCTACGACTGGATCTAACCCGGCAGCTTCTGCTTGGGCGACCTGAGCCCGTCCCATTTCACCGCCGGTTTTGGTAACATACGAGTTCAAAGCCATATTTTGTGCTTTAAACGGCGCGACGGCAAAGCCATCCTGCCGGAAAATCCGGCACAAAGCAGTTGTAAGAATGCTTTTACCAACATGTGAACTCGTACCCTGAAGCATAATTGTCTTAGCCATGGATTTTTGCCACCTCCTGATGCAACGCTCTTGCTTTTATTTCAATTGCGAGTCCGCTAACCACCAAATAGACCTCATCAGCCTGAGCGGCTACCCTCTGGTTGGCAATGCCTGCCAAATCGCGATATTCGCGTGCCATAGCATTATCAGGAACAATTCCCATTCCAACCTCATTTGTAACAAAAATAACCGTTTTATTCAGCAGCTTCGCAGCATCCAGCAATTTTGTAATCTCATTAATAACATAATCATGCCTGCTTTCCCGATCCTCTGGAGCGGTGGGCGCAAGCATTAAATTGGTCGTATAAAGGGTCAGACAATCAAATAAGATTACCTCTGCTTGCAGTCCGGCTGTGACTATAGCTTTATCTGCTTCATAAGGAGCTTCAAAAGTAATCCACTCCGCCGATCTCCGGCTTTGATGGATTGCTACCCGTTCCTTCATTTCCTCGTCATATATCTGTGCCGTAGCAATATATGCCATTGGTCCCGCACAGTTTGAAGCGTAGTTCTCGGCAAAGACACTTTTACCGCTGCGGGCACCGCCTGTAACCAGTATGATTTTTCCAGCCATTGCTTTTCCCCACCACTCTAGCAGCTTTTACAGCCTTGATAATTCCGGCATTGTTCAACAAAACGGCTTGCGGCTTGTTCATTACCGGCAAAATGCAAATGCAAATAAGAAGCTAATACATTATTAGCAGCATAGCCGCCATTATAACAAGCCCCGGTGCGCATCTTTTTAAATTCCATTGCCCAAGGGAAACTGCTCTCATCACCATCCGGCAAGAACCGGGAGAAATGAAACTCGTGCCCCTTAAGTGAAGCTCCCGCACCGACTAATATATTATCATGTAAGCTGGTTGCTTCCACATATCCCACTGTTTCCAGTTTTGTCTGCATTTCACAAACAGCCGGGATGACTCCAACCATGTCATACGCATTGTGTTCAAAATCAATAATTTGACGGCATAAATACATGAGGCCGCCACATTCGGCATATACAGGCATACCGCACCGGCAAGCCTGTGCGATGGCTTCACGCATGTCCGTATTGGCCGCCAGCTTTTCAACAAACATTTCGGGAAAGCCGCCGCCTAATAAAAGCCCCTGCACATTAGGCAATTGCATATCGTGCAAAGGACTAAACGGCACAAGCTCTGCCCCCAAAGCAGTCAGAACTTCCAGACTTTCCGGGTAGTAGAAACTAAAAACCTCATCCTGGGCAACACCAATCCGTACAGTCTCTGTAAACTTGCGCGAAGGAACTGCATTCACTTTTAGCTGCGGTGCCTCTCGCCCTGCCGCCAGGAGTCGATCTAAATCGACCTGTCCGGCAATTTGCTCGGCCATCAGGTTAATTGTTTCCTGCGCATCATTTTCTGTAACCGGTTTTAAGCCAAGATGCCGTTCAGGCATTGTCAGTCCGCTATTGCGGTAAACGGTTCCCAATACAGGAACTCCCAACCGCTCCACAGCCTCACACACCATTTGACAATGGCTGGCAGAACCTAACCGATTCACAATAACGCCAGCTAAGTTGACTTGCGGGTCATACATCTTATAACCCAAAACAGTAGCTGCAGCACTTTCCCCCATCGACTTGGCATCAATAACTAGCACAACAGGAGCCTGGAGCAGTTTGGCAATTGCTGCCGTACTGCTTATTCCATTGCGGCCTCCATCATAAAGTCCCATTACACCTTCAATAATCGCAATATCATTTCCAGCAGCAGTCTTGGCAAATACATCTGCTATTTTTTCAGCAGGCACCAGCCAGGTGTCCAGATTGTGCGATGGTTTACCACTGGCGAGCCGGTGATAACCAGGATCAATATAATCAGGACCAACTTTATAGGACTGCACAGCAAAGCCTCTCCTGCGCAGTGCAGCCAGTACACCGGTCACAATTGTCGTTTTTCCAACTCCACTGCTTGTACCGGCAATAATAATCCGGGGAATAGTTAAGCCAGACATATTTTCCTCCTTGCTGCCATACATTGCCCGAGACTTCAGCCTTGTCTTTTTATAAGGCTGCTATCTGCCTAACATATACATGATCGCATTTGTAGTTGCCGCGGCAATCGGACTGCCGCCTTTATTGCCCTTAACGGTAATATACGGAACAGGTGACTTTTCCGCTAACAAATCCTTTGATTCACTGGCTCCGACGAATCCTACCGGCACGCCGATAATCAAAGCGGGGCGAATAGAGGTCTGCTCCATTAACTCCAGCAGTGCAAATAAAGCCGTCGGCGCATTGCCGATCGCAACAATTGCACCATCCAAACGTTCACCAAACGTACGAATCGCTGCCATGGAGCGGGTTATCCCCTGCTCTTTTGCAAGGCGCGCTACCTCTTCATCAGCAATTAAGCAGTGTACTTGTCCGCCTAATTCCGCCAGCCGGCGGCGATTGATGCCGGTGCGGACCATTTCTACGTCAGTGTAAATG
>DDHB01000059.1 GCA_002337925.1 Sporomusaceae bacterium UBA1887
TCATTGCGAGGAGTAAAACGACATGGCAATATCCTGTACGTTTGGCTACACGCTAAAGCGGTTCTAATGAACCTCTTTAGCATAAGGCAATCTCTTTATTATCTATATTTGTCAATAACTCAACCGGCCCTCCCCATAGGCTGACAATATATTTGAGCGTCTCTTTGGCATAGTTTAACTCCAATTCCCGACCATCAAACCTGTGCTGTAAAATGAGCTTGCTTCCTTCCACCGCAGCCGGGACAATAGCCGGAACTGATGCTATACCGGTAGCATTCGCCAATGAATCACGAACAGCTTTCCAGCCCTGGTCATCACTGACCTCTGTCACAACCAATTCATCTCCTTTTGCCGCATAAGCAAAAAGATGCAGTTCCTCACATAACTCCTGCGAAAGGTAACGCCTCAAAAAAGATTGATCCCGTTCATTCGCCCGCACCTCCATGATAAAATCAATCCCATGCTTTTTATCTAGGTATTCAAACATTTTAAAGCCGACAAAATAGGGATTGAGCTGACCGGGATAGGGACGGATGACCAGGTTGTGGCGCTGCAGAAACTCCAGATAGAGAGCCTGGTCAATGTCGAGCTGCTGCAGTAATTTGTAATGCCAGTAACTGGCCCAGCCTTCGTTCATAATTTTTGTTTCCATTTGCGGAATAAAATACAGCGTTTCCTCCCGGACGATGTGTACCAAATCCCGCTCCCAATCAGCCAGCCTGCCCCTGTCTGCCAGAAACAGCAGCAAGTCCTGCTGATGCCGCTCGACAATTTCAAAACCAGTCGCTGCAGCAAGATCACTCCGCCTTACCTCGGGACCCGCGCCATTCCTCGCGGTCTGAAAGCGCAGTCCATGGGCAGCGTCTAAAATGCGTTCCACTTTTTCCGGCCCAATGCCAGGAGTTTGTATATAGCCGCGCACCCTGTCAGCATGCGCTTTAAAGGTCTCCACCGTCAAATCTGCCCTGGTGTCGCGGCGAAAAAGGCGGTTATTTTTAAAAAAGTCATTATGGCCATAAACATGTGCCATAGTAAGGATCTGCAGCAGCAGCGTGTTGTCCCGCATAAGGTACGCAATACAAGGATCAGAATTAATGACCATTTCGTAAGGAAGCCCGGAAAGGTTGTGTTGATAAAAGGTCTTCTGCCGTTCGTAAGATTTGCCGAAGCTCCAGTGAGGATAATGGCTGGGCATTCCCACATAGGCTTCATAGCACAGCATATCTTCATAGCTGCACACTTCAAACTGCTGTTCATAGCAATCAAGTCCGTTAGCTTTCACCAAGCCTTCAATTTCCTCATTCCAGTCTTTGAGCTGCTCCAGGTTATAGCCGACCATTATTCACCGCCCCCTTCCGCCTTGGCCAGAATATTTCTAAAGGCCGGCCATACATCTTCTTTTGCCGTTATTGTAGCCGTAACAAAGCGGTCAGAGCGTATTTGTTCCCGGAAAAGCTGACCGATTGATTGCTGCCAGTACCCACTGGCAGCCACTTCACCATAACCGAACAAGTTGCATACTTCACAGAGTTCTTCTGCTAACTCCAGCGCCCGGGGATTATCTTCCGTCCAGTTATCGCCATCGGAGCAATGAAAGGCATAGATGTTCCAAACCTCGGGATTATAGCGCTGTTCAATAATTTCCAATGCCTTGGCATAACCACTGGAAATAAACGTTCCTCCAGATTCGCCTTTGTGAAAAAACTCCTGCTCATTCACTTCCTTAGCCTCTGTAGTATGAGCAACAAAAGCTACTTCCACATTTTCGTAACGATAACGGACAAATTGATACAGCAAGAAATAAAAACTGCGGGCCAGGTACTTTTTGGTTTGATCCATCGACCCCGACGTGTCCATAATGCAGATCACCACAGCATTGGAATGACGGCGCTGTTCCTCTTTCACCCGGAAAAACCGCAGATCTTCTTCACGGAACGGCTGACGATCTCCAAGGGCAGCGCCGGAACGCTGTACTGTTTTTGTTCGTTTGATTTTTTCCATGACTGATTTCTTTTTAGCTAGACGCGGGGGGATGCCTTTTCGTTGAAAACCCGACTGCTTATAACGCCTTGTTGCCTCAATAGAGGCCAGTTTTTTGCGCTCCATATCGGGAAGCTGCAAATCTTCAAACAGATACTCTACCAGTTCATCCAATGTTATTTCCGTCTCAAAAACATCTTCGCCTGCATCGCTGCCAGGCCCGCCTGTCCCTTGCCCCTGGCTCTCTTCCCCGTTTGCCTTGCCGACAACCTGGCCCCGTTTTTCGTTTCCCTGTCCCCCGCTTGCGCCGGAGTTGTTTTTACCATAAATAAACTGATATTCCTTAATTCCTTTTATCGGTACTTTGATTTTTTTATCGCCCTGCTGACCGATAATGCTCTCTTCAGCGACAATACTGCCAACATTCTTTTTAATAGCCTCTTCAACCAATTGGCGATGACGCTTGCGATCCCATTGAGAACGGTCCGACGGGGTAAGGCTGCCATCCTTGAAGATTGCCATGACACATTTCTCCTCTCTGGCCGCTGCAGATTCGGGACACTATTAATCGCGCCATAAGTTATTAGCAGCATATTTTAAGATTACATTGCAGCAATGATCGCAATACCCATTGCGCTGCAATTCTTCAACCATGGCATTGTATTTGCCGTCCTGTTCGCCATCGCGGACACGGGCTTTCGTGATAACACGTGATAATTCCTTAACCGATACAGTCAGCTTCTTCTCAATCGCTTCTTTCAATGGCTCATAGCTCTTGTAATCAATTTTTCCGCCGCTGCGCAGCAGCGAGAACATATAAGCTGTTACATCCTGCCTAAAGCCAAGAGCAGCTGTGCCGGTGATACCGATCTGCTCTTCAATGGACTGCAGGAATTTTACATCACACTCCAGCTCTTCACCAGTACTCTTATCCTTGATTTTTGCTGAATTAACAAAAGCCTCCGAGTGATCCAGATAGTTATTGAACAAGCTTTCTGCCTGCTCCTGATAGCCGTAAATAAAGGCACGGGTAACCTCTTTCTCGAGCAGCTTATTATATTCTTTCTTCAGCGTATCCTGCAGGAACCCCAAATAGCGTTTTTTATCATCCTCATTAATTACCATTTCTTTTACTGCCTTTATCAGCGTATCAAGCACGGTAATCGGGTTAATACAATTGTGTTCTGAATCGGAAAGAGCTGTATCCAGCGCCTTCATTATAAACCGGGTCGAGATACCGGTCATCCCTTCTCGGGCAGCCTCTTCTCTTAGTTCGGTAATATCCACTTTCTTAGTAGAACCTTTTTCTACAATTTCCTCACCATTATAAATTTTAAGCTTAGTAAGGGGATCGACTTTTGCCGACGGAGCCAAGCGCGTCAGAATTGCAAACATCGACGCCATTTCAACTGTATGGGGCGCAATATGGGCACTAAAAGCACTATTGGAAAGCATCTTGCGATAGATTTTCACTTCTTCTTCGAGCTCCAGACAATAAGGCACTTCAACTTTCACGATACGGTCCAAAATCGCTTCATTGGTGTGATCTGATTTGAAGCGGTTCCATTCGGCTTCATTGGAATGAGCCAAAATGATACCGTCAAAATAAATCATCGAGCCTTTGCCCGGAGAAGGAATGGATTTTTCCTGTGTCGCAGTAATCATGGTGTGCAAATATTCCACATCATTTTTGAAAACCTCAATGAACTCAACGATCCCTCGGTTGCCTACATTGAACGCACCATTAAGGGATAATACCCGGGGATCATCCTCCGGATACATGTCCATTTTTGAAATATCTACCGAACCGGACAACACGGACGTGTCTTGATTGTTGGGATCCACCGGCGGCACAACGCCAACTCCCTTGCGTGACCGGACAGAAAACTCGGTTGTTGTTACCGGTACGTTTTCAAATTCACCTTTATATTCGTGTTTCAAGCGCCAGCGGCAAACGGGGCAGAGATCTCCTTCAATTTTAATGCCAAGCATTTTCTCAAAACTCGGACGAAGATGCTTCGGTATTAAGTGCAGAGGCTCTTCCCGCATCGGGCAGTCCTTGATAATGTACGTGGGCGGAGCCATTTCCAGCGCTTTCTTCAAGGCTTCCATTAAGGATGATTTACCGGCGCCTACTGGCCCTACCAAATACAAGACCTGTCTGGCTTCTTCCCCGCGCATGGCGGCGGAATGGAAATAGCGCATAATTTTCATGATACTTTTGTCAATACCATAAAAATCATCTTTAAAGAACGTATATTTTTTGATCACTTCATTACCATACAACCGTTTGAGGCGGGGATTGTCTTCCCCGCTAACAGCCTCAACGCCGCGGGCATTTAGAAGTTCATGCATGCGCTGATGGGCCAGCATGGCTATCTTTGGATTCTTTTTTACAATAGCCAGATAATCCAGCAGCGTTCCGGAAAAATGTTGATGCTTCCGTTCTTCGCGATCCTGTTTAATGAGTCCGGCAAAATCCAAATCAGTCATACTCAGGCCCTCCTTTTAAAATTTGTTGTTAGTAGTCAAAGATATCTTGGGGATTTGTTAAGTCAACTTCTTCTTCGTAGATGTTTTCCAGCATAGTTTACATCCCCTTTCTATTCATAAAGGACACTTGTCCTTGTTGTTTTTAATTTACCATAATCATTACTTTTTGTCCATACGGATGTTTATGGTAAACAAAGAGAAGCTATCGCACTAAGAAATTAGTACGATAGCCTTTTGTAAAAAGACAAAAGGGGTTATCTCGAATAGATTTAAAAACCTAATTGAGACAGCCCTCTCGTAGTATGGGGAAAAAGCCCGGTTCGTCCTTTTGTCATTGCCACAAACGGACCAAAAAGTCTAGGCCTATCTTCCAATAGCCTTGGAAAATTACCGACTTACTAAAATTCGCAAACTCGCTTTCGCTCAGACAGTACGAATTTCTTAACGTAAGCCGGCAATTTTCCATCCTTCGGACCGGCTATTTCCAGAAGGGCCAAAGAACGAGAAACAGTTACGAAGGAACGTAAATCCCATATCTTCTCCGTTCCTTGTTTTGGCCCTCCGACCGTTACTGAAATTGCCGTCCCGCAGGGTGGAAACAAGCCTTTCTGGCGTAAAGAAATTCCGACTGTTTGAGCGCAGCGAGTTTCGGAATTTTAGCAAGGAAGGCTTGTTTCCAAGGCTATTTCTGTACAGGTCTTGATTTTTTGGTACTTTTGCATCAAGGCAAAAGTACATCACGGTGTCTTTCTCCTCTTACTAAACTCATAAAGTCTTCGACAAGTCGATTTACTGGACCTTAAACTTATTCACTGCACTTTGCAGCTCCTCAGCCATACGGGACAAGGTCTGGCTTGCATCCGTTATTTGCGTCATAGATGCCGCTTCTTCGTCAGTAGCTGCGGCAATCATTTGTGTCTGGCTTGTTATGTCTTTGCCGGTTGAGTCAATAGCCCGTACTGCCAATACAATTTTCTGACTGCCGCCGGACATGTGGTGAATCGCAGAAGAAATCTCCTGTACCTGCCTAGTCACGTGATTGATAAGCTCCACTATCCGGTTAAACGACTGCCCTGCATCATCGACAACCTGGCTGCCTTTTTTCACTTCTTTTGTGCCTTCTTCCATGGCGTTCACCGCCTGCCCTGTCTCCTGCTGAATCTGATGAATAAGGAAGGCAATCTGTTTGGCCGCTTCCTGTGATTGATGCGCTAATTTACGCACTTCATCAGCAACAACTGCAAAGCCCCGCCCCTGATCACCTGCGCGAGCCGCTTCAATCGCAGCATTTAAAGCAAGCAGATTAGTCTGGCTGGCAATGCCGGCAATGGTATCAACAATTTGACCAATTTCCTGCGAATGCTCCCCAAGCCGTACTACCACATCAGACAACCCAAGAACAGTCCGCTCAATATTCGCCATTTGCGACGTTACTGAGGATATGGATTGAACCCCGTTTTGGGCCGCTGTTGCCGTTTCACGGGACATATTGGACATTTGATCAGTATTAACGGCAATTTGGGCAATACCGCTGGACATTTCTTCTACAATTGACAGCGCTTCATTCACTGCCGTCATTTGACTTTCCGAATTCTGATGTACTTCCGAAATGGAGCTCGCTACCTGATCGGCAGCACTGGCCGAATGATCGACAATTGCCGTTAATTCCTGGGCAGAGCCTGCAACCTGGCGGGATAGATGATGAATGCTCTGAACAATCGCTTTAATGCTGTCTTGCATCGCATTCATTGCCGTCGCCAGCTGCCCCAGCTCATCTTTGGACTTGACGACAATCGGACCGGTCAGATCGCCTTCGGCAAAGCGATTGGCTCCGTCCACCATTTTTGTAAGCGGATTGATAATGGCACGAGTCAGCCCAATACTCAAAACTAACCCTACAATGAAAGCTACAGCACAGACAATTAAACCGATCGTATTAGCCTGCTGTGTATACCACTGCGATAGGCGGATGCTGTCATCAACAACCGTTTTGTTTTCTGTGACTACCGCCTTCATGACCGAAGTAACCTGATCACCAATCGGCACCATACGCTCGGCCATCCGTGATACTTCCCCCTTAAGCGCCTGTGCTCTTTCTGCATTGCCTGCAGCGAGCTCGCTATGATAAGCCCTTACAAGAGGTGCAAGATCGTTCATAATGATATCGCTGTATTTTGCAGTGTCGCGAATGATCTTTTGAGCATCGCCCCGTTTATCCTCTTCTACTACATCAACAAATTGATATTGCAAAACAACTGTTTCGCTCAATGCTTTTTCTACTTGCTTATAGTTCTGCGTATCACCATAGGCAATAAAGCGGGTAGCACTTGCCGCCCCTTCGGTAAAACTATTCTGAATTTGCATGGCAAGAATTAACCGCTGACTGGAAATTTGAATGGAATCGAGATTGTGGCCTGACTTAGCCAGCGAGAGAAAAGAAACCACCCCTAAAATGCCAATGAGTGCTAACATCACCACAAAACCAACCGTGATTTTTACACCAATTTTTACTCTCATTTCTCTCATCTCCTCTCGTTTGTACACACAAGAGAGCAAGGAATAAAAAAAGACTTGTTCAGAACATTCTGCTCTGATACAAGCTTCATTGCTTACACACACGCCCTCTGTCAATAGACTAATTTTACCATTACATTGTAACTTTGACAAGAAAATTTAACATAATTTTACCAAACAGTTAATTTTATTGTACTATTTTACAATTATTACTCATTTATAAACGAAAAAGAACCTAGCATACAGCCTCATCGTTACAATGAAGCAGTAAACTAAGTTCATTTATTGCAAACTAGCTGTAAACTAGTATCTTGTCAGTTCTAAAACAGTAGGATAATGGCGAGGCTATTTTTTGCAAACCAAGGCGGAGAAGGGGGGCATACCGGATGTATGCTGACCGACGATAACGAAGGGTTGCGGAAAATAGACCGTCAGTATTCACTGGAGTAGGGCTGACAAGGTACTAGCCTTTTACCTTCGGAATATTACGTCCGTAAAAAATCTCAGCCATTTCTTTTTTCAGACGCTGTTTAATTTTCTTTTTCTCACCAGGAATCAAATCTTTCTGGGCAGTCCCAAAAAGGTAGTTGTCCATATCGAACTCTTTCAAAATCATCTTGGTATGAAAAATGTTTTCCTGATAAACATTCACATCAATCATATGATACAAATCGCGCGTTTCATCAGCAATATAGTTTTGGATGGAATTGATCTTATGATCAATATAAAACTTTTTGCCGTTCACGTCACGTGTAAAACCACGCACACGGTAATCAAGAATCACAATATCCGAATTAAAACTGTTAATCAAATAATTCAGGACCTTTAGCGGCGAGATTTCGCCACAGGTTGATACATCAATATCAGCACGGAATGTACTGATCCCTTTATCAGGATGGCTTTCCGGATAGGTATGGACGGTAATATGACTTTTGTCCAAATGACAGACAACCGAATCAGACTGAGGATCTTCTGCATCGGTCAGCATTTCCATGGTATGGTGATCGGGTACTTTTCCCTCCGAGACCAGCACAGTCACACTGGCTCCCTGAGGATCATAATCCTGGCTGGCAATATTTAAGATGTTAGCGCCGATAATATTGGCGACTTCCTTAAGGATACTGGTCAGCCGCTCGGCATTATACTCTTCATCAATGTATTGTATATATTCTTGTCTGTGCTGCGGCGTCCTTGCATAACAAATGTCATACATATTGAAACTCAGCGTCTTTGTCAGGTTATTAAACCCATATAGCTTAAGTTTCTTGAGTGTTTTTACTTCCATTTCCCTACCTCACCAACTGATAAGAATTTTTTTATATACAACTTTTTATTATATAGTATACACAGAAAAACTGACAACGTAAATCAATATATGCCAGAAAAAGACGGCTCCATTTTTTAGCGAAAAAAGGAGGCTCGCTGTCCAGAGCAGCAAGCCACCTTTTTATGCTTTTGCCACTTCTATCAAATGAGCCTGTATAGCGCCATCGGGACCAATATCCAAAACACCACAGCTGGCCTTGCTGCCTCCGCGGGGACGGGACGGACTGCCGGGATTAAACACAATGAGGTTTTCNNTAAACCACTGCTTGAACACCATATTTCTTGCCCCACCACATTAAATCTGCCACCCGGTCTTTGGCCGGATAACGATGACCATGAGTAAGCCATATTTTTACCGGTCCTGCATCAATATATTCATCAATTTTAGCTCCTGTCGTCCCATCGCAGTTACCCTGTACTGCGGTAACTTCCAAACCGGTAAACTCAGCTAAAAAATGACTATCCTGACTGTAGTCGCCGCCGTGAAGCCAGCAATCAACCGGTCCTGCTGCGATAACAGCCCGGCGGATAGCAGCCATATCACCATGGGTATCACTCATTACGCCAATCTTCATGACAAATAGCCTGCCAGTTTTTCGACCATTACAGCCAATGCTTTTCCCCGGTGACTGACGGCATTTTTTTCCTCTACCGTCATCTGAGCAAGAGTCTTATTATATTCCGGCATAAAAAACAGTGGATCATAACCAAAACCGCCGCTGCCCTGAGGCGCCTGCAGAATAACTCCTTCACAGGTTCCATCGGCAGTCATTACCTGTCCATCTGTATCACAAAAGGCCAGCACACAACGAAAGCGTGCGGTCCGGGCAGCATTTGGCATTTCGCCCAGTTCCTTCAGCATTTTTTCATTATTATCACGATCTGTGGCGCCAGGCCCGGCAAAACGGGCTGAATAAACCCCCGGGCGTCCATTAAGACCGTCTGCTTCCAGCCCCGAGTCGTCAGCCAGACAGGCGCAGCCTGTCGCTTGCGCGTAGTAGCGGGCTTTGAGCAGAGAATTAGCAGCAAAAGTAGTACCTGTTTCCTCAGGCTCTTCAATATTCCCATATTCACTTACAGCTCTCACAACGACTTTAAGCGGAGCAAGTGCTGCAGCAAGCTCAGCCACCTTACCAGCATTTTTGGTAGCTACGACAATTTCTTTCAAGGTACTCGCCCCACTTTCCAGGCAAGAGGTCCCAAGGCATCTTTTTGCAGATCAATCAGCTCATTAATCCCCAGCTCACCTAAACGGAGCAGTTCGCTCATCTGTTCCTTAGTAAAAGGATGTTGTTCTCCGGTTCCCTGCACTTCAACAAACTGCCCGGCACCAGTCATCACTACATTCATGTCCACTACCGCATTTGAGTCTTCTTCATAACACAAATCAAGCACTGCCTGGTCTTTGAGCAGACCAACACTGATCGCTGCCAGAAAATCCTTCACCGGGAAAATCTTATCTTCCGAATAAAAGGTATTCACTGCATCAACGAGGGCAACATATGCGCCGGTAATCGCTGCCGTACGGGTTCCACCGTCGGCTTGAATAACATCGCAATCGATCCAGATTGTTTTTTCACCTAAGGCTTTTGTATTGACAACACTGCGCAACGCCCGGCCAATAAGTCGCTGAATTTCCTGTGTTCTGCCGGTTTGCTTGCCTCGTGCCGCTTCACGGGGATTGCGGGTTTGTGTCGAACGGGGCAGCAGGGAATATTCCGCCGTTACCCAGCCTTCACCACAGCCCTTTAAAAAAGGAGGTACTTTTTCTTCTACTGTAGCAGCACAAATTACCTTTGTATTGCCAAATTCAATCAACACCGATCCTTCGGCATATTTTAAATAGTTGCGTGTAATAGATACGGGGCGTAGTTGATCAGCCAGACGGCCATCGGTACGATTCATGAAAAAGCCTCCCTATATTTCTTCCAATATGCTCTGTTCTTTATCCTGGAGAAAATAATACTGATATTGAGCGGCTCGTTTGGCAGCTGCCAAAGCGTCTTTAGCCTCCCGCCGGCATGCAGAGCAAGCCTGTCTCGGAATAATCGCAGCATAGGCCGACTGGCAGCCAAACCCAGTGCCTTCTGCCTGAGTAGCAACTGTCTGGTAGCCGTAACACTTGGGACATATGCGGATTTTTTCCTGCTGTTGTTCGCGAATACCACTGTCATCATAGTAAATGCTGCGTTTACGCTGCCAGCTATCACCTGATTTTTTAATTTCGCGCTGCTTCATTTCATCTCTCACGGCCCAAACCTGCTGCCACTCGGCTACCTGTTTTCTAATATATGCCGTAGTTTGCTCCGTCTGGCGAGGAGCATTGCGCCCTTTATCCGGCTCAATTACTCTGCTGTAATCTAGTCCCGCCATAGCCAGAATAATACCGGTATTCACATACGGCAGTGCATCTTCAATGGAATACCCGCCTTCTAATACAGCAATGTCGGCCTTCAGCTTGTCGGCTAGCTTAGCATACCCCTGTGCCGTTATTGACATGTTCGCCAATGGATCGCTGAAATGATTATCCTGACCGGCAGAATTAACAATCACTTCCGGTTCAAAATCTGCCAGCATCGGCAGAATTAAGTTATCCAGCACATAATGCAGGCCTTCGTCACCGGTACCTGGCGGCAACGGAATATTAATTGTTGACCCAAAGGCATTCGGACTGCCCATTTCCTCCATAAAACCCGTACCGGGATATAAGGTCCGGCCATCTTGATGAAAAGAAATAAACAAGGTATCGGGATCATGATAAAAAATATCCTGTGTGCCGTCACCATGATGTACATCGGTATCAACTATGGCAATTTTTTGTAAGCCATAGGTGTGACGCAGATACTCCGCCATGATTGCCTCAATATTAACCGTACAAAAGCCGCGCGTTCCGTGAACAACACGCATCGCATGATGACCAGGCGGCCGTACCAGAGCAAACGATCGCTTTACCTGTCTTTGCAGTACAGCATCGGCTGCCGCAATCGCACCGCCTGCCGATACCAAATGGGCATCAGTAATTAAGGAGGCGATTCCGGGAACTCCGATATGAACGCGCTCCAAATCAGCAATTGCAGCAAGCTTCGGCTTATATTCGCGTATCTCAGGCAAATCGAAAAGGCCTTCTTCGACAATTTGATCACGCGTATATAATAAACGTTCCTGCCGTTCCGGATGAGTAGGGGAAATTGCCCAGTCAAAGGCCGGAAAAAAAACCAAGCCTAAATTAGCCTTAGTGAACATCGGTCAACACCCCCGGCTTAACTTGCTTACGGCAAGTAATAATTTTACCAGCAGTTTGAAAGCCACGGACAAGATTAAACTCTTCTTCGTAAATTGTTTCCACTTCGCCTGGAATAATTCCAAACCGCCCAGAGCGTTCAGACAGATATTTTTCCGCAAGTTGTCTGACAGCCGCTATCGTCATGCCTCTGCTTGGCAGCTTTTCCTGCAAACCAAGCTCTGCTACGGAAAGCACCTGCCGTTCGGTATCCACGCGCACGGTTATATCGGTTGTTGCCCGTGCTACCGCAGCCCCTAAGGCATTGGCCACAGCACCATTGTCCGGTATCTGGCAAGCCACCCCCATTCGACGGGCCACCAGGGGAGCAAGCCCTTCGGCCGTGCCGCCTACGCCAACAATCGCATGAGGTGTGAAGGTTTTAGTATTCACCATATCGGTAACGGTATATACCGGCCTGGCCTGATGAGCAGCCAGCATCTCACGGACTGCAGTACAAATATTTTCTGCAGCACCGTCAAGTATTTCCTGCGCTGCCTGCTCAGGAGTCTGATCAGGCAGCGCAAGCTTCTCAAGTGCCTGATAAGCAGCTGCCCGGCTGCCAAAATCGACTAAGCCCGCCACAATAAGCGCATCAGCCACAGTCGGCTCCGTACCACCTGCCGCCATTGCAGGACCAACCCTTTCCGGTCCGATGAGCAGCTTGCCACTGCTGCGGCGAACCCAGCTGTCGCCGCCCATCCCAACCGACCGCAGCCAAAAAGCGCGGACTGCCGTTGGATAACCACTGACCGCTGCACCCTGTTCAGCAAACAAGGGGCTGCCCCCGCGCCATAAAGCAATATCCGTTGTAGTTCCACCAATATCAAGTGATATAGTCTCACCCTCAGCCGTGCCTATTGCCATGATGCCGAGCACACTGGCGGCAGGTCCGGTAAAAATCGCTTCGACTGGCTGGCATTTCGCCAAGGCCAAGGGCATTGTACCGCCATCAGCTTTGAGAATATGTACAGGAGCATTGACACCTCTCGCGAATAAGGCCCCTTCTACAGCTGCGGCAAACCGGCTGAACCTGCGCCATACGGCAGCATTAAAATAAGCCGAATTGGTTCGCCGCAAAAAATTGAGCGAGCCGGCAATTTGCGAGGCGACTGTTACATGCTCTGTTCCGGTCCTGGCAATTATTTCCCGGGAAACGGTCATTTCCTGAGCAGCATTACGGACGGCAAATTTTCCTGATACGGCAAAGCAGTGCTTATCCGCAAAAGTCTTGCAGGCTTCAGCTATCTCCTCGTTAATCAGCTTTGCGGCTTCCCTGCCCCGGTGGTCGATATAACCGGAGAGTACGACTGCTTTAGCAGGCAGGAGAGACTCAATATTCAAACCCGGTCCGGGAATAACAAGGAGTCCTACGGGATCGGTTTTTCCTTCCACTAAGCTGTTGGTTACCACGGTGGTGGAAAGCGCAACCCTTTCAATAGTACCGGGAGCTTCCCGCATGACGGTGTCAATTGCAGAAAAAATACCTTGCAGCAAATCCTCGTGAGTAGTAGCCGTCTTGGTTTTAGCTAGCACTTTCCCCTGAAATACAATAACAGCATCTGTAAAAGTTCCGCCTACATCAATCCCCAGCAGCATGTACAATCGCCTCCAACAAACAAGAGAGGATAGGGTTTATTCTATCCTCTCCGCATTTTAAGCCTTACGAGTGTTGAACTACCCGTGCTTCTGCCTGCGCATAATTTCGAATGATAACAACCGGTGTCATCTGCGATGCATTTCCGAATGGATTGTCAATGAGAATTTTAGCAACCTTTTGCGGTTCCAAACCAGCTGTAATTCCGACAACCCGTGCCCGTTTTAAGTCGTTTACATCGGCTACCACGGCACCATAACAGCCAAAACGTTGCTTTATTGCTTCAGCAACGCCTTCCGGATCATCAGGCCCGTACACAATATGCTTGTCAAAAGGAGGCATTGTGCCAGTAACGTCATCAACAAGTGCCGCCTGAGGACCGGCTAATTCATAAAACAACCCGCTGCGCCCAACCAGTTTGCCCAACATGCCCATGAGCATAGCGAAGAACATCCGCCATTCCCCTTCTACATNNGCCTGCATGCCGTATATACTGGACATACTCCCTTTTTGCGGTACAAAGCGGCACATGATCCGTGCCAGAATTCCAGGATTAAGCTCTTCAGGGCGAACTGCCCGTCCCTGTGTTATGGCAACCACACTTTCAGCCACCGATACAACATCATTAGGACCGATTTGATCTTTTGCATATTTCTCTATAGCATCTACAATATCATCTTGCGGTGTCAAAATCCGGGTTTTTACCGGTATAAGCTGAAGTTCTTCCACAACAAAACCTCCTATTGCTCCACAACGCCCTGTTGAAGGGCTGCTTGAATTTCCGCTGCCGGCATGACCAGCCGCTTTTTCGATATATACCAGTCTGACCGTGCTACGGCCTGATAAACAATATCGATCGGCATATCCGGCAGATCTGCAAGTGCCTGCTGAATATTTCCGTTTTCATCAGTAAAAGTAAGTGTCAGTACTATTGCATCACCGGTAGTTTTAAAGACAATAAGCGCTTCCCAGTATCCGTCATTACGGCTATTGGATTCCAGCGTCAAACGAGATTGAACATGGCAGCCCTTATAGTATTCATTAGGCATCAAGTGACGGGGATAACAATCCATAATGGTGCCGTCCTGTGTTCCTTTATTCAAAAAGGGAACCGCACAGGAAAAAACGGCCTTCTCTTTTGTTAACTCATCCAAAATAAACTCGCTGCGCCGGTCGACCAGAAAATCAAATTCGGCATCTCCCTGGCGAACTATATACAGCCACAACGCAACCATAACCACTCCGACAACAATAAATAAAAAGGCAAGAAATTCCACAGCAATCCTCCATCCAGAGTTTTCCTCTTTGTAACTATTGTATAAAACTATTGATAATCTTGCAAGTTTACCAGTTCAAAGTCCGGCAGCCGCTGTTCAAACAGATGCTGTGCCATGCGTTTTNNGAAAAACAAAATCTCGTGTTGCCGGGACCTTCCTCTGCAAGCAGCTGATGTTTGGCCAGCAGGGCACGGGCATCCTCCGCTGTTTCACGGGCCGGATCGATGAGCGTGACTTCACTTCCTAAAATATCGCTAATTAAGGAACTGATAAACGGATAATGAGTGCATCCGAGAACTAAAGCGTCTACTTTAGCAGCTTTTAAAGAAACAAGATACTCAATTGCCGCTTCCTGGATTTCAGCTCCGCTTACTTTTTCTCCTTCAATTAACGGTACGAACTTCGGACACGCCTGCGGATAAACAGTCGCTTTAGGCTCAATAGCCTTAGCCGCCTTACCGTGTTTCCCGCTTGCTACTGTTGCTTGCGTAGCGATAACGCCGATATTTTTCGTCCGGCTGACTTTTAGTGCAGATCGAATGCCTGTATTTACACCAACCAGCAGAAAAGGGTATTTTTTCTTTGCCATATCCAAGCCTAAGGCAGTCATCGTATTACAGGCAACCACTGCCATTTTAACCTGCTGAGCAGCAAAAAAACGGAGAATTTGATGCATAAAATCAATAATTTCAGCTGGTGACCGCGAGCCGTAGGGAGTTCGGGCCGTATCGCCAAAATAAATAATCTCTTCCTGCGGCATTAACGCTCTCAGTTCTTTTACAACCGTAAGACCGCCAATGCCGGAATCGAAAACACCAATTGGTGCTGACTTATTCACCGAGCCCAACCTCCTCATTTTCAATAGTCTATCTGGGCATCTTCATAATATACCTACTAGTACCTCATCAGATCTAATCCAGTAAATACTGACGGTCTGTTTTGTGNNGGTTCTAAACGAATAATTCTGCCCTGATTATCGGTAAAAACATTCTGCGTTCTGCCTTCTGCCAGCAGCTTGCCGTCCGCTTCGCGAATAACCCGGTAAGTGAATACCATTTTGGCACGCGATAGTTCAGCCATCGTGGTTTCAATTGAAATAGTATCATCAAATTGGGCTGAGGCCTTGTATTGGCAGCTAACATCAGTAATAGGAAATACAATTCCCTGTGCCATCAGCTCAAGTAGATAAATACCTGCCTGCCGCAAATATTCAACACGCCCCACTTCAAACCAGCGAAAATAATTCGCATGATGAACTACGCCCATCATATCCGTCTCAGCAAAGCGGACCTTCTCTCTTACTGCTATCATACCTTTCCCTCTTTCTCTTTTACGATTTCCCCAACTCGCTGAACAGCTTCCCGGATGTGGTTCACCAGAGGTTTTGCTTCCAGTCCGACGATTGAAAAGTGATTTTGATTAACGGGAATCAAAATTTTAGCAGCATCCGAGCTAGCTACTATTTCAGCAATTTGCGGAGTAATTTCCCCCATCATGGCATTAGGAATTACAATACCAATTGGGCCAACGACAACATCCGCTTTGCGAAGAGATACGCGTACAGCGTTTTCACCGGTTGCACCTCTGGCTGCGCCGGCCCGTACCATATTATTAGTAGCCAGAGCATTCGTGCCGAGAGCAATAATTTCCACCTTTTCTCCTATATGATCTGTCAGCTGAGCTACTACCTGGGCTCCCAGTCCGCCACCCATACCGTCAATAACTGCGATAATCATCATTACCTTCCTTCCGGCACCAAACTGCATTCCCTTTGTTGCAAAACGCTTTATAACATTGTATATTGTACGCTTCTATCCACAATTTGTCAAAATAGCAAAACTCAAAACGGTACTAGTCCCGCACTGACATACAGGAAAAATTACCATGCATATTAGCAAACAATCTGACATATACATAATAACAGGCAAAGCATAACCAAATAAGCTTTTCAACGGAGGTAAGCATATGGGTGGTAGAACTCTTGATCAGTTTCGCAGCCGTCAGCAGGCCAGAGCAAACAGCACAAAACAAACAAGTCAAACAACAAAAAATCAGTCTACTGAAAAGGATAGCTTCTCTACTAAATCTTCTACTCCCAATTCATAAGCAATACAAAAGAACTCCTGAGCTTTCCATCTGCGAAAGCGGGAGTTCTTTTTTTCTGGTATAATTACAGCTATACGGAAAGCGAAATATATGCAATACATAGCGAAGCGAGGTTACCGGCAAATGAGTAATAAGCAGATTTATGGTCCTGCAGCACGATATAATCATAATAAGCACGTAGTCCGGAATATTAACCATCAGTTCCGGGAGCAGCTTACTACCGGGCAGCGCATCGCCGATAAGGTGGCCACAATAGTCGGCAGCTGGCCCTTTATCATCTATCAAAGTATTATCATCACCATATGGATGGCGACCAATGTGTACTTATTCTATTTATCTGCAACCGGTACTGATTTCTTTAAATCCTGGGACCCCTACCCGTTTATCCTGCTTAATCTGGTGTTGAGTTTTCAAGCCGCTTATACCGGCCCGGTTGTTATGATGAGCCAAAACCGGCAATCTGAAAAAGACCGCCTCATGGCCGAACAGGATTATCAAATTAACAAAACAGCGGAAGAAGAGATCAAGATTATTATGGAGCATTTGGTCCATCAAGATGCCATTATGGCCCAAATTCTGACGCGATTAGAAAAACTGGAACAAAATAATGATAAGCGGTGATCCATATGGAAGTACAATGCCCGTATTGTAAAAAGAAACTGACCCTTTTTGCCAGTCAGATTAAGCAAAAGGAATGCCGGATCAAATGTATTGGCTGCGGTTTTGTGATTAAAGTTGCTCCAGGCAAACCTAAATTTAGTACAAATCAATTTAATCGTTTATAATCAACTATTGCCATATAAGGATGTGTTTATCTTGAGATTGTTAAAAATGAATCTGCTCTTCTTACTTGCAGTACTTATTGTATTTATTCCAGTTACCGCTTCTGCTGCAGCAGCGACTATCCAATTAACAGGCGAGATTGCTTATGTCCCAATCGGTGAAGGCTTTTACGGCATTATCGGTGATGACGGACAGAAGTATCAGCCTACAAACTTACCCCGTGAGCTGCGCAAGGCAGGCTTGCCGGTCAAATTTAGTGCAATAAGCCGCAAAGATTCTTTTACCTCCATTATGTGGGGCAATATCATTGAAATACAAACGATAACCAGAATTTCTCCTGCTATTTCCAGTACAGAACGGGCGGCTATCCGGCTGCTGCTTCAGCGCATAGATGCTTTTAATACGAAAGATCTCCACAAGCTCCGGCAAATCGATACTGTTGCCGGGGATTTATCAGAGCAGCAGTTTCTTGAATGGATTGGCAACTTCCATTCCTTTACGTTACGCTACGTAGAAATTACCCATCAAGATTCATCGTCCATAACCGGTGCCTGCATCTATACCCGCGAGAGCGAAGCTCCTGAACTGGCAGACAGTCCTACCATGGCTTATCTGCAGTTTACCCTTGACCGCTCTAAAACAGGCTGGAAACTGACAAAATCCTTATCAGACAGTGTTCCTTATTCGCTAGAGGTTATCAAAAAGAAAGCGCTGGAAAAATACAAAACTGACGACCTATCTACGCTATGGCTATAGAATACAGTTAGCTCCCGAATAGATATTGGGAAGTTAGGAAGAATAAAAATAGTGAATTGCCACCCCCATCGTACTGGAGGTATGATATGATGCCCAAAGAAAAGGTCATACTGTCCGTTATCTTTGTATGTCTGTTGGGAATGCTTGGCGTAACCATCTATAATACTATTTTTTCAGTTCCTCATCTGCAAAGAGCGGAAGATACCCTGCAGCAAGAGTCATATCGCCTTGCTACTTTTCCAGGGGCTACTCTGACCGATTTTAAAATAATCAGAAACAACAGGAGCATTTTGATCTCCCGTATTTATACTACTGATCAGCATTGGAGTAACCTTCATGACTTTTATGTAACAGAAGCCAAAAATAATGACTGGGCACTGGTAATAGACGGTACTATCTCCAAGCCCGCCGAAGAAAACAAGGACCTGCTTGTTTTCAATAAGGATGACTTTGAACTTACGATAGCCATTAATACTACTAAAAACAATTCTTCTTTTCAAATCGATTTATTGTGGTCAGGCTTTAAAAGGAAATCTCCCCTTGGCTTATTTCCCAACATCTGACGGCACAAAAAAGCACACATTCTAATTGTCAACATAAAATACAATAGAACAGCAACTAATCAGGGAGGCATAGTTATGGTTTACCGTTGGGCCTACTGTGACATCTGTTACCTGCCGTGTGGACAGGGATTTGGCGGAGCGCTTAGAGGATTTGGGCATGGCTTCGGCAACGGCTTTGGCGGTGGCTTCGGCCAAAATAACTATTTCATGAATGATATTCACGAACTCGCACATGCTATGAGGGGATAGTTTTATAAGGCCCGAAAAGAGGGATGCTATGACATTCTTTGTAATTGCAGCTTGCGTTGTAATCGCTGTTGTTTTTATAGCAGTAGCCTACTTTGACCGTCTTTCCTATCCCTGGCGCTAAACCGCCACACTAAAGAGAAGCTAGCTAATAGCTTCTCTTTTATTTATACCACTTACCATCTTACCTTTCTGGTGCCTCTGAAGCTGCAGACAAAAAAAAGACCCAAGCTATTAATAAAAAGCTGGGTCTCTTATTTGCTATAAGCTGGGTGCTTAGTTCAAATACCGTTACTTTCCAGGAAATCACGCAGTAAATTCATGCAGACTGTTTTTCTATACTCTGCCGAAATTCTTCCTTTGATCGGAACAATTGCCTGATCGTAGGCTGCAAGATACTGTTCTTTTATTGCTTTGGCCTCTTCAGTCGTCTTGCCCTCAAGCATCCCATCAATGTCCGGACGCCTGATAAAACAATCACTTACCGCACCAAAAGCCGTTTTGCAAGCAGCAATTTTTCCATCCACAATATCCATAACAGCAGCGAAGGCTACCCGTGAGATCGCTAAAGCGTCTCTTGCCCCCACTTTTTTATAATAGTAATTAGCAAGTCCGGTCCGGCTTAGCAGGATTTCGACAAGCAGCTCATCCTCTTTGAGAGCGATTTTCTTTCTGCCAAGAAAGAACTCTGCAATGGGAATTATCCGTTCACTGTTCTTGCTTACCAGCCGCAGTTTAGCGTCTGTTGCAAAAAAGATCAGTGTACTATCCCCTTTGGGAGAGCCATTGCAGATATTGCCGCCAGCCGTACCAAGGTTGCGAATTGCCGGAGCAGCAATTTGGGACACCGCTTCCTTCAGAATTGCCGGAATCAGTTCACTTTCCAGAATATCCGTAAATGTAGCGGCGGCGCCTATACGAATATATTGATTATCTTCACTGATCTTTTTCAGTTCCGGTACTTTACCGAGAAATAAATACGTCGCATCCTCTTTCGGTTCAATCATCAGATCAGTTCCCCCGCCGTAAGGCGTGACCACTTCCCGCGCACGAATCTCCAAAGCTTCTTGCAAAGATGTTGCCAAATAACCGTTTACCATAATCCCTGCCCCTCCTTCGCGGCGATAGCAATTGCTTCTACAATCGCATTATAGCCGGTACATCTGCAAAGATTACCCGAAATTCCTTCGCGTATCTCAGCTTCAGTAGGCTTAGGATTTTTAGCAAGTATACATTCGGAGGCAAGCATCATTCCCGGAATACAAAACCCGCACTGGACGGCACTGACTGAAGCATAGGCTTTTTCCAGAACGGCAAAGCGCTCTGTTTCACTGTAACCCTCGATCGTCAACACTGTACTGCCTTCGAGGTTTCCCATCGCTACCATACAGGTATTCACTAAACGGCCATCCAGGATAACGGAGCAGGCACCGCATTCGCCCTCTTTACAGCCGCATTTTACACCAGTGAGACGAAATTCAGCCCGCAGCACATCAAGCAGCCGCTCATTTGCCCTGGCCTGGGAGGTAACCTCCTGACCATTAAGAATAAATTTTATCATCATTTATTCCCCTCCTGTAAAATCCGCATGGCATCTTCTGTTGTAAAGGGTATCTTATTTAAGTTTGCACCAAGTGCATTTTCCATTGCCTCAACATAGGCCGGTGCGGCGCCTACAAGCGGAAGCTCGCCCGCCCCCTTTGCTCCGTAAGGACCATGCGTGTAGGGGTTATTCATAATTTCCGTCACTAGATTAGGCACATCCACGGCTGTGGGGATAATATAATCGCTGAAGCTGTTGTTACGAATGATCCCTTTATCGTTATAATCCATTTGCTCCATTGATGCATAGCCAATCCCCTGCAGGAAACCGCCTTGCATTTGTCCCTGGATAATATTCAGATCGACAGGAACGCCTACATCAAATATTCCCCAGGCACCCACTACCTTTGCAAAAGCTGTCAGCGTATCCACTTCAACCTCAATTACATTAACCGACCATGAATAAGTGGGATAAGCATCGCCTTGAAACTTTTCAAGGCTGAAAGGAATCACAAAATCCGGTTCAACGAAATGTTCTTCAATTACTTGCTCTTCGCCTGGTTTCCAGTCCTTTTTCAACCTCTGTGCGGCCTTCTGCAGCAGTCCTCCAACCGTCATTAACGAGCGGCTTGCTACAGTCGGTCCTGAGTCGGGTACACGATCAGTATCAGGATTCTCTATATATACCTGTTCATAGGGTATTCCTAAGGTATCAGCAACAATCTTGCAAAAAGTAGTTTTTAGGCCCTGGCCGATATCCGTGTTGCTTGCCAACACTTCTACCGTATCATCGGCATTCTTGCGAATTCTTGCGACCGCTTTAATCAGATCCCGCTCACCGCTGCCGGTGAAACCACAGCCATGGAAAAACATAGACAGTCCAATGCCTTTCCGATAGCGGCCAGTCTGCTGCTGATATTGCTTGCGTTTATTGCGGTACCCGGTTAGCTCATCCATTCGGGCCACCATTTCCGGCAGCGGTACATGAAAATGGTACTTACCGCTTGTAGAAGTAGCATCTCCCTGCTTAACCATGTATTTTTCTTTGAGCTCAAGTGACTCCATCCCTAGTGCCTTAGCAATATGATCCATGATCATCTCGACAGCGAAAAAGGTTTGCGGTGCGCCAAAACCACGGTAGGCGCCACAGGGAACAGTATTTGTCTTAGCAGCCCGCCCTGTTACCCGCAGGTTATCAACCCGGTACACACCATTGGCNNTGGCACAAATCAGGCCGCGCTGCAAAACAACGGGCGACAAAGTGGTATAGGCACCACTATTAAACATAACATCAATATCCATACCAGTAATTTCACCGTTTTTTACGGCTACTTTATAAGTACTGATTGATGGATGGCGTTTTGAGGTAAATTCCATGTCTTCACGCCGATCAAATACTACTTTGACCGGTTTATTTGCTTTTTTTGCCGCTACTGCCACCTGGCAGGCAAGGATGGATGGAAATGCTTCCTTTCCACCAAAGCCGCCGCCGGTAACATCCTGAATAATTTGTACATCTTTGCCGGCGTACCCTAACGCTTTGGCAACCGCGCCATGTACATAATAGGGACACTGCAGCGAGCCCCGTACTGTCATACGCCCGTTATGAGGATACGCAATAATCCCCTGCGTTTCTAAATAAGCCTGCTCTTGATAACCGGTCTGAAAAGTTTCAATAAACACTTGATCTGCTTCAGCTAAAGCCTGCTCAATATTTCCCTTTTCGTAATTATAATTGAAGAAGATCGTATCCGATTTACGCATGTCCAGTATGGCGGGCAGTTCTTCATAGACGATAACGATTTCGTCCCTGATGCGCTCCACTTCTTTCAGCTCCGGACCGACAACCATCAAGATCGGATCTCCCACATATTCAACCATTTCTGCTGCATAAACAGGTGTATCATCCTGAACAATATGGACCTGATTGATTCCAGTTACATCGCTCTTGTCGACAACGAAATAGCCGTCAGGCAGCTCAGGAAGCTGGATAGCGCTGATCCGCGCTTTTGCTTTAGCAGAACGCAGCAAGCGGCCATAAATCATACCGTCAATCACATGATCATCCACATAAAGAGCACGACCGGTTATTTTTGCTTCATGATCTTTTTTCTTTGCAGATTTACTAATTTTCTCCATACGGCGCCTCCTATACATTTGACTACGAATTTGAAAACTCCATGTAGTCTACCAGCCTTTGATAGTCTGCCCTGGTATCTGCATCAAGCCTGCAGCCAGCATCGTCCACAGCAACAGTTACGATCTCACTTTCCAGCTGCTTCCACACCTCCCTAAGACCGCCTGTGCCATCAAACTTGCAAATGGTATCCATACATTTTGCTGAAATAAGGGGTGGGTGTTTGCGATGCCCTTCCAGCGAGGGAAAAGCAATCAATGCTTGGGACCTGACCATCGTCTCTTTCACTTTTAGAAAAGTCTGTGAATTGACAGCAGGCATATCCCCAGGTAAAAGGAAAAAAGCGTCACATACCGGCAAAGCAGATATACCGATTTTTACAGACATCAGCATATCCATCTCTGCATAGTGAGAATTGCGGACCAATACCAGCCGCGAGTGCTCATACCGCGACAACAGCACCGTTTCCAGCTCCTGCGCCCGGTGTCCCAATACTACAACCACTTGCTGCACTCCAGCGCACAGCATGCTATCGATACTGCATTCAATGATTGTCTTATCCTTAAGCTTTAAAAGGGGTTTAAATGCTTCCATCCGGCTCGACATGCCGGCAGCCAGAATAATGCCGTTAATCTTCATCAGATCCCTCACTTTCCCTGCCGGCTAAGTTACGAATGTTCTTGTCTGTACCTACTTGTTTTTAGTTTTTTTATAATAGGTGTCTTGCAGCGGCAGCTGGGTACGTAATTTGCCGTCCAACCGGTAATAGGCATGGGAGCAGGCCGGTGCTGTGGGAATAAGACATAGCTCTCCGCAGCCTTTTGCTCCATAAGTTTGAGGAATTTTTCCTTTCCCTTGTACCAGTATGGTTTCCAGTTCTGGAGCATCCTTTGCCCTCATTAATCCCAGGGTTCCTAACTTCGTCTTTGGGTAGCCGCCCTCTACTTTAAAATCCTCGGTCATGGCATACCCTAGTCCCATAATGACGCCGCCTTCAATCTGCCCCTCTACTGACTGAATATTAACAGGTGTTCCCACATCATAAGCGGCAACTACTTTTTCTACTCTGCCCTCTTCGTTCAGAATAACGACCTGTGCGCCATAACTATAGCTTACATGGCTGATGGGATTATCCTTAATGGCTCCAAGGGGATCACTTTTTACCGAATATTCCCCGTAAAACTCTCTGCCCTCTAAGTCAGACAGCGTTAGCCCTTTATCAAGCTCGACTTTCAGTTCTTCAGAAACCCGTCTAACAGCCTCACCGGTTACAACCGTCTGACGGGAAGCTGTGCTGGTACCTGAGTTAGGCGTCCTAACCGTATCGGCCCTTTCATGCACTAAGAGTGCTGGATTAAGGCCTGTTGTCTCACATAGTACGGTAGCACACATAGTTGCAATCCCCTGACCCATACAGGCAGCAGAAGTACGGATATGCACTTTTCCTTCTTCTATTGATAAAATACAGCGGCCAATATCTTTGATGCCCATGCCGGTTCCGCTGTTTTTAAAGCCTATCGCTATCCCTGCATAGGGGTTGGACTCGTATACGTCCTTGACGGCCTCCAGACATTCAGCCATAGCAACGCTTTCATCGGCAATTTGGCCATTCGGCAGTACCTGTCCGGGACGTATGGCATTGCGATAGCGGATTTCCCAGGGTGAGATACCGGCTAGTTCTGCCAATAAGTTAATATTATTTTCGGTTGCAAAGCAGCTTTGCGTTACCCCAAAGCCCCGGAAAGCGCCCCCAACAACATTATTGGTATAAACAGACATGCCGTAGATATCAACGTTCTGATAGTTGTACGGTCCGGCTGCATGGGTACAGGCCCGGTGCAATACAGGTCCGCCAAGTGATGCGTACGCCCCTGTATCGGCAATAATAACTGCTTTCATCCCTGTTAAATAGCCATTCTCATCACATGCTGTTGTGAACTCCATCTCCATTGCATGACGCTTAACATGATAATCCAGACTTTCCTGACGGGAGAATTTTACTTTGACCGGTTTCTTCGTATGCCAAGCCATGAGTGCCGCCAGATGCTGCACACTCATATCTTCCTTACCGCCAAAGCCGCCTACCAGCTGCGTTTGACAATGCACCTTTTGAGCTGGAATTTGCAGCATGAGCGCGATTTCGCGCTGTTCATCATAGACAGATTCNNATCGCTTCATCGGCATTACCGCGCTGTAAGCCTGCCCGGCTCATCACATTGCCATCAGCATGAATCAACGGTGCATCCGCCCGCAATGCGTCTGTCGGACAAGTTACCGGCTCCAGCTCGGTATAGTCTACTTCGACTAACCGGCATACTTCCTCTAACATTTCTTTATGATACGTAGCTACCAATGCCAGCGAATCTCCCACATACCGCGTGATTCCGCCCTCTGCAATCATTACGTCCCAGTCAGGCTTAATATGACCAACTTTATTATAGGGTACATCAGCTGCCAATAGAATCTTCACGCAGTCCGGATGAGCTGCTGCTTTGCTGATATCAATTTTATTAATACGGGCTCTTGGATATTTAGAGCGAACTGTTTTTGCATAAATCATTCCCGGCAGTTCAATATCATCCACGAAGGTGCCCGTGCCATGCACTTTCTCCGCTGCATCAAAACGCTTGAATTTCTTAGCTACGTTCAATTGATCCGGTAATGCCGGAATTGCAATGTCTTCCCGAAAATAGTCTGCAGCCAGCAGAATCGCATCTTCAATTTTTTTATAACCGGTACAGCGGCATAGATTGCCGTTAATCGCTTTTTTGACGTCCGCCCGGCTTGGCTTCAGATTATCGTCTAATAACGCTTTAGCACTGATGATCATTCCTGGAATACAAAAGCCGCACTGAACAGCTCCAGCTTCACCAAAGCACTGCTCGTAAACCGCTTTCTCCCTGGCACTTAACCCTTCCACCGTTACAATTCGCTTTCCAACAAATTTTGAAACCTTCTGTACACATGCTTTAACTGCTTTTCCGTCCACTAAAATAGTACAGGTTCCGCATGCGCCTTCACTACAGCCGTCTTTTGCAGAAGTAATCCGCAAATCATCCCGTAAAAAAGTCAGCAACGGTTTATCACTCGTGGCAGTAACATCGCTGCCGTTAATATTGAGAGTAAACATAATAACCTCCTATTTTACACGGTTCTAACAATATCCTTGTTAAAATCATTATAAAATGGAGGTTGCTTTGCATCAAATTCTTTGTCAAAAGAACTTGCCTCGTCCCCAGGTAATATTAAAATAATCGACTAAACTCATCTTTTGCATATTGGCGCACATTTTGCTCAAACTGCTGAAATTTTTCCAGGAACAACGCACCTTCTTTTGTAAGAAAAGTTTTGCCCCCCTTGCTGCCACCATGCTTTCTTTCAATTACGGCATAGCCCAGCTCGTGCTCCAGCTGATTTAACATATTCCAGGCTTTGCTGTACGACAGGGCAATATGCCTGCAGGCACTGCGGACAGAGTGTGTATCCTGAATTAAAATCAGCAGCAATTTTGTACGGGAATTGAAAAATAATGATTCCTTTTCGATGCTGATTCTGAGAAAAGGATGCAGAATATGCTGTTTGTGTTTTTTTAATAGGTAATCCAAGCGGTCAATATCATCCATATCATGCAGAATACCTTCATCATCGATATCCATCCATTGCCTGTGAATTCCGGTGCTCTCTAGCGCTCCCCGCATGCCCATCGTTCCATCATAGACAAGAAGCTGAGGAATTAATTCGGACGCCAGCAGCAGTGGATGACCGGATTTCCCCTGATAAGAAGGAGAAATTATCTTTTCGCCGCATTCCATCATCCGGTGAATGGTCTCAGGAGTAAACATCGGGATGTTGACCGGATTGAAAATGACCTGATCACATTTATTCTGCAGGAATGTCAAGCCAAGTTTGGCGGAATCAAACATTTGCGAGTTTTCATACTCTTCATTTCGCAAAAATATGACTCCGTAATCAGCTAAATCATGTTCAATCTCATCTGCCCGGTAGCCGGTAATGACCACAATCGGCGAGATTCCGACTTGTTGAAAGGTAAGAACAATTCTTTTTACTACTGTAATTGAGCCGATCTTCAGCAGTGGGTCAGGTTCGCTTCGTTTGGATCTTTTTCCGGCTGCAACAATAATCCCGCCTGTTGTTTTCTTCTTTTTCATGCCTACCTCATATTCCGTTTCCAGGGCAGCGGAACGGTTCTATTGAGTTAAATACCATTTTATTTCCTTTTTCTTACTATAGCATCTTAATCAAAAAAAATGAACTGCAAAATAAAGCCTTTCGGCAATTAACTTCCGAAAGGCTTTATAACGAACTTAATTTATTTTGTTTATATCTATATTGCCACCAAGCCGCCACAGGCTAATATCGCTTTCTCCTAGTTCTTGTGCTGCAGCTATCCAGTATTGCAGTGTTTTCACATCCGCATACCAGACCTGATACGATACCCCTTTTTCCTTGTAAGTGAAAATAAGACATTGGCTCCCATCATCCCGGTTAAGCTTAGCGCCGTGAGTTACAGCAAGCGTTTTTGCTTCCACTTCTGTGAGAAATCGTTTTTCACCGTTATCGCCCCACAGGCAGCCTCCTGTAGAAAATGCCACTGACTTTTCTCCCGGCAAAGCAGCCATTTGTTTCACTTTCTTTTGAATAAATTCCTTGTTTGCCTTAGGGCCGGGAGAGTTATGCGGACCGTGCAGGTTATATAACATCACCACATATTCCGGACCGCGGGGGAAGTCAATCGCAAACGGAGAACTCGGCTCCAGTACAACCCGCAAATACAAATCATTTTTCACTGCTTGCTCATAAAGCTTGTCAGTAAAGCGGACAAAGGCTTGTCCAACCTTTTCATCTTTCCATATCCGTTCATAGTCTATTTCAATCCCATCATAGCCACCCTGCTTAGTAAGGGCAATGATATCCGCTATGTGTTTATCCATAGATGCATCATCAGTAAATAAGCGACGAAGTACTTCTGTATCTTTCATCACCGTTGAACCATCAGCATTTTGCTTATCGTTGACAAAGGTAAGATAGGTTTTATAGCTTACTTTCTGTTTTTGGTGTTCTGTTCTTTTATCGCTAAGCTCTTTGGGCAGGAAAAGGCGATCATCTTTATCAAAATATGCGCCAAAGTACGAGAGCTTCTCCAGCTTCTTTCCTAGCTTTGCTATATCTTTTTCGCCTGCTTCCAAATCCCAGTACGCTATCCAAGCGGATTGTTGAATAGGACCTAACGGGACAGTGCTGCCAATAGCCTGACTGTTATAATTACAGCCTGCCAAAAAGACAAGTCCAACTGCAACAACAGCCGCTTTAAACGTGTTATACAGTAATCTACTCACACAATTCCTCCCTTTACTACCTTGTCAGCCCTAATCCAGTGAATACTGACGGTCTATTTTCCTCAACCCTTCGTTGTCGTCGGTCAGCATACATCCAGTATGCCTCCCTTCTCCGCCTTGGTTTGCAAAAAATAGCCTCGCCATTATCCTACTGTTTTAGAACTGACAAGGTACTACTTACAAGTTTACGACAAACCAGTTGATGAGAGCTGACCAATATTGTTTCAACTTAAACACAACAGCCTCAAACCCCTGCATACTGCTGTCATATAGAACTTTTTCCTTATCGGAACCAGTATTTTCAGTAATCAACAGTTTTTCAAATACGCCATCATAGACATCATCGGCCAAATTCCTTTGACTCCAGCCGTAACCGCCCCATGCCGTCTCAAGATAAACAGCACCTGCTTTGTTGTTGTTTGATAACTGAAGCTCTTTAACAGCTTCTTTACCATCTAACATAATAGTAAGCTTATCACCTCTAAGTGCAAGTGCTAACAGCCGGTCTCCTTTTGCAAGAACACTAAGTTCAGGGATATACTCGGGCGCTCCTGACGCTATATTGGGAGCATTCTCCCGACTCTTATCCACTAATCTCGCAGTATAAATCTTTGCCTTTTCAGCAGAGTCGGCATATTTGATGAACGTTTCAAATTCCCGTATTTCTGCTGCTTTTTTATCTTCCGCAACAGACAGGCGTTCTTTACCGTCATATTCATCTAAGTTTACCTGATATAGTTCCTTTTCGGTACCGTTAATTTTTTCCGTTACATATAAGACGTTGTTGTAAATATTCACTGCAACAAAACGATTAAGAGCCTCATCTGCCCTAAGATAAATTTTCTGCAACCCAAGCTTGTTGCCCTTAAGCCTTGTCGAAAGCTTTAGGTCACCGAAATCGTTGCTGTTCTTTAGGCGTAACAGGCCTCTATCCTTAGGAAGGGAAGTCAAAACAATCGTTTCTTCCTGAAACTCAGCAGCACCTTTGAGTGTTTCCCAGGCTTTTTGTTTATTGCTATCTCCTGTAACAAAGGGAAGGTCCTGGTTAATATCATATTTAATACGCATCAACAAATGATTGGTATACCAATAAGCCTGCGGCTGCATGCGTGTTAAGTCATATATACTGCTGTTGCGCTGATTAAAGGCAAAGCCTTCCCGGTTAAAGTTCATTTTGAACAAAGTATTGATCCATTGTTCATTAACAGCACTTACTTTATCATTATTGCCGAAGCTTCCTGTATTGGAATGCATGAGAATATACATACCCGGCACATAACCAAGCTGCTGTGTGTAAATAGTCTGCAGTGTCTGATAATCGTAGGAAATCCGCTCTTTCATGCGGGTTTGACTTTCTTTCGGGATGCCATATTCGTCACGGATATAATCCATCAGATAATGATTGTATTTTCGTCCCAGATAAGAAGCAACGCTGGCATGCTCCAGGGGATCAAGTTCTCCCAGATAATTGTCATACCTGTCAAATACATTAATAAATGCCAGACGGTAACCGTTTGTGCCCATTTCCCAGAAAGTATTCTTTTCCAGCTCTCGCAATTCTTTCGGCATTAGAAACTTCGGATCGTTCTTCTCAAATTTTTCGGGATAGGTCAGTATTGTTGCTTTAAAATTTAAGTCTTCCAATATCTTTTGTGAAAAGATTGCCGTATCCCGCCTACCATCTTCAAAGATTAGATACAGCGATTTTTCCGGTAACGCTTTTCCTGTTTGATAATAGTTAAGAATATCCTGCTGCGTAATCGTCACATACCCAGCATTTTTTAACCCCTGCAAATGATCGCGCAGCCGGTCTACACCAATGAGATTCTGGTTGCCATTTCTCGCTACGCCAAAATAGGCAAGAGAAATAAAGCCTTTATCGCCGGAGAATTTCACATTCTGCTGCGTAAAAGGAGAGTACGCTTTTAATGTAAATAATACGTATACACCAACAGCTACTACCGCCAGAAGAAAAAAGATCTGAAATACAACGCGAATGCGTTTGTTTCTGTCTTTGCGGGCAGTAAATTCTTCACGTGATATGGTCATCTCTTATGCCCTCATTTGCTTCTTGGGATTCTTTTTCATTGCTTCGAGCACATCGGCCGGAGTCATGCGAGTTCCCCAGGTCGTCTTCCAAAAAGTGACCCAGGCAATCGGCATCTGCCATAGCAATACTGCCTCATAATACAGACAGAACCATAACCCATATATCCAGGTTGAGCTTTTGCGAAGCAACAGTTGAGCCATACTCATAAGTAAAGCCATTAAAGCAATACCAATAATAAAGGTCAAGGGGAAAACACGCTGGGTAATGGGAATATAGAGCAAGTTATAAATAACAATTAGCGGTGCTACCAAAGGAACCAGCACGCCCATATAAAAGGATAAGGCCATAAAGGGTTCTTTTTTCCACATAAAACCTGCAGCAATCAGTGATTCGCGAAGCCACGAACGTTTCCAGCGCATCTGCTGCTTCAAAAAAATCCGGTGGTTATTGGGAACAATCGTATTACAGATGGCTGTATCCTGATAGCCGGTACGATGCTGCCGCAGAATAAAGTTTGTCATACTGCGGTCATCGCCAAAGGTAGCTTTTTCTCCTAAAAACCGCTGATTCAGCCATGCGTCCATATAGCGAAGGACCAAATCCTTGCGATAACAGGAGAGCGGCCCGGACAAACAAGTTACTGCATCAAAATAGCTTTCTGCCGCCTTCATGATTCGAAAAGCGATATAATAGCGCACAGACTGCATTTTCGTCAATGCATTGGTGTACGTGTTGGCTACGTCAGTTCGTCCTGAAACACCGCCCATTTTTGTATCCTTAAAGGGCTGGACAAGATTGCGAATCGCAAAAGGGTCTAAAAAGCTGTCAGAATCAACAAAAACGATTAAATCATGCTTGGCCATGATAGCGCCTCGGGCCAAAGCTTCCCGCTTACCAGCATTCTGTTCCTGCCTGATATAATGGAGCCGTGTTTCAATATCATAGCGTTTTTCCTGAACTTTCAAATCCTCAGCAAATTCGGTGATTCTTGCAAAAGACTGGTCATCAGAGCAATCATCGACAACAATAACTTCCAGCTTATCAATTGGGTAATCCTGATTGATACAGCCAGAAATCGTTTTTTGTATCCATTGCTCTTCATTAAAGCAAGGGATAATAATCGTTACTCCCGGTGTAAAGTCCTTGTCAATCGGCACCGGCCGGTAAAAAGAACCGAATAAATACCGCGAAAGCAAAAAAGTGGCCGCAATAATACTGTAGAAATACAAGGCTTTATTAAACTTAAAGTAGAGAATGCTTTCTGCCCGCATTAGCAGGATAAAGGCAGTGATAATAAACAAGAAAAACGATGCTACCGACAGCATATACCAATTCTTTTTCTTAGCTGCATACTCTGCTAAGGATTGTACGAACTCTACTCCGCATAAGGCCTTTCCATCTGCTGCCTCGCTGAAGCGAACATATTGAGCAGCAATATCCACTTTCATTTCATAACCTTCCGGCATTGTGCCGGGAGCAATGACAAACCTCAGTTTAATTGTTTTTGCCTGGCTTAAATCGCGGGCAATTTCCGGTGAAACTTCCAGCAGCATGCCTGTAGCGGAAATATCAATCCCCTTGCCCTGGCATTTTACATTTTTATCGCTAGAGCTATATTGAATCGTTACATCATAATTAACGAGATAGCGCCTGCCCCGGTTCTCATTATTAATAAGGCTGGCGAGATCGTCAGCGCTCTCATTGCCCTTCACCCGGCGTCTGTCTAGATTGGTACGCAAGCCTTCCTTATCCGGCACTTTGGAAAGCAGCCTGCGATCAGGTTTCGCAACAAGTAAAATATCTTCTTCTTCTTCCTTAGTGCCTTGTTGAAATAACTTATTGATCATCCGCTTTCCTGCCATTTCTTGCTGACTCTACAGCAGCATATAATTCCTTGCGACAGATACTAGTTACCCATTATTGAAGATGTTGACTCATCTGAGTATAGCCTGCTTTTAAATAATCGGATAATCTGCCTACCTTGAACTTGGAAGGATCAGAGTCAGCCTTGGCTTCATTGGCTGTCAGCAGAATATCCAATGCGATTGGGGTGTAAGGGACACCGTCTCCCATATGCAAAACCAAAACAGATCCTTTTTTCACTTCGCCATTCTTCGTATAAATGCTGTCTTTGATCGTATTGACAAGCTGAGAAACATTTTCAGCCTTGTAGTCATAGGTGCTTTCGCCAGAAATAGTATATTCATATCCCGTTGCCAACAAAGCCTCAAAACCCATTCTGCTAACCGCCAGTGTCGGCGGACGGAAGAAGCGTGTCAATGCAGGTTTTCCATTAACAGTCACATTACCTACAATTTGTTCCAGCTTTTGATAGGAGGACGCTAATTCAGCGGTATACTCATCTTTAGTCTGCGTTGGAACTTGCTTGCCGGTTTTCGGATCACGCACTACCATCGGCTTATGCATATCGGAGTGACTACCGATTTCATGCCCCTCCACCGCAATAGCACGAAGCAAATTAGGATTATACATTACGTTATGGGTGAGGACAAAAAATACCCCTGGAACATTATGTTTACGCGNNTAATGGGCGCATCGGTCCCCCAATCATCAAAGGTAAGAAAGATAACGTTGTCATTTGTATGCACCAGCCCAGTTTTATCGAGACGGCGGGTATCCATTCTGGAGAATCCCAGCATACGGTCCTCATAACCCACATCAGGATTTCCAATATACCGCTTTGACACCTCTGTCAGGAAATTGTGATCATTAATGACAAGCTTAGGTGCATTGCTTCTGAGGTAAGCCGGGATGGTAGCGGGATCGATAGGGTATTGATATACATACTTTGCATTGCCAAGAATTGCACCTACCGGCTTGATCACATATTGCGAGCTATTCGCCTGGTTATTCGCAGGATTATCATACGATGCTGCAAAAGCGATACTATCCACCTTGCGTTGTTTTACGGCTTCCACCAAATCGCCAATTAGACGGTCATTAGAATAGAAATCCATTCTAAAATGAATAATTTGGCCCCGTCCCAGCGAAATTACCGATTTACCAAATATCTCAGCCATCACCTGATCAGCAGTGCTGTAATCCTTATGCTTACTCTGAACAACATTGATTGACTGCCCGATTAGTTTACAGCCCATTCCAGCAACAGCAGCTTTTGTCGTATCGGTTACAGCACCCCATGGCTGTTTTACCAAATAAGTATCAACACCAAACTGTTCCTGCAGCAGCTTACGGTCACGCAGAATAAGCCTTTGTGTCTCTTCCAGTGTTTCGCCGTCCTTAGGCCTGATAGCTATTCCAAGTTCATGTCCGTTGTTAATGATGGTTCGCAGCGTACCGGGATATCTTTTCATTTCCGTGTCGGCAATAAAGAAAGTCCCTTTAATACCAAGATTTTGCAGTCTAGTCAACATATCATTCACAACGGCCTCATTGCTGATTCCTCCGAAAGTGAAGGAAAGTGCCGGCTCTGTAGTTGTAATCACCTTTATTTCCTGAGCAGCAGCACCTGCTACATCTGCCGCATAGGCCGTTCTGATAGCCAGAAAATTCGCCGCCTCCTCCTGAATTAAGGAAGATGCTACATTCCAGAACGCAGTAATATGCTGTACTAGCAGACTACTGTCAGGCAGCAGTGACGTTTTTACTGGTTTTGTCAGACCTTTTATAGCAAAATCTTCTACATATACAGTTGTGTAATTAACTTTGGTTAGTGCAATTAGCAGTTTTTCAACTGCCTCAATTGTTCCCTTTTCACCAAAATCGGCCTGCTGAGTCAAATTTTTCAAGCCCGGCTGTTTATCGATTGCCGGTTTCTGCTCGGTTTTACCTGCATCCTTTGCAACCGGTTCGGTATTTGTCTTAAGCTTAATAGAAACAATACTGCCCGGTAGGAGGCTGCCTACAAATGCATCTGCTGCTTGAGACGTATTGACTTGTTTCACGTTGACAAAAGCATCACTTTTCACAACACTTACAAATCCGGCAGCTCTTGCGGCTTGAAGAACTTGATCGGTATATTTAGTATCATTGCATTTTAACAGATTTGGACCTTGGTCGGTTGTAACCCGGATAATTTTCTGTGCCCGGCAGAAATCTCTAACCAGGCGCTCCACAGGCAAAGTATCCATTTTTCCCATTCCAGAAAGTGTATAGTTTTCTATTCTATAACCCGCATTTTTAATATTTACGACAGTTTGCGGATCTTCAGCCGTTTGCATTCCATCCACAAAAAAGGTTGCTTTAGTATTATATTTTTTCAATAAGTCCAAAACCTGCTGCATCGTGGTACGATCAGATAAACCGTCAAAAGTCAGAGCAATCTGCCGTTGACCACTTTTACCGCCTGTAATAATAGTTGCTTTTTCCTGGCTGTTTTTAAGTTGTGCTAAAGCACTGGCGATTTCTGCATCAGCCTCATAGGAGCTTTTCATATCGGTAATATTGCGATACTCACTACCTGTCTGTGTCAGAAAGACATTCTTGAAAAAAAACAGTCCAATCAGACAAATACTAAGCACAGCAGCCAGTGACAGCACCATTTTTTTGTTTTTCACGCATATCACCTCTCAGATCAAAGACTCCAGTACGAATACCCTTTGTCCTCAATAGTTTTCCGGTCAAACATACTCTTAATATCAATAATAACTTGTTTTGTTTGTGATTTCTGCGGTTTGAGCAGCTTTTCCAAATCAACCAGCTGCAAATCCTTGAATTGTTGGTGCGCGACTAGAAAAACCAAACAATCTGCATTGTGTACATCCTGAATATCTACAAGGGCGAGGTTCAGTTCTTTCTTAAATTCCCGCTTATCAACTACAGGGTCCACTATTTTCACTTTGAGCCCATATGCAGCAAGCTGCTTATAAACATCAACCGACTTTGAGTTGCGCATATCAGGACAATTCTCTTTAAATGTAATACCCATAATATAAATATTGGATTTCGATAAGTTCTTGTTAGCCTGAATCATTTTTTTGATGATATTATCCGTGACAAAAGCAGCCATGCCATCATTGACTTTGCGCCCGGCAGCGATAATCTGCGAATGATATCCCAGCATTTCTGCCTGATAAATAAAGTAATATGGATCTACCCCGATACAATGACCGCCTACCAGACCAGGATGAAAGCCTAACGCATTCCATTTCGTATTCATGGCATCAATAACCTGCTTGGTGCTGATGCCCATACGGTCAAACGCCATTGACAATTCATTCATAAATGCAATATTAATATCCCGCTGTGCATTTTCAGCCAGTTTTGCTGCTTCGGCCACTTTAATCGTTTCCGCTCGGTAAACACCGGCCTGAATAATCAATTCATATGCTGCTGCGATATTCTGTACTGTTTCCGCATCCATTCCGGCGACTATTTTGCGGATGTTCTCCAACTTATGCACTTTATCTCCTGGGTTTATCCGTTCCGGTGAATACGCGATTTTAAAATCACGGCCACAGGCAAGACCTGATTCTCGCTCTAATATAGGCACGCAAATATCTTCTGTAACACCAGGATATACCGTAGATTCAAAAACAACAATAGTTCCCTTTGTTAAATTTTGTCCGATTGTTTTACTGGCATTAACGACCGGCGCCAGGTTAGGGGTTTTATCGCCGTTAACCGGTGTTGGAACAGCAACAATAATAATCTTCGCTTCCTTTAAACGCACCGGATCGGAGGTGAATTCCAATGTTGTCTGCCGAATTCTTTCATCACCAATTTCATTAGTCGGGTCGATCCCCCTCTGATAGATGGCGATTTTTTCCTGATCAATATCAAAGCCTAGCGTCTTTACCTTATCAGCAAAAGCTACTGCAATAGGCAGCCCTACATAACCGAGTCCTACTACGGCAAGATAATCTTTGCGAGCCTGTATTCGTTCAAAAGCTTCCAGCTGCAATGAAATTCACCCACTTTTCTAGTTAAAAATAACGTGTTAAATAATTCCACCAGGTATTTCCTTTCGAACCATCATTCTTATTCGAAAGATTATAGTATTCTGTCCCTGCTACCATATTCTCCGCCAAGGTGTAGCTAATGCCCACACCATAACCCTTAAAGCCATTTTCCATCAAACTCCCTTTGCCATTCATGCCATGGGCAATGAATGTATAGCGAGGCTGATTATAATATTTGGCAAAAATACTGTAAGTGCCGGGCCGCCATGATTTTAAATCTCCATAATTCAAGCTGAACACATAGCCCGTCCCGCCTCCGCTGGTTTGAGGACTGGATTTTAAAAGCATCGCTCCGACACCAAAATTACTGAAGTTATAATTACCGCCAAGCGTTCGAATGCTATTTTGTTTACCACCTGCCATATTGTAATGGTAAACACCGGCTTCCAAATTATAATCGTAATCTTCATACCGCGCAGAGGCGGTCATAGTCTCCCGTGTTTCATCCGTTTGTCCGTAACTCAAAGTATATTTGACTGGTTTGCCGAAATCAGCCCTAACGCCTTTAAATCCGCTATCATAAATATTTCCTTCCGCCATGAGATAGCCGAAAGAACCTACCGTTACCTTCGTTTCACCGGTTTGTCCTGCTATATACAGGCGGGACGGTTTAAAGAAATTATTGTAATTCAGGATTTTCTTCTGGCCTTCCAGCATGCCGTATAGGCGCCAATCTTCTTCATTAATGGGGGCATCCATTCCCAGTCGAACCCGAATTCCGGCCGAATCCCGGCCGAAGAGGCCAGAACCGCTATTGTGCGCATAATGATAACGAACTTCTCCATCAATATTCATTTTATTATCAGTCTGGCGGTTACTCGCATCGCCCACCTGCTTAAGGTCCTTTATTAGTCCATCGTATGTTTCCGGCGCAATATAACTGGGATTCTCCCTCGGCTTCCGTTCGGGAACAGCCGCTGTCGGTGGATTCGGTAAAGCCGCTGCTTTCGGTTCAATATCGGCATTATTGCGCAGTAGCGCTGTTGGAGAACTGCCGCCACTATTTAAACTGCCTACGGCCGCATTACTGGAAACTGTGCCGCCAGGCGTAATATTGATTGAGCCGGCAATCATTTTTGATGTCAATGTTGCAATTTCATAGGAAAAATCGGCCTTGGCCCGTTCTACATTTAGATTAGGATCACTCATTATTCTTGCTGTATTCTGCGCCATTGCAAAGGCAAAGTCCCTGCGCTGGCCTTCAGGCAGCATAGGCATTGCCTTTGCAGTTACCCTGGCCATTGCGTAAGAATACTCCACTTTAAAGTTTTCAATGTTATTGCTGGGAGCAGCAATAATTTTTGCCGTTATTTGCGCTATTTCATAGGCAAAATCCGCTTTTGCACTTTCATCTGATTTCGCAGGCAGGCTCGCAGCATATACCACGTTTCCCTTTGGTCCATCGCTGAACTGATTTCCTGCCGTTATACTAATTGCTGCCGCCATAGCCAACAGCATTCTTACGGATTTCTTCACGTGATTATTTCACCGCCCTGCTAGATAAGTACAAAAATCATCATAATTGCTAAGTACTGTAAAAACTGTTGCCAATAAAGAGCGATTTAGATTAAAACATAAGAAATGCCAGGCTGCATTTTGCAACCTGGCAGCCATATACAAAAATGTACGTAGACCCATAGCTTTGCGTCCTTACTTTTCAATAAGTTTGCAGTTTATTGCCTTATTTTATTTTTAAAAACATAATTGGCAATTTGAGTCACTATTTTTACATTTTATCATTATTATATAATTTGTATCAAGCTTTATTATAACGGAATCACTCTTATTAGATTTGTAATTTTTTCTAACATTCATTGATATTGTGTGAAATAACTAAAAATAAAACTGGAGAAGTTACTTTACCAAAAACTATCATGATTCTTAATACCAAACTTTTCTGCTCTTGCAAGTAATGCATCTTTTTTCGTACTCTGACAATACTTTTTATTATACATTGCCTCATCTGCTATATGTAATAAAGCATCAACGCCTACTTCCATCCTGCTGTCTACCATGATTAATCCCGTACTTACCCCCATAGAAAAGGGTTTATTCACCGATGCTGAAATAGTCTTCAGTTGCTGCTGAAGGCGGTTAATACTTTGCTCGGCATAAGACACTGAGCATTGGCTGAATATTACTGCAAACTCATCGCCTCCGATTCTGCCGGCAATGTCGGTTCTCCGTAGTGTTTTAAGAAGAAGCGAGGTGAACGTGTTAATATACCAATCACCCTCTAGATGGCCATAAGTATCATTAACCTTCTTTAAATCATCTAAATCCATGAATGCCAGAAAGAATATGCCGTCTTCGGCCCGTAATTTCTGTAATGCCATTTCTAGATTTACGCGAAAAGTTCTGCGATTCAGCAACCCAGTCATGTCATCCATCATTGCAAGCTGCTCTAATTGTTTGATTTGATTATGCGTCGTAGTTATATCAACTAAGCTAAGTAATACATGGGACATCCCTTTAAAGGTAACGGAAGCAGTATGAATTTTTACGATTTTTTGTTGATCTTTCAGCAATAAGACATATTCAGGTATGTCCATACAGTTATTTTGAATACATTGCTTCCAGGCTTTGAAATTTTTATGTTCTATATCAAAGAAGCTGTTTATCAAGTTTGCTGCATTTTCGTCTTCCGCATATCGTAAAAAGCTAACAGCAGCCGCGTTTAATCGTACTATCTGCAGCTCATTTCTTGATACCATCAGTATCGGTACAGGTACCATATTGAATAGATATTCTACATTATCGCTTCTCAGGAAATTCAATATAATCACCCGCTTTCTCAGGTCACCATAACCAGCATTCAGCATGTGGAGAAAGCCAAGGCCCGGCCAGTATGCTAGCCTAACTATAGCAAATGATTTATTTAATTCCTATTGGCTGGGAGGATAAAAAAAAATCCTCTGAAATATCATCAGAGGATAACGAGCCGTACTACAGTAATCCTTAACAGCGGAATTGCAGTAAATGCAATGCAATGGCTATATTAAATCTGGTCTCAAAGGTCTCGATCGAGGCCCCCAAAATGCTTTCTATCCGCTGCTTCCGGGACACAATTGTTTTGTGGTGAAGAAACATATCCTGTGCAACAACTTTCAGATTAGAAGACTGAATGATTTTCTTTAGTGTCATCATCAGGTCGGTATTATTTTCCCGATCATAGTTTATTAACTTGCCCACCATTCGGTCAATGAATTCGGCAGCATCCTGCCCGTCAGCCAATGGATAAAGCAGCTGGTAGGCCTGCCCATCATAATAGTGATGAATTTCCCTCTCTGGCCAAAGTCGTAAGCCAAGATTCGCTGCCGCTTTTGCCTGATAACAAAGCAAGGCAAAGCTTTCCACTTTGCCTTGCTTACCGGCAGTCCCTACTGAAAGTCCAAACTGGGAAAGGTTGTGTTCCAACTGTTTTTTCAATTCAAGACCGGTATGTATTTGCCGTTCTTTCGAGTCTCCCGTTAATGCAGTGTGGAGCACACCGATACCATTGCCCCATTCCCATGCCACAACGCCCTGGTAGGCATTCAGCTTATCTACCATCATATCGATAATGATCTGTACTTCAGCTGCATCCACAGTAGTCTGGCTGAGCGGATTGCCTTGCCAGCTGGTTAACTGTATATAAAATACATGAAACATCGCTGGCAAATACAACTTTAACTGCCGCGCCACACTCCAGGCCGTTTCATCAAAAATGCGGCTCCCTTCCGCTAATTCAAGCAGAAACTGATTGCGCCGGTGTCGATTATAGGAATGGACAACCTTTTCCTCGGCCTTAATTCTTTCTTCAATTTCCCGCTCTAATTCATGTTGAATCTCCTGCAAGTACACTTGCTGAGAATCACTTATTTTGGTCATCTTCATCATAGATTGGAGATTTCTTTCAAAGATAGCAGCCATGTGCTTATACTGAACGAGCAATTCATTATCTATATATTGTTGATCATTGCATATCCCTTTGATTTGCGCTAATTGTTCTAACTCCTCTTGAAACAACTGGCGAATATCACTACCCAATTCAAACACCTCTAAATTCGGAGTCCCCTAATTGGGGGATGATTATTGGTAAACCTCTTCGGCAATTACATTAAATTTCACATTAAGTTCTTCACGAAACTCCTCACCGCATTCCCTCATGCTTCTGTTTCTTGCTGTATAATGCCAATTGATGCAGACGTTGGCTCCGGCATTAAACGCATCCTCCAACAAATAGATCATATCCATTATGCATTTTGTACTGCTGGTATTCATATATGAAATATTTAGTTCAACAATAATTTCATGATCTGCAGCAGCCAGATACTTTTTCAGCCACACAAATAAATCATGATAAAATGCTGGTGGATTTTCAGGGTAGGATTGTCCCGTTATTTTTAAAACTCCTGCTTCCGGATTGAAATCAACTTCCGGCGAGGACTTTGTACTTGCCCGATATAACCGTTCCAACAACAAAACCTCCTTGCTACAGGCTTACTTTTAGAGTGAAAAAAGAGTATTGCTCATCACGTGCCATGAACATATACTCGAGAGGGAACGCCGCCTTGCGTGCCATATCAATAATTCCTAAACCAGCGCTTTCAGAAGTATTGCTGGTTTTTCTTAATGTTGCTTTATAAAATTGTTTTAACTGTTCTTTTGTTAAGGTATTAAGATAATCAATGCGCTCTTTCAACTTTTCTACATCTTCATTATGCACCAAATTACCAGAGCAAACAAAAAACCGTTCTTTCTGCCGTCCGATAACAATAATACTTTCGAAAGCACGACGACTGATTTCCAGCTGATCATTACCTAAGGCTTTCTTTAAGAAATAAGTTTTAATATTTTGCGCCTGCTCAATATAAACGGAAAACACATTGTGGCTGTCGGTTTCGTCAGTCCCTTTTTCTGCTTGCAAATAGGACGTGATTGCTGTCCCGATCTCTTCAATAATCCCTTGGGTGAAAGAGCCGTTAAAACTCACAATAATTCCATAGCTAGTCAATTCACCAATCAATTGATGCAGATTTTCATTAATCACAATCTACAAGCCTCCTTTTAAAGCTCAAAGCCGATAACCGTAATATCATCGCGTTGTTTTTCGCTTCCCATGTACGCGTGAAGACTATCCATCAAAACGTTTTTTTGTTCTTCCAGCGGAAGTGCTTCGTTCTCCAGCAGTAATTGTGCAAAATTATCCATGCCAAAAGGATTCGAGTCATTCTCGCCATGCTGATCAAAAAAGCCGTCAGTAGACAAATACAGCCTATCCCCATCCTTATAGGTAATTTCTCTGTTTTGAAAAGAATTAGCCGCCTTCTTCCCCAAACGGTTTCTTGCTTCATAGCCAATACTGCGCCTGGAGCCGGAAATTTCTTTTATTTTTTTATTACGCAGATGAAACAGCGGCAGCCGTGCCCCAGAAAATACGATTTTCCGCTCACCACAGTTAACGAAAACCAGCCCCATATCCAAACCGGCATAGAGATGATCGTGATTGGTGCCTGATGAGTAAAAAGTCTCCCGCACTTTTTCATCCAAAATCGTAAGAAGATCAGCAGGCGTAAGATCTAACTTGTTTTCAAATGCTTTAAGCATTTGATTAACTGCTAGTGTCATAAATGCCCCTGGTACACCATGTCCAGTGCAGTCAATAACTGCTGCCATAAAGCCGCCAACGCGGGGAACAATCCAATAAAAATCTCCGCCCACAATGTCACGGGGCTTCCAGATAACAAATGACGCCGATGCAAAACCAGCCATTAGCTCTGAATTGGGTAACATCGACCGTTGAATAACGGCAGCATAGTGGATACTGTCCGTAATGAATCTGTTTTGTAACCGAACCTCTTGCTCGGCCTTTTGCCTGATCAGGATTTCTCCCTTTAAGAGTTGTTCCCGCTCCTCTAGTTTGACCACCATGGAGTTAAATGCAAGAGAAAACTCTCCCATGAAATCAATTCGCTGCTGGTAGTCACCCTTTTCTATCTGTTGAGCCTGCCAGGTCAGGTGACTAAGCTTAGAATGGAGTTCTTTCAGCCCGCTGGCTAAAAAATTCGTTTTCCCCGGACGTTGGGCATTCAGGACACCTCTGGTCAAAGGTATTGTATATTCGTACAGTTCCTTCAACTGCCTGGCTAAGCGATTGAAAGAGATTACCACTTCCGCCAGCGGCTCACTGCACTCTGTTACCGATATTTCATCCGGATATTTACCTTGTATTAGCAGCTTGAAGCCTGCTTGCAATTGACTGGCCGCCGTCACATCATGATCATTCATACACACACCTGATAATCAGCCGCTACAAGTGACGAGAAACCGGCACGTGCGGTCTCCGGTCGCCCAGCAGTCGATTTCCTTTGCAGTAAACTGCTTGCCTGTGTATTCATTGAGTATACCAGCAATAAATCCTTCATCGTAATCGCAGACTGATTCCTCTGTAATAGGCAGTCCGGAGCAGTCCAAATCTTCTTCTACTGTTAAAATAAACTCCAATTTATCCATATCTGCCGATTCCAGGCGAAGAATACCGATCTTGAGTTCTGCCAGCTTCTTCTGCAGTTGAGCAACAAAGCTGTCAAATTCAAGATTTTTATCTATCATATTTTTACAGAACTCCGTACCTGCAAGTTTTCCAGCCTCTCGCAGAAGGTTGCTGGCCTGCTCGCAGCCATATTCACGGTTCAACACATCACGCAATGTAAACTGAAATAAGCGATAAACAAGAACCGGCATATCTGCTCCTAAGTTAGCCCGTCCAGAGCCAATGTCCCCTAAACATTCCCAATCAAATTTATCATTTTGCTGATCATCCTTGAATTTATACACACAGCTCACCCCAGCCTATCATGTTTTATCATCAGAAGACAAAATTCATCATTATTGGTAATTATTCGTAATTTACCAACATTTTTCCTTCCAAACAAACAGATATTGTCCAAATTCGTTACAGCGAACAGGCTCCGGCGAGCTAAGGGTATGTGAATTTATAAAGTAAAATATCCTCAGCTTTTCAGCTGAGGATCTCCGCTATCTCCCTATTCATTCTTGCAGGGTGAGAAGGAAATTTGAATACTATGACCAATAGATTTAATTANNTGAATTCTTTTAGCATTTCCGCTTGTTCAGGGTCATCAATAAAATCATCCAGGAATTCTAACCCCACCCAAAAATCACAGTCAAACTTTTCCATAATCATCATTACCGTCAGACCTTCTATCGCGAATTTCTTGGTAATTGACTTGTTTTTTACATATGCATCAATGAGAGGCTGCAGCTTTTGATCCAAATGACTTACACTAGTAACAGAATCATCTATCTGCGTTTCTTGATAACCATCTTCCAACATGAGTCTTCGCACCGCTTCCCGATCAAAACTGACCACTTACATCCCTCCTTTTGCTTACGCCTTGCTCCATATAATGCTACGCAGGCGGTATTTGAAGTTAGAACAATCGTAAGGAGATTTTGTATGGAACTCAACGGCATTCACTTATCCAGCTTACTTATTACGCTGATCATTGTTATTGGCAGCAGTCTCTATTCTTCACGATCGGTAAAATCTGCTCAGGACTATAGTCTAGGTGGACGAACAGCGGGAGCACCGCTTATTGCTGGCTGTATTGCGGGAACCGTTGTAGGCGGGGGAGCTACGGTAGGAACTGCCCAATTGGCCTATTCAGCGGGACTTTCTGCTTGGTGGTTTACCCTAGGCTCAGGGATTGCCTTTATCATCATGGGACTATTCTACGCACGTCCGCTGCGCAGTACCGGATTAGAAACCATTCCGCAATATCTCGTCCTTAACTATGGAAAAAAAGCAGGTCCGATCGCCAGTGTCATTTCATCGATCGGCATTTTATTTAGTGCCGTAGCAAGCTGTTTGCCTGCAATACAGATTATCGCAGCAATATTTACTATTACCCCTTGGATGGCAGCGATACTATTGATATTCTTAGTAACTGCTTATGTCTTCTTCGGTGGAATGAAAGGCTCCGGGATATCAGGAATGCTCAAGCTTGGAATTGTCTGGCTAACTCTGTTTGCGGCAGGTGAAACTGCCTACTCTGCTTTACAAAGTATGTCTGCTTTAGAAATAGTTTTTCCGTTCTCCCCATGGTTTNNGGTTTTGGAGCAGCGCTTAGTAATCTTTTCTCACTGATTGTCGGCATTATTTGTACCCAAACATATATACAGGCAATTTTTTCTGCTTCTGATTCCCGCACCGCTTCGATCGGTGCTTTTACAGCAGCGCTTGTCGTAATTCCAGTCGGCCTGCCGTCTATTGCAATTGCCATGTACATGCAGGCAGCCCATCCCCCGGTCCTGCCAATCTTGGTTTTACCAATCTATTTGCTCCAGTATCAGCCCGCCTGGCTGGGAGGAGTTGGGTTAGCCGGGATCCTGTTATCTTTAATTGGCTCAATTGCAGGGCTGTCTTTAGGAATTGGAACGATGGTTGCTAAGGATCTCTGCTTTGAACTGTTACAGATTAAAGCAGAAAAAACTTTATTATGGATTAATCGCATTACGGTCCTGTCTGTAACGTTAACTGCCGTTCTAATTGCCATCTTAAACCTAAAATCCCAGGTATTAGCCTGGAACTATTTGTCTATGGCGCTCAGAGGCAGCGGAGTTTTTCTTCCTCTTTCATTAGCAATATTTGCTCCAGGCAGATTAAAAAAAAGCTGGGCTATTTCTTCTATGATGATAAGTACTGCTGCCGCAGTAGGCTGCGCCATATTACGCCTCCCACTAGATCCTTTATCTGCAGGCATCACAGTAAGCACCGTAATTATCTCTTTCGGACTGATACGATCTGGTCAGAATACAGAAACAAACTAGTAAAGGCAGCGGAGAGATGCTCCGCTGCCTTTACTTTATCTCATTTTCGCATTTACGGGTCTTACTGCTCAGCTATTTGAGCTTTTCTATTCTTCGATTGGTACAAGCTCTGCCTGAAAGTGACGAAGGATAGGAGGCTCCCAGACAATTCTGTATCCCCTTTTAATCTCATGCGCTCTCTCTTTAATTGCAATCAGCGCATCTGCCATAATATCAAAATGACTCTGCGTATATACACGGCGCGGAATAGCCAACCGGGTAAACTCAAAGGCTGCATGAAGCTGTTCTTTTGTATCAGGATCATTCCCTAACATATAAGAACCGATATCACAAGACCGGATTCCGGCTTCCTTGTACAGCTCAATCGCAAGCACCTGACCAGGAAACTCATGGTAGGGCAGTTGCGGAAACATGGCCTGGGCATCAACGAATACGCCATGCCCACCTACTGGTGCCTGGTAAGCGATACCGGCATCATCTAAGCGTGCCGCCAGATATTCCATTTGCCCGATGCGGTATCTCAAATAGTTTTCATCAAGCCCTTCATACAATCCAATAGCCAGCGCTTCGAGATCCCTTCCCGATAATCCGCCATAAGTTGTAAAGCCTTCATACGAAATACAACGTGCTTTAATAGGCAGGATCAGTGGCGAGTTTGCATCTTTTACTCCGATTAAGCCCCCCATATTGACTACCGTATCCTTTTTCGCGGACATCGTAAACATATCAGCGCAGTCAAACATGGCTCTAATGATTTCCTTGATTGATTGGTCTTTAAATTCTTCTTCACGCAGTTTGATAAAATAAGCATTCTCAGCATAACGGGCAGCATCAATATTCAAGGGAATATGATATTTCTTGCAGACAGCAGCTACATCGCGGATATTCTGCACCGATANNAGAATTATTCGTAATCGTTACAACAACTAAGCCAACATTCTCAGCACCGTATTCTTGAATAAAACTCTCCATTTTTTTGACATCCATATTGCCTTTAAAGGGAGCTCTTTTAACCGGATCCTTCGCTTCCTCAACAACACAGTCAATAGCACGGGCTCCGCATAATTCCACATGAGCCCTTGTTGTGTCAAAAAACATATTCGAGATCGCCACTTTGCCCTGCTCAAGCATTGTGCCAAAAAGAACTTTCTCAGCTGCACGGCCCTGATGAACAGGCTGAATAAAACCGTAGTTAAAAATATCCTTGCCTGCTTCAAGCAGCTTATAATAGCTGGAGGAACCGGCGTAAGCCTCGTCCCCCCTCATAATACCTGCCCACATTTGATCAGACATCGCATTCGTCCCGGAATCTGTTAATAAATCAATGTACACGTCCTGCCCTGCAAGATTAAATACATTGTATTTTGCTTCTTTAATTTTTTGTTCTCTTTCTTCACGGGTAAGCATTTTAATGGGTTCTACCATTTTAATTCTAAAAGGTTCAGGAATATACTTAATTGCCATAAAAATTCCTCCCAAATTATCAATGATCTGCTCATACACACCTACCTCGCAACTATCATGCCAAATGAAAAATCAGCCCAGCCGGTGGTTTCCGGCTGCGCTGATAAATTTACTTGTCAAAAATTCTTATCACGTTGATAAGAAAACTTATCACTTTCTTCTATACTGGCAAACTACAATTTTTATCAATTCACGTGCGTATTCTCAAATTTTATACTCACGGATTTTATTTAAGATGGTGGTGTTAGATACTCCTAAGACTTGCTNNACCCGCTAATCTGGACGAAGGATATTTCTTTAACACGCTGGTAATCACTTCTTTTTCAACATTTGCTACAACATCCCTCAAGTGCGGCCACTCATCACAAAGGGGAATATTTACTTGCAAGGTCTGTTGTTTTTTATTGATCATACTGCTTTTCAAGGCAGTATGATCAATAATGTCTGTCCAATCCCAGAAATGCTCTGGCCTGATTTCCGTCGTATCAATTAAATTAATCAATCGCTCTAACGTATTTTCCAGCTGCCGTACATTTCCCGGCCATTTCTGAGTTACCAAAAGCTCGACGCTTTCCTTGGTTAAATGCACTTCCGGCTTCTGTATCTTGCTGCAAATCTTGCGAATTAAATGTTGGGCCAATAAGGGTATATCCTCTTTTCGTTCCCGCAGAGGCAAGATTACCAGCGGAATAACGTTAAGCCGGTAGTACAAATCATCCCGGAATTCGCCGGACCTTATCATCTCTTCCAAATTGCGATGGGTCGCGGCTATAATTCGCACATCTACACGAATATCTTTATTCCCGCCTACTCTGCGAATACTGCCTTCCTGCAAAGCCCGCAGCAGGCGCACTTGCAGCCTTAGCGATATATCTCCTATTTCGTCCAGAAACAAGGTACCACCGTTGGCCTGTTCAAAAAGACCCTGCCGTCCTCCCTTAACTGCACCAGTATAAGCGCCTTCTTCATACCCGAATAACTCACTTTCCAGCAAGCTCTCTGTTAAAGCAGCGCAGTTGATGGGGATAAAAGGTTTTTTCCCTCTCGTCCCTGCTGCATGAATAGCTGTTGCAAACAACTCCTTACCTGTACCACTTTCCCCTCGCAATAATATGGTAGAAGAGTTTCTGGCTACCGTACGGGCGGAAGCGATTAACCTAATCATGGAAGGACTTTGGTGTACAATATCGTCAAACGTAAAGCGGTTCGCTTTTTCCGCATGTAAAATAACCTTCTCTACTTGTTGAAAATCCTGAATGGTTGCCACTGCGCCGATAATTTCTCCCTGGTCATTCCGGATAGGTATACTGCCTGATAGGAATTGTAAAACCTTCTCATTTCTTATTACTTGCCATTTTTTCAGCTTTGATATGTGTCCAAATCTAAGCGCTTCAAGAATAGGCGGTGCCTCACCTACCAGCTCTTCCACCTTTAACCCCAGGGCTTCTTCCATCGTGCACTGTAGTATATTGCAAGTAACATCATTAATGTGTGAAATGACTCCCTCTTTATTAACCGCCAGGACTCCTTCGTTAACGGAATTAAGGATAGTCCGCAGTTCAATCTCTTTTTCCTGATAAGGCATTTGCGTGCGAAAGGCAACAGAGGTAATATTTTTAAGTGCGGTAAGCTCGGCTACTAAACAGGTAACCTGCTCTTCGGCAGCACATTGAAACTGAATGACCATTCCATGATTAGGAATAACCTCCATAGCAATTTTATCAATGTTATTTTTCTCTGTAATTCTAAATATCTCATAACCCAAGCCAGGGCAATTTACAAAATCAATCTGTATGATATATTCACGCACGTTTATTCCGCCCTTCATATTGTGATGTAGGGATAGCCAGTACTACCTTCTCCAGCACATGATAAAAAGCCTTCCGGGGGTTATCCCCAGAAGGCTTGATTTCAATTTGCCCACTCTACCGATTCTGGCAAACATCGTGAACCTTTAGCTTATAGCCAATGCCGCGAATCGTTTGTATGATCACTTCATTATTAAACATCCTCAGTTTCTTTCGCAGCAATCGTACATAAGCATCGAGATTATTGGAAGATACAGCTGCTTCCACTCCCCATATCCGCTCTAAAATAAACTCTCTCGGCACCACGCGCTCCTGATTTCGCACAAGCAAATCAAGCAATTGAAATTCCCGGCTGGTAAGCTGTATTTCCGTTTCTCCCTGCCGTATACAATATGTTACGCAATTAAAAATCAAATTGCCAACTTGTAAAATTTCATCAGACATTTTCGCTCTGCTGCGCCTTGCCAATGCCTGGACCTGTGCAAGCAATTCTGTGAGCTCAATCGATTTGACAAAACAAGCATCAGCGGAGGTACTTAGGTCTGCAATACGATCCTGATCGGCCTCTTTTGCCATCAGCATCAGAATTGCCCCCCGATAACCACGTATGCGCAAACTCTTACAGATACTAACACTTGTTTGTCCGGGGATCATCCAATCAAGAATAACAACGTCATAGGGAGCATGAAGAGCATATTCGAATGCCATATCACCGTTTACTACCCAGTCAACCTGGTTTGCAGCTTCTTCCAGCATATGTTTGATTTTATTACCCAGCGTGGCATCAGCTTCAGCAAGTAATATCCGCATACAGGCAACCTCCTTCAAGTAGTTCCTCAAGTCACTCTTATCTGTTATCAATATAATAATAATTCAATTCTTTACTGTATTTTACCAGTTGAGGGTTAAAGGAAACTGTTTCTTCGAGAAATATTTTCTTTTGCTTATCCGGTACCACAATCAGGCTATTGGGGGACTTTTGCGCAAAATCAGTTACTCCTTGAAGAGGCATTGTATATTTACTTGACCAACTCATTTCCCTATGCTGGTGCAAATCTAGCACATCGTCCCGTTCAAGTTTTACAGCAATATTTCCGTTATAAAATACCGCCGATGTACTGTAAAACTGATATAGACCAATCTTCTCTATTCCTAATGCGTCAATATTTTCTGCTAAGCTTTTCCCAGATCGGGTTTCAGCTATGACAGGAAATACAAAAAAAGAAAGTAAAATATAGGACCCCATATGACATAAACAAAGTACATTAAAAAGGTAAGCCGTATTGCGATTTTTTGACTTCCACAAAAATGCCATCAAGAGTAAAAGTAACATAATTGCCGCTACGCAAAGCACAAAACTCGCTAAATAATGGTGTGCAATGATTATATACACACAAAGCAATAGTACTAGCGGTCCCCCCAGCCAGTAGATAATTGCCTTTTTGTTGCCTCGCGCAAGCATGCCCTCAAGGTGTACGGCAGTTAATACCGCTACCGGAAGAAGTATAGGAAACGTGTAAGTTAAATATTTAGTGGCCATAGCTGAGTAAACTCCAAAATATGTCGCTACCCACAGGAGGAGAAACAACAAGAGAGGAGAAGCATTGGTACGCAGGTCTTTACAGCTTTGTAGTAAAGCTTTGATGGCTAAAGCCGACCATGGCAGCATGCTTAGCACAAATACAACAAGATAATAATAGCTCACGTCATCCGCTGGATGCTCGGACACTGTTGCCCGAAGATAATTGTGCACTCCAAAAAAAGTATTGATAAACTCAGCCCCATGCAGAAAATACATCGCAGCATACCAGGGCAGCGCCACAACTATAAAGAGGATAATCCCCTGCGGTGTCACTATTTCTCTTAGCTTTGTCCATTTACGCCTCAGAATTAAAAAGAGCAAAATGACTAAGCCTGGCAGCAATGCTCCGGCGGGACCTTTGGTCAATACTGCTAAAGCCATGCTAACATACATACCAAGATACCAACGCTTCTTACCATCCATTTTTACATATCCAAAATAAAAAAAGATCAGCGCAGCACTGTTAAACAAAAAAAAGACCATATCTGTAATAACTAACTTCGCCAGCACGGTATACTCAAAGGATGTCCCCAGAATCACCACCGACAAAACCGCTATCGGCTTATACGTAATTTTAATTACAAACCAATATATCAGCACAAGTCCTGCGGCTGCGAAAACTGCCGGCATTAACCGTGCCGCCCATTCGGAAAACCCGAAAAGCTGAAAAGCTATAGCCGTAAGCCAATAGAAAAGCACCGGCTTATCGAACCAAACATTGCCATATATCCTTGGTGACAGCCAGTCTGCTGAGAGCACCATTTCTTTTGCAGTGAGCGCATAGTTTGCTTCTACGGGGTCGGTGATCGGGACCATTTGATTAAAGAGCATATAAATGAAAAAAGAGAGAAGAAATATGCTCAGGCAATTCCACTTGTGACAAACCTGCTTCTCTGCCGCTGCAGTTGTTTTTACATTCATACGCTTCCTCCCACCCAAGCTAATTACCATCACGTACAAACAAGATTTTATCCTCATGGGCAGCTAATACGCGAAGCTTACTCCGAATATCCGAGTTCAGCTTGTCATATTTTTCTTTTTGCACAATAAAATAAGCTTTATCGTTTTTTTCTAGCACAGCCGCGGCCAGTTCTTCCGAATTCAGCTCAATACCTGCTAGTCCGCTGTAGTACACAAAGCCTGGCCGATAAAATTTGGCAATATAGACCGGCGCTTGACCATCATACTGCTGCTTAAATTCTTCAACCATCGGTTTTACCGAAACTGCGGGGATAATAACAGGAAGTGTATGGAGCATTAAAAAGGCTGTGAACACAACCATTCCCACTACATACGTGATAAACACCTTGCCAAAATCATGACGATAACTATGATACAAAACGGCAGCGGCTAGTATCGTCAACACTCCTGCTATCATCCTAACCGGAAAGATAAGCTCTGCCGACACCACTGCACTGGCGTAAGACAAGCCTGCAATGAGGATTGCGGCAGCCCCTCCAAAAGCGATGGCTGAAAGCTTCAGCGCCTTATATCGCCCTTGTGTCCAGGCTTTGTCAAAATAATAGCCCACTAGCATCGCTAACGGAGGATACATGGGCAAAATATACGAAACTAACTTCGTCTGGGAAAGAGAGAAGAAGCCAAACACTGTCACAATCCATATGAGCAGAAACGTACAGGTTTTTCGCTCCTGACCTTGCTCTTTCCAGCCTGTATAACAAGCTTGAGCTAAGAAGGCAGTCCAAGGAAAAAAGCCCAGAATGACTACCGGAATATAGTAATACCATAGCTTTCCCGACGAATGTTCCGGCTGTAAAAAGCGAGTAACATTGTGAAAGCCTAAGAATGTGTCAATAAAGTCCATCCCATGAAAATAATACATAGCCACATACCAGGGAAGTGCAATAACTGCAAAAAGGAGGATTCCCTTACCTGCCTTCATCTGCTTGACTGTTGCCAGTGTACTTGTCAACATCAGATATCCGCCTATGATCACCACACAGAAAAACAGTGCAACCGGCCCCTTGGTGACCACTCCAAGAGCAGCAAAACTATAAAGCAAATAGTAGTTTTTATGCAGAAAGGACAAGAGTGCCGCTAGCAAAAAGAAGGTCAGCGTCATATCCGTAACGGCTGCATTGCCTAAATAGAAATACTCCAGACTTGTTCCTAATACCAGAGCTGCAAGCAATCCGGCACGTTCATTGAATAGCTTCCGTCCTGATAAATAGACCAAAAGCGATCCTCCAACCGCAAAAAAAGCAGAAGGAAAGCGCGCGGCAAATTCTCCACCACCAAAAACTTGAGAAGCTGCTGCCACAAGCCAATAATACATGGGCGGCTTATCATACCAGAAGTCACCATAAATGCGGGGAGAAATAAAATCGTGAACCTGCAGCATTTCTCTTGCTGTTTCGGCATATACCGGCTCATCCGGATCCATCAGAGGCTGAGAACCCAAATAAGAAAACATCAGTATCCCTACTATGCCGATGATAATTGCTATATGGAGCCATTTATTTTTATCTGTCATTGTATACTGCCCTTTCCAGTCGACCTCGCACATTTATTTGCATAGCCTCTGCTGCAAAGCATGCAGCATTAGCTCTAACCCTTCAGATAAAGTATATGAGGGCTTCCACTTCAGGCCATTATAGGCTGCCTGGTTAGCGAGTACAGAACGCTGTATATCATTACAGCGCATTGCTGCATTTCTGCCAGTGACTGGCTCCTTGAGCATGGAGGACAATAAGGCAAGCAATTCATTGATGCTTGTCTCTTTCGCTGTGCTCACATTGTAGCTCCGGTTTGCTGCATCTGAGAATAAGGCCTGATAGTTTGCCTGTGCCACATCTTTAACATAGATGTAGTCTCGCGTCTGGCTCCCATCACCGTAAACGGTTAACTCTTGGCCGGCAAGCAGTTTGTTCAGAAATATACTGATAACCCCACCTTCGCCGTTGGCACCCTGACGTTCGCCAAAAACATTTGCATAGCGCAGTGCGACATATTCAAGACCAAAGTTTTGGTAATACAAATTTAGATACTGCTCGCCCGTCCATTTGCTCTGCCCATAAAAAGAAGCGGGCTGCTTCTCCCATTCTTCCCCAATCGGCAAGGCCGCCGTATCGCCATAAATTGCTGCACTTGATGCAAAAACAAACCGTTTTACCTCCGATAACCGGCATGCCTCCAACAAATTGACCAAACCACGAATATTAACATCACAATCGTAATAAGGCTCTTCCAGTGATTTACCTACCGTCGTTTGAGCGGCCTGATGAATAACATAGTCAAAACGTTCTCTTGCCAGCAACTCTTTGAGATCAGCATCGCGAATGTCTTTTTTTAGAAAAACTGCCTCGGGGCTGATGTTGCCAAAGGATCCGGTTGTCAAATTATCCAGGATATATACCTGCAGATTCGCCTTAACCAAGGTGTCCACAATGTGTGAGCCAATAAAACCGGCTCCTCCCGTTACTAAAACTTTCATCTTTTCCGCCCCTCTCATTTTTTAAGCACCAAGCTTGTCTTGTTTCTGCGAAACAACATTAACGGCATTGCTCTGCAGCTCAGCACTGACCCAGTATAGCGGGCGCTGTTTAACCTCTTCGAAAATGCGCCCGACGTATTCACCGATAATTCCCAGGCCTACTAGCTGGAGCCCGCCCAGCAGCAGCACACTGGCTGCTATCGTAGCCCACCCCGGAACAGCAGTATCTGTAAACATTTTCGTATACACCACGTCCACTGTTACGCCAAAGCTCAGTGCTCCAAAGAGCAGTCCCAAATATAAGGCAAAGCGAAGCGGGAGCCTGGAATAGGCAGTAATGCCATCAAGCGCAAATGATAACATTTTTCTGGGAGAAAACTTTGATTTTCCCGCGTAGCGTGCAGGTGCTGTAAATTCCACCTTCGCCTGCCGGTATCCCATACCGCCGATGATCCCGCGGATAAAGCGGGCCTTTTCCTTAAAGTGCTGAAAGGTTTGTACGACCTTTCTGTCGAGAAGCCGGAAATCTGAGCCGCCTTCGACGATCGGAACCTGGGACATTGCATTGATTAAGCGATAGAACATGCCTGAGGTGAACTTTTTCAACCAAGAAACACCTGCTGTATCTATACGGATGGTTTGAACAATCTCAAACCCTTCTTCCCATTTGCTTAGCAATAGCGGCAGCAACTGCGGAGGATGCTGCAGATCGCCGTCCATCGTAATCACTGCATCTCCTTTGGCATAATCCAGCCCACAGGTTAACGCTACCTGATGCCCAAAATTACGGGCAAGCAAAACTGCTTTTACCCTTGTATCTTGCTGCGACAACCGCTCAAGAATAACGGGAGTGCCGTCAGAAGAGCCATCATCAATAAACAGCAGTTCAAATGAATACCCTAACGGATCCATATATTTACAAACTTCCTGATAAAACACTTTTATGTTTTCCTGCTCGTTATAAACAGGCACAACAATTGAAATAAGGCTCATTTGCTTTTCCTCCTCAGCTGCCTGCGATTTCTTCCCTTTGTTAATTGCAAGACTGAGTATAGCAAGTCATTCTGAAATTAACATGAAAAGGCTCAACCATCTGTTAGAAAAGATGGTTGAGCCTTTTTTGTAACTGCAAAAAAAGAAAGCATGTCTGTCCGTCAACGAAGATCGAACAAGTATCGCCCCCTGCCGCAATGAGACCGATTACCTTAACCGTGCTTCTTTATGCCCTCTTCCAGCGTATGCCAGGATAAGACCGCGCATTTTACACGGGCAGGCATATTGGAGATATTCTTAAGCGCAGCTGCTTCATCCAAAACCTCCAGTTCTTCGTCATCCGTAATCTCCCGCTTGATCATTCCCAGAAAGGTGGCAATGAGTTCCTGCGCCTTTTCCAGCGTTTGTCCGCGAATCAAGTCAATCATCATCGAGGTAGAGGCTTGCGAGATAGCGCACCCGCTGCCAGTGAAAGCAGCCTCTATAATGATACCCTGCTCCAGCTTGAGTTCCAGGTCAATTTCATCACCGCAGCTGGGATTTCGTCCTTTTAAGATGCAGGTAGGATTCGTCATATGTTTTTTATTTCTCGCCGATTTGCTGTGTTCGGCAATGATTTCCGTATAAATCTCACTTAAGTCCATAGCCCAGCACTCCCCTAACACGGCTTAAGCTTTCCACTAATGCATCAATGTCGCTGCGTGTATTATAAAAATAAAGGCTCGCCCGGCATGTAGCATTCACGCCTAAATACTTCATTAAAGGATGGGCGCAATGATGACCTGCCCGGATAGCAATTCCGTCTGCATCAAGGATGGAAGAAACATCATGAGGATGAATATCTTGCACATTAAAGGATATAACGCCTGTTTTATCAACGAAATCGCCGCAGCCATATAAGGTAATATAGGGCAGTTTCCTAAGTTCGGCGATTGCATAGCGAACTAAATCCTTTTCAGCCTCCTCAATAGCAGGCAAACCGATGGCTTGAAGATAGTCAATCGCTGCCGACAGCCCCATAGCTCCCCCCACATTTTGCGTTCCCGCTTCAAACTTGGCAGGCAGCGGTGCAAATGTAGTTTCCTGCTCTTCAACATATTCAATCATGTCTCCACCGAATAAGAAGGGAGGCATTGCCTCTAATAGCTCCTCCTTGCCGTACAAAACGCCAATTCCCATAGGAGCAAGCATCTTGTGACCGGAAAAGACAAAGAAATCCGCATCCAGATCCTGTACATTTACCGGCAGGTGAGGAACGCTCTGAGCACCATCCACCACTACAACCGCCCCCACTGCATGAGCTAGTTCAGTGATCCGCTTAATAGGATTGATAATCCCCAATACATTGGACACATGGGTGATTGCAACCAGTCTGGTTTTGGCAGTGATTTTTTGCTCCAGTTCTGCTTCAGGCAACGTACCGTCATCGCTGACATACAAATACTTTAAGACAGCGCCTTTTGCTTTGGCAACTTGCTGCCAGGGCACCAGATTGCTGTGATGCTCTGCAATAGAGAGTACAATCTCATCACCGGCCTGAATAAAATTCATTCCATAACTATACGCTACCAAGTTCAGTGATTCTGTGGCATTTTTCGTGAAAATAATTTCACTGGATTTGGCTGCTCCCAGGAACTCCCTAACTTTATCCCGGGTATTCTCATAAATCTCAGTCGCTTTGACGCTAAGCTCATAGGCACCGCGATGAGGATTTGCATTAAAAGCATGATAATATTGTTCAACAGCGCGAATGACGGACAGCGGCTTCTGTGTAGTAGCGCCGTTATCCAAATATACCAGCCTTTTTTCATTCGTTGTCCGCTGCAGAATAGGAAAGTCTGCCCGATAGTTATTGGACATGATGTAGCCTCCTTTTGACATAGCCCGAAATTTCTTCCCGTAAGGCCAATATTGGGATCTCTTCCAATATTGGCTGAAAGGCTGCTTCAATGATGAGTTTCTTGGCGTCCGTTTCACTAAGACCTCTGCTCATAAGATAAAACAATTTATCTTCATCCAGCCTTCCCGCGCTGGCAGCATGCTGTCCCTGAACGGCATCCTCGCCACACAGCATCAGGGGAACTGACCTGTTGCGCACATTAGGACTCAATAAAACGGCATATTCCTCTTCCTTCCCATTGGCACCTTTGGCTCCTCTGATAAAATCGAGTGTGCCCCGGAAGATTTTCTGACTATTGTCAAGCAGAGCGCCCCGTGATTTGATTACTCCTGACGTTTCCCTGGCCTGATAGGTAAGTACGTAATTTATATCTAGCTGCCGGTTCTGATCGCCAAAATAAATGGAGTTGATGTTCCCGTCACTGTTTGTCCCAGTCAGACGGTTCTTGCAATTCGTGATCACCTGCTGGGCTCCCAGTTCAATCAGTGTACAATCAACCCGTCCCTGATCACCGGTAATGGCCCCTACTGCATCGATATGGACCGCATCACCAGACAGCATCTGCACCTTTACCAGATGCACTTTTGCTCCGGCCTGAGCAACGATTCTGGTTACACCATTATGATAGCCTTTACTGCCTTCCTGGGAAAGATAATTGATCACAACCGTTATTTCACTGTTTTCCCGGGCAAGAATGAAATGATTGTCAACAAGCACCGGATTTTCCTCATTCAAATCGTACTGCAGGACAACCGGAGTTTCGGCCTTTTTCCCTGCTTCGATTTCAATAAAATAACCACTGTTATAGCTATCGGCTGCAAAGTGACTTAACGAGTCACTAACACCGGCTTCAAGCTGGTTCTCCAGGTGTTTTATCGTATCTTTGAAGGAACCGATATCCCCTATTTTTACGGCTTCACTACGTTGAAATACCGGCTGCTTACGATATGCTGTGACCACCGGCATATCCATGTTCAGCGTACTCTCATTGACTCCCAGCCAGTTCCAGGTCCGTGCAGGAATAGGGTTTACCTTTTCATTGTGTTTTGCCATGTCATCACCCCTCAGCCTATGGCGCCTTCCAGTTCCAAATTAATTAGATTGTTCATTTCCACTGCATATTCCAGCGGCAGTTCTTTGGCGACCGGCTCGACAAAGCCTCGTACAATCATCGCTTTCGCCTCTTCTTCGCTGATACCACGGCTCATCAGATAAAAAATCGCTTCTTCACTGATTCTCCCGATTTTTGCTTCATGTCCGATCTCTACTTCATCCTGTAAAATATCCAGCACAGGCAAAGTGTCCGAGCGGGAAAGATCGTCAAGCATCAGCGACTCACAGTTGACTGACGACCTGACGTGATGCGCCTGAGGAGTGACCTTAACCGCACCGCGATATACGGCAATCCCGCCGCCTTTGGCAATGGAGCGTGAGCTGATGTTGGAGGAGGTATAGGGCGCGGCATGAACGACCGCAGCACCGGTATCGAGTATCTGCCCTTCGGCAGCAAATGTTACACCGTTAAACTCTGCTCTTGCCCCTTCCCCTTTTAGGATACTGCGGGGATAGAGCATGGAAATCTTAGAACCAAAAGAACCAGACACCCACTCAATACTGCCATTCTTCTCTACTACAGCCCGTTTGGTGTTCAAATTAAGCATGTTCCGTGACCAGTTCTCAATGGTCGAGTAGCGCAGGCTCGCCCCTTCATTAACATACAGTTCCACACAACCGGCATGCAGGTTGGTTACATTGTATTTGGGTGCCGAGCAGCCTTCAATGAAATGCAGCTTGGCTCCTTTATCCACAATAATCAGGGTATGCTCAAACTGTCCAGCCCCCGGAGCATTCAGACGAAAGTATGACTGCAGCGGAATGTCCACCTCTACACCAGGCGGCACATATACAAAAGACCCGCCCGACCATACGGCCCCATGGAGTGCTACAAACTTATGATCCCTGGGAGTAACCAGCTTCATAAAATGCTGTTTCACGACATCTTCGTGCTCTCTAAGCGCACTTTCCATGTCGGTATATATAACACCCTGTTTGACCAGTTCTTCTTTGACATTATGATATACCACTTCCGAGTCATACTGTGCTCCTACACCAGCCAGCGATTCCTGTTCTGCCTGAGGTATCCCCAGCCGTTCGAAGGTGTTCTTAATATCTTCCGGTACCTCCTGCCAACTGCCCTTCATTTCGGTATCAGGGCGAACATAGGTAACAATACTGTCCATATCCAGTTCTGTCAAAGCGGGCCCCCAGGATGGCATCGCTGTTTGATAATAGATGTCCAATGCCTGTAGCCGGAAATCGCGCATCCATTCGGGGTCCTGTTTTTCCCGGGAAATATCCAGCACACTCTGGGACGTCAGCCCGCTGTCCGATTTGTAGCGGGAACGGTCTGCATTTTTTATATCATAGAGGCCCCGGTCAATATCGGCCACCTCTGTTCTCTTCTTATCCATAAACTCACCTCATCTCAGCCAGCGTTCTTACAGCCTCCGGAAACTAAAGAGNNGCTGTTGATTTTATCAACAAGTCCGGCATCTCCTGAACAGATAATCCTGCCATTCATCAGAACATGTACCCGGTCTACCTGCAATTGCTCCAGAATTTTTGTATTATGGGTAATAATTAATACCCCATTTTGAGCATTTTTAAAGCGGCTTACGCCTGCAGAAACAATACGAACCGCATCCACATCAAGACCGGAATCTGTTTCATCCAGCAAAGCGAGCTTCGGATTGAGCATCATCATCTGCAATATCTCATTGCGTTTCTTCTCACCACCGGAGAACCCCACATTTACGTGCCGTGAAGCATATGCGGTATCCATTTTCAAAGCATCCATTGCCTTTTGCAGATTCTTTTTAAAGGCCATGATTTTTACTGTTTCACCCGATATGGCATTTTGTGAAGTTCGGATCAGATTTTCTACGGTAATGCCGGGAATCTCCTCCGGATTTTGAAATGACAGAAAAATCCCTTTGCGGGCTCTTTCGTGAATCTTCAGCGCGGAAATATCCTCTCCCTCAAAAGCAATGCTGCCTGCCGTCATTTCATATTTCGGCTGCCCCATGATCAGGTTTACCAGCGTGGATTTACCTGAGCCGTTCGGTCCCATGATTACATGGACTTCGCCCTTATTGATCTGAAGGTCTACTCCTTTTAAAATCTCTTTACCATCGACAGCAGCATGTAAGCCGCATATGGATAAAAGTTGTTCCGTCATCTCTCCACCTCGTTATTTCTCGTAGTAATACTATGGTAAAATCCAATTCAGACTATTCAAACTGGATTAGTCGGATTTATTCTTATTTTATTTCCTTTTTGAATAGCTGTCAAGGCGCCGACTTGCTGGCATCCCGCTGATAATAAACAAAAGGAGATCAAATTTTCCTAAGAAAATCTGATCTCCAGCTCATTCTGGTCGAACAGTATTATTACTTATTATACTATTCCTTTAGAGGAAAAAAATCAAGTCTTAGATTTCATGAAAATACCCTTGAGACAAGCGAAATTCTAATCAAAAATAATCCGAAAAATACGGAGTTTGATGTTCAATTGAATCTTCCAGCATATCAACAAGCTCCGGACTGCATACAAGCCGGCCGATTTTATGTAAATATTCCGGACGCTTATATCCCATGAGCATCGTTGTCATCGTTTGAATATCGATCCGTGAGCCGCTGCGCTCTCCCGTACGTGTTATCTCCCCTTTTCCGTCAGGCTGAATCAACAAGGTAAAGGAACCTTGATTCCAGGACAACAATGGATCATCCAGTGTAAAAGTCCATACCCGTTCATGGCTGTCCGGCTTAAAGGGATACTGACTAATAAACTGTTCCAGATCCACGATGCGCGCCATATAGTACGGTGAAATAATCTCTTTTATATCCGCATCCTCCAGCAAAAACGCCAGCGGCTCATCAGTATAAATATTGCCGATGACCTTGGAGATCATGGAAAAATGGGCGCTGATAAAGTTCCAGAGTCCACTGCGAGCTTCCTCATTAACAAAAATCATATCTTTAATATGAAAAACTTCATCAGCAATCCAATATAGCACATAACCGTCGGGCTGCCGGTCTTCGTTGTAATAAATAGCGGCAGTCAAGTCGTCATAATCCCATAACCAATATTCATTCCAGGCCAGATTATTACGCAGCATTGCCCCATGACTCTGATAGGCAAAGCGTTCATAAGCGGCTTTTAATTCGTCACTTTCAATATCGACCCGTTCAATTTCCCCCGGAACCTGTTTATTCTTTGGCAGCTGGTAATCATTTACCTCAAATACAATTTTATCTGAAATAATTTCCCAGCCTTTTCGACGATAGTAAGGAATGGAATAAGGATATAAATAAGAAATGGACTGCTTTTTCTCACGCATACCTGCCAAGGCCTGAAATAACAGCTTATGCATCAGCCCCTGGTTGGAATACTCCGGAAAAGTACCTACCCCGGTAAGCCCTCCCATATCATAGGTTCGGTCAAAAATCCTCACTTGGAAAGGATATACAGCGACCTGGGATACAAGCTTATCCCCGTCAAACCAGCCATGAACTTCGGCCTGCTCCAATACCGGAGATTTGGCCAAAACCATGTCCCGTTCTTCCCAGCCAAACTTATGCAAATCATTATTCGTCACCTGAAAAACATACCTGAGCAATTGACTGTACTGCTCCAGATGCTCCATACCAACCTTTTGCATCTTTAATCTTTTTTCTCTACCCATATGAAACCTCTCATCTCCGAAAGTAATCACCAACTAGCACAACTAACTTATATTATACCAGACGGAGATGAGCTAAATGCGGTTTTAGAAACAGATTAGCACATTTCTATTGGACCAGCCTTTAATCTGTAGAAATACTTTTGCCCAATGCTTCAGCTCTTATTAACCCATCCGTCTTCAAAACATCATCTTTATCATGCAATCCCGGTACGATAACGACACCTCTATCCTGCCAGTGCAGGTACTCAGCAATCAGCGTATAGGAAGCGACGATTCCGGCAAACTTTGCCTCATCCTTATCGCCGCCACTGACTAACAGCGCACATTCTTTGATTTTCCAATCCTTGCCGGCAATCAAATAAGAATAGAATTTATCGATAGCGGCCTTCAACTGTGCCGGAAAGGAAAACCAATACAAAGGTGTTGCAAATACAAGCATATCCGCCTGTTCTAACAGCGGTGCGAGTTCATTAAAATCGTCCGGAATAATACAGGCCTGACCTTTTTGAAAACAGGCCTTACAGTCTATACAGCCTTTAATAGTTTTGCCGGCAGTTGCATATTTTACAACCGTATGTCCTGAATGCCGGGCACCAGTCATAAATGCCTCTGCCAGCTTATCAGTATTACCGCTATTGCGCGGACNNGCAGGTTTTCCGGTGCTGCAGCACCGGAAAACCTGCTTGACGAATAAGGTCGCCAGCTTGCCCCTGTTTGGAGTCAGATGGGTCAGGCTGCTTAACAGAAACGGAAAGTACGTTGTTATTCTTGTCATAATTAAATTTTACATGCATCTTATTGACCTTCATAGCTTACACCCCTTTTGATAAGCTCGGAGATTGTTTATGCTGCTAATAGTATATGCGGCATAAACAAACTGGCTACCTAAAATAAAAAATGTACTGAAGGCCTTAGTATTACTTTTTGTTCTTCAAGTCAGTTTCCTGACTTTTTAGCGCCTTAGCAATTTTGTATTTAATATAAAACCACCAAGTCAGCACTGCACAAGCCAATGTCACTGCTCCATTTACGGCTATGCTCGAAGCCTCATTAGGATCTGTCATTGCAGAAACCCCTGCTAAAACCATCATTCCCGACATTAAAAGACCTAGTAACCATATCAAATAAAAACACTTCCTCGCTGCAATATAATTAAGCAAAATTATACCACAGCAAAAGCAACTTTACTTCTTTTGCACCAGAAGCCTAATTCTTTCATTCCTAAATCTTCATTACTTCATAGAGTACACCTAACTGTTCTCCGAAATGCAAAAAAGCCTTCCAGCAAAATTGCTGGAAGGCTTTAACTATATATGATGTTCCGGCAAGATCAAACCTGCTTTCATAGTGAACTTGACATAACCAGGTAGCTCATCCGGTCCAATAACTCCTTCCCTCTTGGGCGACTTAATCCGATAACGTTAATTGGGGTAATTCCGCTATTAATTCTTCTGCCGTTAGAGCATCCCTCTCCTTATTCTATCCTAGCTTCAACTCTTGAGATCCGCCAGCCGAAGCCACCGGGCGGTGAAATCACATAGACTTGAAATTGTAATCACACTTTTGACATTGCGAAAGGATATGTTCACTGTCCTCTATATGGTATGCACCCGACCATTTACAAATGCTTTGCAAGATGGGTACAACAGATTTCCCTTTATCTGACAGGCAATACTCCACTCTCGGTGGAATTTCATCAAATTGTTGCCTTTGAATAATCCCGTCTATAATCAGTTCTTTTAAAGTCATGGCCAAAACTGCATCTGTGATGTTTGTCATTTGTTTACGCAAAGCGCTGTACCGCAAAACCTCTTTCTCTGCCAGAACACAGATAATCCGTGACTTCCATTTCCCGCCGAAAATATCCAAGCCATATTCCAGAGGGCAGCGGATATCTTTATCTAACTTAAGCTTATACATTCCATATTCCTCCTGTATGGTAATTATAAAAGGCATACTGTCTATACGCAAGTAACTATGAAATTTATGAGTTACTCATGAATTTGCTAATATATTCCCCCGCAAAAGTCCTTTAACTATAATAAAAGCAAGCTCAATGACAGAGCTTCATAAAATCCACTTAGGAGGAATTAAGATGAAAGTCAATGCTTATCTGGAGATCACAATTAAAATTGAAGTCACCAATCGTTCTGCGGCAACGAAAATTTACACCGCATACCGTGAACCTTTCCTCAAAACCATCGAAGGCGCTATAACGAAGGACCTGCTGATCCGTGACGAGGATGTTCAGGTTCTGCACGGTTTTGACAGCCTGGAACATGCACAGGGATACTTATCCAGCAAAATGTTCCAGAACGATGTGTTTACCGGCCTCAAACCTCTCTGGAGCGCCGAGCCTGATGTAAAAATTTACAACGTAGCCTAATAGCAAAAGCGCCAGCTATCACAGGGAATTCCCATGATAACTGGCGCTTTGCTTTATATTGTTAGTAGCTATCATTTAGCATTTCTTTACTACAGCCTTACAAAAACGCTTGCCGCCTTATGCGATCTGCGCTGGTAGCCTTTTTTATTTTCCTGTATTATTAAAATCAAAAAACATCGCCAACTGGTCACCACCTAAGGCCATTGCCCCAAACAACGCACCTACTCCGCAGCCTGTTGAACATATATTGCCCTCTATTTTTTATCCGTACAGGATCGTGCTTAATTAGCAGCTAAAAATAAAAAAGTGTTTGTATCAATGCTCCACGTAGGTAGAAAACTTGAAACCTTATAGTATTGCTGGTCACCACTTAAAAAAGCTGCCAATTATTTAACCTATATAATTAGTTTTATTTATTAAACATTATTAATATTTCAACAAATTAGGACTTTAGTTGCAGGATTCACCTAATTTTTCCTAATGTTTATAATGAGTCCATTATATTTTACTAGGAGGTAACAAAATGAAAAAGTGTTTTTTAGTTCTCGCAGCATCTATAGCAATGTCTGGTGTTGCCGCGGCTGCACCTGTGACCAATCTTGAGAAAGGGGAAACAAACGCAGGGTATTTATATTGGAATCCGAAAGTTGAAATTGCTTCTGCCGATCTTGGTAGCCATAATGCAAATGGCTTCTTTGTCGAAACAGCCCTAACCGACAAAGTCATCGTGGGAATAGAAACAATCAAGGGTGACGCTTCCGCAGTTATATCCGGATCTTTTGCAAAAGCTGATACTCGGTTTACTGATGTAACGATTCAATACAAAATAGCTGATAACGTTCGGCTGATTGCCTGTAACCGTAATTATGATACTAATGGATCAGCCTCAGGATGGGGATCTGCCAGTTTATCAGAAAATAAATTGGTTTATGGTATAAGTGGTTCAACTGCATTGGGGGAAAAAACAACCGCCTATGCAAGCGTTTTACAAAACTCCATTGGAACAGACTGGCAAATTGGCGTTAATCAGAGCGTAGTAATACACTAACATTTAATATAAACTATCGCTATTATGACGAAGATAGTATCTTTGACACCAAACTAAAGGGCCTTGGTGCAGGTCTAATATATAAATTCTAAAACAGAGCAGCAAAAGGGCTTCCAGCATAACAATGGAAGCCTTTTTGGGTGCATCTGGCAGAAACGATCCACCCGCCTCAACCGTTATGGCGCCGACTCTGTATGAGAAATGCAGGTATTGCCTACCATTGACGTTATTCCATTCTTTCCTTATAAGTTTCATCTAGAGCAGCTACTAAATCACCACCATTAGCCAATAGCTTCTCTTTAAGAGTAAACCACTGCACTAAAAATGGTAAAGCTTGCGCTTTTTCCCAATGACTTTCTTTATAATTAGCAGTTAAAACCCACGATCTTCTTGCCAGCATTACTAAGTCATTATCCGTTCTATTTACAGGAATACCCGTAGGCCTAACCTTACCTTCTTTTGATGCATTCTCGTCTTTATCACTAGCTCGAATATCAATTCCATCCCCGCCAAATCTTGGATGATTCCCAGAATTCCGAACTTGAGCATATTGTAAAATTCTTATCGCTAATTCTCTCTTTTGGCAATCTCGCTGTTTCTGCTCATCATCACTATGCTCTAACCGTTTATCTACAGCACTTATAAGAGCTTCTATTTCTCTTTTAACATCCTTAGTTATATATAATGTATAGCCACTATTGGCAAAGGCATTTACAGGATCAATATTCATTTCGCTAAAATTATCAACCATGTTTGAATCAATAATAACCCTCTGCGGATTAGCCATGAATATCATCCCCCTTAGAATTGTAATTTACCTCAAACATAGTTTTCTCAACTATATCTACTTTATCGACTTATAATATTCCTTTTTCTAGTATGAAAAAAATGATATCACTGATAAGCTGCTACTACTGACATTTTCATTCAACCAAGGTATACTATAAATGGACTTACTTGTGTGGAGGTACTTGTATGGAAGAAATACTAAAGCAAATTCTTGGAAAGTTAGAAGCATTATCTGACGATATAAAAGAAGTTAAAGTGCAACTTTCCAATGTTGAAGGCCAACTTAAAGAGAACACCTCCATCCTTCGCGTGCTTGAACACCGCAGTGAAGTACAAGCAGCGGAAACGGAAGGTCTAAAGCTGACTACTGCAACCAATGAAGCGATAGAACGGTTAGATGCAAAATTCGATGTATTAAACACCAGGCTTTTCCAGCAAGAAACTGCACTCCAGCTCATTAAGAAAGCACAGTAACCATCAACAGACACAGCACTGAACGATATAGGGCTGTGTCTTTATATTTTAATGTGCAAAACATTTTCAATGTTATTTCTCAAACAATAAGCCTTCCAGCAAAATCGCTGGAAGGCTTATTGGGTATATCATCATTTATGGAATCTATTTTTTTAATACCGCAGGATTTACACATGTATCAGGCTCTTGTCCGTTAAGTACTTTGATAATATTGCCTACGGCAATAGCTCCCATCTTCAAGCGTGTATCCATAGTAGCTGATGCGATGTGAGGCACTATAACTACATTGTCCAAATCGCTTAGCCCCGGAGCAATCCTTGGTTCAGCTTCGAATACATCAAGTGCCGCTCCCCAGATTTCTTTTGTTTGCAAAGCCTTTACCAAGGCAGCTTCGTCTACTACCGGTCCCCGGCTCGCATTAATGAGAACAGCTGTCGGCTTCATCATTTTCAATTCTGTCTCGCTAATATAGTGATGTGTTTCCGGCAGTAATGGCACGTGCAGAGTAAGGAAGTCTGACTCTTTCAGCAGAGTCTCCTTATCTACATACGTAGCCCCTACTTCCTTTTCAAACTCTTCGTTGCGGCGAACATCGGTATAGATAATCTTCATGTCAAAGCCTTTGGCTTTGCGGGCAACATTTTGCCCGATTCTGCCCAGGCCGGCAATACCTAAAGTCTTTTTATCCACATCCAGTCCGATAAAGAACATCGGCGCCCAGCCCTGCCACTTCCCATCACGTACGAACTTATCAGCCTCAGGAATACGCCGGGCCATTGCTAGTAATAAAGTAAAGGTTAGCGTAGCTGTCGCCTCGTCCAGAACGCCCGGAGTATTGGTAAGAATAACACCCCGCTCGGTTGCCGCGGCCAGATCAAAGTTATTGAAGCCGACAGCATAGTTAGCCACTATTTTTAACTGTGACCCGGCTGCGTCAAGAACTTCACCGTCAATGATATCGGTAAGGAGAGATACTACCGCATTTTTACCTTTTAACTTTACTTTTAACTCCTCTTTGCTCAAAGCCCTATCGTCGGGGTTAACTTCTACATCAAAATGCTTGCGCAGTTCGGCAATATTCTCTTCCGGTATCAGTCTGGTCACATATACACTTGCTTTTGCCATTATAATTCCCCCAAGAATCAGCTTTATTTTTATTAAAAATTCATTTTTCAGCGAACTTATCGTTTCACTTCTATCTGGGCCATTTTCTCATAAAACCGTATCAACGAACCATGATCATTCTCTCCCATGCCATCTACTTTGAGAGCCTGCATCATTTCCATTACGGCAGCTGTCATCGGCAGGGGGACGCCTATGCCATGGGCGGTATCCATTACATTGTTCAAATCTTTGATATGCAAATTGATACGGAAGCCGGGGTCAAATTTACGGTCCATCACCAGCGGTGCCTTGGCATCAAGCACAGTGCTGCCTGCCAAGCCACCACGGATTGCCTGGTAAACCAATTCCGGCTGAACTCCCGCCTTGGCCGCCAATACCAGAGCTTCCGACATGCCGGCAATATTAATGGCCACCATGATCTGATTAGCCAGCTTGGTAACGTTGCCGGCACCAATATCACCTGTTAACACAACAGAGCCGGCCATGGATTTCATAATCTCGAAGCATTGGTCAAATACCTGCTTTTTACCACCAACCATAACAGATAAAGTGCCGTCAATCGCCTTTGGCTCACCGCCACTGACAGGTGCATCCAGCATTTCAATGCCGCTTTCAGCCAATTTCTCAGCCACTTCACGGCTAACCAGCGGCGAAATGGAACTCATGTCAATTACCACGGTCCCCGCCTTAGCTCCCTCAATAATGCCGTCTTTGCCAAGCACAACCTGCTTCACATGCGGTGAATTCGGCAACATAGTGATAATGATATCTGTTTGGGCGGCAACATCTTTTGGTGTTGCCGCCGCTACCGCTCCACAGCTAACCATTTCATCCACAGCCGCCTGGACCACATCGCAGATAACGAGATTATATCCTTGTTTCAAAAGATTTTTGCTCATCGGTTTTCCCATTATGCCCAAGCCAATAAAACCAATTTTCATCTAAGATCACTCCCTGAATGATTTCTAGCAGACTGAAATTCGTGAACAATCACTTTAGAAGCTGCTTTACCTCTGCGACCATCATAGTTGCTATTGCCAGATCTTCCTCCGGTTTAAGTCCACTGATTCCGGCTCCGCCGATCAATTCATCCTTACCATCTTTTAAAACAACACCGCCAGGTAAACCAGTCAGCTTATCATCACAAAAATAACTTGCCGGAATATTTTCACGGTTAAGCCTCTCCAGGAAAGCATCGGTGTCTACACCCATCCGTGCTGCGCTATAGGCCTTTCCCTGGGAAAGCGCAATGCTTCGTACAGGCGCTCCATCCATTCGTCCAAAAGCAAGCAAAAAACCATATTTGTCACATACAGCCACACAAATTGGCCGTTTAAAATCAGCAGCAGCTTTAGCAATTGCCTTGTCAACCAAGGTTTGCGCCAATTGCAAACTTATCTCCATTTGTCTCCACTCCTCTAACTACGTATTTTTCTAATTTGAATGACTGGTATGTTCATCTTCGCAATAAAGACTGGCATTGACTGCAGCCTTGTCAGGTTCCGCGTCATGTACCTTCTTATACATCCACGAAGTCAACAACGGCGTTAAAATTGCAGTAACAATGACTGATGCTGCTACTTGAACGGTAGCAATGGGAGCAACTGCGATGTACGCATGGTCAGCCATCGCCACAGCTTGCGGGACGGCAGCTGCATTGCCGGCAGTACTAGAAGCTGCAGCACCGGCAATACCGGATCCGCCCAATTTTCTGTCGGCGAGAATGCAGACAAAACCTGTGACAGCCCAAACAAATGCGCCTAGTATAATACCTTGAAGCCCTGCCGTCAGAACGGAATTGAGATTAATATTTTGCCCCAAAGTAAAGGCCATGAAGGGAACAATGAGCGGTTCGTGATCGCCAAAAAAGTTACGCAGATCTTCATCAAGATTCCCCAGTATCGCCCCCATTAAAATAGGTGCTACAACCGACAACATCGTAAGCCAGGGAATATTCGCCAAACCGGCGCCGACAAGAAACAGCATTGTCAGAAATGGTCCTGTCTCAATACTCTGAGGCACATACGTTCCGGCATCTTCTTTATCACCCATTACGCTGGTGAGGGCCAAAAACATGCCGCCGTTCGTATCACTCATCGCTGCCATTACAGCCAGTGTAGACAGACCAAAAAGATCCCCATTAAATAATCTGGACAACGCAAAAGCGATGAGAATTGCGGTACCCACTTTTGCAAACAGAATACCGCAGCCCCGTTTTAACATACGCGGAGCCGTTCTTAGTGTCATCTTGGTACCACAAACGAATAAATACATGCCCAGAACGGTAGGATAGCCGACCCCGCTTAACGCCTCCGTGAATCCGCCGATTTTAAGCAATGTGGGAAAAAATGTATTAATCACCATCCCGATAAATAAGGGAACTACCATAAGTCCGCCTGGCACACGGCTTATTGCCTTCATGATCTTCATGCTTTTACTCTCCTTTTAGTCGAATATGTGGCTCATATTCTTTTTTAAAGACTAAATTCGCAGCCCGGGGTACCCTCCTTGTGACATGTATTAATTGGAATTGTGAAGATCTTCACCTAGTTATAATGCATAATCCGTGCCAACTGCCCAAGCCCAGAATATACTGATAAAAAGAAAAAATACCGCAGGTTATGCTTATTTTTTATGCATAGCTTGCGGTATTTTTAATCATGCTCATATAAATTTAGTCATCTGACTCCAACTCGGCAAAACGATCCACCGTCATTCGGTCAATGCCCAGGCGCCGGGCTGTTTGGCTTTTATTCCAGTCTTCTTCTTGCAGTACACGCCGGATGATTTTCCTCTTAATATCCCGGAAAGTGCCCTGAATTAATTCATCATTACCTGAGCCTGCTTGTTGCTTTGGGCCGGCTTGAAGCTCTTCGACCATTAGTCGTACTGTTGGCAGATGGATTTCGCCTTCGATAGCAGTGAGCACAATACGCTCCATAATATTCTTTAATTCTCTTATATTGCCCGGCCAGGAATATTCACAGATCAGACGTTTCATTTCCTGCGGCAGCTCCATAGCATTTTTATTGTGTTCGCGGATAAAACGTTTAAAGAAGTGTTCTGCCAGCAGGGGAATATCGTCTGGACGCTCGCGCAGCGAGAGAAGCGGAAGATTGAGCACGTTCAGCCGGAAAAACAAGTCATTGCGAAAATTACCTGCCATCATTTGTTTTCTCAGATCGATGTTTGTGGCTGCAATCACCCGGATATTAACCGGAATAAGCGCATCAGAGCCTAAACGCATTACCATACGTTCTTCAAGCACCCGCAGCAACCGTGCCTGAAGCCCCTTTTCCATATCGCCTATCTCATCCAAAATATCGTCCCGTTATGAGCCAACTCGAAAAGTCCTATCTTACCACCTTTTTTGGCTCCGGTAAAAGCACCCTCGACATAGCCAAACAACTCACTTTCCAATAGCTGCGAGGGCAAGGCCGCACAATTAACAGCCACAAAAGGTCCCTGCGAGCGCGGACTGCTGGCATGAATACTTTGGGCAAAAAGCTCCTTGCCGGTACCACTTTCACCTTGAATAAGAACGGTTGCTCCTGTCAGTGAGTAGCCGCGTGCAATCTCAATTAGATTCTTCATCCGGCTGTCATTTGTCAGAATATCATTAAATTTATATTTCGTCACAAGCCCTTTTCCGTATAGACTCTGACGGATAGTCCGCTCAGCATCCTGAATCCGCGTTACCTCTTGAAAGGTTGCCACAACACCCTTTACAACACCATCAATATTTATCGGTATCCGGTTTGTCAGTATATGACCTTCCGGCGCCTTCTGCAACTGCCCAATTTCGTCTTGACCCGACTTCAGCACCTCATCGATTCGGGTTTCAGTGATAACTTTATTGATTTTTTTGCCCAAAACCTGACTTTGGCTGACATGAAAAATCTTTTCGGCTACTGGATTCAACAGTGTAATATTGCCGCTTTCATCAGTTGCCATAATTCCGTCATGCACAAAGTTAAGAATTGCCTGAAGCCGCTGAGTAGCCTTCTGTTCTTCTTCTTGAACCCGCAGCAAATTCATCGCATCTTCTACCGCCGGCAAAATAGATTCCCGGCCCGAGGTGATTAAACGTACATCCAGTGTGGGAAATTCCAAATGAGTCAGGACACTGGTATCGCCGATAAACGTATTGACGCCATGTTCTTCCATTAAGTACTTAACCCGGGAACGAACATCCTCCCAGTCTGTTTCAACACCGTCAGCAAGAATAATCTCGTGAATCGAGATCCCGAGAACCTGTGCTGCCGCCCGGCAGCCGGTAACCGCATTCTTGTAGCCTAAAAGCCCTAAAACCCGCCCGGGACCGGATACCGGGTAGATGTTGCGAAATATGTCAAAACCCGTTATCCTGATCTCGACCACAGGAATTTTAACATGCCGCCGGATCATTGAGGCCGTACCGCCCCGGCTAATAATGATCTTTGCCCCGGCCTTCTCCGCTTTCACTGCTTGTCTCGTTCCTTCTTCTAAACTACCTTCCAATACATCTATCGGCAGATCTAGCTCCTGTTTGAGTTCACGCGCCAACTGGGCAAATTCTGTATAAGTCGCCACAAGACAAATGTTATTCTTCATTACTTGTCACCCCTTACAGGACACACTTGCTATTACACTTATTTTGAAGGACACAACAGAACCGTCCCCCTGTATCTTCTAGCGTGCTTTTCCCCAGGGACACGCTTTTATGCAAACGCCGCAAATCAAAGCTTCTCCTCCTTGCTTTTTTGCAATGTGGGAAAGGCGGTTTACGCATCTTTTCAAGTCAACCGCTTCTTCTCTTGTATTTGGGCGGTCGTCCCAGGAGGCTCCATGGATGGCGTTTGCCGGACAGGCATCTTTACATTTTGTGCAATTACCACACCGGTTAGGGATGGGTTGATCAGGCACCAAAGGAGCATTTGTCAACAGGCAGGAAAGACGAAGACGGGGCCCATATTGAGGATTGATTAAGAGCAGACTCTTTCCTTGCCAGCCAAGACCGGCAGCCTTTGCCACCGCTTTAGCAGAAATATGTCCCAGCCAATTTATTCTATCAACCGTCTGCGAAGCAGGTATTGCAAGTGCTTTATATCCTAAATTTAGAACTTTACTTTGAAGCATCAAATTGATGTGATTCAAAACAAGATTAACTGCTGCATACTGGTGGATATAAAGCGGGGTTGGCTCACATTCAATTTGCTCAAAAATAGTTGGAGAAACTTGAAACGCTACTACAATAGCTCGCGTAAAACCATCCAACAAATTGGCAGGGACTGTCGTGATACCCTTCAGCCTCTCCAAATCGGCAATACCAACTAAATCAGCACCTAAGTTTAAAGCGTATTCTTTAATTTCTTTCGTAATAGCTTGTTCTACTGAATTATCCCCCTATGCTTTATTCACCTTTTTGCAGTAGTTTCAAGCCTAAATAAAAATACAAGAGGAACGGTTCTCTTGTATCCTTAAGATTGCATCAGTAACTATGTTTTTTATTTGACCCTTGCTTTTCATTCGAGATAATATCATTCACTCATTACACTACCATTTTATACCTATTTTTAAAAGGATACAACAGAACCGTCCCTCTGTGTCATTCGCTTAATGTCTTGGAGAGCTCTTCATCCAGGCCTCCACTGCCGCAGCTATTAAAACTTTATTTACCTCCTATGACCCGGAATTTCAATGTGTTCTGCCCTCATGCGCAAGAAACTTCATTACACGTGCCATTTGCAGAAGTTGTTCCCCAGTTTCCCCAAAGCACAAAAAAGCCTTCCAGCAAAATNNGCCCGGCAGGAATCGAACCTGCGCACCCGGTTCCGGAGTTCTAGATATTCATGATTTGCAGGGATTTACCCGCCAATATTGGCCTTTATAGCTTGAACTTTCCGCTACTATATTAAGCATCAATATGCAACTTCATATATCGTACTTTATAGTTTGTACATTATTAAACCCCAAAAAAGCCCCATGGGTTTTACATCAATTATAAGCTGTCTTAGCTTCAATAAAAGCAGTCACGGTTTCATAGCCTTCTGCTTCGGCATTTTTTACAATACGCTCCCAAGCAGCATCAGTAAAGCGCAGTGTGTGAGGATTCCGTTTTCCTTCACTGCTTGTTTTTCTACCGGCCCCTTCTCTAGCTCCACCCTTTTTCTTTACCTCTGTCATTTTGACCTCCACCATAAAATCGCACCAGCTAAGACAACGCCTACCAGCATGCCTGTTGATAATGTGACTAGATTATTTATACTCCATTCCATCTTTAGCAACATAAATACAGCCAATGCAGCCCCAGATATTACGGATAGTTTACCCATTTTTGTCATTCTTGATTGTGGACACACAATATGTTATATTTGTGATAAGCAAGGGAGGTTTCCCTCCCCGCTCATCTGCTCCGGTTTACCGCTTACGCTTGCGAGGCTTAGCGCGGTTCTTCCGGGGCTTCTTGCTTCTCTGTAGAGCTTCTGAGGTTTTGTAAAATAGAAAATACCGCCCCTCCCCTGAAGGATGAGCGGCATTACCCCAACTATTGTTGGTATGCTTTTATTATTCCTTTGAATCTTGTACTTTTTTATAATTTTTCAGTATCTAAAAGATTTATAAAATAGACATAGGTATCGTCTGATATTTTCAAACTATACATATACCATTAATTTCTCTTATGTATCTAAACAAACCATCATTCCCATCTTTATCTAAGAATATGAAACCATGTCTAGTGTAAAATTCTTCAAGTTTTTTATTATCTATACATTCCACTAGTATAATTCTACCGCCAGTAAGACGCTGAGCTTCAATTATCTTTCTAAAAGCCATTCTCAATAACTCTGCGCCACTAATTAAACTAAGTTTGTCCAAATTATCGGCATAATTCTTCGATAATTGTCCTATCAAAAACACTGGAATTGCCGTTATCTCACGGGATTTACTTCCAGTAATTTTTTTACGCAAGGTCGCTGATACGTTCCTTCTGACACTCAAGCCTTTTGATGATAAAGCAAAATAGCCGACCAAGACATTCTCATTTTTATAAGATGTATATACTAAATAAGTTCTTGAAACAGCCATTTTTTGAAATAAAATAGCCTTTTCTTTTAGGAAATATTCAATATCACTGTCTAAAGGGCAAGAAAAATTGGCGAATAATTGTTTACACTTGTTTTCTCCAAGTACCTCAATCATTTCGCCAAGATGTACTATTTGATATGCCATTTTTAAACATCCATTTTAAAAAAATTTAAAATTTGATCTTTTTTAACGTCTTCAACTCTTGTATTAGATTGCATAACAATATGTTTAGGAAAATTAAATGCTCGGATAATTCTATGAGCGTTTTTTCTGTCAACAGCAAACTCTTTAATAAAACTTTTAGTTGCCATAAGACATTACTCCAATCAGAAAATATTAGTATGCTTAATTTATTATATGCACATACTCTTGTTAGATGTTGATTTTTTACACCTAAATTTACTACTACGTTCTTCATTTATTATGCCATCCAGCTTGACTGGTGTCAATAACTTTACTCTATTTAATCCTATCTATCATACCCCTAAAAAAATTCTTTTAAACAATTACTTAATCTTTTTTTAGGAAAAGAGCCGTCCTAAAATTAAACGGAATTGAGCCCCCTATTCGGACGGCTTTAAACGAGCTAAAATCTCTTCCTTTAGAAATAACTTATCACGCTGTGTTCTCTTAACCGGAGTCAGCTTGCCAGTATCCACCAGTCTGTCAATGTTCTGCCTGGTGCAGCTTAATATCTCTGCTGCCTCCATAGTAGTAATAACATTATCAACAATAAACTGTTTTAACTCTTCCGTATTGCCAAAGTTGTATTTCATCGTTTATTCATCCTTCTAACTGCATAGAATACCAAATAGGCTGCAACAAAAACACCCGTGAAAATTGATAGCCAATTCATGTTGCTGAAATTAGTTGAAGACAACCAAAGCACGAAGATAAACAACATCCCTTTGTCAATCAACTTGATTTTATTTTTCATGTTTGTTAGAATGTGATTAAGAGGTAGGGCGGTTTTACGCCGCCCTTCGGCACTTAGCGCTTCCTATGCTTCGCGGGCTTGGAGCGCTTTTTCCTTTGCCTAGTGACTTCGGTGTACCACTTATATGAGGTATATCCGATTATCACTAGGTTTTTTATTACCTCTAGCCAATCAATCACATTCTTTCCACCTCCTTTCTATGATTTAATTATATCACTTCCATTGCTCTGAGTCAATGTTTTTTTGGGGGATCTTTACATATAAAAAAATCCTGCCGTAATTGGCAGGATTAAGTTTCAAAATGTTGTATTTAAAATAAAACACTGTTTTAGGAGGGGTTCTATTGAAAAGAATATTGTCGATAATCCTTTTTCTTATAATATCTCTGGGTACGGCACAAGCATATGCCAGCGATGTATCGCAAGACGAAAAGCAAGTCCTGCCGGTTTTAATTGTAAACAATTCATACTTAGACACAAGACCATCATTGGCTAAAATGAAAGCTGAGTTACCACCTATCTTATTAAACCAAATTATTAAATCATTGGAGCCTAAATATATTGTCAATCAAATAGATAATACTTTCAATATTTCCGATGTCGCAAGCACAGAGAAAAGTGATATCTTAGACATGTTTAGAGAAACAAATTATCCTGCAGTTATATTAGTCGAAATTATTCAACCAACTTTTACCTATTCAATACACGTTAAAGTTTTCGATATTAAGACTCAAAAATATTTATATAATGGGAAAATGTGGAGTGATAAACTTGTAGCGTCGAGCGCTATGAATGACATGAACATTCGATTAGACAAAATATTAAAAGATGCATTTAAGTTGTAAAGAAAAGAATATTGCACATAGCAAGCCGGGAAACCGGCTTTTTTGTATGTAATAAATAAACCGCCCATCCCGAAGGATGAGCGGAATTGCTATAATACGCAGATTTTATCGCAGGCAGGCAACTTATTGGATAGTTCGATTTGACATAGCTCTCATTACCATTTTATGAACATCTTCCGACATGTTTTTCGGAATAAGTTCAACATTTGGATGATCTGATGGGAATACTCGAAATAATTCATCAGCAAAAGCCTGACCAATCTCAGTTACATCTTTGAAATCAAGAATAACTTCCATAAAACGATCAAATCGACGTATTAAGCGTTTTGCTTGTGACCTAGAGACGAGCATTTCTCCTTCATGCTTTGCTAAACGCACCGGAATGTACGTCTTAGAAAAGCCAAAGGATTCATCGTCTTTTGCGGTAAACATGTCAAACACATCTTTAATAACCACATCTGAATCTTTTTCTATCTCCATTATAACGCACGTTCCTTTTTTAAGATCTTCTTTATCCAAATCCTCATATAGATAGTCTTTCCCCTTATTGCGCTCAGAGAGAAATTGCAACTCGCAAGACCTTATATAAAAAAGATCAAACATTCTTGAAGTGAAAAAAATCCCCTCCCCAGAATGTCTAGCTGGGTCTGTTGTAAATTTACCCTTTGCTAATTCTAGTATAGAATGTTTTGGATCCTCCAAGCCTAATGCTTGCTGAATTTTTGTAAAGATTCCAATTCCATAATCTCTAATCATAAACTCAATTGATACTGCATCCTCAGTAACATCAATATATACTTTTTTGGCATCGGAATGATCAATAGCATTATTTAGCATTTCCGTAAAACCATAACTGCATACTTGTAAAACATTTTTAGGAACATCTTTTATTAGCGGGAGCACATAGTCACGCCAAACAACGTCTTCTTCTAATCCGTCAATGTTAAACGATTTGTGCACTTCTCTTTCTGATAGTGAATAAACATTACTTTTCCCTGACCTATCGACCCTAATAAACCCTTCTTTCTCCAATGTTTGGGCATACCTATAAATAGTTTGTTTGGATATATCAAATTTATTGCTAATTGTTACAATAGGATTTTCGGTTCTTTTTTTCATTTCTTTCAAAAGGGCATAAGTCACCTTTTGGCGTGCCTCAAAAGAGAGCGACATATCATCACTCCTTATCATGATTTTCTTATTTAAATTGTAACTTTAATATTCCCTATTGTCAATTTAAATATACTTAATCATCAACTTAAATTGCATAATGATAAATATATAAAACATTGGCCCCAGACCGAAGTCCGGGGCCGATGTTTTATTTCCATATATTACATTTTCTGCAGGATCGATCCTTCTTTTGACGAAATATTTAATTAATTAAAAGGGAGGGACAAACTATGCCACAACCAACTACCCATTACCTTGTCACGCGTCGAGCAATCCCCCGCGAACATTGGTCAGACTGGTGGGATCGATTTAAACCTTACTTCGGCCTAGGCTCAACTGCTCCCGATTTATTTTATTTTCCTAAAATTAGTTTAGAACGTAACTACAGTAGCAAAATCTCTGACGCACTACATTCTGAGCGCTCTTATGATCTATTCTGCACTATGTTGGATATGGCTAAACAGAGCAAACTAAATTCCGATACTCCTCCAAACATAGCCGAGAAGCAATTTGCATTTTCAGTGGGATTCTATGCTCACGTAATTACTGATTGCATCTTCCATCCTTATGTTTACCGTAGTACTAACGATCATTGGAATACCAAAGATTTTTCCAATGAAAGTAAACACAAAATTCAAGAGTTTCGCATAGACAGAGGGGTACACCGTAAAATCTGGGGAAAAGACCAGGAAGTCGGAACAACCGCTTGGTCTTGTCCTGGAGAATTGCCTGATTTATTAGAGTACTGCATTGTCTATTTGTTTAATACGGGATTAACGTCTATTTATCCAACGAGGTTCACTTCAAATCGCGATATTAGTGATGACAGTCATCCTATTCAGCAAGCTTATAATACTCTTAATAGTGAATTACCCTATCTATTAAACGGACAGCAGCTATTATTATGGGGTAGTGGCACGAGAATGAATACTTCTGAAATTGATATTGATGATCATTTTTTCTCCAGCGCTTACCCCCAATTTACAGGACTTGACTCATATACTCCTCAGGATTTATTTAATTTTTCATGTGTCGCCTGCAGGAATCTTTTCTTGAGTGCATTAGATTTCTTTAATTCCGAAACATCGTCATCCGCTGATACCTATTTTTCTAGCCAACCAACCAACTATCTTGGTCAAGGAAACTGGAATCTCGATACCGGGCTTCTTTGTCAATATAATACGGATGATATGATGCTAAGGGAATGCCCGGAGCATTACCAATACAAGGTTGATGAACTCAACAGGCAATACTCCAAACTCAGCAAACTTTATCAATCTATGAGTTTCTAACTAATCCAAGGAGACAACCTTCCTTATGTCCATTGGAATAGTTCAAATCTATCTGAAGTATATCCAAGTTGTAATCTTTAGGGTGAATCCCACCGCACAAAGGGCAACAGCATACTGTTTTACTTGTATTAGGAATTGACGTGATGCCGGACCATTCTAACTTCCGACTGATTTCGATGAGCAAAGCAAACTTAAAGGTCATTTGCTCATCTTTGGTTTTTGCGGTCTTTAATCCCTTTACAGCCATATCAATTCCAGGACAATGATCTTCAAAACAGTTGTAAAGCTTTCCCATCACCCAACAATTACAATTTTTCACTAAGGGAACGCCGCACGTACTGCAAAAATTCACAACTTTACTATCCACACACTTAATATCAGATTTACAGTTTGAGCATTGCATTAATTTCCCCTCCTTACAATTTATCATCGTGTCAACAAATACCCACCTGCAGCACTGCCAATAATCCAGCCTATCCGCTCTTTCTTTCGAGCGGATTTTTCTTTGTCCATTTCCTTTTTATGCACAGCCGCTTGCTTCTCCAGTTCCTGGTTAGCAACAAGCCGCGCCTGAGCATTGGCTAGTTCGGTTACATCAATACGAGCCGTAGATGTTGTAGAGAAGCGAAGCTCACCATTCTCTCCCAGTTTAATATCAGGCTGGCCGGACAGATTTGGCACTTCTACCTCTTGCCCATTTACAACAGCAATAACCTTGCCTTGCTTCTCCACAAACTGCAGAACAGCTCCCGGCGTGCTGGGAGCCTGCACAGCTACTTCACGCACTGTCTCAGTAGTAGTATGGATCACCTGAGGTGGCAACGTTACAGTTTGCACCACCGGAGCCTGCTTCTCCTGCTTCCACTCCTGGTACTCGCCCTTTGCCCAAAATAAAAAGACCAGCAGCAGCGCCAGCCCGACAATATACTTCCAATTATCATGAATGAACCTTTTTGCTGTTTCCATGTAACTCCCTCCTATCTCCCGAATGGGCCGCTGCCGTATACCGGGATCCCATACTCAGATAAATTCCTACTGGCAACATATTGATAGGTGTTTTCCGCACGGTTTGCATAGCCGGCAGCATAGCTATTATCAACAGCAGCAGCAATATAATATTGATCTCTGAATATATCACGTAGGCATGAAAGGCTTCGCAGATTGTACTTATCTGCACGATTTTGCAGAAATTTACTCACTACATAGTGACTGGTAGGACACCAGATACCCGCATAAATAAAGCACCGGCTATCATCCAGTGTAGGCACTTGCTTTAACAGTGGCACGTAAGACCATAGACAATCCTGTGCAAGTATCATATTCTGCGCTTCTTGGCCTTGTGGGGATTCAAGCAGAGCGGAAAGTGCATTCAACTCACCACTGCGCCGAATAGCCNNCAGACTATCACCGCGCCCGCCAAGCCCCTCCCACTGAGAAACGCCCATGCTGGGGTAATCACCAGCAGTGCTGCGAGTCACACTGCCATAGTCTCCTTCTACACCGGTTTGCCCAATACCCCGCGCTATCTCATAAGCTAATTGTTCATCAGTCATTTGCCTCACCATCCTTATGCAGATCCGGGCAATCCGTTGCACGTTGCATCTTGCGAATGGCGGCTACCTCTGCATCGATCACCCAGCCGATCAGAGCAGCCGGTATCAAAATGCGGCGCCAGCCGAGCACATCATTAATTTGCCGTATGACTTCAGCTCGCTTTTGGCTGTTCTCCATGTGGTCAGCAAACTTGTCTAATACAAAAATGCTGTTTTGGATAGCGGCCTTTAAGCTACCATTCGGCAGCTTAGCAAACAGCACAAACAGCGCCATAATCAATAAATTAGCCGCCAGTAATGCACCGGCGGCCCATAGAAAGATTTGCAATTCACTTGATATGATCATATTAAATTCCCCTCTCAATGTTTAATCAGCATCATAATAATGCCAACAAAGAAGCCGGCCACTCCACCGATCAGCGCGGCAGTCCGGTAAATACCGTTAATTTGCTCCTTGATTGCTTCTGATAAATCTTTTCTCAGATCCACACTTGCGGCCTGCATCATGTCCAAACGATAATGAGCCGATTTAGCTGCTGCGTCTAGTTTAGCAACAGCCACCTCATGATTATCTACTTTTGTCCTGCAGGGCTGACATTGTGACAATTGCAAATCCTGTCGTGCTTCTATTCGAGTAAGTCTATCTAAAATTTCGCGTTCTACTGTTTCCCCACCCACTCTGTCACCTCTCCCTTAAATAGGCATAAAAATAGCCGCTCACTTAGCGGCAAGATTCCCTTGGCACAATATCACCTCAAATAAAAATAAGGCCCCTGTGGCCTAAATGATGAAAGCGTACCCTGTTTTAAGATTTGGAGTTATTTGGACATTTATTGACTTTAAGTATGCAATTCGCCTTGTTCCATAAGCGTCATATTGTGCCCCAACCGCATAACCACTTCCAGATACATTCGGTGTTTCTAATGTAATGTACTTAACATCTTTTGCAATATTAATAGGCTTTTCTACATATCCATTGTTACTTTCCGGTGGATATGCCATTAGGCGTGAGTAATCCGCATATATAACACTTCCTTGAGTACCACCAGAATAATTATTATATCGTTGGATATAAGTAGTTGTGACTATTTTATCAGCTGGAATTGCGGCTGATTGAAATGTTGCATCAGTTTGGCCATAATAAGATAATGATTTAACAACTGCAGCTGGGTACAAAGACAAATCATAATAGGTGCTTAATCGATCATCTAAATAAATGGCAAAATCAATACTTTTAGGTTTAAAAACATCAGCCCAGTCCGCGATTGTCCTGCTATTTATCACTTCCGGTGACATGCCCTCTTCTGCTATATTTGCTAAATCTACTGTCTTCCATCCGTAAATTGGTGTTTTTTCGAATAATTCCCACTCAACGATACTTGCAGTTGTACCTGAAGAAATTTCAGTTACAACCAACCTAAAATTAGTATATTCTGTATCGTTCTCAAAGCTATAATTTGATTTAGTAGAATTATTTAGAACCTGATTTGTTCTAGTATCTAATACTGTCCAATTAGTGCCGTTGTTACTCCCTTCCACTCTCCAGCTTTTTGGGTTTCTTTCTGGTTGGTAATATCCAATAAGCGAATAACCATTTACAAGTTTTCCTTTCTTCATTTTTATTGCAATCCATTTGGGGAAATTAACCGTCGTAGATAGCCAAAAATAAACTCCACTCGCCGCATACATTTTTGAGTCAAATATCCTAAATGCCCCCCAAGACCCCCATGATGAAGATTGCTCACTGTACGTAACTATATATTCCCCCGCAAGGTAGTCGTTGTTCTCAAGTGGTGGAATTATTGATTTACTTGTATTAAGAGCACCTCTCCCAACTATTCCCCAAGTTTTCCAGGTTTGTCCTTCATCAAAGGAAACAAGAATTCTCGCTCCTTTTGCATCAATATTGACGCCTTGAATTGATAAATACTTTCTTAAATCAATTCGGGTAAATTGGGTTGTCGTTATAAGAGTAGAAGTTTGCCCCTCTGGGACCATAAATCCTGGATAAATTTTAGAGAACTTCGGTATAGCATTTCTTCTCTCACCAGTATAGCCGCCTTCGTAATACCTAAATAGTCTTTCAACTTGTAACCTTTTTGGCTCTTCTTTGAAGATTTCAAAGTCAAGGTGTTCAGATTCTCCGTCGGGATATTCATAACTAATCCTGCAAAGGTTATTACCTGTGGATAATACGGATGGAGTAACGGTAAAAGTAACGTGTCTCACATCCTCGTAGTCTTCATTTAAGTTAATTGTATCGTTATTTCCTATTTTCAAACTGCACTTACCAAGCAATGGAATTGGGGATTTGCTTTCACAGGAGATAATTACTGATGGTAGTTTATGAAGGTGTGTTGGTGTTACTGTTAGATTGAATTTATTTTCCGCATTAGAGGTAGGAGTAATCTCTATGGGAATACCGTCAAAATTATGCGGAAGCCTTATGGACGGAATATCGTCATCAAGAGTTATCCCGCTATGGTTTCGAGACTTAATACCTCTCTCCACAATAGGTATTTCTCGACCGGAGAAGATGGATGGCAATCTTATTGCGTGATATGGAACGGGTAAATGTTCAGCTTTGTGGTTTCTTGACCTAATTCCCCCGCTTAATATGGGTAGTTCATTTCCAATATGGTTTCTTGATTTGATTCCTGGTGATGTTCCAATTTCTATTCCAACGTTATTTTTTGCTTGTTTTATTCCGGGAAAAATATCCTCTATTGCTGATCCTTCGGTTGAGATGCTAGGGCGATCTCCTAAAATTATGTCTTCCATGTGGCGTCCGCTAATTTCTATGGGAGACCAATCTACATAGGCTGGAGCAGTTTCTGGTGTAAAGTTAGTTGTGTGCAAACAAGTCCCACTAATGAAATAAATCTCATCTATAAAATAGTTCCCACTATAGGAGTCTGCTGGATTGAGCCACATTGCATTACAAGTTTGTGGAACAAGCGCAGAAGTAAAGGTTCTTTGCAAAGTTCCATTAGCAAACACTCTGTAAGTATTTCCACTCCTGTTTATTTCCCAATTGACCCAAGAATTTAAGTAAACTTGCCCACTAGAAAGATCAAGAGCTATGTCTCCGTATCCATTTGTTCCAGTACTTCCAGTTGACATTCTTACTAAAGTTGCATTTGACCCGTTATTGTATCCAAGCTCAAGTGGAGGATTTCTACCCGAAGTATCAGAAGCAAAACTTATGTGCGCATGCCAGGGAGGAGAATAAGTGCAATATTCCCAATAATTAAGGGTAAAGTCCTTACTAAAATCAAATATTGGGGAAGTTATAGCTACTCTATTTAAACGATTACTATTTAAAAATCGATACGGTAATAATTCTCCTCCTTCTTCAAGATCAATGGCGTCAAAATAAACCACCGAACTGCCCTGTTTCTCAATAGTAATATAGTGCTCACCTGGTTCAAGATCAGTAAGCTCAAAAACAACTCTCTTATATTGTGTTGCCAAATTATAAGTTGTAAATGAGTACATTTGACCATCAACCCTTGCAAAAAGGGTTGGGGCCAGTCCAGTCCCCAAAGCACAAATGATGCGTAATTTAGTTCCAGTAAAATTAAAACAAAGTATAGCTGGGTTATAACTTGAATAGTGAAAAGTACCTCCATACATGGATGAGGAAGTATTTGGATTCCAGCTATTCCATGAATAATAGAATATATTTGGGTGATTATCATCAAACCTCACCCATCCAGGATCAGGGTTATCTTTTTGTCCATAATTTGGAGGACTATTGAGAATGGGTTCTTGACTAGTATAAAAGCTACCAGGCCCAAATTTTGACACATCACTGGAAACGATGCGCCCGTATCCACGAGCGCCCCCATTTCCTGCTATCCTTAAGTTTCCATCAAACTGTACTAATATTTCATTTGGTGAATTTCTTAGAACCGTTCTAGCCATATCATCACTTCCTAAGCAGTTCTAATAAGAAGAGCAGCACCGGACGGAAATGAGCTATTGCCCTGGGCGTGACATAATAAAGTATAGTAGGTCTCAGACCCTATTGTCACAGTGTCCCCGGTGTTTATTTTAGTATTAAGAAGGCATTTGACACCATCCAACTTTCCACGATAGCCCTCAACAGCGTTTCCATAATAGATTGATGATACCATCCTTTTTCCGCCCATGTTAGGGTCTCCAGGTGGTAATTGAGTATAAGTTGTTAGCATGTACGGAGCTGTTACACTTCCCATTCCGTCCGAGGTGTTGCATATATAAAATGACGAAGCGGTTGTTGTAGCGTTAACTGTAGTCGCCAATAAGCACCCAGTGTTAAGAGAATCGCTAGCCCATATAGAATCAGGTGCTCCAAGATAAAATAGTAAGGGGCTATAATTCGTAGCTGAAGGGTACTCTAATGCGAGAATTATCTTGCTTTTGTCAGCATACACGCTGTATGTTAATGTGGTGTCTTGTGCCAAAGTTCCAGTGGTTGCAACCGTAGGTACTATATCTAAGGCAGTCCAGGCGAGGGAGGGTCTTCCGAATACACCAGCTACACCGGCAGCACCTGGGGTATATGTATCCTGCAAACGATAAGACATGGTATTGTAGTTTGTTGCTTTTACTGAGTTTGTATTTGAAACATTAGTATCACGAATATTGATGATTAAAGCTTTATCCTCGTTATTTCCTGTTGACTTTAATACTGTGCCATCTGCACTTGGCAGAGAAGCAACAGACTGCCACCCTGCCGCAATGAGGCTGTTTACAATCAAATCAAACACGCCATTCTTAGCTACTGTACCACGAGTAAAAATATAATCTGTTGGAATTGCCATAATAAAAATCCCCTCTCATTTATGTATTTTTTATGATCACTTGAAACGTAACACCAGTATCGTCTCCTACTGTAGAGGCGCGAATTACATCGCCAGACTGAACAGTGCCTGTCACTGCAAATTCTTTATATACTTCTCCAGCTGGTAAGACAAGCTGAGATCCACCAATAAGCTGCCAATTGGCAGCTTTTGCTATGTAATCTGCTTTTAACTGCCTTTCGACACTGAAGGTTAAAGCCTCTGTTTTAGCTTCACTGCAACTAATTTGGATCTGCTGGATGGTACCATTCCAGGGATAGGGAAGTTCTGATTCGCCGCCAATAAAGCACATTACCCGGGTATCCAGGTTTACAACCGCTCCACTGTAAGCCAATGCCCCATTGATAACGGACAAGGCTTTCAGTACAGCCGGTATGTTCTGGACATTGCTCCAATCTGTAACCACATCCATACTTTCTTTCTCGGCAATCTTTACCCAGATGCTCGCCGATGCGCTATAGACATATTCGGCCCAGCCAGATTCAACCGTTGCATCCCCAGTGGCATCCAGGACATGCACCCTTAACCCATCATATAGCTCATCACCGGTAATGGCATTCCGGGCCGCAATATTCGCCACCACCCGGATCTCTTTAACCCCTATCGGCAGCTGAGAAATAGGCACCCTTCCGGCTGCATCCAAGCTTGCAAAACCGTCAGGCTGCCCTTTCTTTGCTTTATCTTCTTTTGCTTCAACTGTTGTTGTAAGTGCAGCTAAATCGCCTGCCACTGCCGAGATATTGTGAGTATTATTCGTAATTCGGCCAGATAAAGTTACAATATCAGCTTCAGCCTGGTCTAAGTCATCTTTGATTGTATTGACATCACTCAGGCTCCCCTTCATTGCCGACAGTTCTGTTTCCAGAATCGCCGTATTGGCATTAATGAGATCCTGCGCTGCCGGATCAGAGTCTTCTATGATTTTCAGCTTAATATTTTCTGTTTCCCCTGCCACTCTCCCACCTCCTTATAATGCCGGTACTGCAATGCGTTTGAAGTTGGTACCGGTAAATTGATACGCGACCAAATCCCCCGGGCTATCAGGATTAAAATAACTCAATACCACATAGCCACTGGACATTGTTACCGAGCTATAGACACCTGTGCCGGTAATAGCAAATAGATTCCCGTTCGGAACAACCCATTTGCCACTGCGTGCCTTAACAGCTCCAACCTGTTCTTCCTCATAGATTGTTCCTTGTACGATCACCGGCATTGCAGTTAAGGGAATGGTTTTATTTAGTGACGCATCTGCAAAGGCAATCAGCACACTACCATTGTTCATAATGCTATTTATAATCCCCTGGGCTTCAGCTGCAGTGGCACAAGCATCAACAATAATCGGCGGCTCCCAGGTAAATGTCCGGCTCTGCACCTGATAAGATTCCAGCTCGTTGAATCTGTAACTAATAGTAACGGTTGTTTCTTTATCAAATTCCAGGTTATCCAAGCAACGCTGCGCCCACGTGTAGAGATAATTCGTCGGTGTTACGGGGACTAAAGATCCTTCTAAGGGATCGGTCTGTTCTAATACGGTCTCATGAATGAGTGTACTTCCGCTATAAGCCCGGACGATCGTCTGCAGCCCTTCTGCCGCTTCAATCTCCTGCCCAGTATAGAAATCAATGGTATCCTCCTGAGCGACGCATCCATACGATACGCTTTTATTACGAATGGCCCAGAACAGCCTAAGGTCTCCAGCTGCCTGTGCCAGATGAGATACTGCCTGATTTAAATGGCTGGTCATCCGAATGCGCCCGGGCGGGTTCGGCCGTTCTGAGCGGCGCCTGGTCGCCAACGCGGTAATCTTTGCCTGACTGAATTCCTCTTCTCCGTCTGCCGTGGCTGTCGTGATATTGTACTGCTCACTCACCGTGCTGCCGGCCGCACATACAGGCCCACCGGTTGTGACATTGGCGTAAAAGCCGTAGTCAAGGAAATACACGGTAACACCTGCTGCATGACTGGCCGGGACGGTATCATGTGTCGCGCGAATAATGTTGGATACTTTGAAGTTTCCATTAGCCAGCTGCGAAATCGTTCCCCAGCCCATCAGTTCGTTATCAATCAAGATCAGCCTAGAGCCGTTTCGCGCTAAGGAAAGTCCAGATTCAACTGAGCGCTTGGCCAGATCCCACACTCCGCCTAAGTCGATCACGGTAAAGCCAACTACATCCACCATATCGCCAAATTCTGCGATGCTGCCAACAAGCTGCCCTGCCGGTGTCCATTTCGTCATGCCGTTGGTCTTCAGCCAGGATTGATCCTTGTAGCGCCAAATATTCCATTTTGCTGTCACATGATCCGGTTGTACGGCTGCAGCATAAACGTAACTTTCTTTGCTCTGCAGAATTTCCCATGGAGCTTCAAAATACTTAAACAACTGTACCCCTGTCGGATAGTTCTCCGGCTTGGTCCAGCTTGTTGAGTCGTTGGCGCCATAGGTGGTTTTGCCGACACCAAAAACGTCCTCGATGGCCTCTATCGTAATTTCTCCAGTTGCAAAGTCGCCCAGGTCAATGTCACTTACCCGCATAACTAAATCAGCTATGCCGTAAGGCTCCCAGTTGAGTTTGAATACATCTCCCGGACGTAAGGCATAGGCTTTGCGATTGCAGGTCAGTTTTACGGAGGCCAGCGGAAACCCTTGCTGTCTCAGTTCCCGGTTTGCTGCCCAGACTGCATTGGCTGCCGTCGTAAAATAAGTAAAGTCCATATCCTGGCTATTGCGGTCACCGCCGTTCGCTTCAATAATCGCCGGGTCACTGACCATAACGGTGCTGGTGTCGTACATAGAAGCACTGTCGGCATATTTGGCGATAATTTCCCCGACAGAGCTGGACCATACGGCACGTGTAAAATCAATCGCACTGGCAATCGACTTATCAATAATAAGCAAATCTGCTGGATTGTAATCATCGCGAATCAGCTTAAAAGTGAGCTTACCAGTCATGGGGTCAATGTAGCGCACCATATCCAAATGTTCGCAAAGGTTATCAATANNTCTGGTAATTTTAACGGTCACGCCGCGCCCTTCCGCTTTGAGTACTTTGCCGATTGCCTTCAGTGAGTCAACATTTAACAACGCTGGATCGCGCCCCAGTCCCCATTCATTATTGACATGGAGCTCATAAATGACTTCTGCCGGATTGGCATCATTTTCTCCAATACCGCCAAGGCCCAGCCGGTCTGGTATCCATTGCAGATCCAGCCAGGTTGTTGGAATACTGGCCTGTTTGCCTACATAGGCAACCGGTACCACCAGGCTGACAAAAGGACGATAGGCCGGTGTCAAACCTCTCAATTCTTCTTGAACCGAATCAGCACTCATCTGCTCGATCATCCAGGGATCAGCCGGCTGCTCTGCACCTCCCAAGTAAACCCGAATATCTCCAACAAAGCCGCCGTTTTCATCAGGACCGCCAAAAAGCTCTTCTTTATCAACATGAATGGTGTAGCCCTCCAGATAATCCTCTCGCTTTATATCTCCCGTCCAGACCTCTTCCTCGTTCAAATACATCCCTCGCAAGCGTACTCCCTCACCGGATACGGCACAGAGCATTTGATAGCCAAGATAATATTTAAAGCCTTTTTGCATCGTAGTTTTGAGATTGCGCCCATTAATCAGCCAGCTTAAGATCCAGGTAACAAACATCATTAAAATTTGTGGGCCAATCTTTTCTTTTGTCGGAATGGGATCGGGTTTTGTTGTTGTTGTCTTGCCACTTCCTCCGGTGGTGGTTACATCGTGAATATGCGTAGTAGCATTTTGTCCTGTAATGGCGCTCGTTGCCCACATCGCCACTGCGGATAAGATAACCGGCCAGGCATTAAACTTTGAATGAGCCGCATACGTTTCGGTGTACGCTTTGGCTGCAAATCCGCCGTAGTAGATAGTCAAGGGACTTTTCAAAAGGGATCTCCCCATTACCACCGCTACCGGCGTTCCCAGTTCGGCCGCCTCGGCACTCAATTCTGCCGGCTCTGATGTACTCCCATCTTTCTTGCTGCTCCGATTTAAAAACCAGGACAAAAGTGTTGTCACACTCCAGCCCACGTAAGGATTCATTGCCATCGTTTCTCACCTCCTTAGACGGAAATTGTTCCAACAAAACCGTCAGTATCACGTTGGACAACAGCTTCATCCACCCAATAGACACCTTTACCGGCTTTCGTATCCTCACTCTGAGCCGGTTTTACATAGGGGCAGCCGGTAAAGTTATCAATATTGTTAAACCGTAGCGCACAGGTTCGAAAACGCTGATCGCACCCCGGATAGACCGTAACTTTTCCCATCGGCGTCGTTGGAAACGGATATCGCAGCGTCAATGTTTTTCCGGCATTGGCGCTGACCATGCGAACGTCATTACCGTAATACAGCAATCCACCAGCATAATAATCATCAGCTGTCCCTTCCAGATCGGCTGCCGTAAGGGTCAAGCCATTTACTCCATCCACATAGATCTCTTTCGCATAGTCGGACTTATTCAGCCGGCAGGACGCATCATAGATAATATTGCAGCAAAAAAACTGCCGCATAAAGTTGGGCAGTTTCCGGGTCAGCCAGTTTTCCATTTTGACGGTTAATTCGCATTCGGAATCCTGAAAAGCAGCTTGGATCACTTCACCAGTAAACACTTTATCATAAGCGGCATGATCCTGCTCATGCAGTCGAATAATGGTCACCAGAACCTTATCACTGGGCGGCGAACCTTTAAATAAGGCTGCAACCGCATTATCTTTGTCTACCGTAACCGACACAGATGATGAGTCCCCCTGGCTGGATGGTTTTATATTGCCGCGCTTGATATGATTGGCCGTATACTTTTCTGTGCTGGTAAATTCGCCATTGGTAACAGTAAGGGATACATCAAACCGGGTCGATGTATAAGCGTAAGTCGTATTGCCATAAACAAATTTAAAGCATTCAATTGGCTGGCCATCCTGGATGCTGCTTTCGTAAGTTGTAATATTACTGTCTGCCACTCAGGCATTCACCTCCATAAAGACCGTAGAAACCGTTGCAATCCCGGTTGTAGCATAATCAGTAGTCAGCGTATCACTATCAAAGCGGTACCGGCACAAGTACGAGATCATAACCACATCTGTTCTTTTCATTGCCGCAGTCAAAGCAGCATCCAAATAGACTTTCCCGCGGTCCCCGGTTGGATCGGTGGCATAACCGGCGATCGGTAGAATATTAACCGATCCATTCTTCAAAAAGACAATGATTAATTTCCGCCTGGCCATGCTGGCATAATATTTCCAATAGAGCGGCCAANNAGCCAATCAACAATTAGATATGATTGCCCTTGTCCTGCGTCCTCGGCCAGTACCATGTCACTCAGCCAGGTCGGCGCATAAAACGACTTCCAGCGCCCTTTGCATTTTGTAAAGAAGCGCTGGAAGTTATTGATTTCCGATTTCGTTGTCAGGACATATTCAATCTCTTTGTTTTCACTACTGTACAAGCTTTTCAAATCGTACTTTACCACTCCTGTTTCATTGTCCAGTTTGTTGGCATTGCGCGTAAAGTTAGCAGCCAGGTTATCTGTCCAAGATGGTGCCAAGGGAAAGACATCAATGCCCTGATAAACGGAAGGGAGAGCATCCTGGTAAGGAGTTTTCTCTCCCCAGGGCTCAGCGTTATTTTCATTTAATGCTGCCGGCAAATACGTCAGCGAGTAATCATCTATAAGGTCAAAGTTTAGCTGCATGGTTGTGTGAGAAGCGGTATAGGCTGCGTAATTGTCTTCCGGCTTTAGATACCCGTAAGCAACCGGATAAATCACCGAATCATTAGGGTGATAAGTCTTTTCCAATATCTCAGTAAGCTTTAATCTACCGTCCCCATTTAAAGCCTTAAGGAAATACCGCTCGCCGCCGTCCTGGTCATTACGCCAAAATTCAATACCACTGCAGCCCCTGAATTGCCACAGATCAACGGTGTTAAGTAAAACATGAGAGTAATTAGCATAAGATGTATCTTTTAACCGGCAGGCGGCATGCCAGAGAGGAATTTCTATTTTTTCATTTTGCTTTGCATAGCTGAGTGCTCTTAAGTTCTGACTTTGAGCAGCGGTCATACCATAATAGTCATAACTGACTGATCGGCGGGGATAAGTCCGGAGCGCCATGCGCTGCTCAGTCTTATCCCAGGCTGTATGAATCTGTGTTTTAAATTCTAACGTTTCCGTAATAGTATTGGCCATTATCCCCACCTCGGTGATAGATCAAAAATTTTGCGCGAATTTGAAGTGTTACGGACGGTATTAAAATACCACTGCCAGATTTGGTACAGCATCCAGGGTTCATAGAGCACTTTATGGCTTGCACTCAGTTTGTTTTGAGCAAAGAGGGCAATCATCAAGTAGCTGAGTTCCCTGAAAGCAACCCCCTGCCGGATTTGTTCTAATCGCTCGGCAGGCATTGCCTGACCTCCTTGCGCCAGATCCACCGGATAATGGTTGTACATCTGCAATTGGCCGGCACTAGAAAGTAAAATAGTCCTGACTATTTCACTACCTATAAAATCGAGAATTGGATTATACGTTCCCGTTCCTCCATCGTTCTCCAGATCGCTAAAAGCAGTTTCATGCCGAGACAAGCGACTAAATGCAATATGCTGGCTACCTTCGATCAAGTAGTCCATATAAGTAAGCTGCCCGGTACCTGCAGCATACGACTGTCTTTCCTTTTCCGTCTTTGCTCCAATTAGAAAAATATCACTGTTCGTCACATTCGTGTTCATGACGGTAAACTGGCTACTCTTTAGCACTCCCCAGGATACACCTAATGCCTTTAGTGTCATAACACCAGGGTACATCGTTACCGTACCGTTATCATCGGTTACGCTAAATATAAGAGTGTCCAAGTTCCAGACATATGTATAACCTGGCATAGCGACTGGATAACGAATTTCTGTTGCACTGCCCCACTCTTTTTGATACGACCGTAGCCTTCCCCACGTTAAAGAACTTCCGGCCGCCTGTTTGAGTCTGGAAAGCGAAAAGAGTTGCAGCGGATTGACCTTTTTATCACGGCCTTTTAGGGAGGCGCTGCCGTTAGCAATGCCCGTCAGATTCATATAGGTTATTCCTGTCCGTTCTACCACATTAGCGCCTCCCTACTAATCTTACTGTTTAATAGATAAGCCGTCATAGCCCATCGTCCCACCCCGGCTAGTCTGAGGAAAAGCCTGATACAATGTTCCCGATGCGGGGTAATCCACATTATACAGACTACCAGGAGCTACATTACGGGTAGAGATAAAATACATCCCTGGGACATAGCCGCACTGGCTAAAGTTGGTCAGTCCGTCCGGATCTCGCAGCACATAGACGGCTAATGGTAAATTCACGCTAATGCAGTTTAATGTATTGACGTTGCGCCCGGTATCATCGGCACTTTGTGACTGTAGGAACCGGTAATGCGGAATTTTAGGGTACCAAGCGGTACCTACTACACCACTGCCGAAGACCGGTAACCCCAGACGTTTGCCAGTGTAACCTGCATCAGCTGTTGCTGTGGCCGGACCGGCACTTGCCCATAACACCTCCGGTGTCCGAAGTGGCGCTGCGTCGATATTTGCCCTGAGAAAAGTATTGGCCTTCAGGTTGACTGCAAATAAAGGACTGCTGGTAGCTTCCACTGCCGCCCTAGTCATCGAGGTGGTAAACATATTAGCACTGTTACGGCTGGCACTGAATAACGTGCCGCCTGTCCAGGAACCGATTTTATACACTTCACCAACTGCCATATGCTGAAACAAGCCCGGAAACAGTTCCACAGAGATCAGCAGCATTTCAGCCGGCTCAGAGACATGATTGAAATATACGTTGCAGGAAGTTGTCGCGTGTAGAGGAATCCCGCTACCGATTACCTCTTTACTCGTTGTTTGGGTGGCTCCAATTTGATCATACCACAGGCCACTAGCCGGAGCTTCTTTATACTCGGTAGAACATGTCAATCCTAATCCATACTTATAGCCAGTTGTGGTATGGGTAGGAAAAATATTTTTGCCGTTAGCTGCGCGAAAGTGAGCATAGGTACTACCGTTAGGGCTATTTATGACTAAGCGCTTGCCATCCGTCAAGGCCGTACCATCAATAGGCAGATCATCGCCCTCATAGAGTACCGTCCAGCCACTATCAGTTGCAAATGCACTAATAGCAAGGATCAACTCATTGGGACTTGCTATGGTAACTTTTGAATAAGCCATTTTATTAATCCTCCAATCTGATAAGCATACGAAACTGCTCGCCATAGGGAACAATTTCTTTCCACATGGCTAACAGCGTGGTTTGATCGGTTACCCCGCTGGGAACATACCATACCCTATCTTCCCAGCAATTCGGGATGAGGAGGCAGCGCTTTTCATTTATGGTAATTTCACCATACGGCCCATTTAGTCCCGGCCAGGCCATATGCCAAAGTGTTCCCAGCATATTTGTAATTCCTGACCCGGGTGAGTTCTGAATGAGATCAAAAGCTTCCAATGTGATCACATCTTCACCGTTTGTGTTTGCAGCCACATTCAGCAGATCTGTATTGGTCGGCTTTAATATAAATTCGCTACTTTCATCCCGAACAGGGCGCTCAATAGTAAACCAGTAGGTCGTATAACCGCTGCTGGATGTTGAGCTATTTGTTTTATATTCCTGTTTCCAGTTATGGAAAAACTGCCACTTTCCATCAGGCAGGCACAGGCCGAGATTTGATACGCCCTGTGGTTTTCCGGCAGAGTTTCTGCAAGGGGTGCAAGGCATGCTTCTGGACATGTCCCAATTTGAATAAGAATAATCAATTTTGGCGCCATTGATTATTTGCTTATCCAGTACAGCTGCCACGCTTTTTAGACCGGTACAAGAACCTGCAACCACCGCCGGAAAAGCGTATTGCATTTTTGCATGGAAAGGTACGAGCATACCGGCATGGCCCATATCCCATTGGCCACTATTATTGGTCACAACGGTTATGCGGCTAGCGTCTTTCGTCAGCCAATAAGTAAAATAGCCGTCTGCCGGCTGTCCATTTGGCATCCCAATGCCCGGATAGCCTACCCCTGGATAAAGAGGTGGAGACATCCTAATTGGAGTACTGCCATTTCGGGTATATTCAAGTGGATAAAGCCCCATTTCGTCAAAAGAAATGGCTCCAGGCTGTTCATGCCAGTCCAAGTCGGCAGCATACTGCTTAAAAACACCAAAGACCAATGCTGATCCGTTTGCATTTACAATATCAGGAGCAGAAAAGGAATACTGTATTTTATCGCTGGCAGGATTAGTCTTATCCTGCAATACCTGAAAAGAAGTTGCACCATTGGTATGAATAAAGGATGCGTCCCCTAGGTTTAAGCCTGACTTGGGCCAAATCAAATACTTGCCGATATTAGCCGAGCTAAATAACCAGTCCCTATACGTGGTCCCTTTTACAAAGCTCTGCGGCAGTATGCCAATATAGCAGGAGTTAATTCCATTTACGCCTTTTGCCTTAAATATCGTTCCTCTTGGCCAGGGCTCATTGCGCATCAATTCCCAGGTATCCTCTCCGTGGATTGTCTCATCGGTTGCCCAGGTTACGATTTGCGTCAGTAAATCACTCAGGTTGGCAGCCGTTCCTTTTATATAGGGCATCGTAGCTACCTCCTAAAACCATTGCATGGCAAAATACGAATCATTGTCACGTCTATGTATGTTGTTGAATACCTTATAGGCTTTATCTTCGTATATGATACTGTCTTTCGCAGCAATGTCTTCCCGGTTGCCGATCCAATGAATACCGTCAAACTCACCAATTAGGCCTACCGGATCATTTTCATAAAGCAAGAAAGGATACATGATGACATTCTCTAACGTAAGCACATCATCAAAAACCGTCAGCGTATTGACTGGAGACACGTTAGTCGGCCATACACAAAGATTACCCAGCGTTTCATTCTTTCCTTGCCGCCAGGAGCCGTCCGGGCGTCGAATACGCAAAGATGTAAATGCACCAGCTCCAGGGCAAATAAACGCGCTGTGATCGGTACCGGTACTTGTCCAAATTACTCCTTCTGTTGCACTACCGCCGATAACGAGCGGATACGGGTATTGGTTTTCTATTGCTATCGGCTTCATCAAGCCAAGATAGGCTGCCTCGTACTGTGTCGAAAGTTCCACAACTAGAATTACTCGGCTGGAACTAGCACTCACCCAGTACGTCATAAAGGTATCTTTTACAAGGGGAATTGTCGGCAAGGAACTCTGACTAATTCCGCCAGGCTGCTCCCGCCAAGTAAGGCCCGGATCAAAACCAGCATAGCCGTTGAGAATAATGTCAATTTGGCCGGTAGAAAGTTCGTTTAACTTGAAGCCAATGTATATCTCATCCTCACCATCACCTACGCCTTTTAAAATGGCCTCCTTGACGGCAGCAATCTCACCAGAGCTGGCTGGACTCACCAGCGTCCAAGCCATTCCGGTGCCGAAGTTGGCAGGCTCGGTTAAAAAAGAAATAACGCCCTCCAATAGTTCGAGGACGCTGTTAGCAGTTCCGTTATAGATAGCCAATAGGGATCACCTCCTGAGTTTTTAAGTAAAGGAAAATGTTGGTTATTGTCGAAAATCACCTCTGAAGGGAGGTGAAATATATGAGTATAAAACTTTTAAAAGAATTGGAAGATCTTAAACAAGTAAAAAACCAACTATCTTCTCAAATGAATAAACATATTGATATTCGGATAAATCAGTTCGCTGTAAATGCGTTTACTGATTTTGAGAGATTTTTTAAAGAAAAGGGATTTAAAATACAATTTGACGAAAAAAGAATTGCAGCCTCTTATGGAAGTTTAATAGCTAATCTTTCATATGATCCATCAGTCCAGTATTTTGGAATTTATTTAAAATTTGATTTATATCTCCAATTCTTAGACAGAACTACGCACACTATTGCCTTAAACCCCACAACAATAGATATGGTTTCAATTTCATATGAATATGAGAATCAAATTCAAAAAGAAATTGCACAAACTAGGGATCAAATTGAAAAGCTAACTTCAAAAATAAATAATTTTTCTGAAGAAGAGTGGGCGTTTTTCCTACAAGATAATAACTCGAAAAGCCCTCATTCTGGAGAAATATTCAAATCATTCTATGACCTATTAGACTCATTAATTAAGTAACGATTGTGATAATCATGTGTTTTGTTATATCACTCTCTATTTTTTCTAACAAATTGCCCAAGTCAACACTATTTAATTTTTCTATTTTATAAAATGGATCACTAAATTTTATTATCGATAGTGGAATTCGAATATAATTTCGCCGCTCCTCAAGCTCCGCCTTGAGGGCGGTATTTTCTTTTCCCAAAGCTACAACATGCTGTTCTAAGTCAAACTTTGATGTATCACTAGAGATCAAACTGGCTCTAGTCATACCTACTTGCCGAAGGATTTTCCTAATTGCATCGCCGTTCTTTTTAAAATGTGCAGCAACAATAACATCCAGTTTTTCATTGATCAATTTCAGCTGTTGAACAATTTCTTTGGTATCACCTACCTGAATAGGGATGCTTGTGAGTTGTTGAATGCTTCCTGTTTGCATAAGGCTAACAACCTCCTCTCCATTTTGGGCATAAGAAAACCGCCCTCGCAGGCGGCTGTTCTAAACTAATTTTCTAAAGTGCTATAGGATGACTTTCTCCTATGCCGATTATATAATGTAAAAGGGACGGGTTCACGGCCCGTCCCAAAACTGAATAAGGAGGTGAACTTATGCGCTTTACGACGAAGTGGTTCACAATCACCGTCTCAAGCGGCTTCCTCTGGATGATTTATCAGATCATCCGAGAACTGTGGAAGTAGCCTCCCTATTCCTAATGCAAAGCGCTCCTGTTACCAGCAGGGGCGTTTTGCTATATTAACCTATGTATATTATACCCTATTTATGCGGGTTGTAAAAGGATAAATCTTTATCTAAAGCTTTAGATAAAGATTTTGCACCTCCAGATATCTCTTATTTTTCGGTGGCCATTACTTCTTTCCACTCAGCTAGAACGGATTCGGGAAGAACATAAACGAACGGTGGATTATTTTCTTTATGGATTCTAATAGCAAGTCGTTTTGCAGAGACAATTTGTTGAGCTATTTCTGCTGGCACGCCAATATTAACGTCGATAAATGCTATTTGGGAATTCAATGGTGAAGGCATTGAGCCAACATCTTTCACTAGTATTTTCTGCACAGGTAAATCATCAATTTTAATTTCAGCATCTTCTCTTGAAAACTTAATATAACGTAACGTTTTTAAAGATGAGCTGATAAAGTATTCTTTACTTGTGCTGGAAGTTTTTTTACTAAAACTAAGCCAACCATCCTCTTCAATAGAAGTACTACTTGAAACTGATTTACTACCATCAAAGTCATCAACGCCCTGCCCTATCTTTGCATTTACAGCAGATATTCCGAGCAGCATGATTAAACTCAAGATGAGCGCGATTCTTTTCAAATCCATCACCCTTTTTGCCTTCAATATATCATTGGTAAAAATAACCTGTCAACCCGCATAAGAAAACCGCCCTCACAGGCGGTTGATTTGATTATTTCTCTGTAGCGATTACTTCTTTCCACTCAGCTAGAACGGATTCGGGNNTGCCATCGTATGAACAGGATTCTCATCAATCTTAAGCTCGATGAAAGTATCTGCGAAAATAAAGCTTTTAAAAGTTATCCTAGTTGCTTGAATTTCATATTCAACTGCATTAACCTGAACAGTTTTACTAAAATAAAGTGACTTTAATTCTGAAGGATCAGCACTAGTGCCACTATTAATAGTTTTGCCGCCTGTGAATGTATCTTCACCTCTGGTTATCTCCGCACTAGCCATAGTTATTCCCACTAGCATCATCAAACTCAAAATGAGCGCGATTTTTCTCAAATCAATCACCCTTTTTGACTAAATATACCATTAATTATTGCTTTTCGTCAATTAACCGCGTATATTCAAGATTTGTCGTACTGTACCTGCATTATTTTTCATCCAGTTAACCATCACCTTTTCCCCGTTTCTACTTTGGAGATATCGGCCAACTTCGTTCGGGTCCGTTACATTGATAGTTTTAAGATGAACATTAGTATCGCCAGACGCCATTGTGGTTGCAATATCTTGGGGACCAGGTAAATTACTACTAGAAAAAGCACTTCCACTCAATGAACCTCCCGAGGCAAACGCAGGAAGCATTCCTGTTGGTACAAGTCCCCGGTTTAATCGATCAAGAAAGGCTGTACCATATTTTTTTACAGCTGCCCCACGGATAATCCATTCTCCATTGCCGACTCTTATGAATTTTTTTACATTGTCTACCCACGCTAGAATACTATCGCTAGTGCTAGTACCAGGACCTTCGACTAATCCGCTATCCAGAGAACCACCTTCAGCAAAGTTTCCATCTGATTTTAGTGGACCTTCCACTGTAACGCCATTTACAGTAGGCCTTATTGTGGTTGGCTTACCCAACCCTAATGCTGCCATAATGTTTTTCGTTAAGGCTTCAGCATAAACTCTTTGAATCGCACTTAAAACCGTATTAGCCAAATTGCGGAAAGCTTCACCAAGTGTATTGCATTGCGTAATCCCATCAGTAAGGAAAGTAAGCAATCCATCTTCAAAAGCCTGTTTGCTAGATTCGTGAACTTTATCAAGAAGCGATGGTATTTCAGCTAGTTTGCGGTTAAGCGCAGCCGCTTTTTCAAGATCAGCAATAGTGGTTGCATTATTAGGTTTGCCCTTTTTCTGATCTTGTTCGCGCAATGTTTGCGCTTGCTTCTCCTGTTCATCAGCTTTCTTAGCATATGCGGCCCGAGTCACAGCATCAATTTTATCCTGCTTCTGCCTACTGGTCATACCACGATCAGCATTGATCATAGCAATCTCATTTTGCAGTTCAGCATCGATACGGGCAATCACAGCATCAAAGAATTCACTAAACTTATCGGTGATTTCACGAATCGCCGCCCGAATCTTGATTGCCAGATCCTGGTTTCCCGACTTAACGGCACTATCCAATTGACGTTGAAGATTGGCAACAATATCTTGAGTTTTGGCATTATACTCAGTAACATATTCGTCCGTAACCTGTTTAGCCGACTTGGTACCGGCAGCCAGTTCGTTCATGAGATTTGCCTGAGTAGTAACCAGTTCTCCATTGGCAAGCCCTAGGTTTTTCTGCACTTGAGCAAAATCAAGCTTTAAAAATTCTGCTTTTTGTAGTTCCTGAACTGACTCTACTGCCTTTGTCATTCCATTAGCTTGAAATATTTTGATTAGCTCATTATATTTAGCCGTCAATTCTGCTTTCTGCCGACTGGATACATCGCCTTTAGTTTCAGCCAGCGATTTTACAATATCATCTGCATCCTTCATCATTTCGAGGACAGCATTTAGATATTCCATACCGTTCTTAGTTAGTACCTGACCAATCCGATTCTGCGCTTGATTAGCAAAAGTTGCAGTAAAATCCTTCGCATTAATATCCAGATGCCCGCCTGTTGCTAGTTCTGAAGGATTATCGTATTCATCAAGCACCTGCAGACCAATTGATCTGGCATAGGCAATGATTTTATCTCGAATTCCATTTACATTTTGCTCCAGCAGTTCAGAAGATGTACTATCCACTACATCAAATTTAGTGCCATTGACATGGCCGCCCCAATCACGCTGGCCAGAAGAAACAACCATTTGTTGCCCTGTAAGCTTGTAAAAATAAGCGCCAAGAGCATCAATAGCAGCTTTCGCATTATCCTGCAGGCTGTCAATATTGACATTTTCAACTTCTTTACGCCATGTGATACCGACACCAGCCATTCCTGCAATAGCCTTATTCACATCATCTAAGCCAATACCGAAATTCTTGAGCTTGTCTATTTCAAAATCAAGCTCATTATTTGCTTTTTCAACCGCAGTTTTCTTTTCATTGTCATTTTCGTATAGAGCACCTTGTATTGCTTCCAGTTTACGCTGGGCCTCATCCACTGATGTCTGCTGCGACTGCTGCTCCAGTTCTGCTTTTCGCCGGGCATATTCTTCTGCTGATATCAAGGACTGCTTGTACAATACCTCTAAGCTTTCTTGTTCCCGCTTTAATTCCACCACTGCTTTTTTGGCATCCGCTGAGATGGAATCAAGAGCAATCTTTAAAGCTGCTTGTGAATTCTCAATGGCTTTATTAGCATCAGGGAATTTAGAAGTGACATTAGTAGAGACTACAGGTGGCAAGGTATTCGTATCTTCTGATTTGCGAAAGTCAGCTATATGCGAAGCGGGTGGTTTTGTATCTTCTTTGGCTCCAGCCACTTTAGCTAACAAGTCTAATAAGTAAGTGGCTTTGCCTGTCAGCCATTTAATCCTTTCGATTTCACGGTCCAACTCTTCACCCAACAACTTCATGCCTGGTAGGCTAACCTTAACAGCTATTCTTGCCAAGTCAGTCAGAATAGAGCCTAGATCCTTTACAACGCCATATAAATTTTTACCGGAATTAGCCGCATTATCAAACATGCCGTGGCTAATTTGCTTTACGTCATTGATCAGTTCCTTGATTTCTTGATAGCCTACTTTTATTTCACCCAGGACACTCATAATTTCTGGGTTAACCTCAAACTTACCGGTTTCTGCATTCACAGTTCCGATTAAGTCTGTAATCGCTTGCAAGCCATCTTTGATTGGCTCCTCAAACTCTTCTACGAATTTGGCACTGGCCAACGTCCACATTTCATTAAGTTGATCTTCTTTCCCCGCCAACGTATCCGGAAATCTTTTTGCAGTGTCTTCAAAGCCCTGCATGCGGTCCATGAGAAACTTAAATAGCCCTTCAGAAGAATTCTTAGCCTTCTTAATATCCCCATCGGTGATACCCAGCGCAGTGGCCAACGTAGATCCTCCGGCAGTAATCCCACCCTGCACCAGATCACGCAGTTCTTGCACAATCTGCTGCCGGGGAATACCCAGCGATTTAATTGCATTCGTGCCGACCGTTGTAATTTGCCGGATTTGCTCCAATGTCATTCCGGCATTAAGTCCCGGGGACAGGATTGCTCGAAACACTTCTACTAAGTCTTCTGTAGATGCAGCCGTTTTTAAGGCATCCATCTGCAGTTTCTTCATCATATCTGAAGAAATCGCCAGCGCCTGATTAAAGTCGACTGCTTTACCATCCATTAGCGTCATAGACTGTAAGATTCCGGCCATGCCAAGCTGGTTAGTCTCCATACTTTTTGCGAAACTATACCCTGGCCCAAAAGCAACAGCCGCTGCATCCTTGATTTCCCGAAGCGCACCTATAATCCCAGCACCAACAATTGTTACTTTGCTGAGCTTATCTAGAAATCCACCTGCTGACTTCGTAGCGTTGTTAAAACCTGAACCATTTCCGGCAGACTTCATACTGTTTCCTGCTTGTTTTGCTGCCCCTGCCACTTGCTGCAGAGCGGCAATGGCCTGCGCGTTTTGCGCTGAGATCGTTATTTGTATTTTAGCCATGCCTATCCCTCCGCAATGCCAGAAATATATTTGTCCAATTTATCACCTTCTGACCAAACTGCCATGCGCACATCGTGCATGTAGTCAATCCTGGCCATAATAGCATCAGCATAGAAGAAGATCATTTGATCAATTGTATACTCGCGTATTTCACTGAACAAATGACCTTCCCGCTTTAGAGTTTTTACGATATTTCCCCAGCTTGTGCCTTGCTGCGAATCCGAGTTAGAATCGGGCGCAGAGTTTTCGTAAAAAAACCAAGGTGCCGCTCCACTATCGTCAGCAGTATTTGACAAGCTTCTTCAACATTAGGACCCTTTGCTTCATCCAAGAAGAACTCTTTCGGTCGCTTACAATAAACCGCTAGGATCTCTACAACTTCTTCAAAATGGGATTCAATAAAATCATTTACCTTATTAATTACCAAATCATCAATTTCAAGAGTGGCCGCGCCTTCAGCATTTACTTCACCGGTTGTAATTCCATTTCTAGCTTCTAGGAGAGCGAAAACTCCTACACCGATAGAGTTGAGTAAAGCAACCACCCGAGGTAACTTGGCAAAGGAAAACGGTGTAATAGTCACCACTTCACCGCTTACAAGGGAAATGTCATGTTCAGGTATTAACGTTTCTAGCTCTTTATCTTTCATGTGACACGCTCCTCACGAATTAAAATAGGCGTGGACAAAAGCCACGCCCCTATCTTAGTTTAACTTTACTAATCGATGTAGTGGTTCGTTCGGATGAGTTTCCCGATCATCCCACACGGTAACAGAGATATCAAATCCTGCAAATTCTTCACCGATCATAGCAAGATCCCCATTCGGCGAAATAGATACATGCCAGAAGTCGGCATTATAGGCCGGGCCTTTAGTCGGATCGCCCAGGAATAACATATACCCTTCTACAGCGCCGACTGTTGCCGCTGCTACTTTAGGGAATGATCCTGCCGGCTTAGAATAATCAAGTAATACACTAGTACCATCAGGGATACGCGAGGTTTCTGGAATAGAAACAAGGCCGCCACGAGATAGTACAGCATCTGTCTTATAATCAACCCCAGCCGTATACTGAGTTATTGCCGGTGACACAGAAATCTTCCACATATCGCCGACTACAAACGTTTGACCTGTCGTAACTGCCAATTTTACTTGTATGCCAAGCTCAATTGCCTGCGCATTGCCTGTAGCTGTTACGTCTGCACTAAGAACCCCAGACAATCCCTTTTTCCACTGGAATTTGCAGCCGGTAATGGTACCTGCAGCAGTAGGCGCAGCCGTGATGACAACATAATAGTCTTCAGCAACAGTACCAGTATAGGTACCACTAGAAGTCACAGTCCCATCACTAGTAATAGCGCCAGAAGCAACGGCAGCGGCAATGATTGAACTAGTAGGGCTGGCAGGTTTAACGACTAGGTTAGCAGCGTTAAATGCGTCTACTTTAATCATACGGCCTTTATAGGCTACATGAGATTCATTTGTGATCGAACCAGCAGTCTGGGTAATGATACCTTCATCTCCCAAAAGAGCTAATGCCAGGTTTGCCGGATCAAACTCTTCCAGAGTTAAATCAGCTGAGGATTTAATTTCCCTGATTGCCTCTGCATAGAGAGTACGAGCCGCATTCATAGACGACTTTTTCTGCACCTTGTCCACTTCAGTCTTTAAATTAAACTTAGGCACATTGCCCAAATGACGCAGGCCGGTGCTATTACCATTAGCATCCCACCGATCAAAGAAAACTTGGCCAGCGCCAAGCAATAGATTTTTTGCACTAGGAGTTCCCATTATCTCACTTCCTCCATTCAATTTCTAAAATAATTCGGCAGCCAAATGAAGGTCGGGTAATAGTGCCTGCAGAGGTNNACCCGGGCAACTAATTTTGGCTGCCAATCCTAAATCATCGAGAATTTTATCGGACCATTCCTGTAATAAACCTAAAACAAGCACTTGCGCCTCATGTTGCCGCTGATATACTTCAACAGGATCAACATCATCGGATCTCACCCATAAATCAATCCATAAGGTAATCTCTCCCTTATTAGGATTATGTGTCAACAATCCCGCTTCTTGATCCCACTGAATTTCGCAACAAGGGTATTTCTTGGAGCTGCCTTTACTACCAGGATACACATTCCAGTCAGTAAGTTCCGGCACCCTTGCTAAAAAGTCGCTTAAATGCCTAGCCACGGGCCACCACTGTAACATATCAATTCCTCCCCACTGAAGTAGACGCGGGGAATTTCTTACTGGAACGGCCGCCGCCCAGCAAAGTCAGAGCCGTAACCTGCTCTTCCAATGAGGCTACCCGCTTAGCATATACCTGGCGTTTTAATTCGTAGGCATCTGCCGCATTCTCGCCGCCGGTGCCATTGTTCATAGATGCATTCAAAGCTGTTAACATCAAAGCATAATTCATGGCTAGGGTTCTTACTTGGAATGGTGCTGGCGTCACGATACGTTCCGGCCGTACTCCTAACCGAATAGCAATATCATCAATATAAGCAGTGCTTTCGACAACATCTTCTTCGGTAATGAGATTTTTCAAAAGCTCGTCCCGTATTTCTGATAGACTAAAATAAGCCATTATGCACCTCCCATCAAGTGTTCCAACTGTGCTACCAAATCCGTCATGGCACTGTCAAACAGCTCCTGAATTTTAACTTCAGCTTCATCAGCCGCCGCATACAAAAACTGATCTTTCTTGATGCCAGGATTCGTCACACCAAATGCATATGTAAAGCCACCTTCTTGGAAGCGGCTAAACGGTGCTGGCCGCCAAGGAGCTGTTCCAGGAGATGTGGCGAATCGCAGCATCTTTTTGTTTTTCGGGAATATGGTAAATGCTTCGTGGTGTGGACCATAAAGCCCGGAACCTACATGTAAGAAGCGAATATAAGGAGCTCTAAGTTCATCCAAATAGACAACCCCCTCACCCGCTTCTTTATCAAAGGTATAGCGAATAGCTTTATCCGCAGTTCCTGTTGGTGAACTGCGAAATTTATGCTTAGCCTTAGCCAGCCGGACAACTTCCCGGCAGGCCTTGGCCATTGTAGCATCCATCTTCTTTTTGGCTAATTCCGGCGCTTTATCGGCCATAATGAGCAGGGCTTTATAATCGAGATTAAAGCTTACTGTCGCACCATCGCGCCGGTCCGTTAAAAGCAGAACCGAATCAGCCATAATTACGCCACTTTAGCAATAAAGATCTTGTCGCCCTGCTCAAAGCTAGGCAGTACAATTTCCGAAACTACAGTAATGGAATTGACCGGATGGATTTCCTGATAAGTCGTCACAGCCACACCGGCATTGACGATTTTCACTTGTGCCGCATTATTGCCGGTCATCAAGTCTGATTCTTCCGGAGTAGTACCAAACCAGGTGTTACCCAGATTTCCTTCTGGAATCAGTGTGAAGTAGTTATCCGGGAAATATTGCTCTTGCGTATCCGCATCAATGCGGAACTTTTTCGAGTAAACCACAACTGAAAGACCCAATTTATCGAGCAAATAAGATTTCAGGATTTTATCCGTTACAACGGTCGTGCCTTGTGCAGAAATATCCAGGCGAATTTGCTTGTTCGCCAATAAATAGCCCCAGGTTTTCCGTGTGCAGATAGCACGAGTAGGCCTGATGCCCGTTTTCATTTCCATATCATCCTGCCATCCAATGATATCAGTAACCGGAGTTGCAGTCTCTACAGCACTCCATTTTTTAGCTGCATCAGTAATGCTAGTTTTTTGATAGGATTTGATCTGATAGTCATAGTTGTACGCCAAAGCGCTTGCCGTTGCCAGAATTGCAATCTTACCAGTAGATAAAAGCTGCATGATCATTCGTTCCGGCTGAACCAAAGCACCACGGATGAGCTCGGCTGCGTCATCATAAATCTTAGAAGCAATAGGCTCTAAAATCGCAGAGTTAGCAGAGTCCAGCAGCATATTTAATTCTTGCCGCTCTCTTTCCTTGATGCTCATTTGCTCACGGAAGAACGGCATTTCAGTTTCAATCTTTGTTACGCCAATACGGTCCCGAGTCGGCGCTTTAGCATCGAATGCACTCGGTGCCAATGCTATAGGAAGACCGCCTGCCCCTTTTAGCCATGATAAGCTAAGTCCCAGTTTCTTTCTGGAAGGAAATAGCGCTGCACCCAAATAAGGATCTGTGTTACCTCCCTGGGTCTGCAGTGTATCCCAATAGGCTACAATTTGTTGAGCATTGATTAAGTCAAAAATTTTCATCGTTCAATATCCCCCTATTATTTAATCCAAGAATGTTACGCGTCCAGCTAATGCAGTTACAGCTGCAGCAACAGGCGCTTCCGGCAATCTGTTTAAGTTAATGAAGCCATGTAAAACAGCTGCACCAGGTGCCGCTCCATAGGTCACATCAACATCATTCAATAACACAGCTTCAGCATCGGCATCATTTTTCTCTACTGCAAGTTTAGTGTTATCGGCAATAAAGCCACCACCAATCACAGTACCAGCCGGGACAATCTTTTTGCCCTCGGAATTTGCTGTTACTCCCGCATCATCCACCATGACCGACATGCTGACAACATGATCGGCAAACTTAAGAATTGTTTTTGCAGTTCCATATTCGGTAATCACCATTTTCATAAATATAAATCCTCCTCTAATTTGTTATCCAAAGAAATGTGTTTGAGCATCACTAGAGGCTTTTGCTGTTTCCGCAACTTTTGTTGCAACAGTCTTACCAATATTTCCGCCCTCTTCGCCGCCTTTACCGCCGCCGGCACCTGATCCAGCACCCGGATTCTGTGCATTTTTAACAAATTCCGGCCGAGCCGCTAACCAGCCTTTTACTCCGTCTTCGACCCTGACTGACTGCCCCTTTTCATCAACAAAGGTCAGTTCATCATCATCGCCAATTTGAACCATTCCCGAAAGCAGACCTACTAGTTCATCGGCACGTGCTGCATTACCGGCAGTTAAAGATGATAGCAGCGTTTGTCTTTTAAGTAGATCATGCCGCTTACTACGTTCTTCTGCCAACAACTTATCCGATGCATCTTTATCCTGCTTCCGAGATTTCTCCAGCTTTTCCAGACGTTTTAGTAGGGCTTCATCGCCCCCCTTTTTACCAGCCTTTGCAGCTTCTGCCAGAGCTCCATCCAAATCCTCAACATCTTCATCAATCCCTAAGTGATCGTGCAGTTTTGTTAAGCGGTCACTGGTAGCCTTGAGCTTTTCCTCACTCTCTTTAAGCGTCTTGGTAAGGCCCTTACATTGCGACCCTTTCTGGGCGATTTCTGTCTCTTTAGTTGCAATTAGGGCCTTGATCGCTTCGGTCAACTTAGCACCTTCCGGTAGCTTAGTTAGCGCCGCCAATAGTTCGTCTAATGTCAACGTATTGTCCTCCTCTTAGTTTTTAGGCATAGAAAAAGCGCCCTTAGCGGCGCTATCAGCTATAGCAAACGGTTTCTCATTTGAAACACCTCCCTTGTTGACAATAGAAAAACCGCCTAAATAGGCGGTTAATTATAATCATTTTTAAGTTTTGCAAGTGTCATTTCATAGCGTTTAATTCTTTCCAAATCTTTTTCGGTAGGATTCGGTATTCGACTGATATCCGAATTATGCGTTATATCCGCAATCTTAACGCGAACAGCGATCGAATTTTCTTTAAGCGTAGCAATATAATCATCATACGCTACTCCAGGCTGTTTCGTTAACGCACTTACAGCAGCAATAATATTATCTGAAAATCCTTCTAGCTTTAAATGCTCCAGCGTAATGTCCGTATCTTCAACAACGTCATGCAGTAAGGCAACAATCTTTTCTTCCTCAGAGTGAACCAATTGTGAAACCGCAATGGGATGCATAACATATGGATTCCCACCTTTGTCCACCTGACCTTTATGCGCTACTTTGGCAATATACAAGGCTTTACTAATCATCATTTATACCTGCCTCTCCAAGATGCGCACTGCTTCGGATTCGGTTATAGGCTCATAGTCAATAAATTCGCCAATGAAAATCGCAGCTAAAGAATCATCTACAACCCATTTCCCTTTGCAATATCGCTCAAAGATACCATCATTAAACCGTGCAACGGCGAAAGGATTCTCTTTTGTTGTTCCATATTGTGTTAATGCATAGTATTGAATCTGCATTACCGCGCACCTCGATTTTTGATCTTATCGATATCCTGAGGTTTAGTAAGAGCATTTGATAGCTCAAACATTTTGTTAAACAACTCTTTCTTTCTCGCAAGGGAAGTAGAAGGCTGGCGATATTCTTCATATAATTCGTGCAGTTCATGTTGCTTTAAATGAAAGCTTTCAGGCGTATGGAACTGTAACTCAAAATTCTGCCCCTCAAGAGATTGGATGATTGTATTAATACCTCTATAAGGATTGAGATTATCATCCCAGGTATTTTTTACTTTAATACTCTTAAATCCTTCGCTTTCGAGCGTACTCATTACCATCAAATACAGACTGTATAACGACTCTTCATCAGCAACACCCGTGTAACGAATAACATCATTAGTATTATTCGCAACTTCCAGTTGCGTAATATCAGATCCACCGGCTTTAGCCAATTGGTAATCGGTATCAACTTTTCGCATGAAGGATTCCTTAGTCTTGATTCTATATGCTAATCCTTCCATGTTGCCACCTGAAGCTTCAACAATTCGTTGAACAACTTCCGTAATAGCAGGTTCCTTCTCAACAATTTCATTATAGCATTTTTCTATCTCTGATACCATTGAGTTGCTTTTAAGATTGGCTATTTCAGTAGTCTCAAGGCGGGTTACCGGGCGCCCGAACCCATCCCAACCACGCAGCCACTTCTGCCAGTCATCACCTTGCGCATAAGCCTTTGCACCATTAGCACCGAATAAAGCTTCTTTCTGCGCATGGGTGAGCTTGTTAATGTACTCGCGTGCTTTGTCAGGATTGAATGTTGTAGAAGGATTCACCTCATCATAGTAAACAACCTCCAGGCTGCACATGCAATGAGGATGACGCGGAATACTCGGCACCTTATCTTTTGCGTAAACACCTTTACCATATCCGACGTCCATGTTTGCACACACATCGCATTGATCAAACGGGGTATATTTATGGCGGTTACTGAGAACCCAACGATAGCCCCAAACGAGATCATCATTTTGCGTTTCCAAGATAAATCCATCAAACCAGGCCCTGGCATTCTCAGTCCTTGCAATCCGATCCGCATGATATCGGGACTTTTCTTGAACAGCTGACCAAACAGCTCGGTCAAGTGCTGCCGTATTCAGCTTGCCCGTTGCAGAGACAAGCTTTTTTGCCTCTTTGAGCAGGTTTTTATAGGTTGTCACCAGGTTAGTGTTTGGCGTACCAGCTGCATTTCGAGCCGTTAGCTTAGCCATATTGGCCTTAGCACTAGCTAAGGTTTTCTCGAACTCTTTCAGTCCCGCTTTATCACCAGCCGCAACTGCCCGGGCAGTACCATGTAACTTTTTGAGGTATTCAGGTAACTCAGCCGGCGCTATTACTTTGTTTCCTGAATTATAGCCATCATAGAGCTGCATAGACAACTTCTTTAGACTCTCTTGGCGGTTAATCGACGTTTGAATGGTGCTTACTATAGCTTCACGCATAGCCGTGTTAGTGCCATGGAGCCGTGTAGAAAGCTTCATTTTATCGCCAGTCCAGGGAGTGTCTACTAATTTTTTAGACAGCGCCTTTTGTGCCTCATGATCAACACGAATTGATGTTGATATGCCGTAACCTGCCAAAGCCATTTTATAAACAGAATCAGTAATAGCATTTGCCACAAACTTATTGTATTGTCGCTGCTTTAGTGCTGCTTCAACTGCTACTGGTACCGTAAGGCCTTTTCCTAACAGCTCACGAATTGACTTCACTAGTAAGGCCCCTTCTCCATTCATGGTTTTCCCATATTGCTGGAGAACAGCCAAGAGTTTAGTCAAATACTCGTTTTCTTTGCCCGCCATAGGTTATGGCTCCACAGTGAATGCGGCTGCCTGTTGCACTTCATCCGCTTGTTGGTCAATATCGTCCATAACCGCATCAAAGCGTACTTCAGGAAGATCGGCAAGATATACTTCCACCGCTTTCTTTTTAACTTCTTTCTGGAAAAGGCCGCCAATTTGCAGATCCAAAGCTTTAGTAATCTCATCTAGCGCCTCAGTGATATCGACTATTCCAAAATCATCAGGATAGACGCAGGAATAGCCTACTTTACTCTTTGTCCATTGCTCAAACAGAAAGGCCATTTTCATTTCCGCTTCCTGGCAGTTTTCGGCCATATCACTTAAGGATTGGTTTGTGTTTTCAAAGTCCCAGGCTTTGGCCACACCGGATGTTTTTTGCTGTACCCCAACCACACTGCTCAGAGAAGCAAGCCTGTATATTTCTTCTACCAGGCGCCCAAGTTCATTTTGAAGCAGCGCAGCCTGCTCTGCAGATGGAGTAATATAAAGTGGTGGATTGCCGTTGCCATCAAAGTTCAGTGCATTTTCCGTTCCGGTAACTAGGTTTTGCAAATCTTCATGATCTACAGCTTCCGTAACCGGATAACACAAGATCGAAAACGCCTGATTTCTAAGCAACTCCCGAAGCTCTGAGCACAAATTAAAAATCGCAAGATTAATTCTTGCGATTGCTAGCATATCTCCCGTTGGCAACATATCTCCGTCATCGGCATCAACGCCAAATAAGGGAATAACGGGAACAACACCAAGCCGGTGCTCTTGTTCTTCTGTTTTACCCTCTCTTTCCCGCTTCCAACTCGTTTCCGTCCATGTCCATCGGGTTATAATGTTGGATGCCGCATTACCACTAAAGCGGCGAGAATACGTTTCATAAGTAATAGAGGTAAGAACGCCGTCCTCATTGCACTCATAGTCTTTCACTTGCTTTGGAAATACCAGATAGGCGTAAGGAAAGGCCCGCTCTTCTATTGCTGCAGCTTTAGTGACTGGCTGCTCATTGACATTATCAATTACGATAAAGCAGACTCCATGCAGCTTTGCCTTTTTAAGCGCCTTTTTCATAAAACGCCTAATATTAGTCCCCTTCCGATCTACATCGGCCTGAAACTTGGAGAACATTTGACTTTCCAAGTCTTTACCTTCCCAATTGCGCATAGCTTGCTTTCGAAAAACAGGATTCACTAGCGAATTAACAACGGTCTTGACGTAGTTAGCGTAATAACTAAGCGCCTTACGCCTGATATATTTATCTAGTGTTTCCCGCACATGAGGTACAAGGTAATCACCATTTAAAAAGCCGCCACTCCCGGCATAAGCATCTTCAAGCAGTTTGTAATTATCGGCAATGGGTATACAAGGCAAAACCATTGGAGTTATTCGTGCCTTTGGAGCGTCTGCAGCCTTCGGTACAACATGGCCGGATTCTTCCTCTGCTACAGGCTGTTCGCTCTCTTCATCGGGTATTTCAAATTCATCATCCAGATCATTCATTTGCTTTCACCTCCTTAGTAATCCATTTTGCCGGACTTGAGCTTGATTCTCCTGGTCATATCATCCTCTAGAGCATAGCGTGTGGAATCAAGCGAATGATTTTCCTTGTCCGGAAATTCGGCTTTAAAGTTACCATTAGCATCTTTAGCCATCTCGTAATTAGTAAACTCCCGGGCCGTATTGGGGCAACGAATAGGATCAATTACAATCAGCTCCATGTCCTGCAGAAACTTAATACCGTATTCCACACTGTCCGGGCCTTTTTTCGCTCCTTTGATTCGAATACCATAGCTTTTAAGCTCTGCGATTGATTTCGGCTCGGCACTATCACTGACAATTAAGCGATTGTGAATATTTTCTTTTTTAATGAGCTCAGCTGCTTTACGATTGCTTAACCCAACTTTGTGGATCTCGAAAAATATGTATAGTCGATTACGAGTCTTATCGTAATGCATGACTCCATAATGAAAGGGATCAATCGCATATCCCCAGTCATTGCCTCGCCTGATCCGGTCAAACGTAGCAATCTCTTCGTCGCTGATCGGCCGCAGCTTAACATTACTAAAGACCTCGCCACCGGTACCGGTTACCTTGCCACCATACTCATGGGCATAAGCGGTAGGATTGACCTTTTTCAAGTGCTCAGCCTCAATTAAAAACTGCTCCCCTAGCCAATCACGAGGAACAGTCATATAGCTGCTATGATGTACTTTTCGGTCATCTCGGCCAAATGTAACTTCTTGATTTACCCAGTTGCGCACGGATTTAGGTGGGTTATAGGTATAAAAAACAACAAACTTTTTACCGCCACGCATCAGTGACTGGTTGATCATGCGAATCTCTTCCATACCGCTGAATTCATCGACTTCTTCATACCAGATGAACTTAAAATAGCCTTTGGATACTTTCGCGGATTTAATCTTCTTTGGCTTATCGGCACCACGGAAAAGTATCTTTTGTCCGGTTGGCAAATAGGTTAGTTCCATCGGGCTATGTTTTGCATGCCATGAATCAGAAACGCCTAAGATTTCAATTGCCCAGGCCAGCTGTTCAAACACACTATCTTTCAAAGTCTCTTTAACTTTGCGCAAAACGATTGCATTAGCCAGCGGATCTTTCATCATACCTAGAATAATTTCAATACTAACAAACGATGATTTAGTGCTGCCCCGCCCGCCTTTAAGCCAATAGTGTGTAAAGCGATGTGATTTAATTTCTTCATGGATGTCATAAAAGCTAGCGGCAATCCGTTCAGATAATTTAACCTGCAGCATGTCCATCACCGTCTTTCCTAGGAATATCATCGATAATTTGAACCACTTGAGCCGCTTGATCTTTGTTGCCACTGCCATTATTCGAAGGGTTCTCAATGGTATGCTTCAAGGTGAGCAGCTTTGCTTTTTTCTCCTGCACCCGGGTTAAGGCTTCTTCCAGCTTAACAATATCGTCGATAGCCCTGGCTTCAATTTCGGTAATTTCTGTGACAACCAGCTTTGCATCCGAAACCGGTATTATTTTATTGCAGCCGTCCGGCTCTCCAACTTCAACCATTCGCTTCTGGGGCTGCAGTTGATACAGAACTTTCCGCTCCTTTTCAGGTAACCCATTAGTCAGTTTGCTTATACGCTCCATCATGCGGCGTTCCCGGACTGTTATCAGCCGAATATCATCTTCCACCTGGGCCAGCGTATCCAGATTGATACTACTGTATAGCTCCTGTTCCGCTTCGGTTAGACAGTCAAACCAGATAGATTCGTATTCACCGGTCTTTAAAGCATTTTTGCTACCTAGTGGCGGGCCGGATCCCCCCTTATTTCCAACAACATTTTTGTTTCCTTTGGGAGCACCATGCCCTACTGCATTTTTATTACCGGTAGGAGCTCCCACCTTTTTAACAGCTGCATCCTTTTGATCTTTGGATGCAGCTTTCTTTATCCATCCATGGCGTTGCTTGCGGCTTTTTAACGTGGGAATTTTAATGCCGTACTTCGCAGCCAAGGCAGTTAATGTAATATCAGTTTCTTCATATTCACGGCGTATCGCCTGCCAATCCATCTCAGACATTTACAAGTCTCACCACCTCCGCTAATATATAAGCACGTATTTTATACGTATTCATTCCCTAAACTCATTAACACGTATCAATACGTGTTATATAATAAGAACTAAAGGGAGGGAATGATACAAGGCCTCGGCCCCTCCCTAGAAAAATCAATCCTAAAACAGGCGGGCTTAAATAGCTCCGCCCCACAAGGAGGTTTATATAATGGCAAACAAAGAATTCTTCGTTTATCCAGCGATTTTTGAAAAGACGCAAACCGGTTACTCCGTATTCTTCCCTGATCTTCCCGGATGCTTTACAGTGGGAAATACCTTAGAAGAGGCCCATTTGATGGCTCGGGAAGCCCTTGGCCTTCACCTATGGGGTTTTGAATGTGATGGAGACGAGATCCCGGAAGCGTCTTCCGTTGATGCTATTCAAAAAAAGCAGCCTGGTGAAGTAATCGGTTTAGTAGAAGTCTCCTTGGCAGCCTTTCGGGCGAAGCTCGATACCCGTGCGGTAAAGAAAACCTTGACTATTCCCTATTACCTCAATCAAATGGCTGAAAAGAAAAAAATCAACTTCTCACAAGAGCTACAAACGGCTCTTAAGAATCGACTGGGTATTCGCTAATCAATAAGCTGCCGGCATTAGTCTGGCAGCTTTTTCTCTGCCATTTTACCTCAGCACGCGGGTGACCCCAGCCTAAGGTGTAATCGGCTCAATTATTTGTCTTAAATTTAATTATGAACGCTATCCTCTAAATACCCTCAATTCCTGCACCTTTAAATCAATAATCTTCTTTATCATTTGATACTGCTTGTCACGCCCATCCAGTTCAGCCTTTCCTATTAGCAACTTAGCTTCTGCCAACTGTACTGCATCATCTGCAGCAACAACGGTTTCATCTATCTCAGCCATAGCATTAATCATTGTTGGCGTGTACCTAGTGTCTCGGTGAAGTATCTNNACTTTCTGTTGGCCCCCGTAACTTCGCTTTCATATTGGGCCACTACTTTACTAAGCCTGGCTACTTCATTGCTTAATTCCCGGCCTAGTTTATCAAGCTGAACAGGCTCTAATCCTTCTGGTATAAATTCATTCATCTTGCCATACCTCCGGGTATATTCTCCTTAAGTACTCTTCACAGAGTTGCTGTATCACTGCGCTGCCAGGTCCATCATGTCTATGCTTATGATGTAACCCGTAGCAAAGCAATAGCCCCTTTTCTATACGATCTTCCTTGCTGCCATTTCCACAAGGCTCATGGTGGAATTTTTCTTCTAAAGCAACATGACGGCCACAGCCTGGAATAATACAGGTGTAACCGTCACGTTCGTGTATATCTTTATTTAGCTTAGCAAGCGATTTGCCAGTTAGCCTAATTAGCTTCTTTTTTGTAAGGATCATTTTAGCCACCCGGTTACCCGGCTACCTTTCTTCTTGGTAGGTGCGGGCGGATGGATGATAGCCGTTGCCTGTGTAGGCTGCTGGATAGGTTTCTTGTCCATATTATTACCTCCTATCTGGGCATAAAAAAAGCGCCCAATAAGGCGCATAATAGGATTTGTATTCATTTTTTAAGGTTAATAGTTGGAGGAAGAACCAGCGGAGAACCCATCATTTTATCAGTCAATATGGCAATCATCATAGAAGCGTGATTAGCGCAAGGCTGTAAAACATCCTCAATACAAGCTTCTATTTCACTATTTGGCACTTCTTTGTCGCAATCATATGTCAACAAGAAAACAAATGCTATTTTAAAATAAACATCATTATCAAAAAACACTTTGCATTTCGTTTCTATAGAAATTTCGTCTTTTTCATTCGATATTATTTCATAGTTCCAATCGTTATGAAACGCAAGTTCTTCGTCAGGTTTAGGTCTTATTGACGTGCGATCTCCTTCTATTTTGGTCAAACGAACCTTAGGGTTGTATAATATTTCCAACACATCTATTTTTTCATTTTTATTAACAGATTTTTTCATTTTTTAATCACTCCCTTTGGATAAGACCAAATTAAAATCCTGAGTTGGTAAAGTAGTTACAAATCTTCGAAAGCTATCATTTCCCCGCCAAAGCTGAGTGAGCGCAGCCGAATCAAGTAAATTTTGCTCTAAATTGTTCGCCACTTTATTTTTAGGACAATCATCGGTTTTAGTCAATGAGCAAGCAATATCGTTACCTACTCCTTTTGACAAATAGTAATTAACCAATTGGTTGAGACTTACACCTTGTTCCTCTGCGATGTTATTTAATTCTTTATGCAACTGTTTTGGAACTCTTACTGTAAATTTACCACTTGGTTCATCATCTTCATAAAAACGAGGTTGTGGAATTACCTTACCAGTTTCCTCTGCAGCCTTTAGCCATAAAGTAATAGTAGAGTCAACCCTACCCAAGGCTTCTTCTAAAGTGCTTCCATGTGTAGTGCAGCCCGGCAAATCGGGTACCTCAATTAAGTATCCTCCACCATCTTCGCTAGACAATAAAAATACTTTAACGCCATACTTTAATTCCATACTAATCCTCCTCAGTGAAGCTTGCATTTACTTCATCAAACGCTTTAAGCGATTTTAGCACATATACAATAAGAAGGGGTTCACGTTTACCTCTGCAATCAACACTTATATGATAAGATAAATCAGGATGACTAAAAACATAATGATCACCATCACCCTGTCGACATTCAAATCCGCCTACCTTGGTCATTAATGTATTTAGATCCTCAAAGCGAACGCTTCGTTTATTGTTTCTAATTTTTTTATATAACTTTTGGTAATGCCCCATTCCGACACCTGCCAGTACTTAATATACCCGTATGGCACCATATATGATACCACTTTTTCTTAATTAAACATATTTTTTTAAATACCTGCTAAGCATAAAAAAAATTAACTATTTTTTTTGAAAAACTTGACCTATCTAGACATTAAAAATAACACGGTATTTTTCTCCCGTTGCTGTTATCACCCTTATCAGTTTTAGATTTACGCATAGCCTGGTTGGAAAAAGCAATTAGTTGCAATTCTTATTGCATCCCGTATAACACAAAAAGGGCGCCAACATAAGCTAGCAACCCTTATAATATTCCTATGTTATTATTATAAACTGTTAAGTAGTCAAAGAGTGTGCAATAATAGTGCAATCATATTGCTTGTAAGGCTTCAAATCCAAAGAGCGCTACAGAGAATTTTTTTATTGCGCTTTTCCGTAGATAAAATACCGCTCTTCTACTGTAACCCGTTTCTTCAGCAATCCCTTCTTTGTCACGTTTATCTACATACCACATATAGAGTATGTCACGGTATCGCTCACAGCCCGGATCAACGCAGATTTCCATTAACGCCGCTTCGATCTTGTCTATCTCTGCCTGCGTCCGCTCTCGCATTTCCTGCCACTTCTGCAACTGATACATCTGATTTAGCGTATTGACTGGCTTGTCTGCTCTCACCCCGGTTACATCCATATTAACGGCCCCCAGCGCCCGCGGTGCACATTGCCACTTTATCTTATTTATCATACGATCAGCATGTCCCAGACTTTGATTGAGTTCTCTATAATATCTTAAATAGTTCTCAGCTTCTCTTATACAGTTCATGCCCATCCCTCCTCTAAATAGGTAGTAGGGCAGCCTCAAGCTACCCCTCACAACTATTATTATCTTAACTCAGTAAAATCCCAGATCACTTTACCATTTCGATCATGTACTATTCCCGCATATTTTAATACAAGGCATACCGCTTGTTCTCTTCCCCGTATGAATTTACATTGAACTTCACCTATATCATCACTATAAAACATTACGTATTTGTATCTAGGTGTTGTCATCTCCCTTATTCCTCTCCCGCCCATGTGCTGGTAGGTTGTACTTTTTTCGCCAAGTGGTCACTGTAGACTTACCTATGCTAAGCTCTCTTGCTATTTCCTGATCAGTTTTACCTTGTCGATAAAGCTTCCAGCGTTCGTTATGTACGTGTTGCTCGATCCTCATTAGAGCCCTCCCTGCAGTAATACATAAGTACACAGCCATGCTGATTAGTTTTAAGCACTTCCCGGCAGCCGATTGAGTTGAACTCTCCTTTACAGCTTGTATGAGGCAATACTTCTGTTATGCCCTTCTGTACAAGGCACCCAATCCTCATACAGTCCGGAATCTGCCTTAACATGTTAGCCGCTTTTTCAACTTGCATTCTAATAGCTTTGTAATCTGCAATCTCTTCTTCAGTCGGACATTCAAGCTCACGAACAATCTTGCGGGCAGCTTCTCCTTTTATAGTCAACATCCTCTTTAAGCCTCCCTTTAACGTGCCTCTCCCAGTGCATCATATAAGGCCTTCATAGCCTTACAGAGACCGCAATCACAATTTGCATGGTAATGCCCCGGCCTATACCTTATGTGCTGCTTTAGAACACGGGATGCGGCTTTTTCCAGTCCCTTAATCTTTGTATTCTGTTTAGTTATAAGAGTTTGTACATTCACTAGGTATACGGCTGCCGTTAGATATTCGTCATTGCAAACATCAAAGGCCTCAACCAACTTAAAACACAGTTCATTTAACTTAGCGCTCTTGATTCGTTCATTTGCAAGCTGCTGCCGTAAATGATCGTTCTCCGCCTCTTCAACAGCCACTCTCTGTTTTAGCCCCCGTATCTTCTTATCATGCCAGAGCATTATTTTAGGCTCAATCACCTATCACGCCTCCTTGCCCATATCTCTCCACCTACCAGGGCCCCCACAATAATCACTAGCCAAAGCAACCAAAAGACGATGTCTTTTTTTATCAGGTCCAGATTTGTTCACTCCCCGATAATTTCTACTTCTACCCGGGGTTTTAGCTTATCTATATAAAACTTGTCCGCGAATCCTAATACCTGTCCCCAACCATCACCGGCCAACGTGCCTGCAGCCTGTAGCGCGTCCAAAATAAACTTTTTCGCAAAGGCTATGTTATCTTTATCTCGCTTTTTATTGGGCTCGTACCAGTGAAACACTACATTCACTGCAGCAAACTGCTTTCCATTTAGTTGGCTTATAATCTCCCATAAGATTATTTCTTGAATCGATCGTTTCATCTCCGCCCCAGCGTACCGGTTAGCCCTACATGCATCTATGTAGTCATTCAGCCCAGGTAGCTTCCCAGCAATAACAAGCTTCATGCCCATCTTTTCCTAAATTGCTGTATTGGCTTGTCCTGCCGCTTGGCGCCCGGATTAATCCCGTAAAGCAAGCACTCTTCCGGAGTAGCTTGTCTGGTTACGCACGGTCGAACCTCCGTATCCTTCAGCGCTGCCTCTATATCGTCTCGCTTTAGCACCATCCTTCTGGCTTTATTCTGGTTCAGAACTTGTATAACAGGCGTTAGCTTCACGACAATCCCTCCCGGTAAATCTTTGCTGCCACTAATACGTCAATTTGCCGGTCTGGGCACTTCCTTTTTACCCTAAGCAAGAACTGAAAGAAGCCTTTAACCAGTTCTGGTATTACACGTGGCTCTGGATTTTTTTGCCTATCGACCGCTACTGGAACAGCTTTTCTTTTCTCGTTCCTTGGCAAACTTCGATGAGCTCGCCATACTCGTATAGTTTCAGTATGGCATCCTTCTGTTTTAGCAATTTCAGTATCAGTCCACCCTCGCCTATAGAGGTTCATCCTCTGTCGAGTCTTAGCCGTTTTAATGGTTGGCTTGGCATTATTTTTTCTTGCCCATCTTGCCAGAACCGGCTGACTTAATCCCAGCCTTTTTGCTGCTTCAACAATTGTCGCTGAAGACGCTATCACTTTATATCGTTCTTTCTTTTTCTCTATAGTCAAGCTCACTCATCATCACCCCTAAAAAGGAATCTGTTCCTCAACATTTTCCCCAAAAGCTCCAAAGTCTGCACCACCGGGGCTAGGAATCGCCTTTCTGCCATCCGAAATGCTTCGCCCAATAAAGCTTGCCACCACCTCAGAAACACGCCGTTTCTGTCCATCTGCTGCTTCATACGAGCGTATCTGCAAGCGGCCCTGCACAAAAACTTGGCTACCTTTGCTAAGTGTATTGCCAGCCTCTTCTGCTAGCCCCTGCCAGCACACTACCGGTATAAAGTCAGTAGCTTCTCCCTGCCTATCCGTTCCATTGCCACGTCCAACTGCCAGCGTAAACGAGGCTACCGCCTTCCCTGACTTTGTATATCTCACTTCCGTCTCCTGAGCCAACCGGCCAATAAGTTTAACTGAGTTCATGACTCTTCCCCCTTATATTGCTATCTTATTATCCGAGCATTGCCGCCTTCTTGCGTATCCGGTACCAGGCGTTATCCTCTGCCTTTTGCTTGATATTCAGCACTTTGCTAATTTCCTTTGGTGCCATTCCTCGGCGGCGCAATGCCAACACACCTTGCTCAACCGGGCTTAACAACTGCTCCAAGCCCTGATAAAACTCTTCAAAGAACATACTTCCCACTACGTTTTTTTCTACTTTGGCGTTCGGATCTTCAATAATTTCCGTCCATGTTTGCTTCGCATCTGGCGAAACGGCTGAATCTAAACGTAATGCATCGCTTACTATTCTATTTTTCTGGAACCCCATGCCACGAAGATATGTATTTATCCCAGCCTTCAGCGCCATGAATAAATAATTTACAGGCTTCATGTAGCGATTCGAATCATATCTCTTAATGGCTGCAGCTACATAAATAACGCCAGTTTGTATTGCGTCTTCCCGCTCGCTTGGTTTTATCCCCAGCCGAACAACCACTTCCATTCCGTACCGGTAAAACAACTCCAATATTTCCTCAAGCTTTTCATGGTCCCCAGCCTGAGCGGCCAGTATCTTTTCTTTCGGCAGCCTATTCATGCCGCTTCCTCCTACTTTATCCTTGTAAGCTGTGGCATCGACTTAGCAGCAACCAATTGCTTTACATAGTCATTGCCTCCCATAATTGCAATCACGCTGTCATTAATGCGGCTTTCTCTTTTCCGGCTGCATACGCTTTCATAGAGCCTTAGAAACTGTGCTCTAGCCGTTCCTATTTGGTCTGTAGGCGTTTCACAAAGGCCAATCCATCCCATGCTGAGAGCTGCCTTTTCTATCTCAGGTGTACTAAACACTGGCTTTTTATAAACGAATGCCTCATGCATCTGTTTTTGTACTTCATTCCAAGCCTCATCCGGTGATTTTGCTTTGGTATTAGTCACTGTTTCGATCATGTTTTGAGCTGCTTCCATGACCTCTGCAATGCTCGGGAAAAACTTGCTTGTCCTCATGCACTTTAGCACACCAGCTTGTAATTCCAGTTCTGTCAGTTCGGATAAAGCAATTGCATACACGCTGATTGTCTCTTCAGTAATTTTGGCTGCAGGGTATGCACACATCAACGGCGTTAATATATCAATGGCTCTCTCAACGTCCAACACTAGCCAACCTCCCTTTCACATTTTGGATCATGCTAAGCCTGCTGCTCGAATCGGTTTTGCCACTTGGTTGTATCGACTGCATTTTTCCCTGCAATTGATCAAATTTTTCTCTAAGTTTATCGGCGCTGAGTATATTACTCTGCCAAAAAACATCCTTCTGACACCAATCAATAACCGTTTCTATCTCCCGTACGCTGCGGTTATCCTGCTCGATCATCAGCCTAATTGTGTTTGCCCACTGGTCGAGAGAACTTGGATACTTAAAATTCTTTTTATGTTCAAGTATCCTAAATTTAAGCTGTTCAGCTAGACGCATATGCTCTGATTGGTATGTATACTTAGTCCGTTTTTTTTCAGTATCAGAGGTATCATCGGTGCCCTGTTCGCTCGTCCCGGCACAATCCGGGACAAAAGAATCCTGTATACTGTTACTGCTTACTGTATCCTGATTACTGTTTACTGGTTGCGGCAACCGTTCTTGTAACCGTTCGGTAAAGGGTTTCATGAACTGCTTGTCAATTGTTTTTACAACATCGTATAAGTCTTGTAATAACTGGGTTTGTGGCAATTCATCGAGTTTGTCTATGGCACTTTTTACCTGGTTTGGGTTTTCTAAAGGATTAAACCTTAAGTAGTTGGGTATCAACAATATGTGGTTTTCCATATCGTACTTAACCCGCCTAGCTCTAACTAATTCCGACATGGCCTTATGAAACTGTTCTGGTGCCATTCCAAGGTCAAAATAAGCGTAAGGTTCCGGCAAGAAATAGCAACCTATCATATTTCGATGTAGCGTCGTAAGAAGATATAACATAAGGTACCGCGCATCGCCGGACAGTTTTAACATTTTTTCATCTTTCCAAAACTGGCTTTCAATTTTTGTATACACTCGCCACACCTTCCCCTAACCGTTACCGTAACCGTTTAAATAACATGGACAGTCTAGGGATTAGTGAACCCTATGTCCTCTAACCCCAGCGACTTTCAAACTGCCTTATGCCATCCTTTGTGCTTCGTTGCATACTCGCCCCACAAACTCTTCATGTCACCAATGAGTATGCTAGCTTGTGATTTATCGAGTTCCAACAAGGTATTTACCTTAAAAGCAAACCTTAATAAATCCTTAAAATCGTTGTCTGATATGCTGTTTTCAAATGCCCGCTTTTGTATCGCAGCAATCTGCCGTTCAGTAATATCACCTTTCTTACCAGCGCCTACCGCTGCCAGCTGCGAATACCTTTCCGCTGTAGTTGATACATCCGGCAGTATTTGTGGGCTATTCCCTTTATTCTCATAAGAGAATCCTTGTGGTAATGCCCACGAGGGCAGCCGCGGAATATCTTTAATCTTGAACGACCTGCCGGCCGATACAATAGGCACCCATTCATTCTCCAGGTTATATAAATATCTTCCTATACCCCACTGAACAGCAGCCCGTTTCATCGAATCGCTCAATCCGCCCTTTATGGCCTCTGTTTCGCTGTCGTCAGCACCGTCCCACTTTGTAATCCACTCGCCGTTGAAAAATATCGATATACCGCACAACTGACTATTGTTTTTCCATTCTCGAAACTCGTTTTTCCAACCGAACGGACCGAATACCTCATCTAGCCTATTTTGAATAGCTCGATTTGTAACATACGCCAGTGCAATACCTTTTGTTTTATCGCCCATCGTAGCACCTACACGCCATTCTATTTCCGACGGTGCAAATGGTTCTTGTAGTTTTTTAATCGCAACAGTAGGATCAAGCTGCATGGCTCTCACCTTTTACCAAAGAATCCAAATAAGCTCCTGCCGCCCTATGCTGCTCTGCAAAAGTCAAGCAACCTTCCATAAAAGGCTCTACTTTCTCCCCTTTAATCAAAGTAAACCAGGTAGCGCCACCGTAGGTTTTCTTTGCGCGAAACGGATAATCACCCGATAAAAACGAATCGATCTCGCAATTGGCTTGTATTTGTGCAAACATTTTATTTGTTACATGAACCTCAACGCCACAAATACTAGTAAATGAAATTGAGATTGCTTCGTTCTCTTTGGCGATTGTTTGTAAAGTACTTACCATACCCTCAACTTCTTCAAGCAGTGTCATCTCTTCATCATCCCCCTTAATTCCGTGTGCTTCCGCGCATTCTGGGCAACAGATTAATTTATTACCGTACCAGTCAGGTTTCATATACTGAGGATCTATACACACGCCGCAAGCTTCGCAAAAGTCCATTTACTTTGCAGCTCCTTTGGGTTATAATTTAAGTACAATTATTTCGTTAGCAGCTCTGTTTATATGGGGCTGCTTTTTTCTTTGTAACTGAGCAATATCCAGACTGCTCTAGTTTGGCAACATGCCTGTTCATTGTGGCAACTACTGGCCTGTTATAGCACTCTTGAAACCGGATAAGTACTGTTTTCATGCTGGTTATTAAGTCGGCTGTTTCATTTTCAAACCTAATTAGCAATTGTTCCTCCTGTTCACTAAAGATCACGCCTTTCGGCCTGTTTGTTATGGTATCAATGGCGCTGCCTACCAAATCGGTCCATTCTTTTATTTCACGGCTGGCCTTGTTAATAGCAACCATAGGGTGTGCATCCACGTTGTCAAGGTACCGTGTTGGAAAAGCGTTCCCCTTGCACTGGCTGCAACGTGTTTCACTCAATCGCGGGCTATCTATTGCCTCTACCACCGCCCCTAGCATAGCTTCTGGGATCTCCCCACGTCCGAACCATGTACTTACCGTGTTTGCAGCTACTCTTACTTGACGCGCTAACTCTTGTACTTGGATTCCCTTTAACGACATTTCCATCCGGGCTAGATTCATAATTTCCATCAATACCAGCGACCTTTCATATTGAGATATACTAGTGCGTTTTTACTCGCAAACTTTAGTGTTACAATTATCTCAAGAGGAAAACTTGCGTTGCCCTCTCCCGACCATTGGCTTGTCCTCCCCAAGGGCAGGCCCTTCTTTTTTAAGCAAACAAGCATATAAGGCCAAACAGGGCTATCGTCACCATGTAGAGTATTGCATCGATAAATAGATCTAACCAGTTTTGCTTCTTCTCTTTACTCGGTTCATGCTTGTACACTTCATAGGCGTTTATGGAATCAACCTGACGTACCGGATTCATGCTGTCACCTCACTTTACTCGCTTACAGCACGCAAGCGGCCATAAGGCTCAAGAACTTCAGCCGTTGTCTCAATCTGACTTTGTACTTTAATCCATGCGCGAATCTCGCTTAGTGGAAAAAACCAACGTCCATCTAGCTTGATTGCAGGTATTCTTTTTTTATTAGCCAAGCGGTACAGCTTATCTCTCGACATCCGATCATTACCGCCAAATATTTTTTCAACAGTTTCCTCAGCTGTTAGCAATTCTGCCATCGTTATTACCTCCAAACTATTGTTGTATAGTAGCCTTAATTTTGGTTACATAATTTTTTTATTATTTTCTAACCCAAGATTCCTTGCGATTTCTTCATAATTTAAATCGATACCACTGAGCATAATGCTTTCTTCCAATTGCTTAATCATGCTATTAATTATTGAGTTATGCTCTACAGGAATTCTCTTGCCTAAGTAACACTCCAAATACCTATGACGCTGCTGTACCTTCTTTAGACAAGTAAGATACTCTACAACCTCTTCATCTGGTATCTCAATAACGACCATTTAATCCCCTCCTATATTTGACTTAGCCTGTTATGCTGCGGGCGGGCTTGGCGAAGGCTTCTTCTCTTTTTTTGAGTTTCTTTGACCAATTTTCTTGGACTTGTTTGGCAAAAAAATATCAGGAGTTGAATTGTACGCCTTAGCTAACCCAATAGAATCGGAATAGCTTAATTCTATATTTCCCCTTTCAACTTCGGACAGCCATTGCTTTGATCTTCCTAAATATCCAGCTGCAACTTGGAGCGTTAAGCCCTTTTCAAGTCGCACTTCTCTGTACCTCTGATTCATCTTATCACCTCACTTCGACCAATTTTCTTGGACATTTTTAGTATAATCCATTTTAATTGGACTGTCAATGACTTTGTCAAAGTTTTTTGGACTTACTTTAAGTCCAGGCATTTTGGACTTATAATAAGTATAGTAAGGGAGTGTTTATATGGATTTTAAAGAACGGCTAAGAAAGTTGCGCGTCGATAAGGGTATCACCCAAGAAGAGTTTGGGAAAATATTTAACGTAATAAAACAGACTGTCTCAAGTTGGGAAAATGGTAATAGTCGCCCTGATATTGATTCTGCAGCTAAAATTGCCGATTTTTTTGATGTATCTCTTGATTATCTTCTTGGGAGGACTAATGAAACGTCGGTTTCTAATTCGGAAGTAATAACAAAAATTGACCACGCCTTACTTGAAGATCCGGAATTGCTCGCCTTTTGGGATGAAACAAAAAAACGCCCCGACCTGCAACTATTTCTAAAGCAAGTCAAGAGCGCATCTCCTAAAGCAATTCGTCAAATGATGACCATTATTAAAATGATTGAAGATGAAGAATCTGGTGAAAAATAAATCCAGAAAGCTGGTTACCGCATGCAAAATTATCAAATGCTTTACTCTCTCTTTGAGCCGAATATCAATATAGAAGAGGTTTTAACTTCTTATGATATTCGTACCCGAGTTGTACCAATGGACGGTGCCATCCACGCTTTTGTATGGCGCAGTAGGAAAGGCCGGTATTACATAATTGCTAATGATTGCCTTTCCCCCTGCGCTCTACGCAAAGTATTTTTCCATGAGATAAAACACATTTTAGAAGATGCACCTCATATGGGTTATTGGCTAGGGCTTGATCAGTACAGACACCCCATCGAAGAAAAAGCCGATTCGTTTTATGAAGTCGCTGCAGCTTATGTCCTAAAATAGCATACCACGGGTTAAGGCCGTGTTTTATTTGTAACATTTTACCGAACATACGTACGAAAAGGAGTGAGTTCAATGTTAATAAAGCAATGCCATACTATGCTTGATCAAATTTCAGATGAGCGCCTGGAGGATGTTCTAAAACTCCTCACTGAAATGCGCGACCGCAAAACAAATGATTACGTCACTTATATGAATGGTATTCCGATCTACCAAATGGGTAATAAAGCCCATACCAAACGATTGTTGATGCAAACAAGCTCTTCCCCCATTAGACCGATAATACCTAATTAAAAGGAGGGCAAAATGGCTCGAGTAGAAAAACGCGGCGAAGCCTACCGTTTGATCGCTTACCTTGGCTACGATGCTGCCGGCAAGCAATTAAAGAAAACCAAAACCATTCCGGCTATAGGAATAACCAAGGCAGAGGCAAAGAGACTTGCGAACGACTTCGAAAATGACAGCCTAAAGAAAAGCTATATTGACGACAAGAACTTAACGCTTGCAGGTTTTATAGAATATTGGAAAAAAGAATATGCCTTGCAGGATGGAATGTATTCCCCTAAAACAATTGAGCGCAATGAAGTATTATTAAAGCGAATCATACCGGTATTAGGAAACATTCGCTTAAGAAAACTTAAACCTACCCACCTCATGCAGTTGTATAACAATCTGCGTGAAGATGGTATGCGGCTTAATAACAAAAAAGAATCCGACGGAAAGCTATCCCCGCGGACAATACAGATGCATCACAAGCTGTTATCTGCTATTTTAAATAAGGCCAAGCAGTGGCAGTTTATCGAAATAAACCCCTGTCAATTTGTTGATGCTCCTAAAGCGAAATGCAAAAAGACTCCCATTTGGACTGAGGAAACGCTGGTACAGTTCTTCAGCCTGCTTTTCGCTCATGCTAAGCTGAAGTATGTACTCTTCTTTATGATTGCCTTCTCCACTGGTCTTAGACGCGGTGAAATACTCGCCTTGAGGTTGTCAGACATTGATCGGATAAAAGGCAAGCTACAGGTCAATCAGACCTCCACTGTTGTTAAGGGTGGCATAATCTATAAAGACCCAAAAACGGAGAAATCAGCAAGCGGCGTATCCGTTTCAGCAAGTGTATTTGAAGCACTAGACCTATACCTGGCCGAATGCGAGATACTTCGGAATCTAGCTGCTGAAAAAGGGAACCCCTGGCCCGAAACGGATTTATTATTCACTACAGCCGAAGGAAAGGCCATGTTCCCCTCTACCATTGCTCATTGGCTGAAAGGATTTATCACAAAGCATGAGCTGCCGATGATCAGTACAAGGAGTTTCCGGAACATGTCCATCACTTATGCCATTGATCGGGGATTCGATTTAAAGGCGGTATCAGAAAGAGCACGTCATGCCCAGCTCAGTACAACGACAGATATTTATGCTCATGTACTACCCCAAAAAGATCAAGCTATTGCAGCAAGCCTAGATACGATTATGAAAAAGGCAAAGAAAGAAGATCCAGGTTTTTATGGTGACTTTATCTGAAAAACTTCAAACTACCATACAAAACTATGCCATTTATATATGTTAAGACCCAAAATAAGCCCCAAGACGCAGAAAAGGCTTCTAGCAAAAACGCTAGAAGCCTTGATTTCTCTATGGTGCGCCCGGCAGGAATCGAACCTGCGCACCCGGTTCCGGAGACCGGTGCTCTATCCCCTGAGCTACGGGCGCATAATGTGTTGACCACGAATAGCATTATATCACATTAGCTGCCCTAGATGCAATCTTTTTATTGAATTGTTTTACGTAAATTACTGGAACTTATTTGTGAGTTGCAGGTGTCTGGCAATACGGGCAGGTTTTCCATTCCCGATTGAGCTCGCGGTCACAGCTTGTGCATTTAGGTTTTAATGTAAAGCTGCAAAAAGGACAGGCTTTATAGTCTTCCTTTACCTTGCCGCCGCACATGGGACAATACATCGTTTCTTCCACTGGAGACGCTTCAACGTCAATGATAATTTCCTCGCGCCGGGAACGTTCGACCTTACTCATGCGGGGTTTACGGCCCAGCAGCAAATACAACGGCAAAAATATAATTACAGCAGCAAGAGTTCCCAGCGACCAGAGTATAGCTGTACCTAACTCATGTCCGCGGCCTCTGGCGTCATAGTATACCCAATAAGCAGCAATAAAAGAGATCACTAAACTCGCTGTGGCAATCAACGTATTTCCTCCATAGGTTATTATTTGCTACTATTATACCATTTTGATCCCCAAGAACAACAACTATTTGCTAATTTCATCAAGCGACTTATTCTTGGTTTCTTCACCAAGCACAAGGACTGCTAAGGCAATAATCACTAGTGTAATGGTAAACATCGTAAAAATTCGGGTAAAGCCATCTGCACCACTAATCATATAACCCACCACCACAGGTGCCAGAACGCCGCCGATGCGGCCGAAGCCTGCCGCCCATCCTGAACCAAGGGCCCGCACACGGGTGGGATAAAGCTCAGGTGTATAAGTGTAAATGACACCCCAGGCCCCAAGGTTAAAAAAGGAGATTAGGCTTCCCCAAAACAGCACGGTTGCTGAACTGCCACCCTGGCCAAAGAAGTAGCTTGCCAGTGCAGTTCCTGCTAAATACGCAGCCAACGTTGCCTTGCGGCCTATCTTATCCACCAGCCAGGCAGCGCTGAAATAACCAGGCAGCTGAGCTAATGTCATAATGAGGACATATTCAAATGTTTTAATCATTGTATAGCCCTGTGTAACCATCAGCGACGGCAGCCAGGTAAAAATACCATAATAGGAGTATACAATACCAAACCAGACAATCCACAGCATGGCTGTTCGTTTGATAAATTGAGGAGACCATAGTTCCTTAAAAGCAATGCCGCCCTTTGCGGTAGTAACGACAGTATTAACATTTGCAGTAACAGCAGCGGCCGCATAAACCGGCGTAATTCCGGCCTGTGTTTCCAGACGGGCTACAATGTGATTGGCCTCTTCAACCTTACCGCTGTCTGCCAAGTACCGTACCGACTCAGGTATTGCCAGGCGAATGACAAAAACATACAGCGCCGGTAAGGCACCGATGAAAAAAGCCGCCTGCCAGCCATAATGCGGTATAAACAGATAAGACAGCAGCGCTGCAACCAGCCAGCCAACACCCCAGAAGCTTTCGAGCAGCACCATAAAGCGCCCTCTGACAGCAGGTGGGGAATATTCTGTCATCAGCGTTGCGGCAACAGGCAGCTCTCCCCCTAGCCCAAAACCGACAAAAAAGCGAAATACCAGTAAGGATTCATAGTTCCACGCTAGCCCGCACAGTCCGGTAGCAACACTATATATCAAGAGTGTTACCGAAAAAACCGCTTTGCGCCCAAAACGGTCAGCAGCCGTACCGGCAACAACAGCGCCAAGCGCCATCCCTACCAGTCCGGCACTGCCGATGATTCCCATCTGAGCTGCCGTTAAGCCCCAGGCCTTTGCCAAAGCGGGCAGTACGAAGGCAATCAGCCCTGTATCCATGGCATCAAACATCCAGCCAAGGCCGGTCGCCACTAATAATTTATAATGAAACTTCCCCACAGGCAGTCGTTCCAACCGTGTTGTTAAATCCATTTTGCCCTCCATGTCTTTACAGGTGTCTTGTCATATGTATAGGTTAATTATAGTTCTTTCTTTTTCAGATGACAACCCTTGTTTTATGAAGTATAGTAAAAGATACATTCATAATTTGAGGTGATACCCATGTCCCAGATCAAGCACTCGTATATTAGTAAACCGCTGGCTATGCTGACAATAGCCCATGGCGTTACAGATCTCAGTCAGGGCGCCTTGCCGGCCATGCTGCCATTTTTAAAGAATTTCTTTCAGCTTACTTACGCTCAGGTCGGTGCTATCGTGCTAACGCAAAATCTTACTTCCTCCGTCATTCAGCCGCTTTTTGGCTACATTACAGACAAAGTATTTCTGCCCTGGCTAATTCCCGTAAGTCTTCTATTAGCCGGACTCGGCATGGCTGCAACCGGACTTGCGACCTCCTACTCCCTGCTCCTGTTGACAATTGTAGTTAGCGGCCTTGGCATTGCCGGTTTTCATCCCCAGGCCTCCAAATCGGCGCACCTGATTAGCTCTGCCGCCAGTAAAGGCCGCAGCATGGGAACGTTCTCTGTAGGCGGAAATTTTGGTGCCGCAGTGGGGTCCATCTTCATGACTTTTCTGCTCAGCGGCCCCGGTTCAATTAATAACACCATTTACTTCCTTATCCCTGCGGCACTTATGGCCTTGTGGGCCTGGCAGAGCCTGCCGCAAATCTCTCCCCAGACAAACACAGCCCCAGTTGCTGCTCATGTCTCTAAAGCTGCTGCCACAGCCTTACCCTGGGGCCTCTTAACAACTCTCCTTAGTTTCATCTTTATTCGTTCCAGTATTCATACCGGCTTAAGCACTTATATTCCGCTCTACTATGCAGACTATCTGTCCGGTAGTCCGCTGTACGCCAGTTATTTATTATCTTCTTTTCTAATTGCAGGTGTGATAGGCACTTATGCAGGCGGACTACTGAGTGATCGCTTTGGGCGCAAAACAGTCATTATTATCTCCACAGCCGCTTCTATGCCGCTTATCTTTTTATTTCAATTTACTTCCGGCTTTGCGACCGTCATTCTTGCCGCTATCACCGGCTTGACACTTATCTCTTCTTTTGCCACTACCGTAGTAATGGCTCAGGAAATGATGCCGCAGCATATTGGCATGGCATCAGGCCTGACAATCGGCTTTACCATCGGCCTTGGCGGCATTGGCGCAACCATTCTCGGTTATGTGGCTGATCATTTCGGTATTCCTTCGGTCTTTACCATTTTAACCGTACTGCCCGTTGCAGGTCTGTTTTTCGCTGCTTTCTTACCGGGTAAATTATTTAAGCGGGACAGCCACGCAGCTTCCGGTCACTGATAAAGTCCATCTGCCCGATAAAAAGAGCGAGTTAAGCAGGATGTTCCTCCCGCATAACTCGCTCTTTTTATTCAATAATGGTTACTGCTCAACCATGAAACCACGCGCTTTTAATTGTTTTTTAATTTCCTGCAAGACCTCTACTGACGGAACTTCAATGGTGTGAAGATGAACGCCGCCGGTCACAGCAGATAACGGTTCGGCACTGCTATNNTTTCAGCTCACGGCGTGATGCCAGCATCAAATTCGCCTTTATTTCACCGTAAACTCCATGCTCGACAATAACGTCAAGCACCTTGCCGCCATTGTCAACAATAATGCCCAATTCCTCTGCCATATCATCCCGTCCATGGCGGCAGGCCAGTTTAGCCGTTATAACAGGCTGCTCCTGTAAACCTGGTACGACATAGCCCTGTGGCGTAGCATAAATCTCCAATCCACCGGCCCGCAAAATTGCAATATCACCGACTATCACCTGACGGCTGACCTTGAGCTGCTTCGCCAATGCTCCTCCGGCCAGCGGATGTTTCGCTTGTCTCAGCAGTTCAGCCAACTGCTTGCGCCGTTCCTTGCCATCCACCTGCATCACCCGCTTTATATCAATCTTTTACTTATTTTACCTATAAGGCAAAAGGTTTTTTTCTGGTGCCGTGGAACTCTTCCAGTCGTCTTATTTTACTACAGGAGGGTATACAATCCACGAATTTAAACCCTGGCACAATGCGGTTATTGGTGAAAAAGTGGTAGCTGCTTTAAACAAAAACAACTTTAAGGCTGTCTATGTACCAACAAAAGAAGAAGCTATTGAGCAAATCCTGGCTCATATTCCTACGGATGCTTCCGTTGGTATCGCCGGTTCCTGGACGATTCATCAGCTCGGCCTGGACGATTTGGTCGAAACAAGAGGCAATACGGTATACAATCATAACAAGCCCGGTCTTAGTCCAGAGACTATCCTTGATTTCCGGCATAAACAGCTATCCTGTGATGTGTTCCTTACCAGCACCAACGCTTTAACCCTGAATGGCAAGCTTGTTAATACCGATGGGGCCGGCAACCGCGTGGCTGCCATGATCTTCGGACCAAAAAAAGTAATTATCGTTACCGGTATCAATAAAATTGTCGCCGATGTGACCGAAGCAGAAAAGCGCATTCAGCTTCATGCCGCCCCTATCAATAACAAACGTCTGGCACGGACCAACCCCTGTGTACAGACGGGCCAATGCATGGACTGTATGAGCCCCCAGCGCATCTGCAATATTACTACCGTTCTCCATAAGAAACCGCCCGTTTCGGATATTCATATTTTTGTTATCGGTGAAGATCTTGGTTTTTAAAATAAAAATAAACACCAAACAATATTGTTTGGTGTTTATTTATTGGTGGGCGATGACGGGATCGAACCGCCGACATNNCCAACTGAGCTATCGAGGAACGACGACAAAATAAATTATAAAACATCTTGAGACAAAATGCAAGAGGTTTACGATAATTTTTTTATTGAGATTAAAAGGATATTTTATAGCAATGGATAATTGTAAATACTACTACGAGATAACTACCACTAGGAGGCGTTCCCATGGATCCCAGAATCAAAACACTTGCCAAGAATCTAATTACCTACTCTGTTGATCTTAAACCAGGTGAAAAAGTACTTATTGAAGTATTCGATAATGGCCACCCGCTAGCTAAAGCATTGGTGGATGAAGCCTACCGGGCAGGCGGACTCCCCTTTCTTACCATTAAAAACAACCAATTGCACCGCTCCCTGCTGCGTCAGGCTTCTGTCGAACAATTAACCTTAATCGGCCAGTGGGAAGCCGAGCGCATGAAAAATATGGATGCGTATATCGGCATTCGGGCAAGCGAGAATATCAGTGAATTATCTGATGTTCCTGCTGAAAAAATGCAAGCCTATCAGCAGTATTGGAGCAAGCCTGTTCACCTGGATATCCGTGTTCCTCATACTAAATGGTGCGTCATGCGTTATCCCAATGGAAGCATGGCTCAATTGGCAAACAGCAGCACGGATGCTTTCGAGGACTTCTTCTTTAATGTCTGCAACCTGGATTATGCCAAAATGGCAAAGGCAATGGATTCGGCTATTTCCCTATTTGAGCGTACT
>DDHB01000013.1 GCA_002337925.1 Sporomusaceae bacterium UBA1887
GTTTTGTCAACATCTTTTTTTCATAATGTTTCGTTGTACTGATCTTTCAATCACATTACTTCCAGAACATTACCACCGCATCTCCTGCGGTAAGTAATACTATATCATAACTACTCAATTATGTACAACCAGGCCAATACCGGAAATAGGCACACCACCTTGATTTGTCCCACAAATGTTAATATATGCTTCCTTATGCTTAGATATACACCCAAATGCACTATTACGGATTTTTTTACCAAAATGTTCGCGGCATGATACGCTCCAACGAACGAATAGGTGCTCCTATACAATCCACAGCTCCGATTTTCTCGGCAATCTCCTTGACTGCAGATGTGGCTATCATAGGTAGGTTTAGTATTTGGGCCGCTTCATAGACACCGCGAGCACCGTTCTGCACAATTTCGACCGTTGTTTCTTCCGCCATGTGTGTATTATTCAATAATGCATCCACTCGCCCCAGCGTTTTCACATAGTCGACAATATCCTCAACGCTTGCAGTAAAAGGCCGCGACATATTAATGACGCCAATGATAGTTAGCCAGGGGTTTTCATTCGCTCCTTCAATTAGATTGAAAATAGCCGCGCCATGAACACCATAGCCTATATCAAGGATAATATTACCCGGACGCCTGAGCGCCCATCTCATTGAACCTTTTATTGTGTTCCCTGCTTCGCCTAAGCCAACAGTGTCCCGGGTTTCCCAGGCATCGACCGTTATTCCCATTGCTTCTAGTTCCCGTTTAATAGGTCTGATCGTATAACAAGGCTCCACCGTATCCAAATCCACTAACGTTACCGGCAATCCGTTCCGGCAGAGTTTAATTGCCCGATTTACCGCATTCTCACTTTTACCACTGGCATATTCCCCTACATAAGCCTCAATAATCAGGCTCATATTAACCCCCTTGTCCATACGAAAAGCTCGTCAATCAAAGACCAATACCTGTCGCAGGCTAGTAAAATATTAGACAATGAATATTTTAAACAAAATCAGCAAAATAACTCCCGGCAATCCAAGAAAGCCAGCAATTAATGCCGTCAAAGGATTAATTGCAATCATAAACCCAACATGACTGCCAATAAAGTTTACTGCCCATAGCATAACGCCACCAATCAAGCCATTATAAATCAATCTAAAAATCAATTTTATCGGCATAAAGAACATACGCCCTATGATATAAAGCAGGATGATTCCAAATACATACGCAATAGCAATAGTCATATCACCAGATAGTCCACCAATGGCAGGCATGAGCATTCTCCTCTCGCACGTATAATATTTATACTTACTTCAATATATACGACGCCCGTCCTGCTTATGCCAAAAAAATAATGAAGCTGTCCAGCTTCATTACAAGTTAAAATTGCGCATTACCATAAGGAGAATAATAAAAATTTTCCTGCCTTGCCTTTTTAAGAAAATAAATATAGCGCCGCTCGGCTGCTAAAATCATATAACTTGCTGAGTCAATTAAATCTTCATTATCAGGTGAAGTACGAAATGCTTCTTGCGCTAAGCACCAGTCCTGCTTGGCTTGCTCAATAAGCTTCTCCAGCGGCACTTCAGCTGGCTTCAAATTCGAGCTGTCAATAAATAGCCAGGATAACCATTCCATCGCCATATCTGCACCTCCTTGGTACATGTATACGGCATTTGCCCGTAATTATGATAAATTCTCTGTAGTAAAACAACAACAGGGCTCATCACCCTGCTATTATCATTAAAACATAAGTTATTATGTCCCAGTATTATAGAAAGTAGCGTATTAATATGAGACCTGGCGGCTTAATGCTCTGAAGTTGTGTATTTAGAATTGACAATACCCTCAGCACGAGCTCTTTTCATCAAATATATATATTTCTTTTCAGCAGCCTGAATCATATAAGCAGCGTGATCTATCAAGTCCTTATCGGTAACTGTATTGTAGTAATCCTGCGCGTCCTGCCACTCCCGACGCGCCTGCTCAATACTCTCTGGCAGCGACATTTCTGCTGAGTGGTTTTTTTCCCGCTCATTTTCCATTAAACCACTAACCATCTTACCGCCTGCAGTTATGATATTCATCCATGGTGCATTCATTATGATCCCCTCCTGATGGTTATTATTCCCATGCAGAAAGGACATTAAACATAAAAGACCTGGTTTGCACCAAGTCTTTCAACATTTTCTATAACTCGCGCCGATTTTCCACCGCTTTGGCCAGTGTCACTTCATCAACATACTCAATATCACCACCAACGGGTAATCCATGAGCAATGCGGGTCGCTTTCACACCAAGGGGTTTCAATAGACGCGCCAGATACATAGCTGTAGCCTCACCTTCTACATCCGGATCGGTAGCCATGATGACTTCTCTTATATTACCAGTTTGCAATCTCTGCAACAGTTCTTTAATTCGTATATCTTCAGGGCCTATGCCGTCCAACGGTGATAACGCGCCATGTAATACATGATAAAGGCCACGGTAATCGCGTGAACGCTCAATTGCCGCAACTGCCCGCGGTTCTTCGACAACACAGATTACCGTATTGTCTCTACTCTGGGCCTGACATATTTTGCAGGGATCAGTATCAGTGAAATTATAGCACACTGAGCAATACCCATNNAATTGCATGGACCAAAGCTTGAGCCTGACCTTTTTCCATTTCAAGCACATAGTAAGCAAGACGGGTTGCAGACTTCGGCCCGATTCCCGGTAAACGGCGAAATTGTTCCACCAGTTTGGCTAACGGAGCTACATGTTGCATAGAATTAGAACATTCCAGGCGGCAGATTCATTCCACCAGTCAACTTGCCCATTTCCTGCGCCATCATATCATCAACTTTTTTCAGCGCCTCATTGACAGCTGCAGCAACAAGGTCTTCCAGCATTTCCACATCTTCCGGATCAACAGCGGTAGGCGCAATTTTAAGCGAAACGATTTGCTTTTCACCATTAATAACAACCTTTACAGCACCGCCGCCGGCTGTAGATTCCAGTGTACGGGTTTTCAACTCTTCTTGCATCTTAGACATATCGGCTTGCAGCTTCTGAACTTTCTTCATCATACCTGCCATATTGCCCATGTTGCCAAACATATAGTAAATCCTCCCTTATTTATGGCAAAAGCCATTTTATTCTTCCTGTATAATTTTCCCGCCAAACATTTGAATCGCTTGGCGAAGAACAGGATGATTCTGATCAGACTGCGTCGTATTGACTGCAGACACCGGAGCACTGACAGGAGCAGGTGTCTCCTTCTTAGCTGCTGGCGCAGTCGCAGCTGCCCCTAGTACACATTGAAGCCGCACTTGCTGTCCACTGACTTGAGCCAGGCCCTTTTCAATCAGCATCCGGAAATCGTCTTTTTCTGTGCGATCTTTAGCAAACTGGCTGGTAAAGCGAACCGTTGCCGTCTTGTCATCTAAAGAAACCAGCTGTCCTTGTGATACACAGGCATGAACAGCGCGCTTACCTTCAGATACCAGCTGTTTGAGTACTGCATCCCATACTGCTTTTACATCACCAACAGGTACGGCCGCTTTATTAACTATGGGTTCGGCTTTAGGTGTTTCTACCGGAGTAGACTGTGGTACACTAGGCACCACGATCACCGGTTTTATCTCAGCTATTGGTGGACTAGCAGGTCTTGCAGCACTAATTGCAATCCCTCCACTAACAACACTACTCAGTCGAGATTCCAGCTGGGTAATTCGGTCGACTAAAGCAGACAGATCTTCACCACCGCTGCGGCGACAAGCAGATAGCAGCGTCATTTCGATCGTAATGCGTGGTTCAGGTGACCATTTTGTATCATTTGCCCCTTCATGCAGCATTTGAATGATCTGCACAAGCTCACTGTGAGTAAGTTTTGAACTTTGACCTGCCAACACTTCTTGACTATCACTATACCGGCCTCCCCCCTCCAAATCAGGAGCAGCCTTATACAGCATCAGACTACGCATATGTAACGCTAATTCAATCAAAACCTGGCGGCCATCCTTGCCTAGCGTAATAATCTGTTCAAGATCCGTCAGGATTACCGGCGCATTCCGGTCAATTACTGCTTCTGCCATACGCCATACCCATTCATGGCCGATAAGACCCAGCAGTTGACGCACATCATTTGCCGTTACCGAGTCTGCTTCCAGACTGGCGCATTGATCCAAAATACTCAGCGCATCGCGCATTCCGCCATCTGCATGATTTGCAATGAGCCGGATAGCATCAGGTGCAATTTGAATATTACTTTTTTCCGCAACCATCGCCAAACGCCCTTCAATTTCCCTGAGGCCAATGCGCCTAAAGTCATAGCGTTGACAGCGGGAGTGAATAGTTGCCGGTATCCGGTGAGGCTCGGTTGTAGCCAAGATAAAGACTACATGCCCTGGCGGCTCCTCTAGCGTCTTTAATAAAGCATTAAAGGCTTCGGTGGTCAGCATATGCACTTCGTCAATAATATATACTTTTTTTTGTCCCTCGACTGGTGCAAATTTAACAGTTTCCCGTAAATCACGTATTTCGTCAATCCCACGATTGGAGGCAGCATCTATTTCAAAAACATCCATTGAACTGCCGGCAGTAATACGCTCACAGGCAGCGCACTGATTACACGGACTAGGGGTCGGGCCGTGTATGCAGTTCAGCGCTTTTGCCAATATTTTGGCTGTACTCGTTTTGCCTGTACCTCGCGGACCGGCGAACAAGTACGCATGTGCAATCTTGCCGGTGGTAATGGCATTTTTCAGCGTTGTATTAATATGCTCCTGCCCGATAAGATTATCAAAATCCTGGGGCCGCCATTGACGGTACAATGCCAGATAAGCCATGTTCACACCCCCCTCTTATGCAATATTCCACACAAGGATTAGTATTTCCTTTTTCAATTACTCCTACAAAAAAACAGCCTCACGGCTGCATTATACTCTATTTTACAATATCAATTGATGATTAACGCGTAAGTTATTTTGGGTCACAATAACCGTCCCTATGACAGCGCTCAGCTTAGGCCGTTGAGAAAGCTCCATATACTAGGCGCGACGAGGACGCGAGCGAAGACAGTACATTGGGGTACGACAAGCGAGCGCCCGCAGTCGCAAATGCGAAATCCTTGGCGCTTTAGTGCCTTAGCATTTCGGCTTACCCCTTGCGGGTACAACGTAGATGGGGGGTTATCGACGGCCGACAACGTTTAAGGTCCGACCATGACAACCCCTCAGGCACCCTCGCGGCACATAGAAATTATCACTTACCGCTGCTTCCTTCCGGACCTGACGGGGTTCATGAGTTTCCATTGCGCAAGACCCAAGTGATTGCCATGGGCGGACCTTAAAAATAAATGGCCGCATATGACGGCCATTTTGTGTTAAGGATTTATGGCGGAGAGAGAGGGATTTGAACCCTCGGTACAGTTTCCCGTACACATGATTTCCAATCATGCTCCTTCAGCCGCTCGGACACCTCTCCATGCTTCCACACAACACTTCTAATATTGGATTGTTGCATCAGTTGCAAACGTTGTTTACAACCTCGACTGCGAATATCAGTATACCTTGTCCGTAACAAGTTGTCAATACTGTTATGGATGGAAATTATAGGATAATAAAACGAGCCTCCTATTATAGGGTAAATATAGTAGGAGGCTACCATTCATCTGCTCCTGATTGATAAACCTATTTTAAATTCAAATTGATTATACATGAGGCAAGCAACTTAGCCCGTTCAAACAGACTGTCCACTATCGCGAATTCTTCCGGACTATGATTTCTGCCGCCCTTCACACCCATAGCACAGACAGTCGGAACTCCAGCCAGTACACTGTAAGCTGAATCCGAACCGCCGCCGACCAGCTTGGCATAAGGATTTCCTAGCTCCATTTCTTCATACGTCTTTTTAACAATAGAAAAAAGTTCATCTCCTTCCCTCGTTCTTTTCATTGGTGCTATACCAGGTATCTCATTTATTACGGTAATAGTGTCAGGGACATAAGCCTTAGCGGCTACCTCCTGCATTTGTCGGCGAATTTCCGGCAATAAAGCAGGTTCAAGATACCGGACATCAACAATGATTTTAGCATATCCCGGTACTGCATTTGGCACTGTTCCGCCTTGAATGACTCCTACATTATAGGTTGTACCGGTCTTCCAGTTTGTCAAATTCTGAATAGCAATTACTTTATGGGCGATTTCTAAAATAGCACTACGGCCGTTTTCCGGTTCATTACCGGCATGGACAGCAACACCTTTAACTTCAAGCTCAAAAAGTGCCGTTCCTTTACGCCCGACAACAATAGCGTCATCGGTAAAACCCGTCTCACAGTTAAATGCCGCTGCCGCTCCCCGTGCTTCTGCCACAAACAGTTCTGCAGCATTGGAATTCACATGAGCTACCTCTTCATCACCAGCCAGAATCATCTTCAGCGGCCGCTCGTCGTACCCTGCCGCCTGTAATGCTTTCATGGCATATAGAGCAGCCACAATCCCGCCCTTCATATCGAGGACCCCTGGCCCATAAGCGATACCGTCACGAATGGCAAATGGCCTGTTAGCAGTAGTCCCTACTGGAAAAACGGTATCCATATGGCCAAGAAGCAGTACCTTCGATTTTTTTCTGTCGGCACCAAGCTCACCGATTAACATGTTGCCAGCCTGCTCCAGCTGAATAATCCGGGTAGCTCCCCCTTCACTTGCCAGGATTTGCTGGATCCTGCCAGCGACAGCATCGATTCCCGGCTTATGCTTCGAACCGCTTTCCAGGTTAACGAGTTCTTGCCATAGTGCCAGCATTTCCTCCCGGTGTTCATCGATAAACTGAAAAGCCTGCTTTTTCCGTCCGTCCATATACTTCACCTGCCTATTCTTCTTTCGCCATTGAAAGTAGTCTTTGACCAACGTACTGCAATGTAATTACCCGTTCAGTAATAGCCTCTGTCGCCTTTGCCTGTTCCTGGGTAATCCCTGCAGTCTGTCTGGTATGATCAATAACCTGTTCCATGGAAGTCTTTAAATCCCTAAGAGTAGTCTGAATGTCTTTTGCAGAACGATGGCTCTGATCGGAAAGCTTGCGAACCTCTTCGGCTACAACAGCAAACCCCCTGCCGTGCTCACCCACTCTGGCGGCCTCAATAGCGGCATTCAGACCAAGCAGATTTGTCTGTCCAGCGATCTGCTGAATCATTGCGATGACCGAATCAGTATTATTGACATTAGCCGACACATGATCCGTCAAATCTGCGACTTCATGCATTGTAGCAGCCAGGTCTTCGTGTGATGCGTTCAGTTCCTCAATAGTAGCTGCAATAGTGTTAATCGCATCGCTGACCTGCTGCGCCTGCTCATGCAGCAGGTTCTTGTTCTCCACAGCCTGCAACTCCCATCGGAAAAGACCTGTGGCAATTTTGGCAATAGGCTTGGAATAAATAGGGTCTCCTCCTATTCCAAAGCTGCCAACCCATTCATTCTTATATATGATTGGCAGGTGAACGCCCATTTTCATAGTTCCACCCGAAAGTTCTTCATCCTCAGCGGTTACGACGCGGCCTTCCAGCTTCTCTGTAAGCACCTTTTGAGAACCGCTGTGAGCTTTCCCTACGCGGGAAGCATCTCTTGCTGCGATGATGGTGCCTGTATGATCACAAATTACCGCACTAAGCTCTGTTTCCTGGAAAATAAAATTCATAATCTTATTGGCAAGTATTTTATCCAAGTCCATCCTCCTCAGCTAAAACCTCTTAACTATCTTTTGCCTATCATTGCATAAAGCGTCAGGGAAGAAAGCGTTTATTCCGCTTCTTCCCTCACACAAGAGCAAAACATTTAATTTAGCTTAAAAAATAAGTATCTAACGATTTTAGACTATAGATAGGCAATGGTTTCAATCTCAACAGAAACATCTTTAGGTAATCGTGCTACCTGAACGCAGCTTCTGGCTGGAGCGGCATGGGGGAAAAATTCGCCGTATACTTGATTGACGCTTGGAAAATCATTCATATCTGTAAGGAATACGGTGGCTTTCACCACATTTTCCAAGCCTATATTTTGCGTTTGCAAAATCGCAATAATATTTTTAATAGCCTGTCTGGTCTGTGCAGCAACATCACCGACTACAACTTCCCCCGTAGCGGGATCAACCGGAATCTGTCCGGAAACAAACAGCAGCCCTCCTGTTTTAATTGCCTGTGAGTAAGGTCCTATTGCTGCCGGAGCCTTATTGGTGGTAACAACACTCTTCATTGATTCCATTCCTCCTATTTAAGCTGACATTAGCGCAGCTCGATCATTATTGATTTGCCAACGCCTTATATTTCGCAAGTTTCTCTTTTGCATCTTGCTCCGTTTTAGCAAACAGCGCTTCAGCGGCATCAGGGAATTGCTGTAATAGTGAGGAATACCGCACTTCACCCAGCAAGAACTCTTTAAAATCCATCGAAGGTTCCTTTGAATCCATCTTGAAGGGATTCTCACCTGCAGCTGTTAGCTGAGGATTATAGCGATACATCGCCCAATAGCCGCTGTCTACTGCCCGTTTAGCTTCCAATTGGCTGCAGCCCATACCAACTTTCAGTCCGTGGTTGATGCAGGGCGAATAAGCGATGATCAATGATGGCCCCGGATAAGCCTCTGCTTCGGCAATCGCTTTTAAGGTTTGGTTTTTATCGGCACCCATGGCAATTTGCGCCACGTAAACATACCCATAGCTCATGGCAATCATGCCGAGGTCCTTCTTCTTGGTCTTTTTACCGCTTGCAGCAAATTTAGCAATTGCGGCAGTCGGAGTAGCTTTGGAAGACTGACCGCCCGTGTTGGAATACACTTCGGTATCAAATACTAGAATATTAACATCTTCTCCTGAAGCTAAAACATGATCCAAGCCACCGAAGCCAATGTCATAGGCCCAGCCGTCACCGCCAAAAATCCATTGCGACCGTTTTACAAGGAAGTCCCGGTTTTTGTAGATCTCATTAAGCAGGGGATCTTCGCCTTTGATCTGACTTAGCTCACTGATCAGCTTATCCGCTCTTGCCCGGCTGCCTTCTCCCCGATCCATGTTCGCCAGCCAGTCTTCGCAGGCAGCTTTGAAATCTTCTCCAAGATCTAATTGCGCAGCCTTCTCAATAGCAAGTGCAACTTGCTTTCTAAGCTGCTTGCCGGCCATCAGCATACCTAAGCCAAACTCGGCATTATCCTCAAATAAGGAGTTCCCCCAAGCCGGTCCATGCCCGCGATGGTTAGTCGTGTATGGCAATGAAGGAACGCTGTCGGCCCAAACTGATGAACAGCCCGTAGCATTGGCAATCATCATCCGTTCACCATATAATTGTGTCACCAGCTTGGCATACGGCGTTTCCCCACAGCCGGCACAGGCACCGGAAAATTCCAGCAGAGGCTGCTCAAATTGGCTCCCCTTTACTGTAAAAGCGTTCATTGGGTTAGCCTTTGGAGTAACTGAGACCGCGTAGTTCCACTGTTCGGCCTGCAGCAATTGGGTGTCCAATGGTTTCATTATCAGGGCCTTTTCCTTAGCAGGGCAAACTTGAGCGCAGTTACCGCACCCGGTACAATCGTAAGGCGAGACTGCCATAACAAAGGATAACTCTTTCTGTCCAATGCAAGGCTTTGTCTGCAAACCGGCAGGTGCCTGCTGTTTTTCTGTCTCATTGAATAGTACCGGTCTGATTGCCGCATGGGGACAAACATACGAACATTGATTACACTGAATACATTTTTCTGCCTGCCACTCGGGCACCTCAATCGCAATACCCCGTTTTTCATAGGCAGCCGTTCCCATGGGGTATGAGCCGTCCTCCAGTCCAATAAATGCACTTACCGGCAGCTTATCGCCTTCCTGGCGGTTCATAGGAATTAGGATATCTTTAATAAATGCCGGAACATCCTTGCCGGACATTTCTGTGTCTTGTGCCTCTTGCCATGACGCAGGAACAATTACCTTCACGATAGAGGCAATTCCCTGATCAACGGCAGCATGATTCATGGCAACCACTTTTTCGCCTTTTTTGCCATAGGATTTTTTAATTGCGTCTTTCAGGTATTTTACAGCCTCTTCTTCCGGGATAATGCCGGCGATTTTGAAGAACGCTGCCTGCATAATCATGTTAATCCTTCCGCCAAGACCCAGTTGCTGCGCAATCGCTACCGCATCAATTATGTACATTGCTATGTTGTTCGCAGCAAGATATCGTTTCATTGCTGCCGGCAAATTCTGCTCAAGCTCGTCTTTGCTCCATTGGCAGTTTAACAGAAAGCTGCCGCCGGGCTTTAGCCCTTCCAGGACATTGTAGTTATAAACATAGGACTGATTATGACAAGCTATAAAATCAGCCTTATTAATCAGATACGGCGATTTAATCGGCTTTTGTCCAAAGCGCAAATGAGAAATGGTAACGCCGCCTGATTTTTTAGCATCATAGGCAAAATAAGCCTGAGCATACATATCAGTGTGATCACCAATAATTTTGATGGAGTTCTTATTGGCACCGACTGTTCCGTCTGAGCCAATTCCCCAGAACTTACAAGCCTTGGTACCTGTAGCAGTTGTATCTATATCTGCACCGAACGGCAGTGAGGTGTGGTTTACATCATCAATGATACCGACTGTAAAATTATCACGCGGTTTGTCGGCATTTAAGCTTTCAAAGACTCCATGAATATGGCTCGGTATTACATCTTTGCCGCCTACGCCACAGCGTCCGCCAACAATAACTGGCTGCCACTCTTTGCCGTAAAAAGCGCTTTTCACATCCAGGTACAACGGTTCGGCTAATGCTCCCATTTCTTTGGTTCTGTCCAGTACGGCAATTTTTTGCACAGTTTCCGGAATGTATTTAAAGAAATGCTCTAATGAGAACGGCCGGTAAAGATGTACCGTCAGCAAGCCGACTTTTTCGCCCTGGGCAGTAAGATAGTCTACAACTTCTTCAATGGTTTCACACATTGATCCCATGGCGATGATCAGCCGTTCCGCATCCGGCGCGCCATAATAATTGAATAAGTGGTATTCCCGTCCGGTTAATTTGCTGATTTCAGCCATATAATTTTCAACAATTGCCGGAATGTCCTGGTGGAAACGATTAGAAACTTCTCTTTGCTGGAAGTGAATATCGCTGCCTTGTACAGTGCCTTTAGTCAATGGGTGATCAGGATTGAGCGCCCGTTTTCTAAAGGCATCCACATCGTCGCGGTCCAGCAGCTTATCCAGCTCTTCATATTCAAGCACTTCAATTTTTTGCACTTCATGTGAAGTTCTAAATCCGTCGAAGAAATTGAGGAAAGGCACACGTCCCTTAATTGCCGCTAAATGCGCTACAGCGGACAAATCCATAACCTGTTGAACACTGCTCTCGGCAAGCATGGCAAAGCCGGTCTGCCTTGTGGCCATAACATCAGAATGATCACCGAATATGCTAATGGCATTGGCGCCAACTACTCTGGCACTGACATGAAAAACACCAGGTAGTAATTCACCGGCAATTTTGTACATATTAGGAATCATCAGCAAAAGCCCTTGAGATGCAGTATAAGTAGTAGTTAACGCACCTGCCTGCAGCGAACCGTGCACGGCACCGGCAGCACCGCCTTCTGACTGCATTTCCACAACCTCTACGGTCTGCCCGAACAAGTTCTTTTTCCCTTGAGCAGCCCATTCATCCACACTCTCCGCCATATTGGAAGACGGGGTAATAGGAAAAATCGCCGCTACATCTGTAAATGCGTAAGAGATGTAGGCTGCTGCTGTATTTCCGTCCATAGTCTGCATTTTTCTTTTCATATTCATCATCGATCCTCTCTCATCTGGAATGAAATACTTATTGCCTCTTACTCGCAACTCCAATACCAGGGGGGCCAGGCTTGTCCGGCTTAGCACAGCAATTCTGCCCCCCTTCTATTTTTTTAGAAATTATCGTTTAGTCCCATTACATTTATCACTATTCTAGTCAATATCATAACAACAGCGGCATCTACAAGTGGAACACATATGAGCAACGAATGCCACTTGCGGTCTACATTGGAAACGATTACAATGCGGACAAAGTGTCCAATAAGCGTCCCCATCGTTACGCACGCCGGAAATAAGATTGTCGCTTGGGCAGCCGTTATTATCCCTTTGGAATACAGGGTAGCTGCAGTAGCACATCCCGCCGCCTTGGCAAAAAAAGCAGCAACTAAAGCAAACACGGCCTCACCCGGCAGACCAAACACAATCATCACCGGCTCCAAAATTTGACCGACACTCTTCATTAATCCGGTAATATCCAGAAACTGAATCAGTACATATGCCAAAACCATAGCTGGCGCAATCATTTCTGCGCCGATATAAAACCCTTTTTTAGCTCCTGCCACAAATTCTTCTACTATACTGGGCTTAACCTTTTTTAAATCCATACCTGCAGCAGTTTGATTAGCCATTTATTCCGCTCCCTTCAACCCTTCTTTTAGATATAAGCCATTTTAGATAGAACCGGACTAAATTGGCCCCCATGACTTTAACAACAAAGATTAGACCAATAATGATTCCCACCGGCAGAACACTAATAGGCAGCAGGGCTGCACCAGTACCGAATGTATTGGTCACCGGCGCAGACCCGGCATATTGATAGGCAACAAAAATAGTTCGCTCTTCTTCGGTCATCATTTTATCTTCCACTAATCCTTTTGTCATGACTGCCGCTACATCAGAACTGGTTAAGCTGCTGACAAAGGCCAGTCCAGTGGCACCGGGCAGTCCCATAAAAGGCTTTAAAATAGGACGAAACACCACTTCAGCTGCTCGCAAAGCGCCAAGCGACTCAGCAACCTGAATACAGCCAAGCGCAAACATTAGAGTTGGGAACAACGTCAAGGCAAACATGAATCCATCACGTGCCCCAGTGCCGCCTTTGCCAGTAAAAATTACCCCTTTGGCTACCTGGCCGAAGTCGCCTGTAAGCACTTGAAAATCCAACGCCCGTAAAGGGCCATCCATCTTGGCAAATACACCGGAAAAAGAAATAAGCAAGATGATTAATGATAGCCAGCCTTTCCATGTAACCTTGTACTTTTCTTCTGCCATATACTCTCCCCCTAATTCAAACTATTGCAAAGAACAGAATTACGGCTCGGCCGTTAGCTGTTCAGCTTGAGCACACAGTCAACCATCAGCTTAGCTCTTTCGAATAAGCTCTCTACCTGGGCAAATTCCTCAGGACTGTGATTGCGTCCGCCTTTTACTCCCATTGCACACACAGTCGGTACTCCTGCCAGAACTGAATAGGATGAATCAGATGCACCGCCAACACGTTTAGCATAAGGAGTGCCAAAGCCGTTTTCTTCATACACTTGTTTTACAACTTCAAATAATTGCAGAACCCCGTCCGTTGTTTTCATCGGCTTAATACCATGCATATAAGTGACCACACCAGTCGTTCCCTCAACCGATACGTTAGCAGCAACCTGTTCAAGCTGCTTCATAATGCCTGGCAGGTCATCCGGGTCCTTATAGCGGACATCAATTAAAATCTTTGCATAATCAGGAACAGCTGTGGATGTTGTGCCACCTTGCATGACTCCTACGTTGAAGCTGATGCCTTTTTCCCAGTCCGTTAACTTTTGTACGGCAATAATCTTATGAGCAATTTCCAAAATAGCACTCCGGCCGTTTTCTGGATCATTTCCCGCATGAGCAGCGGTACCTTTTACTTCCAGCATTATCTGGGCAACGCCTTTGCGGCCAACAACGATTCCGTCATCAACAAAGCCTGTCTCAACATTAAATGCCGCAGCGTAGCCTGCTGCTTCTTTAAGAAAAACATCAGGGGCGGTCGAATGCGCGTGTAATACCTCTTCATCACCGGCAAGAATTACTTTTAGCGCGCACGAGTCATAGCCCGCTGCCCGCAAAGCCTTTATAGCATAAATAGCAGATACGATACCGCCTTTCATATCAAGAACACCCGGCCCGTAAGCGATACCATCCTTTATGGTAAAAGGCCGTTCTTTAATTGCACCTGCCGGAATGGCCGTGTCCATATGTCCCATAAAGATTACACCCGGTTTTGGCTGTTTGCCCTCAAATTCAGCAATTAACATGCTGCCGGCTTTTTCGAACTCTACCAAACGGGAAGCTGCCCCTTCCTGATCTAATATCTCTTTGAAGCGTGCAGCTACCTTATCAATTCCTTCTTTTTCATGAGGACCACTTTCCATGCTAACAATTTCTTCCCACAGTGATACCATTTCCTCACGATGCGCGTCTACAAACTGGAATGCTTTCTGCTTCTTGTCATTCATTCTTTGCTTGTCCTCCTTAATACTTTACTACTTTCTATATCTATCAGCACTCTGTTTAAGCACTGCTATAGAAAACCAAGTTATCAGGTTTTTCAATATTTGAAAGGTGCGCTTAATTCTGTTAATTCCCTATTGAATAAATGGTGCTTCAAATGAACATATTTTCACTACTTCATTTAAAGCACCATTGCTTTATAACATCCTGCATTTTAATCTTATGCTACTTAAAATCCACAACCGGAATATTATAGTCCGCTATTATTTTTTTCAAATTATTAATTGTTGCCGCTTCAGGGGTCGTAAACTTACCGACTTGCACTCCAACAGCCCGGTATTTGGACTCGCCAAAATCGTGATAAGGGAGGAGTTCTACTCCTTTAACGCCAGTATGGCTTGTAATAAACTGACACATCATATGGATGTTTTGCTCATTGGCATTCACTTCAGATATTAAGGGAACGCGGACAATGGTATACGGGTGAACCCGGGATATACGGGCAATATTTTCTAAAATTTTTTCATTGCCCACCCCGGTCATTTCTCTATGGCGCACGTCATCCATGTGCTTGATATCGATAAAAACACAGTCTAGTAATTCGAAAATATCTTCTACCTGCTCCCAGTCAAAATAGCCGCTGGTTTCAACAGCAGTATTAATTCCAAGCTTGCTGCAGGCCGTTACAAGCTGCCGCAAAAATTCCGGCTGAGCAAATGGCTCTCCGCCGGAAAATGTCACTCCACCGCCGGACTCACGATAAAAAACAGTATCCCTTTTAATTACCGCAAGGACGTCGTCAACTGTCATGACAGATCCAATCAGTTTGCGCGCTCCTGCAAGACATACCTCGCAGCACCTGGTACTACAGCGGCATTTATCCCGGTCAAAGCAAGGAAAGGCATCACCCTTGGTGATTGCGCCTTCCTTACAAACCGTTAAGCAGCGGTTGCAGCCGATACATTTTTCCTCGAAGAACACTACTTCCGGATTACCTTTCCAGGATTCCGGGTTGGCACACCACTGACAGCGAAGCGGGCAGCCTTTTAGAAAAACAGTACTTCTAACCCCTTCGCCGTCATGTATCGACCACCGCTGAATCTGAAAGATAGTTCCGCTACATAGCTTCATAGGTAGTTCTTTCTATGATGGCATCCTGTGCTTCGCGGGAGAGGTTAACAAACTGTGTACTGTAGCCCGCTACTCTGACAAGCAAATCTCTATATTCTTCCGGTTGCTCCTGGGCTTTTCGCAGGGTTTCGGTAGAAACTACATTAAATTGAACATGAAAAGCACCTAAGGCAAAATACGCCCGAATCATCGAAGCCAGATTCTTCAGGTTCCGGTCTGATGCCAGCAGATCCGGCGACAGCTTAACATTCATCAAAGTACCGCCAGAATGAACATCATGGTTAATCTTGGCAACAGAACGCATAGCCGCCGTTGGACTAGTCAAATCAGTTCCTGCATGAGGCGAAACCCCTTCGGTCAGCGGACTTTTGGCCTTTCTGCCATCCGGTGTCGCACCGATTATACTTCCAGCAGGAATATAGTTTGAAATACCCATAAAGGCTGAATTGAACGGTGAACCAAAGAAATCTTTATACGCACGGACTTCCCTGTAGTAAAAATCACTGATCTCTACGGCAATATCATCAACATATTCATCATCATTGCCATATTTCGGGCAGGCCAGCACAGCCTTTCTCAGTTCTTCATAACCATTCCAGTCGGCGTCCAGTGCTTTGTTGATTTGTTCTAGAGTGTATTTTTTATCTTCAAACACCAGCTTCTTGATAGCAGCCAGTGAATTAGCGGAGTCAGCAATCCCGATGCCGGTCAGGACCGGGCCAAGGTTATATTTAGCACCGCCTTTGCTAAGATCCTTTCCTTGCTCCATGCAGCCTTCGACAAGCATGGAAAGATACGGTCTTGGTACCATCTCGGAGTGAACCTGCTGAGCCGTAATGGAACCAATAACAGAGTGCTTAACTAAATAAGCAAGCTGCTTGAAAAAGGCCATTTTCACTGCTTCATAACTCACGAATTCAGAAGCAGGAACCTCCGGCAGGCCCATTTCTTTGCCGGTCAATCGGCTTCTTCCTTCATTTAGCGCATATTCAATAGCAGCCGCCAAGTTAATATTAACAGCCGATGTCCATTTACCAACTTTTCTAAAATGAGGTACTACGCAACCGCAGTTATTCCAATCCCTCGCATCTTCGGGAGATAAGCCTTCTGCAAGCAGCATCGCCGAACCAACGCTGTCATTGTGCACGGCGGGGAATCCGGTACCAACCCGGATCAACCGGCAAACAGCAAGGAGAAACTCTTCCGGGCTGTCCGGGTGAATCCGGACACTCAGGCCAGGCTGATGTGTCTTTACGTTTTCGGTTGCTTTCAGACACATATAGGAAAGTTCATTTGTTGCATCCCGGCCGCTTCTTGTTCTGCCGCCGACAGTCAAATTCTGAAATGAATTATACCCGGCAAAAAACTTGGCCGTATTGCTGGAAATAGCCCATACCCATTCAGAGAGCTTAATCCAAAGCGCTTCGATCAATTCCTGGGCAGCCTCAGGCGTAATAGCACCCTTTTCCACATCTCCGGCATAATAAGGATACATGTATTGGTCAAACCTGCCCAAATTCAATGCCAGTGAATTTTCCGACAGAATTGAGCCAAGCTGAGTAAACCACACAGTTTGTATTGCTTCATGAAAGTTTTCCGGAGGATGCTCCGGCACCTTGCGGCAAACTTCAGCAATTGCCAGCAATTCTTTTTTCCGCTGCACATTTGTTTCAGTCTGAGCCAGCTCCGCAGCCTTATCAGCATACCGTCCGGCAAGAGTAATAATTCCCTCACATACCAGGACAGCTGCATTGTAAAAATCGATTTTCTCCAAAGCTTCAGCGGAAGTAGGCTCTAAGCTCTGCAACTTGGCAAGAGCTTCTTGTTTTAGTCCGCCAAAACCCTTTTTAAAAATAATATCCTGATAATCAGCCGTAATTTCTCCGACTGCATTTCTCCACTTAGAATCATTGTCAATAATTCCGGTATCAATCAGAATTTTAGCGGTTTCCTGATTAATACGTGATAAGAAGTTTTCTTCAAGCGACTTGCCACGCCAATACGGAAAAATCTTTTCACGCAATATTTGTTTGGTCTCTTCGTTAATGCAGTAAGGATCTTGTTCCCGGCTTTCGAAGGAATTCATTTCCTCCTCTACCCATTTCCAAGAATATTCAGGACAAATAACACCTGTCTTCAGAAACTCCCCAAGCGCTCCAACAATAAGCTCTCCTGGAAATACAGTAACGGGAATATTCTTGCACACAGCCAGAAACGCTTTAGCCCGGCGGACAATAACAGCTTCCCCTTCCGTGTTTTGATGTGACAGCGTGAAAGCTAACGCCCGATGAACACTAATGGACGGTTTTGCATCTAAATACGACTGTCTGAACTCTTCAATACGTGTAGTGGACATCATGACCCCTCCTCAAATTGCCGATACAGACCCTATAGGATAGTATCATTTTCTAATTTCGATTTTCGAAAATATACATTAGCCAAAGCTAACACAATTTTGTTTTGCCTTGGCATATTTTTTATAATGCCCCATTTAACTTAAATATTCGGTCAAATTACTGCTGGCATCAGCCATATGTTTGCGCAATACCTTCTGAGCCCCTTTGATATTCCCCCTGGTACAGGCATCAAGCAATGCATAGTGTTCTTCCTGCGATTTCGTCTGATAATGCAGTGTTGTTAAGTATAATCGCATATACCGTTCTACATTGTTATGCAAGTTTTGAATCAGCGAAAGTAATTTCGGCCGGTTTGCAGACCGATATAAAATTTCGTGAAACTGCCAGTTTAATTCACTCGATCGATTGCTGTTGATTTCTTCATCTGCTCTCTTTAAAATGGCATCTGCTTCAGCCAAAACCGTTTTAGTCAGGTTTGGAATAGCTAATTCCAGGGCACCCAATTCCAGAAAAAGCCGGATATCAAATATCTCCTGCGCTTCAACTGCAGATAACTCGGTAACCACCGCCCCGCGATTGGGGTAAAAACGCACCAGCCCCTCTGCCTCCAAACTTTTCAAAGCTTCCCGCAAAGCACTCATGCTGACGCCAAATTTTGTAGCTAACTCTTCCTGCTTCAGTTGGACCCCTCCACTGAGTTCTCCTGCGAGAATAGACTCACGCAGAATATTCGTAATCACACCAGGCAATGTACGATAGGAGGTTTTTATTTGATTAGTCAAAAAATTACTCATGCTTTAACTATAAGATATTTTTCCAATTTTGGCAACTTCATTTTCGATTGTATACAAAATACAATCGAAAATGAAGTTTGCATTCGAACAATTCATCCTTTGAGAGTTATAAAAAAAGCCGCTATCCTATAAAACAGGATAGCGGCATTTGTTACAACTCAATACCAAACTTCAAATCAATTTTATATCTCCTGCTGCTGACGATATAGGTTGTAATAATAACCATGCTGACTTAGCAATACCTCGTGGGCACCGATTTCTACAATACTACCTTGCTCCATGACAACAATCATATCACATTTTCGAACTGTAGATAATCGATGAGCAATCATGATCATAGTTCGCCCTTTAGCCATATCATCAAGATTATTCATGATAATGCGCTCTGACTCATAATCTAAGGCGCTCGTGGCTTCATCAAAAATTAATACACTAGGATCAGGCAGCAATGCCCTAGCGATGGCGACACGCTGCCGCTGTCCACCGGACAACGCTGCACCTCGTTCTCCTACATTTGTATCATATCCTTTTGGCTGTTCTTGTATAAACTCGTGAGCTCCGGCCATGTGGGCTATTCGCTGTACTTCTTCTTGTGTTGACTCTGGACGGGCGGTCATAATATTTTGAGCAATAGAACCATTAAACAGGTAATTTTCCTGCAGAACAACACCGATTTGACGCCGCAGCCAAGCTGGTTCCACTTGAACCAGATCTACACCATCAATCAAGACCCGGCCTGATTCGGGTACATACAAACGCTGAATAAGCTTAGTTAAAGTACTTTTCCCTGAACCAGACCGACCGACAACGCCCACCCGCATGCCAGGCTTAATGTGTAAACTGACCTGTCGGAGAGCTTCACTGGTATCACTGCGATAGCGAAAAGTCACTCTATCAAGAATGATTTCTCCACGAATATAGGGTAAGGTCGTACGATTCGGGTTAAAGGTAGGCTCGCTATTTTCATTTAATATATCCCCTAACCGCTCGACTGCTACACGGGTTTGTTGGAAGTATTGCCACATATTCACTAGCCTAAGCACTGGCGCAATAACCTGACCAGCCAGCATTTGGAAAGCCACCAGCTCTCCTACCGTCATCTTGTTATCCATTACCGCATGGGCACCAATCCACAATACCGATAAAATAAAAAATTGTTGAATCAAAGACCCCATATTACTAGCGATATTAGCTAAATTAGCTGTGGCAAAAGCCGCTTTTGCATAACGAGCTAACAGTTGTTCCCACTTTTGAATGAAATGAGGTTCAATGGCTAATGATTTAACAGTTTGAATCCCAGTGATTGCCTCGATAAGAAAGGCTTGGTTTTCTGTGCCAGCAGTAAACTTATCGTTTAAGGAACGCTTATAAATTGGTGTCACAACAATACTCAACAAAATATACAGCGGCAATGCCAGCAGTGCGACTAAGCTCAATGAGCTGCTGTATACAAACATAACGGCAATATACACTACTGCAAACACGATATCCAGTACAATTGTCAACGACGATCCGGTAATAAATTGACGTACATTTTCTAATTCCCTCACCCGTGAAACGACATCACCAACCTGCCAGCTTTCAAAATACTTAATAGGTAGAGCAGTAATATGGCGAAAAAGCTTAGAACTTAGAATCACATCTACTTTATTACTAGTATTAGTAAATAAATAGCTGCGCACTGCAGTCATCCATACTTGAAAAATGGACACTACAACCATCCCCAGCACCAATACATCTAACGTATTTAGACTGCGGTGCACCAGTACTTTATCAATAATAGCTTGTGTAAACAGGGGGGTTACTAGTCCAAACAACTGTAAAACAAATGAAACTAACAATACTTCCCCAAGAATCCACTTATAACGTAAAACAATGGGTATAAACCAGCTGATATTGAATTGTTTTACTGTTTCTCTCAGTGCGGCACGCTTAGTTATTAATATAACCTGCTGACTCCAGGCGCTAAATAAGTTAGCTAAAGGAATACTAAACGGCTGAGGTTTATAAGGATCGATCATGATAACCCGGTCGCCTTCACCCCGGGCCACGACGACATAATTGCCATTTTTCAAAATGACCACTGCCGGTAGCGGCAGCTGAGAGAATTTTTCTGGTTCTGCAGTAATTACTCGCGCTTTCATACCCAAGCCTTTTGCAGCCCGAATAAAGGTTGTGTCATCCATGTTACCAGACCCCACTACATAGGCACGTCGCATTTGTATGGCATCTGCAGGAATCCCCAACATTTTAGCCACCGTTACCAGGCAGGAAAGAGCAGTGTCTACCCGCCGTGGCTCTTGAGGAATTGCTTCACCAAGCTCCTGTACACTCATTATTATCTCTCCCTCAATGCCTCACTCTGGTATTTTCGAAACGGATCAAGGAAGAATTCAATAATGCGTTTTTGCCGTATCTTTATTTCCGCACTAGCAGTCATGCCAGGTCCAAAAAACACTTGTTTGTCGCCCACTAACATTTGATTCTTATTTAATTTGAGCATGACACGGTAAACCCTGCCTTTTTCCTTGTCTTCTATCGCATCAGGGCTAACCTCAGACACTACAGCTTCAACAGTACCATACTTCTGAAAACTAAAGGTCTCAATTTTCACTTCTGCTTGCTGGCCCTCATGAACAAAGCCTATGTCCTTGTTGGCAACCCATGACTCAACCGCCAAATCAACTTCTTCAGGAACAATAATCATGAGCGCTTGGGCTTCCGTAACCACTCCACCTATAGTGTGAAAGGCCAACTGAGTTATCCGGCCATCTACTGGTGCAGTAATATTTGATAGACGCTCTTTTTCTGCTGCTTTTTTTAATTCCTCGCTGTAGGCTGCAACTTGTTTTTGATTTTCTACAAGTTTGGTATCAATCTCTCTGTCTCGTTCGGCAACAATTCCGACTAATGTCTCCCTACTTTGAACTATTGCCGATTGCAAGCGAGCAATATCAGCGGTTTGTGATGCTAGACTTTGCTGTAGCTCTAATCTCTTAGAGCGATAGTCAAGTAAAACGAACTCTGCCACAGCATTTTCTTTCACTAGCTTATCAATCCGTTCTTCTCTATCTTTTGCAATGTCATACAAGGCTTGAAGCTTATCCTGGTTGATTCGGGAAACGTCGAGGCTGACTTGATTCTGCTGCACACTGGCCTCAGCAGCTGCTACTTTAGCCCGAAACTCATTTAGCCGGCTCTGATAAATATTTAATTGAAGCTGAACATCTTTACGATCAATCTCACTTGTCATTTGAGGCGAAAAAGGCATACCGAGCTTTTCAGCCTGCAGCCGCTCTATTTCCAGGTTATAATAGGCAAGAAGTTTTTTAATGCTAGCCAAATCGGCTGCAGAAATAGTAGTGTCTAGCTCTAATAGCAGCTGCCCCTGAGTTACCTTATCTCCATCCTTTACGTGAATGGCCTTGATAATCCCTTTATCCTCAACCTGCACTATCTTAACATTTCCCACCGGAATTAATTTCCCCGGAGCAACTGCCACCTCATCCACATGACCTAAAAGAGACCATAAGATGATTAAAATAGTCAAAGCAAACATCGTCCACATGACAATACGTCCGGCTGGTGAGGGCGGTTTTTCCACTACTTCCAGCACCGCAGGCAAGAAATCTTTTTCACTGACTGACAAGCGCCCCTTGGCATTCATATCAAAATAAGTTCTAATCTTTTTTAACATACTCATACCTCTTGCTGCAGTGTATATAAATTATAATACATTTTTTTGCTCGCCAGCAGTTCATCATGTGTTCCCTGCTCAACAACAAGCCCGCGATCGAGCACCAGAATTAGGTCGCAGCGTCGTACAGTAGACAATCGGTGAGCGATAATAAGTGTCGAACGCCCTGCAGTAATCCTATCCATATTCTTCATAATAATATTTTCTGATTGATAATCAAGGGCACTCGTAGCTTCATCAAAAATCAGAATGCGGGGATTAGAAAGTATAGCTCTGGCAATAGCAATCCGTTGCCGCTGCCCGCCAGATAAAGCCATGCCGCGTTCACCAACTCTCGTATCATAGCCCTCTGGAAGCTCCAGAATAAATTCATGAGCTCCGGCAATATGGGATGCCTGAATGACCTCCTCCATAGACGCCCCTGGCCGGGCTGTAGCAATATTATCCCGTACACTGCCATTAAACAAGAAGTTTTCCTGCAGCACAACCCCAATTTGGCGCCGCAACCACGATGGGGCCATATCCGCTATATCTATTCCATCAATCATAATACGGCCACTTTCCGGCAGATATAGTCGTTGAACCAACTTAGTCAATGTGCTCTTACCCGATCCCGATCGCCCGACAATACCAATCTTCATACCTGCTCTGACATGTAAATTGATGTGTTGCAATACCAGTGGCCCATCAAATAAATAGCGAAATGCTACCTGCTCAAAAGTAATAGCCCCCGCTAGCGATTTACCACTGTTTTGAATCCCATTCGCAATAGATTTTTCTGGCTGAGTCGTGATAATATCACCCAGTCTTTCGGCTGATAACGCCGCTTGCTGAAATTGCTGCCACATACCTATTAATCTCTGTAGAGGCTCTCCGGCCTGACCTGCAAGCATTTGGAATGCAATTAATTGACCGATAGTCATTTGACCTTCAATTACCATACGCCCGCCAAACCACAGCAAGGCCAACCCTGATAAGCGTTGAATGAGAGCAGTGCTATTACTTAATAGAATATTAAATACCGCGCTGTCAAAAGTTGTTTTAACATAACGTGCTAATAGCTGCTCCCAGCGATGATTAAACTGAGGTTCAACAGCCAAAGATTTTATTGTATGTATTCCTGTCACCGTTTCTACCAAAAATGCATTATTTTCAGCTCCCGAAGCCCATACAGCTTCTAACCGTTTTTGATATATCGGAGTAGCAAATATGTTTTGGATAACAAGCAGAGGCATCGACGCCAGGGCAATCCAAGTCAAAAATGAACTGTAGTAAAACATAACTGCAATGAAAATCACCGAAAAAAAAGTATCCATCAGCGCCGTAAGGGCTGTGCCCGTCATAAATTCTCTAATTGAATTTAGTGCCGATATGCGCATGAGAGTATCGCCAACTCGCCTCAATTCAAAATAGCGCAAGGGTATTGCCGCGATATGACGAAAAAGCCTAGCGCCTAAAATAACATCTATTTTATTTGTCGTATGAGTAAATACATAGGTACGCAAAATATTAAGTGTAGCTTGAAAGATACCAGCCACTAGTAAAGCGATCACCAGTACATCCAGCGTAGATGTACCATGGTAAGGTAATACCTTATCCACAACAACTTGAGTAAACAGTGGTGTAATTAGGCCAAATAACTGCAAAAAAAATGCTGCAACCAAAGTTTCTGCAAAAAGCTTTTTGTATAAGATAACCGCTGGCATAAACCAGTCAATATTAAATCGTTTTTTTACTTCTTGCCAAGTTATCTGCTTTTTTATAAGAATTAATTGTCCACTCCACGTTTGAAAAAAGGCATCAATTGGAATATTACTGGGCTTCTGGGTTTCGTGATCTAACACAATAATTGAATTTCCATTACATTGTCCTGTTGCAACATAATCGCCATTTTTCATAATTGCAATTGCAGGAATTGGCTGTTTATGTAGTTGTTGTGGTGGAATAGTTCGTATTTTAGCTTTTAAGCCTATAGCTTTTATAGCGCTTATGATCTGTCGGGATGTGGGTACTTCACCTGTATTCCATGTAACAGCTTGCTCTAACTGACCTTTTTTGACCAATATTCCCAATGAACTAGCTATCGCTAGTAAGCATATGGAGGATTTATCTAACGAAGCAGTTCTTTCCTCTTCCAGTAGTCCCATAGATCACAATCCTTACCTTTGAAGAATCTTTGAAATTATACTTCCACTAATTTCGACATAGGCTGATTATCACCTTTTGCAGATATCTAAATACTACTGATCTAAAATTCACCAAAAAAGCAAAGGGGTTTCGATGCCTAACAGCTTCGAAATCCCTTTGATCAGGGTAGTATATAGATTAAAATTGCTTCTGCAATCCATAGAAAAAACCAGCTAATTTTACGTCATTCAATATAGACTTGTCTGTTTTACGGTAATTGGTATAGTCGATAGCATGATAACCTGCCACCATTCTAATATCTTTTTGTGGATCAAGAACCCACTGCAGACTAGCCTCATAGTCGGTGAATAAAAAGCCGCTTTTACCATTGGTAAGACCAGCACATTCAACGAAATACTGCAGCCTGTTATTGGGACGACCTTTAATTACAAAACCAATAGTCGGATCTGTTAACCCCCAGGAAGACTGCCTCTTTAATGTAACGGGTACAAATCCGTCCATTTCCGAACGCAAGCGTACTCCTCCATTCAACCTAACACTTTTTACATCAAATAAAAAACCTAGTCGAATTTTATCATCAAGGTGACTTTTACCATAATTAATCCAACCGATTTTCCAAAACGTTATCCCTAATCTTTCATCAACATGATGTCTAATTTCCCTCGAAATAAGGCCACCGAAAAACTCGCGTCGTTCAGTTCTATCGGCTGCGCCATTAAATTGACCATGAAAATAGTCCACACGAATACTTTGATGCTTACCGATATCCCAGATAAGCCTGGTTTGCGGAAGATTGGTACCACTAAACCCCAGATCCTTTTTCAAATCAACATTTCCAGTAAAAGTGGGCGAAACATATCGCCCACTTGCCGAGATATCAGCAAACCACAATCGCTGTTCAACCACCACTGTATTGCTGGCATAACACATTGATACTACTATAATTATTTGGACAAATAAGAGTGCAATCGTTCTACCTATCACCCTTCTATTTCCACTTGAGTCCATTAGTAAGATCAATCGTGCAGGTAGAATTATCATTCATAAATTTGAAAGTTGGAATTCCTAATTTAGCATCTTTTATAATAAGAATATCCGTTTCCCAGCCAAATTTGGACGAATCAGTCCGATAGTCATAATAGTAATCTGCATTGTGTTTAGAAATCAATAAATCTGCACCTTTCATTGTCAATATTAACTCGTCTTTGTTTATAGATTTATCGAGAAAAATCTTATCATTTTTATTGTCACTATCCGCTGTGATAGTAGTTAGGTTCGATTGGTCACGTCCATTGATTATGTCACCAGACCAGAAATCCTCGTCTCTAGCAATCATATATACGTCACTTCCGGCACCGCCAGTTAATGTATTCCGCCCCTGACCGCCGATTAGCAAATCATATCCTGCACCGCCATACAATTGATCATCGCCGCTGGCGCCGAAAAGAATATCATCACCGTCACCACCGTAAATAATGTCATCACCACCGCCGCCACTTATAATATCACTGCCGCCATTTCCACTAAGAACATTGTTCCCTGCACCAGCTATAATAAATTCGCTAGCTTCAGTGCCCATTATATCTAAGTGACCAGGATCATCTGTCAAAAGTGAAAACTTTAGCTTCAGATCGATTCCAAGGGCGTTGCTGCCAGCCACCGCTAATTCGAGATTTTGAACCCGGTACTTAGGATCTTCAAACCACCCTTGCAATACGAGTCTATTGTTATCATTTAGCGATAATACTAAATCCTGACCAACTTGTGTATCTTGGGGCACTAAATCAGACATGGTCAATAATTGCAGTGGATCAACGGTTAGTTTCAGGGTATCTTGATTGTTCCCAGCATGTTTCAACACTGTCATAGAGCCTTGGCCAACTGTATATTCATATATGTCCTTCGCAGCCGTTGGGTTAGTCGTTTTTGTGGTAACTGGCAGTGAAGTATCATCTATCGGCCGAAATGCGTTACCTTCATATTTATAACTTTTCCCATTAATATTAAAACCTGGTTGATAGCCAGCTCCTCTTCCCCAATCCTCAATAGTTAAGAAGGTAAGGCTGTTATCTGGTTGCATACCATCTTCTGCTTTGACTGATAAAACTAAATTACCATTTACATTTCTAACGTCAATACGCTCAATGCCCTCAATTTCTTTATAAGTTCCACCATACACGTCTTGAATATAGCGCCAAGTCGAATCAAGAGTTATCTTAACTGTATCTTCCGAGTTCGTCGAATCGCTGACGATAGTATTATGACCAAAGAATCCTATATCGCCCCAGTTATAACCATCACCTAACTCAATCATATATGCATCATTACCACTACCACCAGCTAAGCGATCATTTCCCGTACTGTTATATAAAACATCATTGCCACCGCCGCCTTCAAGAATGTCCGTACCTTCATTTCCAAAGAGAATATCATTACCGGCTCCGCCTCTGATTTTATCATCTCTTTCCGATCCAAAAATGACATCATTTCCGTTTTTACCATCCACTAAAATACCATCATTTTTACAAATGATAATCTCATTGCCATCTGTACCTTGCCCGAATTGTAAGGCATAAGATACTTTTAAGTTTAGCATCGGCAGTGAGAAGGAAATATTGCTGATGCGATTGCGGGCATCACTGCTAAAATAATTCTCTAGAGTGATACTATGGTTACTGTCAAACTGCAGACGCAAATCTCTAGGCTGCTGTTGAGCATCTTTAATAGTAATTGCTTCAAAATCCGCATTTTTTATCCACAACCAATCATTTTGACCATTTGCTACCAATTCTAAGGTCTTTTTATTGTTACTCGTATCGGATGGGATCACAAGATTCGTTGTTTTTCCTATATCGTAGGTAATCGTATTACCGCTAGGTGGCGTGACTGGCGTTTGCGGAAAATACTCTGCCTCCAACTGTTTCCCGGTCACTGTCCCATCAGCAAAAACCATCGTTTCAATTTGATTTGTCGTCCAATTTTTAATCGTCACCGTACTGTTATCGCTTTTCAAAGTCATCACTAAGTCGTTATCGTTCATTGTATAAGTGAAGTCACTTTTTTTTGCTTTAAATCGACTTTCCATGCTTCTCTCAGGATCTAATAGATCATCAACAAATTTTAATGTATCTTTGCCATTGTCACCTGCAGCAACAGAATTATCGATAACAATATTGCCTTTAGCACTGGCTTCATTCCATATGCCGCCGATAATATAAGTATCGTTACCGGCACCGCCAATCATCTTCCCGCTGCCATTTAAATACAAAATATCGTTTCCTGCTCCGCCATCCAGGATGGTATTGCCAGTTGCCCACGCTTCCAGCGTATCATTGCCATCCTCTCCATACAGTTCATTGTCAGCAATACCATTATCGGCAGTTATGATGTCATTTCCTTTTCCACCATACATTTTATTGCTGCCAGCATTATCCCAAATAGTATCATTGCCATCTCCACCATAAATAGTGTCATTTCCTTCTCCACCGCTTAGCCAGTCATTCCCCGCCATACCATAAATCGTATCATCGCCAGCGAGTCCATTAATATAATCTGCTCCAACCCCACCGGTAATTTGATTATTATCATTGTTTCCTGCCTGGAAACCTACAGTTGCTGCCTTACCATTAATTTTTGCCTTTAATTGACCAACGTTGGAAGAGTTCACATCAAAATAGCCTTCCAACGTTATATTATCGGTATCACTAAGCTGAATAATAAGATTCCTCCCCTGTACTGAAAAATCAAGCTGCGGCTCCTGATATGCACTTATATCAAGGGTATCAAGCTTATTATCTATATCCTTGGTAATCGTGTCAGCACCAGAGCCTGGTGCAAAAATATAAGTATCCGCTCCGCTTCCGCCGCTCAAAATGTCATTGCCCGCTCCGCCATTCAGTATATCGTTGCCTGCTCCACCGATTAAAACATTAGCTTGGCTATCACCAACTAGCGTATCATTGCCGGAACCGCCTGTTAGGTTCTCAATATTCGTAAATTTATTACCCGCTTTACTCAGATCCAGCTTGACGGCGCCTTTACTCGCTGAGGCATCCAGCGTATC